>DATKYQ010000079.1:0-51032 GCA_035528415.1 Myxococcota bacterium | reverse complement strand
AGTGCGCGCGAAAATCGTCCACAACCAGTCAGGACGCGCAAATCCGCGGCCGAGGGAGAACATGAGGCCCGGCAGGCATCGGAGCCGCGGCCCAGTGGCCAAGATCGGGTGCGTCCTGGAGCCAGGGTGGGAGATCCAGGTCTGCCACCTCTCCTTGTTCTAATCGGGGGTGTTATGATACCATAAATACGGGAGATGAAGGTTAAGGAGAGTCAATGAAGTGCTTGGTGCGGCATGTATTGGTTGTGCATATCGTGATACTTGCCGCTACCATGGCAACCTGCTCATCAGGGGAAGCACAGCAGGAATGTCCCGACGGCGTGCTGGTCGGAGGTACGTGCATGCCTTCCAACTGCCCGCTTCACGACTGCCCGGAGGGGTTTGTTTGCCTCGACGACAAGTGCGTTGAGATAGCCTGCCTCGATGTCGTCTGCGATGAAGTCAGTGCCTGTGCCGGGGGAAACTGCTACCCAAGGGATTGCACATGGAGGAACTGTCCCGGGCAGGGAGAGGTCTGCATCGACGAGGAGTGCCAGCAGTCGAGTTGTGTCGACGTCGATTGTCCACCCGGAGAGCGATGCGCTGCCGGGCAGTGCTATCCCATCGACTGCGAGACCAAGAAGTGCCCGGGCTACGGGGAAGTTTGCGTGGAAGACGAGTGCGCCGAGCGAAGCTGCGTCGGTGTCGAGTGTCCTTCGGGAGAAAGCTGCGCGGGTGGTTTCTGCTATCCCTCCGACTGCACGGAAGTGGGTTGCTTCGGTGACGGAGAGGTGTGTGTCGACGGGGTATGCCAGCGGAATTCTTGCGTGAACGTGGAGTGTGGGCCGGGATCCGTATGCGCCAACGGATGGTGCTATCCGAATGACTGCGGGGGGGAAGAGGAGTGCTCGGATTTCGGTGAGGTCTGCTTCCAGGGGGAGTGTGTACCGGCGGACTGCGTTGGCGTGGAGTGCCCGGCGGGGCAGCGCTGTGCACGGGGGGATTGCTTTCCACTGGAATGCGGGGGGCAAGTTTGTGCCGGTGATGAAGTTTGCCATGAAGGACAGTGTACGAACTGGAACTGCGTGGGTATGCAATGTCCCCCCGAACATCGCTGCGTAGATGGAGAGTGTGTACTGGTGAACTGCCCGGTGCCATGCACCCCGGAGAACCAGTGCGAGGAAGCAACTTGTGCCGGCATCGTTTTCACATGCCTGTATGATTCGCTCACCGAAGAGCCCACCTGGAGCGAGAGTGGAGATACCTGCTCAGACGGGGATCCTTGCACGGAAACTGACGCATGTGTTCAGGGTACTTGCTCGGGCACGGCGATCGTCTGCGAGACGCCGCCGCCGAGATACTGTGACGGCAATACCCGGGTTACCTACGAGCCTGCCGGCGACTGCGTCGATGGCAAGTGTGAGTACCTGGAGAACAGGCATGAATGCCTCGTAGAATGCCAGGACGGTGATTGCACCGGTGATCCCTGTGACTCTATCCAATGTGATCCGGGTGAGATCTGCGTCGATGGAGATTGTCAATGCGACGATGGCCTGGCGGATTGCCATGGTGACACGCCTGGTTGTGAGACGGAGTTGGGAACGCCGGAGAATTGCACGGGCTGCGGGGATGCCTGTGATGACGGGAACACATGCACCGACGACTCATGCGACCCGGCATCCGGGTGCCGGCACGTGAACAACAGTGCTCCGTGCAACGATGACAACTTGTGTACGTACGATGATCATTGCTCCGGCGGCGCGTGCACGGGCGCGTCGATCACCTGCAGTGACGACCCGGGTGTTTGCGGTGCCGATCAGGAGTGCAACGGCACATCGAGCTGCACGGTCACCTACCCGGCGGCCGGCACGTACGTGGGCCTGTGCACCGAGTGCAACGGTTCCGGCGGGGAACGAGCCATGGATGATGATTCCTCTTGTGGAACAATAGATTGTGATGGCTTGAATTACTATTATGTAGATGGAAATTCGTCACCAACAGGAACTGATTATTGCAACTACCGGAATTATCGAGATATCACCTCGTATAGATGTGAGGGAAAAAACAATTGCAAGGATGCAAACAGCTCCGATTGCACCAGCTACAGCACTCAAACTTTGGAAACCTGCGGCAATTGCAAGTACGTGTACAGTTGCAGCAGTTCGACCGCCCATTCGTGCGGTTTCTACAATAGCGGTACCTCCTGCGGATCGTGCTCGGAGTGTGACGTGTCCGGACGATGTTGTAATTGCGAGTGGGTAAACAGGGGCACCGAAAGCCACTGTTTTGCAAGCTACAGCGATGAACAACCCTGTAATTCAGAGAACAGCGGTTTGATGGTATGGACACATGACACGAGCTCGGGCAATTGTGGAAATTGGCCTCACGTGGGACACAACTGCATTGTTGGGCCTTCTATCGATGTACCGAAGGCTCAATGCGTGTGTAGTTGCCAGTGAGTTAGGTCCGAAGGATTGTAGCGCCATCGTCGTCATCGAGTAATTCTTGCCCAGGACGACCAGGACGACCAGGAACTTGTAGGAATTTCAAAAGGCCTTTCTCCGGTCACGACCAAAAATTGTTGGTGCCAAAAATTGTTGGTGCCAGCGACTTCGCAAGCGACTTCGCAACAAACATTATTTTGTTGATTCATGCTATATGCTATATATAGTATATATATTAAAGACCATATCAGGCGGTGAGATTGTCATGGCTCGTAACAAGATAGTGTACATCTCGGAACAAACACACAAGAAGCTCAAGATCGTCTCGGCGCAACGCGGGCAAGCGATGGGCGAGATGATGGAAGAGTTGATCAATGCCGAAGTGGATGATCAGGCCAATCCCTGGATCGCTCCCGGAGGTTTGAGTCTGCAGCAGACGGCCGCGGACAGCGCCTGGGACGATCCCGAGTTGGATGTCTACGATGAAGAATGAGCTGCGCCGCGGAGACGTAGTTCTGGTCGAGTTTCCCTTCGGCGGATCTCGAGAAAGAGGACTGAAGAAGAGACCCGCCCTGGTGGTTCAGCACGATCGCTACAACCGGCGTAGATCAGTTGTGATCCTGGCGGCAATCACCAGCAGCAGGGCCCATCATCGGCTGCCCAGCAAAGTTCCGGTGACCAGAGACAGCCCGGAGGGTCAAAAGGCAGGGATTCTGATGGACAGCGTGGTGGACTGCCAGACCCTGGTGACCATACCCACGGGAGTCATCATCAAAAAGCTCGGCTCGCTTCCCGAAGGCTTCATGCACAATATCGACGCGGCGCTCAAGGACGCTCTCGGAATTCGCAACTGAGGGAACTTCCCCGGGTGGGGGATCTCTAGGTAACATAGACGAGGGATCGGTGAATGATGGGATTGCGAATCACCCGGGTGCAAGCCTTTGTTGTTGCTGTTTTCATCTCCGCGCCCATTTTTGCCCGGGGATCGGAATGCAAGATCCTTTCGGAAAAGAGGGCGAATATCGATATGAGCGGATGGATGGGCGAGTTGGTGGCACAACTTGCAAAAATCTACCAGGTCCAGCTCTGCTTTGAGAGGGACTACGAATATTGCGTGCTTCCAGCCCACGGAACGGGGCAGTGTGACGGCATGAGTTATGGCACGCTGCGCGGGAAAGATCTGACGCTTCGGGAAGCGCTGGAGAAGCTCACCCGGGATGTTGATTCCCGCTATACCTGGCAGGCCTGGAACTGCAAGATGGTCAACGTATTTCCCTGGCGCCTGCGACAAGATCCCGACTATGTGATGAACATCGAGATGCCCAGCCTTTATTTCAAGAACAAATCGTTCGATGAGATCCACGATCTGATTAACCGCTTCCTCAGAAAGAAATATACGGTTCTGACCAGAGGTCCAATCGGCGCGGTCTTCAGCGGCTCTCCGGAGGCTTTCGAGGAATTCCAGACGCGCGAGGAGGAGAAAAAAAGAGACTTGAGCCGGCCTAGGACCTTTCGCTTTCACGGGGGATCTCTGCGAGATCTGCTCAATCTCGCTGTTTCCAAGCTGGGCAAGACCTGGGTGTGGACAAGCTACATGAACTACTATTTCAACGATCGCCCCGAAACCAAACCCAACGATTACAGACACGAAATGTCAATGGGTCCCGGCTACTCGCTTGAACGCTACGATTTCCAGCAGAACATCGAGGGCCGCCGGCATACGCCGCACGGCGACCTCGACCGGCTTTACATCGAGCAGACGCACGCCGAGCGCAAGTGCCGCTGGTTCGAAATGGACGAACCCCGGTTGGTCGAAATAAACAACGAACCGCTGGAACACGCGCTGGTCTACCTCACTTCGGTTTTTGGCATTCCAATCCATTTCGAATCGGCTCGCTTGCACTGCCTCGAAAAGACACAAAACTGCTGGCACACGAAAAATGTCGGCATCAAGGGCTACCTGCCCCTGAGGCAGGTTCTCGACGAGTTGGCCGGGCAAGACGGCAGGTACACCTGGGAATCCTGGGAGTGCAAGGCCGTAAACGTCTATCCCAAGTATGAGGATCACGATCCTTACTACATAATGAACTTGCCGGTGGAAAAACTGGAGCTGTCAGGGAACAACGTAAATGAAGCAGTCAACAAGCTGGCCAAGCTGTTGCTGCGCCGCTACCGGTTGTTGAAGGTGCGCAAGGCGGCTGATTTTGTCTCCTTGCCGGACAATGAAGTTTCCAAATCAGTAGAGAAAACGACCGTCCGCCGGGTACTGAACGAGATATTCTACCCGCTCGGAGCAAAGATCACCTGGCACTACCGCCGCTGGTCGGAACTACCGGCCGCCGTCGACGAGCGGACTATTTGGCGTGGAATGGCTGCGCATTCCGTTTTGGAGCCGGTCCCGACCCTCGCAAGGACACCCGCGCCTGTCCGTTATCAATACAAGATTCGGGAAGTGCCCGGCCGGATGAGCGAGAGCAGATCCGGACATGCGGCAATAAACCTTGGAAAGGGACGCATCGGAGTATTCGGAGGTTATGGAAAATCGAGTATGGAGATATACGAAACCTGGACCGGAAAATTCCGCATGCTGTCTGCACGGCACCGGCTGGGCGACTTTAGCGGAATCCGACTTCCCGGCGGAAGAGCGCTGCTCGTTGACGGCCAGCATGATTGCGTGTTCGATGCAAAGACCGAACAGTTCTTGAAACCGGTCAACAACCTCACAACCGAGTACGCCCGGGAAAAGGGGACAAAAATGAGCGAGATTGTCCGTCACCCGGTCATGCTGGCATTACCCGGAGGGAAGATCTTCATCGCCGGTGGAGCCGACGGCGATTTCAACCCGATCGATCTCTGCGCCTTGTTTGATCCGCAGAAACTCACGTTTGAAAGAATCGGTAGACTGGCGGTTCCGAGAATGGGGCACACGGCAAACCTGATCGGCGACAACCTGGTACTCATTGCCGGTGGACGCGGAAAATCAGAGAGGTATAAACGGGGCGTCCAGCGAAAAAGCTTCGACTCGGCCGAATTATTCAACCTGAAAACCGGAATATCCGAGCTGCTTCCCGCAACCATGACACAACCAAGAACCTACCATTGCGCAGTAGCACTCCGTGACGGGAACGTCCTTATCGCCGGCGGCTATACGCCCGATCTGCCCTATCAAGACGATTACGACCGCCACGACAAAAGCGCAGAACTTTTCGACCCTAAAACCAGAACCTTCAAACCCGTCAATCCGATGAACGTCCCCAGGAGCAATCCCGGAGCCGATCTTCTTCCAAGCGGTCGGGTTGTCGTGTTCGGCGGCAAGGAAAAAGACAGCACCGTCGAACTCTACATCCCAGAAGAGAAGCAATTCATCCTGCTGGACCAGCACTTCAACAAGCCGAGAAAATTCGGCCCGGCAGCCACAACCATGGACAGCGGAGAGATATTCATCGTCGGCGGATGCCCCGGTTCTGGTCCCGAAGTTCTGGATACGGCAGAAATCTTCACAGAAACAGAACCCAAATAATAATTTTGAAATCATGACCGCCCCGGAGGGGCGGATCCAAATTCGGGTGCCAGGGACAGGGACATCGGGAAAGTCGGTACAAGCGCCCGGCCGACCGCAAGAAGGTCGTCCCCCGCTACTGGAACGGCTGAGCCCGCAATTTCATGCCCAATGCTTTTACGACTTTGAGAATTGTGTCGAAGCCGGGACTTCGTTCTCCGGAGAGAGCCTTGTAAAGACTTTCGCGGGATAGACCGGTATCACGCGCCACCTGAGACATGCCTTTGGCACGAGCAATATCGCCCAGAGCTTTTGCAATGAAAGCGGCATCACCATTGGCCTCCTCAAGGCAAGCTTCGAGATAAGCAGCCATTTCCTCCGGCGTACGAAGATGTTCGCTGACATCGTATTTGGAAGTCTTAGTCTTGGTCTTAGTCTTAGTCTTAGTTTTGGTACTAGCCATGATACGCTCCTATAGATTCCGCGCCAGGCGCAAGGCGGTCTTGATATCTTTAGCCTGCGTACGTTTGTCACCGCCGGCCAATAGAATGACCATTATCTTTCCGAACTGTTTGTAATAGACCCTATATCCTGGACCATAATTTATTCGCAACTCCGAGATTCCTCCTCCCACTGGCTCAACATCCCCAGGATTTCCGGTCGCCAATCTCTCGATTCGTACCAAGATGCGTGCACGCGCACGGATGTCATGCAATCCGTCCAGCCACCTGACAAAAATCTCAGTCTTACGGACTTCAATCACGGATCAATTGTAGCCTGCTGGCTACATGCTGTCAACTAGACAGTATGGGACGGGTGCTTTGATCGATTTTCACAGGGACAGGGGATCGATAATACCCGAACGGGCATTTCTTTGATTTTCAGACGATCGAGATGGCACCGAGGTGGCTAGTGTATTGCAACCGGCAACTTGCGGTCCCTCTATCCGTCGAACAATGGGTCACCTCGTACTACACAACCCATCTATGCTTGCCCGGTATGCTTTAGGCCGGGAAGTCGTCATGCCGGTATGTTTTAAGCCGGCACCCAGTCTTCGTGTAACGAGCTTGAACAATTGCCTTCCGGCTACCCGCCCAAGGCACACCTAGCGCGTAACGATTCGATTTCATGCCCCTGGATGCCTATCACCGCATTGTGCATCCAACGCATGATGTCTCTCCATGGCGTTCTCCGTCGTTCCTCGGATCGTTGGGTCACACTGCGGAACAATGCCAGCATGTTGAAAGCCATCCGCCGCAACAACATCACAACCAGTGTCCCCCTTGGTGCGTTCCGTATCCAGGGCCGGTCGTCTTCCTCGAACGCCATGTCCCACGTCCCATGACAATGATTCTCCACCGCCCAGTGCTGCCGGACGATCTTCAGCCATTGCTCATCCGTCAGCCTGTTCATCGGCAAACTGGATATGAAGTACCGGGACTCACGCTCTACTACACGTCCCGCCTTGAGCTTGATTCTAACACGTCAGGGTTCTCACCAGGCCCACGGCTGACATGCCGTATGCGTCTCGGTGCCTCTGCGCATATTTGTTGTCCCAGGTCTCGATGGCCGTGCTTTTGCCGTCGATGGCCACCACGCCGAACGGCAGCCCCTCGGGCCTCAGGGCTTTTCGTCTCTGTGCGGCTTTGACTTGCCGGTGAATGCATTGCCGCAGTTGATTGGGCTCGATGTTCACCAAGGTATCTCGCATGGTGGTGTCCGGCAGCCGCCGGTTCAACCCCAGCATACGGCTCATCCCAAAACTCATTTCCGAACTCAATGACTCTGTTTGAACCAAATTCCTACACCGGCAGGCCAGTCCCACCACGCAGGTCCTCAACAGGACATCCAGGGCCCAACGCTTGCCTCGCGCCTTGCGTGGATCTCGAACTCTTTCCAGCTTCAAATCAGGGAGCCGAGCCTTGAGCACTCCCGCCATTCTTCGCATCAGTCGATTCTGCTCCGACATGCCTCCTCCGTTTTTGCTTGCAGCCCGCATGCCGGTGATTCATCCTGGCACACGGGCTTGGTTCTTTGGGAAGGGGCACTAAATCCCCTTCAGTTTTTTGTTTTCAATCCGAGAAAATCGGATGTCTGCCCAAAGGCCAAGCTTTTTACTTATGGCTAGTCCCGACCAAAAACGGATGTGCGTTTACATCCTGGCGAGCAAAAGAAACGGCACCCTGTATACTGGGGTAACCTCAGACCTGCGCAAACGGGTGTGGGAACACCAAAACCATCTGGCAGATGGTTTTACAAAGAAGTACAATGTCAATCGCCTGGTGTATTACGAGGTGCACGATAACCCGACGACGGCCATCAAGCGGGAAAAGAGCCTCAAGAGATGGCACAGGGACTGGAAGCTCAAGTTGATCGAAAAGGAGAATCCCAACTGGGATGACCTTTATCCCAGTCTGTGAGCACCCCAGGTACACCGACTAGATCCCGGCTTAAATAATTACCGGGATGACGAATTTATGGGTGTTTGCGAATTTATGCCCCCGCTGCCCACTTGTGCCAAACCAGTGCTTGATCACTGCCCACAACTGCCTCGGTGCAATCCAATTACTGACTACCGATTAAACCTGTATGGGACGGGTGCCAGATTTGGGTGCCGGGGACATCGGGAAAGTCGACATCGGGAAAGTCGGCGAATGACGGTTAGTATGCCGGCACTTGAAATCACGGCCGCCCCGGAGGGGCGGGGGAACACCCTCAAAAGGCGAGGGCTGCTTACGCTGCAGCCTGGGGGGGCTTCCGTGTTTTTTACGGTCCTGAGCCGAAGGTGAAGGGTAGCCCCAGGAATAGTCGCAAAATACAAAGCGCCCTGAAGGGGCGCGGCTCGGGGTTCCTCCGCCCCTTCAGGGCGGATTCTTGTTTACATCCAAAAACCTGGGGCTGAAGCCCCAGGCTGTTTTCCTACGCCCCTTCGGGGCGTGCTAGCGCGCCCAGACCGGGTCGTAGTACGGAAGATCGACCGGCTTCTGTTCGAAGATCTTCACAACCCCGGGCGGCAGGTGTTTCTTGTCTACTATCAGGGCGTAGACGTACTCGTCGAACCAGCGATCGGTCATGGTCCACAGGCCCTTGTTGCCGCGCTCATCGCCCCAGCTGTTTTCCACCAGCCACTTTCGCGGCTTGCCGTTCTTTATATCTACACCAATGAAAACCATGGCGTGAGTCGGCAGGCTCTCGCGGTAGCTCAGGCGCTCGGCCTTGTCCATTGAGAAATCTACTCCGTACAAGCTCTCCAGCGCGTAGAACTCCGGCGCCAGCCAGCCTGAGGCGTCGTAGTCCTTGCCCACGTCGGCCCCGAACCAGACCGCCTGGCCGCGCTTGACGGCCTTCAGGGCGAACTCCTTCAAAGCGGCGGCCGAGACATTCGCGAAGATCATGCCGGACGTGTCTTGCAGGCTGCGGTCGACCTTGATGCGGTAAAGCTTTCCCACAGGATGGTTGGGAGAGTTCATCAGGTAGAGGTAGCGGCGAAGATCCACCCGGACCACATTGCGAAAGAACTCTTGAGGCGTCATGGTCTGGGGCTTGCTGGCCTTGCTCTTCTTTCTCTCGTAGCGCCACTCGAACGAGGCGGGCGGCACTCCCAGGTTGAGCGCCAGTATGCGGTAGACGTCCTCGAGGATCTTGACCTTCTCGACCCGCAATTCGGCCAGCGTGGCGCCGCGCGCGTGTTGAGTCCTGATTGCCAGCGCGCCCTTTCTTAGCCTGCGGAACAAGGCCGCGTTCATGTAGCGGCTTTCCTTGCTCTGGACGTTTTCGGGCATGGCATAGAGCGGAACCAGGCCGTATTTCTCGATCAGGTCGACGGCCATGTTCCATTGGCCCCCGTCGCCGGCCGGCGTGCGCAACCACCACTCGAGCTCACGATCGTCAACGATCGAATGATCGGCCAGTTCGATCATCTTTTCCAGAAACAGGTTGGACTTCTCCAGCTTGTCCCAGAAGAAGAGATAGTTGTACGAGAACTCGAACTTCTCCAGCCTGAGGCGCTTCATTAAAGCAGGCCGCAAGGTATTCAGCGTTGCGAACATCCAGCAGCGGCCCGACTTGTTCTGGTTTGTGATTCCCTTGGCGTCCATCTTGTTGGAAAAGAAGTTGACGACGCCCTTCTTGGCCTCGGTGTCTATAACCAGATCCTTGACCTCGTTCTGCGAAAGAGCGTCGATGGCGTTCTTCGTCCGCGCGTCCATTTGCAAAGAGCTTCTCAGCTCTCCGACAGTTTTTACGCTCAGCCCTCCGTCATCAGCGCCGGCATCGGCGCCGGCCGTAAACACAACAGTAAGTGTCAACAATATCCCTGCAGCCTTGCTCATTTTATCCTCCCCGGATAAAGCCTGATCACGGCCGAAGCGTTTTCACGGATCTCATCCCAGTTCATGACCATCGGCGCGTACTCGAGATTCCTCCAGCGCTCGAACTGATCGCTGTAGTGCGGCGCGAGCGGCCAACCGGACGAGCCGCTGTCGATGATCCAACGGGCATGCTCGACGTCCGCCATGTCGACCACCATCCTGAAGACCGGCCCGTAGTTGGCCCGGTAGGGCGTCGTCGGGTGGCCCAGGTCGAAGTGGGCCTTCCAGACGGCTGACAACGCTCCCGGCGCCTCGTGCGCCTCCAGGCTGAAGGCGCCGGCCTTGTCGCCGAAGGCGTGCTTGAGGCGCATGTCGTGGATCGCCCCCCAGCGCCATTTGGCGGGATCGTCTCCCAGTTTTCCAGCCAGCCAGGCCACGGCCTGCCTGAAGGCCGGGCGGACGACGTCGGCGCGTTTTTCTTGCCCGGGCGTCGCCCGATCGTCCCAGACCGGATGATCGGCCTCGGGATACCAGCGATCGACCGCGTTCGTGAAATAGCGCTGCTTGAGCAGGTAGTCGACTCCGGCCGGGCCGACCTCATCGAGCATGGCCCCGATGATCGCCTGGCGATAGGTGACGAAGAAGATCGCGCAGGCGGCGGAGTCGACCGTGGCCCGGTAATCCCAGGCGGCAAGCAGGCCCAGGGCGGCCTGCTCGATCTCGCTCTTGCCCGGCACTTCCGCCAGATCTTCAACAATGTATGGAGTCAGCTTGCGCGCTCGGAGCAACATGCTATCGCCCTGGATACGGCCCAGGCTCTCGGGCGTATGCTTGGCGGTCTCGACGATCAATTCCCTGATGCGCTCCAGGCGATAGGCGGGCGCCGAGTCGATCTGAAACAAGACGCCGTGTTCGGGATCGCGCATCAGGCTGTTGCCGTTGGCGAAAAAATCGTTGTCGGCGCCGATGCCGACGGGCATCTGATCGGCCGAGAGTAACCGTGTCCACTCGTATTTCTCAATCCAGGCCGGAACCGGAAACGTTCCGCGGTGATTTGTGTGCTCAGGCACCCGGCCGGTTGCGAAAAGGGCGACTGCGCCGTTGACATCCGCCGCCAGCACCGCGTTGACCGGCGAGGCCATCTGCAGCATGTGGTCTCGGAGCTCGGCTACCGTCTTTGCCCGGTTGGCCAGCCGCAGGCCGAGGATGCTCTTGCCGGCGGCTAGCGATCCTGTGTGAACCGAGACCAGCGGCGACCAGGAAGGAAGCGCTTCCGGGTAGAGATCGTTGATCAGCGGCCCGCGCGGCGTACGGCGGATGCGCTTTGTTATCTCGCGCATCTCGGATCCGTCCCGCACCCGGATGACTATTTTTTCTTCGACCAGCGGCTCGGGCCCGCCGGGTCCGAGCAGGCGCTGTTTGTTTTGCGGGTCGAGCTTTTCGATGTACAGGTCGGCCGCGTCGGCCACGGCCGCCGTCATCCCCCAGGCAACGTCGCGGTTGTGCCCCATCAGCACAAGCGGAATTCCAGGTACGGTGGCGCCGATTACATCCAGGTCCGGACAGCGCAGGTGTTGCTGAAAGACTATCGACGGAAGCATGTGCGGCAGGTGCGGATCGTTTGCCAGAATCGGCTTGCCCGATGCGCTGCGCCCGCCCCCGACAACCCAGCCGTTACTGGCCCAGCTGAACCAGCCCTGCCCCGGCCAAAGCCCGTCGGCCAGATCGCCGGATGGCTGCGGTTGCAGCAGCGATGTCTTTTCTTCGCCTGGATCGTACGGCCGGGCGGGAAATAAATCCGCGACTTCCGGCACCACGGCCAACGGCAGTTCCCTCTTTTCTCCGCCGGCCGGAAGCGCCGCTTCATCCGGCCAGGCGCTGTGGGGATATATGCGCGAGGCGCGCTCGACACCGACGTACGAGGCGATCACCAGGCGCGACAGTTCCTGGCGCCAGTTATGGGTAACTCCCCAGGCGATTATATAGGCCACCGCGAAGCTGTCGGCGATGGTCCAGGTCTCGGGCTCGATTTTCAGTAGGCGGTATTCGATGGGCTTATAACGCGAAAGCGCCGTATTGACTCCCTCGACGTAGGCCGTCATCAGTCTCCGGGCCTGCGGGTCGAGAGCGGCGGCTTCGGCCCTGCTCTCGCGCTCGAAGCCCCAGCCGCGCATCGAAGCGTCGAGCTCGACGGTGCTTCCGAGCGGCACGCGCTGCTCTCCGACCAGCTCGCTCAGGCGTCCGCGCGCGTAACGCCGCATGGTGTCCATCTCGAAGAAGCGCTCGCGCCCGTGCATGAAACCCACCGCCCGCATCAGGTCGTCTTCGTTTTGCGCGTCGATGTGCGGCACGCCCAGCTCGTCGCGGTAGATCTTGACCGGGGCCGCGAGCCCGGAAAGTACGATCGATTCGTTTTTTTCCGACGGATAGTCAGGTGACATACGGTAGCCGATGTAAGTCGACGCCGCGCAGCCGGAAAACAATAACATCAAGCCGCAAGTGGTCATGACAATCTTTTTCACGTTCGCTCCTGTTCTGAATGTCTTCACGTTCACCAGAACTTCGCCGGCAGCACCAGGCCGCAGGTAAGTACATCCGCGGCGCGTGAGTTCTTTCCGGCAAGCCAGCTCTGGTTGCGATAGGCAAAGTATATCTGCAGCGGCACCCCGACCCTGAGCAGGCTGACGGTAAGCTTGGCCCACAGGGTATTTTTCTGCCCCGGCAGCCATAGCTTTTCGCGCTCCCAGTCCCAGATGGCCGAGTCTGATTCCCAGTCGGATTGGCCCAGGTAGGTGAAGGTGTAGCGCACAAGCACGGTCACCATCGGCGGCAGACGCTCGGCTGCGGCGGCGTCGTGGTCGACGATCCAGGTCGCCAGGGCCGGGCCGTAGAAGGGCACCGCCTCCAGCTGTAAAGAGACGCCCGAAAAGTCGCCCGGGTCGAGCGTGTAGTGCCCTCCGACGTAGGAGGCGTAGCTGAGCATCAGCGGGTTTTTTGCGCCCGTGGCGGTAGTGTAGGTGTGCTTGAAAAGAAACTCGTAAAACAGGTCCATCCCCAGCGCCAGGCGGCCCATAAGCCGCCCGCCGAAGTCCTTGTCGAAAGACAGGTGAAAACCGAGCTCGCCCATCGAGTGCAGGTCCCACATGGTCGTGCCGGCGGCGGCGATTTCCTCGGGCGGCGCCTGCCGCCCGGTGGGCAGCGCCCCTAAAACCTGCAGGGACATCTTCAGGCCCGATCTTCTCAACCAGGAAATGTCGTCCGAGAAACGATAGCGGGCCCCGATGATGATGTCGCCCAGCACTCCCTTGCTGCCGCTCCAGTCGGTGGGTTTCGGTTGGCCGAGGCTTTCGGCCCATTCCCAGAAATCCTGTTCGCTGTAGGCCCGCCCCAGGGCATTCTGGTAGTCGCCGGGCGACCATTGCAGATCGAGATCGATGTCGGTGGACAGCACCACCGGGATGCCGACGGCCACGGACAGGTTGTCGAGAAGGCCGTACTGAATCTGGTTGATCAGCACCAGGAAATTCACCACGGCGTTGGGCGTCAAGACTCCCTGCATTCCCCCTCCCGGCTCGTATCGTTCGACAGAATCAATCAGCGTCGTGCGCCGGCAGTCATCGTCGTAACGATACTTGAGAGTCGAGAGCGAGATGCTCTCGTCGATTACGAAGGTCCCGCCGGGGGCGGTATCGGTGAAGCCCGCCGCTGCCATGCCGGGCGCGAGCAATATGGCCGCCGAGATCAGCGCCGCTGCCGGGTGTCTCATGGGGTTCCCTCCCCCCCTCCCCCGTGCAGGTCGTACTCGATGAACTCGCCGTCGGTGGCCGGCACCCGGCCCATGGCAAAATGCAGCCGGGTTTTCCCGGGCTCGTAGACCACGGCGTTCATGCTGTCGCGCAGGTCCACCAGATCGGGCACCCGCAGCAACTCGATTATTTCCTGCGTGCCCAGCCTGCCGTATCCGGCGGCGATTTGCTCACCGAGAATGTTCCAGGTGCGCAGCGAGCGGTAATAGAAGCTAGACCAGAAGTGCTGCGGCTGCACGTCGAAAATCAGGATCATGCTGTCGATGTCCGGCGTGTTCTTTACGAAGTGCGAAGCAATGCGCAGGTCGTCCGGCCCGACCGAGGCCAGGCGTCTGCCGTACGAGTCGAGGTTGTCCGGATCGGACGTCTCGGGCCCGAAGACGCTGAAGCCGCCGTCGTCATCTTCGAGAATGTTCGAGTCGAGTTCGACCGCCGCCATGCGCCCCTGGCTGTCGCCGAGCAGCAGGTTCCAGCCGAAGGTGCTGCCCTCGGCGGCCAGAAACTCTTTTGCCTCGGGGACGCTGCTCATGTTGGTCAACATCTCGCGGCCCTCGAGACCGACAGGCGTGCTGTCCAAAAGCAGCTTGGCCATCCAGACCTGCTTTCTTACCTGTCCCGCCAGCGGGTTGTCGAGCGTGTCGGAGGGATTGATCATGTAAACCAGGCCGTCTTCGTTCATGCCCGAAAAGCCCCAGATCACCCCGGCCCAGCCGAGGGTGGCGTGCACCTTGCCCTGATCCGGCCGATGCACGAGCAGCACGGTGTGCTTGTGGGAAGTATTGGAATCGAGCAAGGCGAAATGATGGGCCAGGCGAATGCGACCGTCGGGCGTGGCGCTGCCTCTTACGGCGAAGCCAATCGAGGTGGGCATGCTGCGCCCGTCCCACTCGCCCAGGTTTGAAATCTGGTGCGGCCGCAGGCCGTGGCCGCGGGTGGAAAAGACGATGCGCTCGTCGCGCATGAAGCGCGCGTGAAGCGGGGGCGGGTTGACAATCCGCGACAGGTTACCGGCCTGGACTATCAGCGAGACGACCGAGGCGGACGGCAGTCCTCCCGGCGGGGTGAAGACCACCTCCATGCCCATGCCGTCATCTCCCCAGACGGCGGTGGTAATGCACTCGTCGGCCGCCGTGTAGACGGTCGTGCCGAGTTGGATGCGCAGCGTCTCGGGATCCATGCCTTGGCTCTCGCCCGGCTTCTGCTCGCCGTCGGGATCCTTGAAACCGGAAAGCCCGGGCGGATCGTAGAGGATCAGGTGAATTCGGACGTCCGTCGGAACCTCGACCATGGAAGCCACCGGGCGCGGGGCGTACTCGTCGCTGTATACGTCGCGATAGAGATGTTGCTTGACCGTTCCGTCGTTATCTTCGTCGATCAGCCCGTCGCCGTTGTTGTCGATGCCGTCCGTTGCAAGATCGGCCGCTATAAAGTCGAGCCGCTGGATGCGCGGGGCCTGGAGCTGGCGGATGAAGAAGGTCACCGAGCGGAAGGCCAGCATGGTGTCCACGAAAGTGTTGAGGACCAGGATCTTGTCGTAATCGATGCCGGAGCCGTCGGCGACGCCCTGCATCTCGTCTACGTAATCGGGATGTTCGTCTTCGAGAATTTTCTCCAGGTTCTGACCGGACTGTAACATGAGCTGGTAGGAAAACTGCCCGTTCGAGTACTCCGGCTTCTGGTACTCTTCCAGGAAAGCCTCGACGTCACCCTGCTCGCGATTCAAGTATGGCATCAGCGACGTCTCGAGCAGCGTGGTGTAAAGCGAGCGGATCTTGGACTCGAGCAATTCGCCGTGCTGGTAGCCGCGCTCGTAGGGCGTGCCGGTCAAGGTGACGATCTCGCTGTAGGGCGGTTGATGGGCGGGTTCGGAGCAACCAACAGCGGCCAAGACAATAAATACAATCAATCGTTTCATTTTTTCAGCTTATCCCAACATCCAGGCCAGCGCTATTCCCAGGTAGTTGCCCACTGCGTAGCCCACAAGCCCAGAGGCCAGCCCCGAGAAGAGAACCTGGCGGTTCTTGATTGCCAGCGCCACCGGACCGACCATGTGCGGCCCGAAAATGGCGGCGGCCGAGGTGATGATGATCGTGTCGCGATCGATTTTGAAAATTATCGCCAGGGCGAAGTGCAAAATCACCGAGCCGAAGAGAACCACGGCCACGAACAGCACCGTGGTCATGGTCGATGTGAAAAGCCGGCTGAAGTCGGTGGTGAAGCCCATGGCCACGCAGAAGACCAGCAGCAAAAACTGTCCCATGTCGTGGGTTCCGCGCATGGCCCGCACCTTGGGGAGCAGCGAGGCGCCGACCGAGAGACTGGTGATCACCAGGATGGAAACCGCCTCACGGACGCTTTCCGGGCACAGCCATCCGACCCCGACCGCGGCGGCGACTATCAGGCCGGTCAACAAAAGGCCGGGAAAGATCACGCCGGCCGGCGGCAGACCGATGCTTGCCTGCGGGCTTCCTTGTTCGTCTTCGGAATCTCCCGTGCGCGGGGTGGCCGGCACCAGGTGCGCAAGCAGCCGGCCGGCCAGTGTCAGGATGAAAAACAGGTAGGCGAAGGAAGCCACCATGTCGGCGGCGTTGAGCAGGATGAATGTCTCCGGTTTGACACGCAGCGCCGTGCCGATGGCGGCCATGTTGGGTGTGCCGCCGGTGTACACTCCGACCAGCATACCGGCTATCTTTTCGCTCTCGGGCAAATACGGCCTGAAAATAACGTGCGCCAGCGCCGCGACCAGCATGACCGAGATCATGCAAAAAAAGAAAGACAAGACCGTGTTGCGGGCAAGCTTCAGCCAGGCGACGATGTTGACAGAAAACAGCAGTAGCGGAATGGCCATGGCCACGGTCACGTTGCATGCCGTCAGAGACAGGCCGGTCGAAAAATGCACCCAGGGCTGGTTGCCGAACAGCATGCCTACCGCGTAGCAGACCACCACCGGGCTGAGAAAGCGCACGATGCGCGAGCGCTTCTCGAGCCAGACAGTCACTAGCGGCACCAGCAGCGCAAGGGCGATCTGTATCGATGCGAGCGGGATGTTCACGGCGCTGTCAGTCACCCGGTTTCATCAGCTGATTGAAGAATTCGAGAACCATCTCCTTGGCCTGCCCGCGGTCGGGCATGGCCGCCAGCATGCCGTACATGGCCGCCATCCCGGCGGCGCCCTCGTCCCCGGCCGCCGCCGCCGCTTCGGTCGCCTGGCGCAGGTCGGTAAGAAAAGGCTCGACGATCTTCTCGTGGGCCGGGGTGACCATCATGTGCAGCGCGCCCGGCTGGCGATCGAGGTGCCAGCCGCGCTTTTCCATCTCTTCTCCCAGGACGAAGATGTTGCAGCGCTTGGAAGTGAAGGCGAAGACGCTCATCTGCGGCCGGCCCAGGATTTCGAGGCCCTCGATGTCCTGAATGCCGTTCTTGAGGCGCTCGGTTATCTCCATGATCTTCTTGGCCGTGGCCAGGTAGCCCTGGCGGCCGAGGTGCCTAAGCGTCGCCCAGGCGGCTGCGATCGCGCCGCCCGGGCGGGTGCCGGTCGCGCTGGGCGAGGCGTACAGGCCTCCCGGCCAGTCGGCGTAGGCGAAGTACTGGTGCCGGCGGAGATCCTCGTCGCGGTAGATGACCGTCGAGGCGCCCTTGGCGGCGAAGCCGTACTTGTGGATGTCGGCCGACATGGAAGTCACCCCGGGCACCTGGAAATCGAAGGCCGGGATGTCGTGGCCCAACTCGGTAAGCCAAGGCAATAAAAAGCCGCCTAGGCAGGCGTCGACGTGAAACAGGATCCCGTGCTCGGCGGCGATGGGGGCAAGCTCGGCTATAGGATCGACCACGCCGTGCGGGTAGGCCGGGGCCGATCCGACCATCAGGATGGTGTTGTCGCCAACGGCCCGGCGGGCCGCTTCGACGTCGGCCCGGTAGTCTTCGGTAATAGGAATATGCACCGGCTTGACGTCGAAGTAGTGCATGGCTTTTTCGAAGGCGGGATGGACGCTGATCGGCAGCACGGCCTCGGGTTGCGTCACCTCGGGCTTGTTCTTACGGGCCCACTCGCGGGCCGCCTTGACCGCCATCAGGATGCTCTCGGTTCCGCCCGAGGTCATGCTGCCGATGGCCCCCGGGCCGCCGTGCAGCATCTCGGCGGTCATGGAGATTACTTCGGTCTCGAAGCGCCGCAGCGAAGGAAACGCCATCGGGCTCAGCCCGTTTTCGGAGAAGAACATCTGGTAGGCCTTCTTGATCAGCCGGGTGTGCTCGTCATCGAGGAAATACACCAGGCTCCAGGTCTTCCCGGAGCGCCAGTCGGCGTCCTGCTCGCGCTTGACGCGCATTTCTTCGAGCACTGCGTCAGGGGCCAGGCCGGATTCGGGTATCTTCATGGTTGTCTATTCCTTTCGTTTTATTCCCCGATCAACGCTGGAACCAACCCGCGCGCAGGTAGAACTGCTGGAAGCGATCAGAGGTCTCGCCCAGGGATCGATCGTTTATGAAAAACTGCAACTGCTCGTAGCCCAGCCCGAGGCTCAGCCCGCCGAAAAGCTCAGTCCGCAGTCCCACGGAAAGCAGAAACCCCGATCCGTCTCCCGAAAGCTCATCCGTCGGCCAGACGCTGAACAGGTAGCCGCCGGCAAGCTGGGCAATAAGCCATGATCCGACCAGGCTGAGATCGATCTCCAGCACTCCCGATGTATAGGTGTAGCCCGCGTTGATCAGCTCGGGATGATCGTGGTCGATAGTGTAGCTCGTCGCTCCATAGCCGAACCTGAGAAGAAAGGCAGGCGCCAAAGGCAGCCGTTCGAAGGCCAGCCTGTAAACCAAACCGACATTCCAGCGCATCTGGGAGGCTTCCCAGCTCTCGTCGATCAGTTCGGGCTCGGCCGCAAGACCAAGGCTTTTTGTGAACATGCCCTCGAAACCGATGTCCCGTAAGACGACGGTGTCCAGCAGCGAGCCCAAGAAAACGCGCCCGTCGATGCGGACACCCGGATAGGCCCCGGCCTCGTGCCGCGGGCTGAGCCCCGCCCGGGTGTTGATGCTCATCCCCGCGCTGATCAGGATCTCGGGCAGGCTTCCCGCGGGCTTTTTTGGCTTTGCGGGCGCGCGCGAGACTCTTGCGGAGGCTGCCGGTTTGGTCTCGTCCATCTCCGGCGGACTTTCCTCTTCGATCTCCAGCGGCTTGTCATCGGTGCTCCCGGATGCACCCTCTTGCGGGTTCTCTTCCACCTGCTTCAGCAAGCCTTGCCATTGTTGCTGGTCTTTCTCGGACTGCGGCGACGCCTCGGGCGGCGACGCTTCGGGCGGCGCCTCGGGCGGCGACGCCTCGGGCGGCGGCGTCTTTGGCGGCTCACTCTCGATGACCGCTAAGGGCACGAGCGCTAAAGCTTCATCTTCTACCGTCTCGGCTGCCGGAGCTTTTGCGACTTTCGGCCCAAGCTTGGCGATAACAAGTTCGGAAAGCTCGCGGGCCGTTTTCATGGGCAGGCTCGGCTTCGCAAGGCGATAGACCTTCTTGACAACCAGCACACCGTCCGCGCCGAACAGGAAAAAAGCTATCAGGTATTTCTTCCCCCGGCGCAAGGCCGAGCTGGTGACGATGCCGTCAATCTTCAGGCCGGCCGCGACTTTCTGCATGCCCCAGCGGGTAAGCGCGTTTTGCTTACCAATCGCCTGGCGCGCGACCTCTTGCATGTAATCCCCGTAGTCGACAAGCTTGGCTCCCTGGTCGCCAAGCGCCTTTGCCACGACCTGCTGCGCGTTCTTGCCCAGCTCGGAACTCGATTCGTCCTGGCAGGGGGCGACGACGAGGGTCTGGGCAGATGCCTTACCGCCAATAGACACAAGACAGATGAGCGCCAATAGTACGCCAACAATCTTCCGGCTCGTGGTCAGCCGCATTTTCATCTCCTCGCGCTGTGCTAGCCGTTTCATCGAGATCCTTTGCTGTCGCATTTTATATCACCAGCCGGGCAGGCTTCAACGACTATCAGTCGAAGAAGCGCGGCAGGTAGGCGCGGTTCGCTTCGAGCATTGCCTCCAGGCACTTCTCGGCGACGAAGCGATCCGGCACGATCGGGTCGAGCAGCAGCGCCTCCAGGGCGGCCCGGCGGTCGCCGTCCATGGCGGCCCGGGCGCACAGTTTCTGAATGGCCGCCTGCCGGCCGCACAGAGCGGCAAGCACATCGGGCAGCGGTTCGACCGGGCGGCCTCCGAATTTTTCGCCGTCGATCCAGCCGGGCACCTCGACGATGCAGTCTTTGGGCAAGTTTGGAATGTAGCCGTCGTTGGGCAGGTTGAAGGCGTCGAAGCCCTGCTTGCGGCGGCAAACCACTGCCGAGATAATATCGGTGACTATCTCGCCCGAGGGCTTGTCCAGGAAACTCGCTGCCGGAGTCGTACCCGCAACTAGTTCCGCGATCCTTTCCTGCTGCACCTTCATGTAGGCCATGTACCAGGCGAAGAAATCCAGCGGCTCGATCTCGGGCGCCCAGCTCGAGCGCCGGATGTGCCCGTCTTTGAGGTACTCGCCCATGTGGCTGTCGCCGGTTATCGAAAGGTATCCCGTCAGCCTGAGCATGTCGGCCACCAGCAGCCGATCGCGATTGACATTGGAAGGCACGAGATCGCGAACCCGCGGGTAGAGATCTTCGCCCGTACGCGCGTCGTTGATCCGCAGGTACCAGGAGAAGTGATTCAGCCCGGCCGCCACCACGGTCAGATCTTCTTTCGGCCGGCCGAGCAGCTGGGCCAGGTAGTCGTTGCCGCCGGCGATCTCGTGGCACAGGCCGACGAAATCAACCTTGGTATTGTCGTAGACCGCCTGCAGGATGCGGCTCATCGGGTTGGAGAGGTTGAGCACCAGCGCCCCGGGGCACAGCCGTTCTATGTCCCTGCAGATCTCGACGATCGGCGGTATCTGGCGCAGGGCGTGGAACAGCCCGCCCGGGCCGCCGTTTTCGCCCAGCGCCTGGCGGATGCCGAAGATCTCGGGTATCGTGCGATCCTGCTCCCAGGTAGCCATGCGTTCGATCTCGACCGAGACGATCACGAAGTCGGCCCCGGAAAGCGCCGCGCGTCGATCCGTAGCCCATTCGAGCGAGTAGTCGGCCCGGCCGGCCTCGATCAGCCGCAGGCCCAACTGGTAGACCGTCTCGAGCTTGTCTGCGTCCAGGTCCACAAGCACGATGGTGCCGCCCTGAAGATCCTTGGTCCGGATGAAGTCGGCGATCAAACCGGGAGCGAACTGAGTGCTGCCGCCGCCGATGAAAACGATCTTCTTACCCGGCGCGCTCATGGGCGGGACTCCTTTCGCAAGACATTCAGGCGCACCAGGACGGAGTCGGCGACGCCGACGTTGCCGTCGATGCCCCTCCCCAGTTCGATCTCGGGCTTGTTGGCCCCGTGGAAATCGCTGCCTCCGGTCTCGACCAGATCGAGATCGCGGGCCAGACCGGCAAGACGCGCCCGGTAGTTGTCGTCGTGCTCCGGGTAGATCACCTCGAGGCCGCACAGCCCCATTGACTTCCACTCGGCGAGCTTTTCGCGAAGCTTGTCGTCATCGAGGCCCAGTGAAAAAGGGTGTGCCAGGACCGGCAGCGCCCCTTCGGCCCGCGCTTTCGATATCGCCTCTCGGGGCGCCAGGCGGCGCTTGTCTTCATAAGCCGGGGAGCCCTTGGCAAGATATCGATCGAATGCCTGCTGCCGGTTGTCGACATAGCCCTTCTCGATTAGCACCGCAGCGAAGTGCGGCCGGCCGATCTGACCGCCGCCCGAGACGGCGGCGATTTCGTCGAGGGTGATATCCACTCCCAGCTCGTTGAGCTTGCCGATCATGCGCCCGTTGCGCTCGGCGCGCCAGCGCTTGAGATCGGCAAGCTCCGAGGCAAGCGATCCGTGCGGATCGATAAAGTAGACCAGCAGGTGCATCCAGCCGGAGCGGCCGGCCGTCTTGGGCCCCTTGTAGTCGAGGCTGATCTCGATTCCGGGAACCACTTCGACTCCAAGGCTCTCTCCCGCGGCCCGGGCTTCGGACAGGCCTTCGAGCGTGTCGTGATCGGTGATCGCCACGGCCGAAAGACCGAGATCGGCGGCATGCCGCATGAGTTGGGCGGGGGTCAGGGTGCCGTCGGAGGCGGTGGTATGGGCGTGCAAGTCGATCAAGTTTATCCTCCCTCGGCCAGTTTCCTTGTGCTATGCTGCCCTCTCCAACCGCAAAGGAGACTACCTCATGAGCAAGGCGAATACCATCTGCATGTCGCTGATCTTCCTGCTGCTGGACTACGCCGTCCCCGCAGCGGTCCCCGCCGGGGGCGACAAGATCGAGGTCCGTTCGGTCGAGATCGAGCGCGCCGCCGGAGAGCTTTACTTCTCGGTCGAGTTGAACTGGCCGGCCGATGGGGTGTCCGAGAATTACTCCGAGTTCAGCCATAAGCAGGGACCGGAATTCACGCGCGAGTGGAACTGGGCGCCCGGCGCGCTGGCGCTTATCCCCCGCGATAAAACCGCCAGCCTGGTGTTTCGCTCTTTGGCCGCCGAGAACGACAGGCAAACACACATGCCTTTCATTTCGCCGGGCACCTCCAGGCGTCCTCCCGCACAGGTGAGATTCCTGGGCAAGCTGTCGAAAAAGGCGGCAGTGGATTTCTTAGTGCGTTTTCCCAACCCCGAGGGCGACTACAGTTACCAGACTATAGGAGTAGATTTCACCAAGGCCAGGTACGCCAGGGGACTGGCCCAGGACTGGACCATGGCCGAGGCCAACTTCATGATCGCATATCTGGCTCCCGCCGATCAGAGTTTCTTCGCCTATGCCTTCGAGTGTCTTCGCAAGCGCATGAAAAAGGGCGGCAGCGGCATGTCGTTCAGGCAAACACGAAGAACCGCCGGCCGCGGCGAACTGTACGAGGTGACCACGGGCGCCTTGGCGCTGCAGGAATCGCTGCAGCTCGATCGCCTGACGGCCACAAGCCGCGATCGCGGCAAACGCAATATCCCGGTTTCAAAGATTGCCGGTGTGACGGTGCGCTCGCATCCCTGGAAGGAGATGATCGGCGACGACAAGCCGGCCATAGAAGAGATTGCCGGGCTGGTGCCCGCCGACCAGTACTACATCCGTTTCACGACATCCAGGTCCCTGAGGACGTTTCTCGATTTCCTGGATGCCTGGGGAGGATCCCTGCTTTCCCAGCTCGAGATGGGCGGCCGCGACTACGGCACGCGCGAAAAGATCGAGCGCCAGATCTGCATCCGCGCCTCGTGGCTTTCCGATCTGCTGGGCCCGGCGGTGGTCGAGAGCCTGGTGGTCACCGGAAGCGATCCCTACCTGCGCGAGGGCAGCGACTTCAGCTTGATCTTTCATCTCAAGTCGCAGGCTCTATTCGAAACGGCGGTCGGCCGCTACATCGACGAGGCGCGCAAGCGGCGTCCCGATCTGAAGGAGTCCAGGCAGAGCTACCGCGGGGTGAGCATCCAGCGTTTCCTGACCGACGATCGCCAGGTATCTTGCCACCGGGCAAAGCTCGGCGACTACTACGTCTACTCGAACAGTTCTACCGCCATCCGGAGCATCATCGACGCCAAGCAGGGCCGGCGTCCTGCGCTTGCCAAGAGCCTCGATTTCATCTACATGCGCACGCTCTATCCATTGGGTAAAAAGAACGAGGACGGGTTGATCTTCCTCTCGGACCCCTGGTTGCGCATGCTGACCGGACCGGCCTTGAGAATCTCAGAGAAGCGCCGGATCGAGACGGTCACCTCGCTTGAAATGGCCAAGAACGCCGCCCTGTTCTATCTCTGGGAGCATCCCGCCTCGCGCGTTCCCGGCATGGGCGCGTTGGTGAAACTTGGTTATCTCGATCGCAAGAAACTCTATGCCGAGCCGGGAGACAGCATCAGCTGGGACCCGGCCGCCTTCGCGGCCGTATCGAAAAAATACGGACGCCTGGGCTATCTCACGCCGAACATCGAAATTCCCGTAGGCCAGGTCAGCCAGCAGGAAAAGAACGAGTACGAGACCTTCCGGCGTTTCTACCAGGACTACTGGAGGCGCTACTTCGACCCCATAGGCATTCGAGTCACGGCCGGCCGGGACATCGCCCTGTCCGTCACCATCCTGCCGCTGATCGACAACTCGGAGTACAACCACACTAAGATCGCCTTCGGCGGACGGGCGCTGGATCTCGAGCCGCTGGCACGCTCGGGTCCGGTGGTCTTCCACTACGCCGCCCACCTGAACCCGGATAGCCCGGATCTCAAGCGCGCCCAGTCGTTCGCAGTCAACATGCTGGGCAACAACCGGGCCACGGTGGAATGGATCGGCGAGCGGATCGAGTTCTGGGTCGAGGACAACGAGATTCTCGGCGGCCTGATCGAGCATGAAAACGCCAAGAATCTGTTCAAGGTTCCGATGGTCTTCGGCATAGAGATCAAGAGCAAGCTCGGCCTGGCGGCTTTTCTGGTCGCCTTGCAGTCGGTGGTCAAGACCGGCGCTCCGGGCCTTGTGTCCTTCGAACCGACGGATCCCTACAAGGGGGCGGCCTTCACCGCCATCAAGCCGGCGCCGGGCTCGCACGCCGATGACGAGCTGAAAGACGCCGCGATCTACTACGGGGCCGTCGGAGACATGTTGTATGTCAGCACTTCTCTGGAGGCGCTCAAACATATCGTAGACACCGGGAGTAAAGCGGCTAAGAATCCCGAGACGGCCGCCATGCGTTTCGGCGCGGCAGGCAAGGCCCACATGGCCCTGCGCCTCGACTTAGAGGCTGCCCGGAAGACCTTCCTCCTGGCCCAGAAGCTCCTGGCGTCGCTTTCGGTGCCCGCCGAGCGCGAGCACCTGCGCAACCTGTGGCTGGTGGCTCACACGGCGGGGCTCGGGCCCGGCGCTCGTATCAAGCCGGAGCAGGTTCTGGGCTACCGGATAGCAAGCGCCTTTGGAAACAGTTTCGAGTACGATCCCGAGCACGACCAGGTGGTCGGCTCGCTGAGCGGCTCTTTGTGGCAACCGAAAAAAGTGGAACGCCCCTCTCCCGACTCGCCGCTCGGCCGCCTGCTGGACTCACTGCGCTCGCTGCGCGCCACTCTGGAGTTCACCAAGGACGGCCTGCACACCGAGTTGAGTGTCCGGCGCAAGTAAAAATCACTTTCTAAAAAGCGGAAGCAGTTTGGCCGGGATGAAATCGGCCAGCCAGGCTGTCGAAATCACCAGCGCGGCGACGATGCCGCCCAGGTAAGCGGCCATTTTCAAAAACATCAAGAAGAAATATCCGCTCTCTTCGGAGACGGCCTGCATGAATCCGTACAGCAGGCAAAAAAGCGGCAGGTACAGCATCCAGATCCAACTCAGCTTGACCGCCCACCCCCGCGCGGGGTCATTACCGCGCGGGGCGTCATTACCGTTTGTCGGCATGCGAAATCCCACCGACGACGCCAGCAGCAGGAACATGGGAATCAGAATCAAAATGCGGGACACGGCCCGAATTGCCTCGCCTTCCCCCAGGTAGCGCAGCAATGCCCCGACCAGGGTGGATTGACCGTCGGCGCCTGTCAGATAGGCGACGATACCGAACAAAAGCGCAAGGCCCAAAAGTACCCTGGCCGACACCGAACGGGGCGAGCGGGACCTGAGCAGCAAACCGGCCCCGACCAGCGGGAAAATAAGCAGCCAGACCGAACCGCCCACCAGGGCGAAGCGTAAATCCGCCCCGAGCGGCCCGCCGGGCTCCTCCGTCCCCAGGATGATCAGAAAGGCCGCCCCGAAAACAAGCGCCGCTCCCGAACGCAGCCACTTGGGAAAAGGCTCAACCGCGCCCAGCACCAGAAACAGAAGCCCCAGCATCAGCGGCCAGGACACCAGGTAACTCATCCCTTCCCGGTCGGCCAGCAAGTCCCAAGACATCACCACCCCGGAGGAGGCCTTGCCGAAGGGCACGAAGAAAAGCACGAGCCAAATCAGGCCGAAGACCACCATGACCCCGCGCAGAACGCCGTCCAGCCGCTGGGTATCAGGCGGCAGTTCTTGCGCGGCCACCTGGGTCTTGTCGCCACCAGACCCGGAAGGCTCGCCGCAATGCAGACAGAAACGAATGTCGCCGGTAGCAGGTTCCTCAATCATTTCACCACAGTGTGGACAAGTCCAACTCATCGCGACCTCCAGACAAGGGGGGTAGAGCACCCCGGTTACCCTATCGACGGTCTACAACCCTCCAGGATCTACGTCATTCGCCCGATGAAGGCAGATACCAAGAGAAAAGCTTTCTATTCGGCGAGGCGGCCTCGTCCGGCACGACGCCGGGGCGGACTGTGCGGAACTCGGAGATGGTGTCGATCCATTATTTTGGGATGAATAAACCTGGTCCTTCCACTTTGTGGTAGCCAATATTCTCTGCCTCTTGTAGATCCCTTGCGTTGATCCTGAAATACAGTCCGAACGCCTGCTTCGGGCAATTGCACATCAGATCAAATCGTTTCACAGCAAAGCTTTATCCATGGGAAGTTTCTCAGTTCTGGCTTGGGGATAAGAGCCGTGAGGTTTCTGTCTGTCAACGGAATGTTGGATGATAGCACCAGCGTTGAAGTGAAGCGGAATCCTGAGATACACTGTGCAGGGATACACATCAACTATTATTCCGTCACGGGAAAATGCGAATCCTCGGATCTCAACATGTTGACTCAGGGGGAGTGAGCGTTGGGAATGATTCCAAAAAAGGTAAGGGTGCTTCGGTGCACAATGGTTGTCGTGGAGTTTCTCCTCCTGCTCGTCCTGGCGGCGGGATGCCGGAAAGAAGATCCCGGTGTGCATCTGGACGAATGGGAGAAGAAGTTCTACACAGAGGCCCGCAAGGAGCTCGCTGACGCCGGAAAGGCCGTCGAGTGCCTGACGAAAAGGGCCGGGGAGGCCGAGAAAGTTCTCGGGGAGGCCGGGGCCGGCCAGCGAAGGGACGGTCTGATCACCGAACGCTCGAACCGGAACCGGTTGATCTTCATCGGCCGGCGCCAGGTGGCCTTCACGCGTCTGCGCAGCTGCTGCGGCTTCAGGACCGGCCGGCGGCCGGGCATTCCCGATCACGACATGGATTCGCGGGAGATCCAGGCCGCCCGGGCCCGGGCCGAATGCCTGAAGAACCGGGCCGAAGAGACCCAGCGGCTGGTTCGCGAGTTCGAGGGCGAAGCACGAAAAGGCGGAGATGCCGGAGACCGGACCGGTTTATTGGAAGACCTGTACAACTCGGTCCGATGGCTTCGCGAATGCTGTCCCTTCACCGCCGGGCTGGCCATCGACTTCCCTAAACCCCCGGCCGCGCGCGTCCACTTGCCCCCGCCCCCGCCACCTCCCCCGCCCATCGTACGGGTCCGCTTCGACCCGGACGTCCGGATCAGCCCGGCCGGCGAGTTTGACCAGAAAGACGCCCGGCGCAGGCTCGTCGACCTACAAAGGAGAATTTATGACTGTTACCGGGAAGCCATCGAGAAGAACCCGTCCCTTACCTGCCGGATGTCACTTGCGGTCGTTATTCATGCGGACGGGAGGGTCGTCCAGGTAGAGATCGTCCGGGACGAAGCCGGCCACCCGGCGCTCACCGAATGCGTCAAAAAGCGGGCAGATGACATGCTTTTCAAGAAATCCGGGCAGGGCGCCACCCTGACCTTCGGCCTGGTCTTCGAGCTCGAGCCCTGATCTCATCAGTTTACTGGCACTGCAGACACTGACCCCTGACGCAATCCTCGCCCATGCCACAGTTGGTCCCGCAGGCTGTCAGTCCCCAAAACCCTATCCAAGCTGAGGTGCCACCCGATTCGCCTTTGGCAAGGATCGACCGTATCGACGATCCGGGGCCTTGCTGGAAACCATGGCCTGTACTAACATCCCACACAACATTGGAATTCATAATTCAGCGGTATGGAGGGACAATCCATGAGGTACCTCGCGATCACGTTGGTCTGTTCCGGTCTGCTGGCGGCGGGCGGATGTGGTGGTGGCTCAGACAGCTACACCGCGGTGGATTGTATTGCGTCCTGCCAGGCGAGGTGCGACTGGTTCGAGAAATGCCAGGACCCAAACGCCCAGGGATGCATGGATCGTTGCAAATGCGGACCCGCGATCTACCGCTCGGACGTGATCGATACCATCGCAAAGTGCTACGAGTCGCTGGCCTGTGACAAGGATGACGACCAGTGCGAAACCGCGGGATACGAACAGGTGGGTATGAACGCCTCCCAGGCCGCGGTCGATTCCTGCATCGCGGCCTACCATCAGAGCTGCCCAGAATACAGCGACATCGACGAGTCAATTTGCTGGTCCGTGCCCATGCTGGTGCCCGAGGGCAAGGAACAAGTGCTGGCCTGCTTTGACGGGCAGACCTGCGGCGAGGATTGCGCCTACGAGGTACTGGGCTGGGAACCCCCCTGATCGAGGTGATCATGCAACTTACGGTAATGAAGTGGCTGGTTCCGGTTCTGCTTTGTGCGACGCTTGCGGCCTGCACCAACAGCAAGGAAAACCAGTGCGCCGCGCTTCGCAAGGCGATCCGAACCGAGATGGCGACCACCAAGGAGATCGCCGCCAAGCTGCGCGACCCGCAGGCTCTGGCGGCCCATGCCGTATTTCTCAAGGCCACGATCGCCGATTTGCGCAGGCTGAAGATCGAGGACGCGGCGCTGGGGCAGGCCGTGGCAACCTACCTCGGTGCCGTTACGAAACTTGCCGAAGGTTACCAGAAGGCCGCCGAGGGATTGAAGCTTTTAGCCAAGGGAGACTATAAGGCGGCCGGCGACAAGATGCCCGGGCCCGGCAGCGGGCTGGTCATCTACGGCACGATCGTCGACTCGACCCGCATCCGCATCGCCGACGAGTGCAACAAGCCCTGACGGAAAGCCGAGCGAGCGAAATCGACGATCCCGGGCCTTACCAAAAACCAAGGCCTGTGATATGATTGCGCCCTGGAATTCAAAGTCGAGACAGCTTCGGGCCAATAACATGTTCCGCTTCGCGATCGGAACACCTCACGAGTGGAGGATAGCGTGAAGAAACTTCTATTCGGCCATCACCTCTTCCTGTTGGCGGCGAGCTGCGCGACGGTCTGGGCAGGTTGCGGGTCTCCCGACGCTTCCCTGGGTACCGGCCAGTACGCTTTAATCATCCACGTACCGCAAGATGCCGACACCATCCAGGCCGGCATCGACGCGGCGCTGATTGACGACACCGTACAGGTCGCCGCGGGCGACTACACCGAGAACCTGACGCTCAAGGCCGGGGTGCTCCTGATTGGCGCGGGGATCGACCAGACCGTGCTTCACGGCCAGATCCTGCTGGTGCCCGGCGAGGGACCAGTGGT
This sequence comes from Myxococcota bacterium, assembly GCA_035528415.1. Lineage (GTDB taxonomy): Bacteria > Myxococcota > B64-G9 > B64-G9 > B64-G9 > DATKYQ01. Next base: position 21,668 of record DATKYQ010000079.1, on the reverse strand, counting down.
GACCGGATTCACTGTGACCCGTGAAGGCGCAGGCGATCTTGCGGACGACGTCGGGATCAGTGAATCCTGCGGCGGGTCGGGCGGCATCACCACCCTGTACCACAACGCGGTCGAGGGCTTCGGTACCGGGATCGAGCTTACAAACTGCCCGCAGGTCGAGGTGGTCCGCAACCGCCTGCGGCGCAACGCGCTTGGAGCGAGCCTGCAAAATTGCACCGGCCCGGTGACCGACAACCTGGTGCTCTACAACCGCGACTCGGGCATCTACCTGTCCGGCTCCGGCCTGCGCATCTTTCACAACACCGTCGTCGGCAACGGGTTCGCCCAGAACGTCAACCAGGGAGGCGCGGGGATCGTCTCCGGCCAGGGCAATTCCGAGGAGGTCCAGAACAACATCGTGGTGTCGAACAACGCCGGGTTGAACTCGCTTTACGACTCGAAGTCCGACTACGATCACAACCTGGTCTGGGGCAACTTCACCAACTACGCGGGCGAAACCGCGGCCGACGACAGCGACCTGTCCGGCGATCCGCTTTTTAGCGACATCGCCAACGACGACTTCCACCTGCGGTCGGGCTCGCCGGCGATCGACGCCGGGACGGACTCCGCCGGCACCGAGGTCGACTTCGACGGCGCTTCCCGGCCTAGGGGAGCCGAGGTCGACATCGGCGCCTACGAGTACGGAGAGGCCGATCCCGCCCGACACCTGATTATCTCGGAAGTGATGGCCAACCCGGTGGACGAAGACCGCGGGGAGTTCGTCGAGATCTACAACGCCTCCGAGGTTGCGGTCGAGCTGGCCGGCCTGGTGTTCAGCGACGGAGACGCGCGGGACGTGCTCGGCCCTTACCAGGCAGGGCCGACCGAGCTGGCCGCCGGGGCCTACGCGGTGATCCTCGATCCCGAGTTCCAGGGCGGCTACGGAATCCCGGCCGACACGGTCCTGGTCGCCCCGCTCAACACCACCCTGGGCAACGGCCTGGCCACCAACGATCTGGTCACCCTGTACGACACCGACGGCACCACGGTGCTTTCGACCTTCGCCCATCCTTTCGATCCGGGCAACGGGGTGAGCGCCGAGCGCGTGGACCTGCAGCGGCCCGACCTGGAGACCAACTGGCGGGCATCCCCGTGCACGCAGTCGGCCGGCCGGCCCAACTGCGCGCCGGTCACCCTGGCCGACGGACTGATCATCTCCGAGGTGATGTCCAACCCGCTCGACGAGGCCAGCGGCGAGTTCATCGAGCTGTTCAACGGGACCGACGCGCCGATCGACACCAGCGGAATGAAGATCACCGACGGCGACGCCAACGACGCTATTTTGCCCTGGCGATCGGGCAGCCCGGTGATCCCGGCCCGCACCTACGCGGTGGTGCTCGACCCCGACTGGCCCGACGCGCAGCTCTTCCAGATCGATCCGGAGGCTCTCTTGCTGACCGTGGAGCCGAGCGCGATCGGCAACGGCCTGTCGGTCAGCGATCCTGTCGCCCTGCTCTCCCCGGCCGGGGAGGTGATCGACACCTACACCCGGACGTTGACCGCCCAGAACGGCTTCTCGATCGAGAAGGTCTCGCTGTCGACCGGTGACCTGGTCGGCAACTGGGCTCAGTCCTCCTGCCCGACCGGTTCGTCCCCCGGAAGTCTCAACTGCGTGTCGTCGGCCAGCGCCGGGCCCCGCAAGCCGCTGGTGATCACCGAGGTGATGGCCAACCCCAGGAGCGAGGACACGGGCGAGTTCATCGAGCTGTACAACCGGGGCATCGATCCGGTGGACGCCGCGGGCTTGCTGCTCACCGACGGCGACGCCACGGACGTGCTGGGCGCCTACCAGGGCGGCTCGACCATGATCCCGGCCGGCGGCTATGCGCTGATCGTCGACGCGGAGTACGCCGGGCAGTACGAGATCCCGCCGGCGACGGTGCTGCTCTCCACCCAGGACACGACCATCGGCAGCGGCCTGGCGGTCGACGACAAGGTCCGGCTGCTGGAAGCCAACGGCGTGGAGATCATAGACTCGTTCCGCTCGCCGTTCGATCCGGGCAACGGTGTCAGCGCCGAGCGCATCGACCTGCGCGCCTTCGACTCGCCCAGCAACTGGACCGCCTCGACCTGCGCCGGCGGCTCGTCTCCGGGCACAGACAACTGCGCGGCCAATCCGGCCGGGCTGCCCAAGCGGGTCTTGATCACCGAGGTGCTGGCCAACCAGACGGGCACCGAGACCGGCGGCGCGGGCGAGTTCGTCGAACTGATCAACATGGGCGCCAACACGGTCGACCTGCAGGACATGTGGCTGGCGGTCGGACCCGAGGCCTCGCTGACCCGCGATCAGATCCTTCCCTTCCAGGGCGGCGGCACGATCCTGCCTGCCGGCGGTTTTGCTGTGGTGTTGAATCCGAACTACGACGGCCGCTTTACGCTGCCGGAAGGAACGCTCACGGTCACCATCGACGACGGCAACTTCGGCGCCGGCGGGATTGCCACCACCCACTGGGTGGCCCTCTACGACGCGGACGGGATCACCCTGCTCGACGAGTTCCGCTATCCGACCGATCCCGGCGACGGCGTGTCGAGCTACCGGATCAGCCTGAGCGCGACCAACGACGCCTCGAACTGGGCGGCCACGCCGTGCGGCAGCACGCCCGGGGCGGGCTCCTGTCCCGGCTCGAACGACGTTACGACCTTCACCTCCTTCTGGGTCGACCGCAACGCCTCCGAGGGCGGGATCTACTGGTACCAGGCCATCGGCTGGCCCGACTGGCATGAGCAGACTTGCGAGGAATCCATCGTCTGCCCGGGCGGCCTCTACGGCTACACCTACCGGGACAACTTCCCCGCCCCGCAAGAGTTCACATTTATAAACCCCTACCATGACTACGCGGTGGTGTTCACCGAGCGATCGAGCCCCACCGACGACTGCGGCGGCGCCTCGGGCAACGGCTGCACGGGCGCCAGCGTCCGGGTAGAGCCCGGGGCGACCTCGCCGGTGCCCGCCTCCTCGCTCGGCTACTACTACGCGCAGACCGTGGGACCGAGCCTGAACACCCTGGACTGGTTCGGCGGCGACCCGGAACTGTACTGGTCCCTGCCGCCGGACGGGATCCTGGCCCCCTTCATGGTGGAGGTGCCCCAATGAAGGCCGTCTCCAGGGCCGGCTGGCTGGCTGCGGCATTGCTGGCGGCCGCGGCTTTCTATGGCTGCGGCTCGGGCTCGACCGGCCAGAGCGACGATGGCTTCGACGCAGGTGAGACCGACGGCTTCGACGCCGGCGCCGACCAGCCCGGCGATGAAAGCGCGGATCTCGACGGGGCCGACGGCCAGGACGGCGGCACGATCGACGGCCGGCCGATCAGTCCCATGTTCGGCTGGATCCTGTTCAACGAGGTGCTGATCGACGGGACCGCCGAGGGGGATCCCAACGGCGACGGCGACACCAGCCACCCGTTCGAGGACCAGTTCGTCGAGCTGGTCAATGTTCAGTCCGATGCGATCGATCTGGAAGGCTTTTCGATCATCGAGCAGGACTTCGCCGAGGGCAGCCCCAGGCAAGTCTTTCCGGCGGGCTCCTCGCTGCCGGCCGGCCATGCCCTGGTGGTGTTCGGCGGCGGCGACGCCCCGCCGGCGACGGCCAGCGCCGAATTCTTCAGCGCCAATGCCAACGACCCGCCGGGGTTGAGCTTCGGGTTGCACCTGTCGGTCCCCAGCGACTCGGTCTGGCTGCTGGATGCCCAGGGAGCCGTGGTCGACCGCTTCTGCTACGGATCCGCTTCGGTGGACTGCGACCTGGCGGCGGCCACCGACGCCTCTCTCACCCGCTCGCCGGATCTGACCGGGGACTTCGTTTCACACGACCAGGCCACAGGCTCGAACGGCGCGGCCTTCAGTCCCGGGACCCGCCTGGATGGAAGTCCGTTCTGACGCCAGTTAGAGGATTCGCTGCTCGATCACTCGATGCACCAGGGAACGTCCTGGTTGGGATAACCCAGGGCGTTTTCGGCCTTGACCAGTTCGCGTTTCCACAGGCACAGGTCGTCGGCTTGCTTGAGGTAGCCGAAGGCGTAGATGGTGGGGTTGTCCCCGGTAGACGCTGGATACGTATCTGGCCCGCAGGAAGTCTATCTCCAGCCCGTCGCGGATCTCCCGCAGCCAGTCCGAGCCCAACTCTTCGTCGGCCGGCAGGTGCTCGAACAGTTGTTCTAGCCCGTCTGCGAACTCATCCAGCGGATCGATCACCTGGCTGCGGAAATCGGCGATCTCTGCTGCATCGAGTCCGGCCGCCTCGTCGATTAAAATCCTGGTCGGCTGCGAGATGATGCCCGCATGCTTGCCGGTCTCGATGTAGAAGTCCACCCCGGCCAGGTAGGCGGCCAGGCGCTTTTCGATAAGAAACTCGTGTTGCAACTCGACCAGTTCGACCACCGTCCCGGCAACCTGCACACCTTGCTTGCCAAGCGGCTCGAGCAACTCGCCGATTGCCTGGCGCCAGTCGTCCGGAAGCTCGTAGTTCATGCGCAGAGTCAGGTAATCGTTCTGCCAGTAGCCCCATTCCCAGCCCGTGCTGAACAGAATGTGCTCGGTAAGCGGCGATTGAGCCTGCTGCCGTGTCTGCCACAGGTCGAGCCAGCGCGATCGAATGTACAGCGGCAGGTATTGCGGCACCGAGTCATCGAAGGTTATCCAGTAGGCGCTCTCGGGAAAGTAGCCAACCGGCTCCTGTTTCTCCAGTCGGTCCAGCAGAAACTGCCGGTGCTCTGTGAACTCGTCATAGTTGTAGGCTCCCCCGGCGTCCTCGTAGAGGTCGTAGTACATGACGGTGTGCACCCAGGGGACGACCGCCGGCACGAACTTCACCAGGAAGTAATACAGCATGTTCTCGCCCTGGTAATCCACCCGCAGGTTGTCGAAGTTGCCGACGTGCACGCTGGCGCTCACCCCGGTGCCGGGCCGCAGCTCGTCGATCAGCGACGCCATCTGCGAAAGCGTATCGATAAACAGCTGTGGATCCTGGCCGACGAACTCGCCGAAGGACAGGTTTAAAAGGTCGAAGGGAAGAAAAAGCGCCGGCCGGCCTGCTCAATCACCTGGTAAACCCCGTATTGAACTCCAAGCGGAATTCCGCCACGCACCTTCACAGAAAGCTGGTTGCCCCGTCTTTCCACGTCTTCGATGCCGAAGCACTCCGTGCAGGAGTCGTCTGCGAGCAACTCTATCTTCAGCTCGAAATCGCCCTCCCCGTCATCCGCAAGGAACTCGTCGACATCGGCGACAAGCTGTTCGCCGGCCGCGTCGGCGGCCTCGATCGAATGGTACCAGCTGAGCTCGTGTTTTCCCTGGCAAGCCGCGAGTTGCACGACGGCCGGCAGCAGCAGGCAGAAGAACTTATTCGACGAAATGGAACCAGCGACAGACATGCTGTCTATTCCTCGCAGTCGATCGGACCGTAGGAAAGGTTCTGATCGGCGGCCACGCCGAAGATGAAGACCGAGAGATGTTCGGTCCCCAGGTGGTCGTGGATCTCCTCGCAGGCGCCGCCGATGTGAGTTAGATCGCCCGGGCCGTTCTCGTAGCCGGCGGCCGCCACCACGGCCTTGCCGTTCTTGCCGTTGAAGACGATGTAGCGCTGTCCGCGCGGCGGGGCGCTGGCCCAGCGCATGTTGATGTAGAAGGCCTCGGCCTCAACGGGAGGCCGCGCGCCGCTTCCCTGGCCGTACTCATTGGACGGCTCGCAGCAGGGGCACCAGGGCTCGGTTCGATCCATGCCATAGCCGGTTTCGGACTCGCTGAGTTGGTAGTGCGTCTGAATGCCGTCGGTGAAACTCTGCGGCCAGGTGCCGCCGCTGAACTCCTGGTCGGTGACCAGGTGGGCCTCCTTGACCACCTGCCCGGTGGCCGGCATCTCGAGCGGTTCGCTCGCGCCGATGCGCTGGATGGGATCCGCAAGCATCGAGCAGTTGCCGCCGTCCGGCAGAAAATGCGCATACAGCGTGTACGGGCCGGCATACTCCGTGCCGCCGGAATCCGAGTAACTGTCGGCTGTCAGAAAATAGGTCCCAGGCAAAAGGTGCCGGCTGAGCCCGATGTTCGCCCGCTGCAGGCAGGCGTCGGGATCGACGGCCGCAAGCAAGTGGATGTCCACGTCGGCGCCAACATCGCCGCCGTCGTCGAGCATGGCCACCAGCGTGCCGGCCGTCTCGACGCTGAACATGAATACCTCTTCCGGGCCCGCCTCGCCGATGTTCGGTGCGCAGGCGTAGGAATCGAACCGGTCCAGCGGCGCGGTCAAAGTGTCGCTGCTGTGCTGGTATGGAAATGCCCCGATGACGATGCAAGGGTCCACAGGGCAGACCGGGCCCTGATCGCCTGCGTCGCCCGCGTCGCCGCCGTCGTCCGTCACGATCTCGTCTCCATCCTGCTCGGCGTCGCCATCCAGATCGGCCAATCCGTCCGGGCTCGGGTCGCCATCCGGCCCCGCGTCCCATACCCCGTCGTCTCCGTCCCCATCCACGCCGCCGCTGCCCCCTCCGGAGCAGCCGGCAACGAACACAAACAGGACGATGAGCGCTCGACTTTTCATTCCTACATCCAAATAACCGCGCACGGCGATTTCTGTCAATGATTGGCTGGCATCAAGCAATAACGGGGACGGGGCGTTTCGCGTGAGGGGACAGAGGCCAGATAGTTTCCTGCCGCCTAGTACGATCCAACCAACGAGATCGAAACGCCCACGCCGGGGGCATCCACGCCGGAGGAGTGGTAGCGGTAGAGCTCGTCGGTCAGGTTGGTGGCGGCGATGTCGAAGCGCACAAAGCGGTCGAAGCGGTAGCCGCCGCGCAGGTTGAGGGTGATCCAGCCGTCGGTCCCCGGGCACTTCCCGCCCGAATCCCCGTAAGTATTCCCGAGGTTTTCCGGGTCCTCGCAGATGCGCAGATCGCTCTGGTCGCCGGGGTGGAGCCGCGCCTGCCGGCCGGAGAAGCGGGTGAAGATCTCGGCGTAGAAACCCTGTTCGGCGGGCCGGTAGCGGATGCCCGCGGCCCCCATCAGGGGCGGAATCCTCCGGGCGGGATAAACGTCGCCGGCCTGGTTCTCGATCTCGGCGCGGACCCAGGCCAGGCGCATCCAGATTTCGGTGTCGTGCCAGGGGCCCAGCACCGCTGTCCCCTCCATTCCCCAGTACAGTCCGGAGGCGCTGTTGACCCGCTGAACCACCGGCTTGTCGCCGATGGCCGAGGGATCGAGGCCCAGCGCGGTCCACTCCTCCTCGGAAAGCTCCCGCTCGTCGATCACCTCGTCCATGAAGCTTATGAAAGCGGACAGGTAGAGCTGCGCCGGAGCCCATTTCAGCCGGGCGCCGATCTCCAGCGTGTTGCTGGTCTCCGGGGACAGGTCATCGTTGGGCACTTCGAACTTGCTGCCCGTGTCGCCCAGCACGGTGGTTTCCTGCAGGTTGGGGGCGCGGAATCCCTGGGAGAAGTTTATATAGGTCATCAGCGACCGGCCGTAGAGGTACTTGAGCCCGGCGGTACCGACGAACCCGGTGTGACTGTACTCGACGTCCCCCAGCCCGGGCACATCGGCGGCCAAGGCGCCGAAGTTGGTGATCCGCCCCCCCGCACCCAAGACCAGCGAGTGTTCGCCCTGGACAGCCAGATCTCCCTCCAGGTGGGCGAAGACTCCCAGAGACCGGTAAGTGGAGCCGTCGGAGAAATTCCCGCGGCCCGGGACCTGCCAGACCCAGGGCGGAACCCGGTCGCCGCGCCGCTCTTTCATGCCGGAGTACACTAAGTCGAAGTACGCCTCCAGACCCGTGGTCGCCCGGATCCGGTCGTTCCAGAAGCCCAGGTCGGCGTGGGCCAGGATGCCGGGCGTCAGCACGGTGTCCCGGTAAACCTCTTGGCGGGTGAGCGGGGAAATGGGAAGCCGGTCGCGCCCGACCGGGGCCGCGTCGAGGCAGAAATCGGCGTCGCCCGGGACGGGGTGGTCGGGCAGGTTGCAGCGGTACAGATCCGCCAGCTCGTGCATGCGGTGGAACGACGGCGCCACACGCAGCTCCTTCAGGACGCCGCCCGTGTGAAAGCGAAAATCCAAATACAAAAAGTCGTCGTCGTTGTCGTAGAAACGGAAGCGGCCCTCGTACAGGCGGTCCTCCCGCCCGGCGTCGCGGACGCGCGTGCCCAGGTAGGTCACGCCCAACTCCATGTCTTCGTCGATATCGTACTGGCCCCGTGCGCGCCAGGAGCCGTTCTGGTAGTCGCTGATGGGCTGCTGCGTGCCCCGACCGGCCCGCAGGGTCTCCATGTTCCTGAAGGTGCCGCCGACCAGCAGGCGGGCGTCGTCCCGCTGCCACTCAACGTCGGCCCAGACGGCGGTGGAGAGATCGTGGCTGGTGAAACGGCCCCCGGCCAGGGCGCCCAGTCCGGACTGCTTGCGCCAGCGCAGCGGAAACACCTGGATGACACCTCCCATGGCGTCGGAGCCGTACAGCACCGATCCCGGGCCCAGCATGACCTCCAGGTGGTCGATGGACGTCGGATCGATCATGGACAGGTACTGGTTGGGCCCGGTGCGGAAGGTAGAGGTGTTGAAACGGATCCCGTCGATCAGGATCAGGTTCTGCGGTCCCACCAGCCCGCGCAGGATCGGCGCCCCGGACCCGCGGTTGGTTTGCTGCACGAAGACGCCGCTGGTCTCCTGCAGCGCTTCCGGGAGTGATTGCCCCTGCAGCACCAGGATGTCCTCGGCCGACAGCAGGTGCAGGCTGCGATCCGCCGAAAACGCCGGCTGCGGGCAGCGCCTCGCGGTGATGACGATCTCTTCCACCTGCGGATCGCAGGTCTTCTTTCCGGAAACGGGTTCGTCCGCATCGGCCAGGGCCGATGCGGAATAGAGGAGGGCTAGAATGCAGGCTGATGTACGTTTCAAAACGATACGTCCAGGCTTATTCGCGCGTCGAAGCCGGGGGCGTCGAAACCCGAGCCATGGGTGCGGTAGCGCTCGTCGGTCAGATTGTTCAAAAACAGCCTGGCCACAACCCGCTCGTCGATGCGCCATCCGGCTCTCAGGTTCAGTGTCGCCCAGCCCGGGGTTCCGTCGCAAGGATCCTGGATCAGTCCCGAGTGCGGGGCGGTTTCGCAAATGCGGGGATCCGTAAGATCCCGAGCGTTCAGGCGGTCCTGGCGGGCCGCCCAGCGCACCAAGAGCTCCAGGTAAACCTTGCGGTCGGGGTGATCGTAGCGCAGGCCGGCGGTGCCGAAGAACGGCGGGATCCAGGGGGCCGGGGTCTCGGTGCCGTCCCGGCTCTCGACGTCGCCGCGCATCCAGGCCGCCCCGGCCTCGATCCTCAGCCGCCAAAAGCGCAGCGAGGCAGAGCCCTCCACCCCGTAGATCAGACCCTTCTGCGCGTTGACCAGCCGGGTGACCGGCTTGCCGTCGATCTCCGTCTGGCCGTTGTAGGTGGTCGTCTCCCAGGTGATCGCGTCCGTGCCCATGGAGGTGAAACCCGCGGCGGAAAGCTCGAACGGGCCCAGGTTCAGGCGGCCGCCAAGCTCGAGGGTGTTGGACTTCTCCGGCCGCAGGTCCGGGTTGGGGACGTTGAACTTCGTGCCGGTGTCGCCCATCTGGGTGGTTTCCTGCAGGTTGGGGGCCCTGAATCCCTGCGCGAAGGTGAAGTACAAGTTATAGATCCCCGGGCGCAGCCACTGCAGACCGGCCGCGCCCACCACTCCGAAGTAGTCGTAGTCGACGTCCTCGATGTCGGGCACGTCGGGGGCGAAGGCGGCGAAGTAGGAGAAGCGCCCTCCGCCGTTGATCTGCAGCCGCCCGATCTCCGGGCCGAAGTCGTATACCGTTGCGCCCGCGTTCAAGTAAACGCCCAGGCTGCGGTAGGTCGAGCCGTTGGAGTAGTTGCCGCGGGGCTGCTTTTCGAAGACGAAGCCGTCCGCCGCGTCGGCCGATTCCAGGCTTGAGCCCACGAAGTCCTGGTAGAACTCCGCGCCGACCCGCAGCCGGATGCGATCCGACCAGAAGGACAGCTCGGCGTTGGCGTCCGCGCCCAGGACGTCCACCGTGTCCCGGTAGCGGCGTTTTCTGGTAAGCTGTCCCTGATCGAGGGCAAAGCAGGCCGAAAGATCCGCGACGGTTCCGTCAGAGTCCTTTTCGCAGTTGAAGCGCCGGACGCGCTCGTCCAGCCGGTGGTAGGAGAGTGTGGCCTGGATCCTGAGCAGCCTGCCGGGGCCCTTGAAGGAAAAGGCCAGGTAGGCCAGGTGATCGTCGTTATCGTAGAAGCGCAGGTCGCCCACGCCGGCCGCGTCGGTGCGGCCGGTGCCGCGAAGCGCCGCGCCCAGGTAGGTGCCGGTGAGCTTCCAGCGCTCGCCCGAGAAATGCACGAACTTGGCCTGCCAGTAGCCCGCGCTGTAGTCGGTCCGGGGCTGCTTGTAGCCCCCGCCGGCCCACAACGGGCCGAAACTGTCGAAGTGGGCCCCGACCAGCAGCGCCTCGTCGCCGACGGTGGGAGCCACCTGCAGGGCGAAGCCTGTGGCGAGGTCCGCCGAGGAGAATGCGCCCTGCGCCCGCCCGCCGGCTCCCCAGTCCCCCCGGCCCGCCCGCGGCGAGACGGTTATAAGCTGCATCACTCCGCCCATGGCCCCGTTCCCGTAGAGAACCGACGAGGGGCCCCGCACCACCTCGATGCGCTCGAGCGCAAAGGGATCGATCAGCGCCAGGTACTGGTTCGGCCCGGTGCGGTGAGTGGAAGTGTTGTAGCGCACCCCGTCCACCAGGATCAGGTTTTGGGGGCCCACCAACCCGCGGATGAACGGAGTTCCCGCGCCGCGGTTGGTCTGCTGCAGGTAGACGCCCGCGGCCTCTTCCATCGCCTCGGGCACCGATCTCGCCTGGGCTTCCTGAATCTTGCTCCGATCCAAAAGGTCCACGCTGCGGTCGGCCTCGAAGAGCTCCTGTTCCGAACGGCTGGCCGTCACCACCACGGTCTGCCCGGCGTCCTGCTCGTCATCCGCGCCGGCGGGAAGCGCAAGCAGGCCGAGCATGAGCACGTACAGGGCCTTCTCTATTCTTCTCACGGCAGTTTCTCCCGTTGAAGGGTGATTCTAGAAGCCCTGTCCCGATCAATCGAGTTAAAGTTTCATAATCATGAACCGCTTTAGTGTTTCGGTCCGGGCGGGAACAATGTCCGCCATGCGTTTGCTGATCGTCGAGGACGACGACAAGCCTACCGGCCTCGCGCGCCAGACTGGAGTTGACGTCGCGCATGAAGCAGGTGAAGGCAAATGTCGCCGTAGCCTGCCAGGGCTCGACCGAGGGTACCCAGGAGGAGATTTGAAGGGACGGATATTTGAGGGCGACGCCGGATCAGGGGAAGATGCCGCGCTCCGTGTATACACGTTCGAGCCTGGCAAGTGCCAGCATATAGGCTGCTGTGCGCCAGTCGACATTTGACTCACGCGCTTTCTCTCGGACGCGCCCGTACATACATGTGATCTTTTTCAAGAGCTTCCGGTCGACTTCTTCGAGTTCCCAAGACTCGCTTCGCTTGTTCTGTAACCACTCGAAGTAGCTGACGATCACCCCGCCCGAATTACACAGAATATCCGGTATCAGTTCGATATTGCGCTCTTTCAGGATCGAATCGCCTTCGGGTGTCGTGGGACCGTTGGCGGCCTCGGCAACCAAACGCACATTGAGCCATTTGGCCGTTTCGGCCGTGATCTGTTTTTCGAGCGCCGCTGGAATGAAAATATCGGCTGGGATTCGCATGAACTCTGTATGATCTACCGGCTGGCCCTTGGGATACCCGGAGACGCCACCGTGAGCCTTGATATACTCGAGCAGATCGGAGGGATTGATACCTTCTTCGTTTCGCACGCTGCCGGTGACGTCCTCGACCGCCACCATTCTGCCTCCAAGTTGTACGAGAAGTCTGCTCGTCCAAGAGCCGACATTTCCGAATCCCTGCATGATAAAGGTCAAGCCGTCAATCGAAACATCATGGTCTTCTGCCCACTTCTGAATTATGAACACGACGCCCTGACCAGTCGCCTTATCCCGACCCAGGCTGCCTCCTGCCGCTACCGGCTTCCCGGTCACGACATGGATGTTGCGATGCCTATCATGGGGCGGCACGGTGGACAGATAGGTGTCGAGAAACCAGGCCATGATCTGAGAGTTGGTATTCACGTCAGGCGCCGGGATGTCGTACTCGGGGCCTACATTGTCTCCCAGGGCAAATGCGAAACGCCTGGTGATTCTCTCCAACTCGCTTTGTGTATACTGGGATGGATCGATCTGGATGCCACCCTTTGCGCCACCAAAGGGAATGTCGGCCAGAGCCGTTTTCCATGTCATCCAGGCGGCCAGCGCCCGTACCTCGTCTATATTGACCTGAGGATGATAGCGAAGACCGCCCTTGAAAGGCCCGAGGGCATTGTTGTGCTGTACACGGTAACCGGTGAATATCTTGAGACTGCCGTCATTCAGCTTGACCGGAAAAGTGACTACGATCTCATTCTCAGTGCTTGAAAGAATTTTCCGGACGGATGCATCCAAGCCCAACAGGTCTGCGGCCTTGTTGAACTGTATCTGCACGTTCCTGAATAGACCTTCTTTGGGCTGGTCCTGGGACGTCTTCGAAACGTCCGTTGTCTTCCCGGGTTCTGCAATCTTCACAGGTTGAGCGGACAAACTCTTCATTCTGTTCGAGTCGATGTGACGAGATTGCCGGTCTTCGACCTGTTTTTCTGGGTCTGTGTCCATGGTCTGTTTCCCCTTTGAATTATCTAGAGTTATATCTACGTTGCATTGATCCGACATGGCTATTCATACTCCTCGCAGTGCCACACGCCTCCCTCTGATTTTGGAAACGTACAGGTGTCTCTATGCGCGCAATTAGCGCAGAGTCCGAGAGGTCTTTCTTCGTTGCCGGCATCTGAGTGACGTGTCTTTGTTGCATCAGGAACGATATGTAGGTTGGCCGACTCCGCCTCCTTGGTCTCAACCTCAAATTCTTCGCATTGCAGGACGGGGCAATCGTCATGATGCGGGAAAGTACAGTAGTCTGCGTGTCGACAGGTCATACATAAGCCAAGGCGCCTTGACTCGGAGTGATTGGAAACGAACTCTGAAGGTGTGGCCTTCACACCACTTGCGTGTCTGTCGGTTTTCATTGTCAGCTCCCGTTTCCAGCGTCCATAAGGACAGCTGTATCTGACACTTGGTCCGATTCATTTGATTCCCGATCATGGCGATCAACGGTGCGTTTTTTGACTCGCACTCCTAGGCGGCAGCAATTGCGGGAATTCGAGCAGACCGGAATCAATTTGGCGTCCCTTGATAGCATCGGAACCATTGGGGCGCCGCACTCCGGGCAATTGACGGATGAGAACAACTGGGAATGGCAATGAGGGCAGAAGAAGTCGGCCATTCCTTTGTTTGGAAACTCGTACTCGGACACGAAGAGGCATGTATCGGGCCGCGAAGACAGTCGGAACCAGCCGTGTTCTAACCCGAAGGCAGTCGTTACCCGAATCGACGGGACTCCATCGATTAACCAGATGGGGTCCAGCAAGGTGTGATTGCAATAGTGGCATCGGACATCGGGTCGTGATTCCCGTGAAGGGATCCCTTCGATGTGCTCGATGTTACCAGGCGTACGGGGACCTAGCTTGAAATGAGGGTGGGAAGAGACGATTCCGTAGATGTCGACGAGTGAACCGCCGGTCTCTTCAGCGACGATTTGAAGCGTATCCCTGGAGAGGTAGCCTTGGATAGCCTGGATATCCATGAGTATCGACAAAGTGGCGCCGAGCTTATCGCGGTGGTTTTCGACCAACTTCCGAATGGTTTCCTGTTTCATTTCAAAATACCCTCCTTGCCGTCGAGGAGCGCCGAAATTCTATGTAGAGGAAATGACTTAATTGCCCTCTCTACATGATCTAGAAACTCTTCCGGCTGGAATGGTTTTTCCAGGTAGGTAATGTTTTCGTCCATGTTGAGGCCGGTTATCACCTCCCGGTACTTGTAGCCGGACATGATAACGACTGGCATCTCCAGGTTCTGCCGCTGGAGCTCTGAGTAAAGTTCGATACCGTTCAGGCCCGGCATTTGGATATCTATCACCAGGACATCGATGCGATCGGATCCGTGCTCTGACTCAATGATTTTACGAAGAGCTTCTCGGCCATCGGCTGCTACAGAGATACGATAGCCGGCCCTTCTTGCGATCAGCGATAGGCTCAACAGTATGTTCTCTTCATCATCGACCAGAAGCAGGTGTGTGTTCTTGATGGTCCTGCTGTTGATTGCATTTGTGGCCAACGAAGCACCTCCTCGTTTCATTGTCTGGTGGTGCAAGCGATGTGCCAGACCAGCGCAGAGACGGAAATGCTCCTTATCTACGCCACGATCCGGTCAGGCAATTGCCCACAACGAGGACCAAGGGGGTGCAACTGAAGTTGACGAAAACCTGGAGATCACGAAAAACAATAGGAATACAGGAGTGTTATGCTCGTTTGGAAACGGACAGTCATGCAACGTTTTTTGCAGATTGGTCCGTAAAGAAACGGCTACTTATTTTCCAGTCTGATGCGTCGGTTCAGAGCTTGGCGAGAGATGCCGAGTAGGCGGGCGGCGATGGCCTGGTTTCCCTTGGCTCGCTTCATGGCTTCTGACACGATCAGATGCTCGGCTTCTTTGAGCGTTGGAAGCTTCTCGGAAAAAGAAATCAGAGTGGGCAATGGTCGAATATTGTCGGATAGGCCTTCAGGCTTGCCGTCGAACACGACTTGCTTGAATCTCTCCATCGATAGCATTCCTGACTTATTGTTGCTGACGGCGTCGAGAATCATGGATCGGAGTTCCCTGACGTTGCCGGGAAAACCGTAGGTATTGAGTAAAGAAACCAGTTCCCCCGGAGGCGTTGGTTTTTTCTTGCCGGTCAACCGGGCAGCCTCACCCAGGAAATGTTCGATCAACAACGGAAGATCATCGAGGCGTTCTCGTAATGCCGGAAGGTCAACATGGTGGGTGCTGAGCCGATAGTATAGATCCCTGCGAAAACTCTCGGACTGCTGCATCTCGTTGATTTCCCTGTTCGTCGCCACAATGATCCTGGCGTTGGAGCGCTTCGACAAGTCCCCACCAACGGGGAAATACTCGCGCTCCTGGAGAAGTCGTAGAAGCTTGATTTGTGATTGCTGGCTCAGATCTCCGATCTCGTCCAGGAAAAGAGTGCCGCCCGCAGCCTGTTCCACTAGTCCTGCGCGACTAGCATCAGCGCCAGTGAAGGCTCCTTTGCGGTGGCCGAAAAGGGTGTCGGAGAAGACCGCGTCGTCAACACCGGCAGCGTTGACTGGAATAAAAGGGCCCTGGAGCTGGCTGACATCGTGGATGGCACGGGCAACCAGTTCTTTTCCTACCCCGGTTTCCCCGGAAATCATTACCGGGGCCATGGTCTTGGCAACCGCTTCCACGTACTGGAAAACCGACAACATGCGTTCGTTCTGAGTGATAATGCCGTCGAATGCTTCTGGATGTTCTAGAACTTTCCCCAGAACGCGTCGTTTAAGCTGGGTATTCTCGCGACGCAGTTCTTGAATCTCGATTGCGCGCAAAACCACATTGGAAAGGCGGCTTTTCTCGACGGGTTTGACCATGTAGTCAAAAGCCCCTGCCTTCATGCAGCGGACTGCCGTGTCGACTTCGTTGACGCCCGTGATGATGATGACGGGAATACCAGGATGCCCCTTGATGATCGAGGGAAGGATCTCCTCACCCGAAAGGTGCGGCATCCACAGATCCAGAATAATGACTTCGATGGGCCGTTTGGAAAGCAACGGCAACACCTCGCGGCTGTCCTGTACGCAGAGAATGTTGTTGATTCCTGAAGCGCGCAATGCAGTTTCGAAACTCTGCAGGGCTTGTGACTCATCGTCGATCACCAAGACGGGTTGAGCAGGAAAATCAATATTGGTCTTGCGGGTGTTACGGTTCATGGGTCAGCCTCGGCTTTGGTTATATCATTTTCGGTAACCGGCAAGACGATGGTGGCCGTTGTACCCCGGCCGTGCGCAGAACTGAAAAGGAGCTTTCCTCCGTGGTTCTTTACGATACTGGATGAAACCGATAAACCCAGGCCGGTTCCGCCCTGGTCGCGTTTGGTCGTGTAGAATGGGTCTTGGATATTTGAAAGCTTGTCTGCGGGTATGCCGATTCCCTCGTCGCGGATTTCGATAATGACACAACGGTTCTTCCGATCATACAAGGTGGTTACCGAGATGGCGCTGTTCCTGTCCGGCAGTGCATCACAAGCGTTGTGGAGAAGGTTGATGACGACCTGCTCAAGTCGCTGGAAGTGGCCCTTAATGAGGGGAAGGTCTTTGCCATATGAACAATTCAAGTGCTCGGTTGACTTCTGGATGTGGTTATTGATTAGGGTAACGGCCGATTTCGTCAATGCATTGACGTCGATGCCATGGGTCATCTCGGAAGGGTCGACTCGTGAGAATCTCTTCAGACTGTCAACGATGGACTTGATCCGCTGCGAGCCCTCCGTGATACCCGCGAACAACCGGGGAATCGTGTCACGAATCTCGGAGAACAATAGTCCCCCAAGAAGGAAGTCACCGTTTTCACTAAAGTAACGATCGAGGATCGGTATGATGCTTTGCCACGCATCTTCCAGCAATGGTGTGTTCAACATGATGAAGTTGTTCGGGTTGTTGATCTCGTGAGCCACCCCGGAAACCAGGACGCCCAACGCAACCATCTTGTCCAGTTGGACAAGCTGTTGCTGCTGTTGCTCGGCCTGCTCGTGTTCCTGGTGTTGTTCTACGAGATAGGATAAACGTTCGCCGATGACGTTCAGTAGCTTCTGTTCTTCTTCCAGAAACCGTCGTTCGCCTTTCTTCACCTTCTTCTTGAAACTGAATACTTCAAGAGTTCCCAGCTTGTTGTCTTGCGTTTGGAGATTGAAGATCAGTCGCCAATTTGTCCTACGGAAATTCATTGATTTAATTTCTTTTCCCGATATCCGAAGCCGTGCGCATGTGCTCTCTGGGTAATGCCAGGCTTCCGGAAGAAACTCGACGATTCCCTGAAGAGTCTCATCCCAGGAGAGATCCTTTCTATCTAATAGGCCTGAAATATTGTACAAGCAATCCAGCTCCTTGACTCTCTCTGAAAGATCATGAGTCAGACTCCTCAGGTGTTCTTCAATCCGGTTGCGCTCTGCGCCTTTTTCGGTGAGCAGCTTGTTTTGACGCTTAAGTTTTGCTACTTCTTTGACAAGTTCTGTCTTTGTTTTTCCCAAATCTGTTGTACCCATCACCACCTCGAGAACCATGAAAGGCTCTTTCAACCTGGATCTATCAATACCCATAGCTGATTAAAAACCAATACGAGGCATTTCGCAACTCCCTTTGGCGATAGAGTAAATCCGTTCTGTGTCCGGATGCCCTGCACAATCCGAGGCGGATCGCCCGCGGAGAACCCGACGGACGACGACAATTATAGCGGGATTGCGGGCATCACTCAGTCTGATCCACCCAGGGTCCAGACTTCGCGGCCGCTCTTGAGGTGCTTCTTGTGGATCTTGACGTCGACGGCGCCCTCGGTCTCGGCGATGGAGAGAAGCTCGGCGACGTCTTCGGGGCTGCCGTCGCAGAACCCTACGGGCCGCGGATTGTCGGGCAGATTGAGCTGGACCTTGAACTCGCCCCGGTCCCAGCGGGTCTGCGTGGCGTTGTCGTAGGGGTGGATCATGGGGTTACAGCATTTTACACGAACCGCGACATCGAGTGCAAGGCGGGTCGCGTTAGAAATTAGACAGGTCGGGAAAGACCAGCCTACCCAGTTCTTTTCCAGCCTTTTTGATCGAAAAATTGAGTGGCTTGAAAAACGAAGACAGGACGAGCTTGAAGCTTCTTAATAGGTTGTCACCGTGCCTTGGGTGAACCTGTTGCTGGCCGCATTTGGGCTGATTACGCCGCTGATAGTCGCCGCACCCGAGGCGGAGTTGATCCGCAGCCTGCCCGCCGCTCCGCCGCCTCCTCCGGAGTTGTGGAAGTCGGCCGGTTGCACGCCGGCCCCGGTCGCCTCGTCCCCGTAGCCGCCTGTGCCGCCCGGGCCTCCGTCACGGTCGTCCGTGTCGCAACCTCTACCGCCGGCCGCCTGGCTATCTCCATAGGGGCCGTCCTGGCCCGCCTCCGGCCCCCCTCCGGAGCAGGGGTCGTCGTATGTAGTGTTCGCGCCGCCGCCACCGCCGCCGTTGGCCGCCAGGGTGCCTTCCACCGTGACCGTAACGCCCTCGAGCAGGATGGCTCCTCCGGCCCCGCCGCCCCCGCCCGCGCTCCATTCGGGAGGCCCGGCACCGCCGCCCGCGCCGCCTGCGTGGATGCCGCCCGCGGCCGTCACCACCAGATCTCCGCCGGCCGAGATCTGGACCGCGCCTCCCCCGCCGCCGCCGCCGCCGCCCTCGTCGGATAAGTTGGATAAAAAGCCCCCGCTGCCGCCGCCGCTGCCGCCCACCAGCAGAACGAGTTCGTCGGTGCCGTACTCCTGCCCGCCGGCCCCTCCCTGTTCGTCGTCGGCATCGCCGCCGTTACCGCCCACGAAACCGAACCCGCCGCCGCCGCCGCCGGTCTCGTTGAAAGGATTGTTCTCGGAGTGGCCCTCCAGGCCTTCCCCGCTCTGGTATCCGGATCCGTCCGACGTTCCATTGCCACCGTCCCACCCGCCTGGGCCAGCCGCCTCACCCACGGACGAGGCGTCGATCAGCACCGCGATCCACGCGTCTTCACACACGAGCAGCGCCAGGGCGTTGCTCCCCGTGACGGTAACGTTGGCCTGGATGTCGATGCTGTTGAAGCTGAACACGCCGATGTCCGGGGCCCCGCCGCCCTGGGAGACTATGTTGAAGACGATGTCGGCCGGGTTCACGCCCGTGATGGTTCCGGCGTAGGTGTCGATGTCGACCGGGCCGCTGATGGTCAGGTCCACCGGGTTGGCGCATAGCAAGATCGGATCCAGATTGGAGGGATCGATCTGGAAGCACCGATCCGGATCTGCGGTAGCGTTGCACCCGAGCGCACACGGGACGCGCGATATCTCGTTCCCGGCGCCGTTGCAGGTCACCAGATCGTTGCCGTTGCAGTAGTCGCCCGGACCCAGATCCGCGCCTGTCTGGCAGGAGCCGCCCGAGCAGGTCTCCGCCCCGTTGCACAGGTTCCCGTCGTCGCAATCGGGATCCCCGGTGCAGGTCAGACACTGATCGAGGCCTTCGTCGCAGCCCTGCCCGGGACAGGGATCCGTGCCGGCCTGACAGTCCGCCGCCGGGTCGCAGATCTCCACCCCGTCGCAGAACAACAAGTTGTCACACAACCCATCGTCGGCCAGGTGATCGCAGATGTCGGTCACTTCGTTGCAGGTATCGGTCGTGCAGCCCACACCGTCGCTGCAGTCCACGCTGACCCCGGGCTGGCAGTCGAGCCCCGGGTCACAGACCTCCGCTCCGTTGCAGTACTCACCGTCGTCGTCGCAATGGGCATCGTTGGGGACGAATGCACAGGTGCCCGCATTACAGGAATCGTCGGTGCAATCAATCCCGTCATTGCAATCGATGTTGTCAATGCAGTTCACGCACAGCTCGGATGTCTCGTCGCATACCATACTGGTCCCCAGGCAAGGATCCCCGCTGCTGACACAGCCGGCCTGGGAGTCGCAGCTCTCGGTCCCGTTGCAATGCACCCCGTCGCCGGGGCAAAGCGTGTCGTTGGTAGCGTTGGTGCAGGTTCCGGCAACTACGCTGCAACTGTCTTCAGTGCAGTCGATCAGGTCGTCGCAGTCCATGTCGCCCAGGCAATCAACGCAACGGTTATTATTACCGTCACACACCTGTTCGCCAGCCTGGCAAGGATCGCCGCTATGTGTACAGCCGGCCTGGGCGTCACAGATCTCGTTGCCGTTGCAGAAATCCCCGTCGTCGGGACAGTTGGTGTGGTTGGGAGTGAATTCGCAACGCTCCGTCTCGTTGTTGCAGGTATCGTCGGTGCATTCGACATTATCGTTGCAATCCCCGTCCTGGGTGCATCCCAGTTCGAATGCGCGGATCTGCATCACGTCCGGCTCTGAATCGTGCTTGGCGTCTTTGACCACCAGCCGGATCATCCACACACCGGCTACATCGGGAGTCAGATGGGCCGTTTCCTTCTGGCCGTCGTCGATGCTCGCCGTGGCACCCTCAGGGGCCGTCAGGATGTCCCACTGGTAACTGAGTTGATCCCCGTCCGGGTCGAAGCTGCCGCTGCCGTCCAGGGTGGCCAACTTATCGACTTCTATCACATGGTTCGGCCCGGCACTGGCCACCGGAGCACGGTTGGGTCCGGCAACGTCAGACGAACAACCCGACATCATCCATGTCAGCAGCAGCGCAAAGGCGAGAAACCAGATAACCCTCAGGGCTTTCATCGGACCACCTCCCGGCCACCAGTCGGGCACAACAAAATATAATCCTCCGGATAACACATCTAGCGTCTTTCCTTTTGTGATATCTATTTTAGCACAATGTAGAAGATTGGGTTAGTGTCCTGATCGCCATCCGCGACTTGTCCGGGATTCCCCATTCAGCTCTATCGAGTTCCTGTTCAAGAACATGTCGACCGTACTGGGACTGCACGCGTCATGACACATAGGGTTGTACAATTCCTGCTGAGCACTTATTATTGGCCAGACTGAAAGGATTTCCGCTATGTCGGCAAATCTACCCCCAACGAGTCCACACTTCATCGGTCTGATTTGTTCACTAATCGGGTTCCTCGGCTTGGGCTTGTTCCTCTCCCGCAACAGAGTAAAGGTCAGGCTGGGGCATATGCGGCGCTGGATCTGGGTCGTGGCCGCACCGCTTCTTGTGCTCGCTGGACTGCTGGGCAACGGTGTTTACGGATCTGTTACCATAGCCTCTCTCTACCAGAGTTCGAGTTGGGAACCTCTGCCCCCAGATCAAGAAACGGTACGAAAGGCGCTGGGTGTCGCCTTGTCAGATAAGTTCCTGAAGCATGTTTTCGAGAATCGCCGTGAACAACAACTCATTTCGTCGGCAGATCTCAAGGAGCGGATGAATGTGGAGTGGGTGGATTATGAGCAAGCCTGGCGCCGCTATGGCATCCAAGTGACCCCGACTCCAATGCACGGCGCAAGCCTTCTGGTTATTGAGTACTATGATGTTCAAAACTTCCTATTTCATCTCATGGGCATAGGAAAGGAGAATTCAGCACAGCGGTACGAATTCATGAATGGCACGGTGTACGGTTCCTTCGACGAACTTCTAGCCATTCAAATGGCAGAGGATGCTGGATCAGACAACGCCCGCTTATACGCTTCGCTCAAGCGCCTGCGTATCGGCGTACCGGATTTTCCTCGCTGGACGGAAGCCCGGCTGGTCCAACTTCTCGATCATCACAAGGCCGACGAAGAGGAAAAGGTCATCAAACAAACACTTGACTACGTCCGAAAATACCTAAAATAAGGGCTCTCCACGGTTTCACTGGAAACTGCACCTTTCACGCTTTTGCTCTCTTCATGCGCCTGACCTGACGAGGAGAACGCTCAATGGAAAGCTGTCTGATCTTCATCCCGAAGTACTCAAGGTCGCGGAATCCATAGCGCGA
>DATKYQ010000078.1:0-89120 GCA_035528415.1 Myxococcota bacterium | reverse complement strand
AGAACAGGTTTGACTGTGCGCGTCCAGTCCGATATTGTACCTCTTCATGCGGCGCCTCCTTGGATAGGTGGTTGTTGATAGACACACCAACAACCTACCAAGAAGGACGCCGCGTTTTCATCTTGCCGTCCCCCTCTATTCGGGGTTGACTTGGGCACCCGCATGCCATAAGCATCTTGCATGGCAAAAGAGAGAACATCGCCGGCCGGGCGCGTGGTTGCCGTCACCGGGGCCTCCGAGTACCTCGGTCGCCGCCTGGTCGAATACTTGCGCGCTCACCCCGACTACCGCAAGGTTTGCGTGATCGACGTCCGCGAACCGGCCTGCGCCAGCGGACCCAAAACCGTCTTCTGCCCGGTGGATTTGACCATGCCCGAGGCGGGCCGCGAGCTGGCCGGAATTTTTATAAAACACAAGGTCGACATCCTGGTTCACCTGGCCTTCCTCTCTCACCCGCTGCAGGACGTCTCCTACGCTCACGAGCTGCAGGTCATCGGAACGCTGCACTTGCTCAACGGCGCCTCGGCCGCCCGGGTAATGAAGGTCATCATGCTCGGCGACACCAAGAGCTACGGGGCGCGCCCGAACAATCCCAATTTCCTCAGCGAAAGCGATCCCCTGCGGGGCGTCTCTCACAGCCCGCTGATAAGCGACTTGGTCGAAGTCGAAAAGCAGCTGGCCGAATTTGCCAGGAAGCACCCGCGCGCCATTTGCACCGTGTTGCGCATGGGCAACATCCTCAGCCGCGAGGTCGACGGCTTCATCCCGCGCCTGCTGGCGGGTCCGACCGTCCCGGTGGTGATGGGATACGATCCGCTAATGCAGTTCTTGCACCATGATGACGCGCTGGCGGCTATTAAACTGGCCGTGGTCGGCGATCACCCCGGCGCCTACAACATCACGGCTGAGGGCGTGTTGCCGCTGTCTACGGCCATTCGCATGGGCGGCCGGCTTTGTCTGCCGATCCCGCACTGCCTCTGGGAACGCTTTGGAAGCCTGCTGTGGGCCTTCCAGGTGCAGGACATCCCTCCTTCGCTGCTGCCCTACCTGCGCTACCTGTTCGTGGCCGACGGAGAGAAGGCCCGCAGGCTGTTGGGTTTCGTCCCCACCCACAGCAGCCGTGAGATATTGATCGAGTTCTACCGGCAGGGACGCCTTCAGCCTACCGGTCTCCCGTCCCAAGAGTGAGAAAGGCGCGCCATGAACAAGTCCGTACTGGGACGTGATCCCTTCTCCCGTCCCGCAAGCCCGTCTCCGGGCAAGGGAACCCGCACAAGGCCGGCAAGGAAGAAGAGGCGCCGGCGGCCCGAGAAAAAGGCGCGGGCCGACCGTAAGGCAGCGCCCGCCCGGGTGCAGAAACCGCTTGTCAGCGAGACGCCGGAACCCAGGGAGCCGAAATCCAAGAAGCCGGAATCCAGGGAGCCGGAATCCAGGGAGATCGACCGCATCGAGTTGCTCGAAACGGCCGCCGCGGCGGAAGGCTCTTTCGATAACATCCTGCACTCCTCGACGCGTTTCGTGCGCCCTTCTTTCTATGGCAAAAAGCTCGGGCACGCCTATATGCGCCACCACGCCGAGGAGGTCGATCCATTCGGGTTCGACCCGGTTTACTGGAACAGGGTCAGCCCGTTCCTCGAGTTCCTGTTCGACAAATACTGGCGGGTGAAGCTGCAGGGCATCGAGAACATCCCCGCCCAGGGACGCGTCTTACTGGTGGCCAACCACTCGGGCACCCTGCCCTACGACGGCGCGATGCTCAAGGTGGCCATCGAGGAGCACCATCCCTCCGGCAGACCGGTGCGTTTCCTGGTGGAGGACTTCGTCTTTCACTTCCCTTTCCTGGGCGCCTTCATGAACCGCATCGGCGGCGTGCGCGCCTGCCAGGACAACGCCCGCCGGCTGCTCGAAAACGAACAGCTGGTGGCTGTCTTTCCGGAAGGAATCAAGGGCATCGGCAAGCTCTACCGCAATCGCTACAAGCTGCAGCGCTTCGGGCGCGGCGGCTTTCTCAAGCTGGCGTTGCGTACCAGAAGTCCGATCGTGCCGGTATCCATTGTCGGCGCCGAGGAGATCCACCCAATGCTTGCCCGGATGGGCTTCTTGGCAAGACCCTTGGGCTTGCCTTACCTGCCGGTCACTCCGACCTTCCCCTGGCTGGGCCCGCTGGGCGCGGTCCCCCTGCCTTCCAAATGGCTGATCAGCTTCGGCAAGCCCGTCAACTTTGACAAGTATTCGGCCGCCGACTCTGACGATCCGCTGATTGTCATGGAACTGGCCGAGAAGATCCGGGCAACAATCCAGCGGATGACCGATAAGCTGATCGAGGAACGCGGACACGCATTCATCTAGTGGATCTTAGCCAACGACTTTGTTGCGGCCCGCTTTTTTGGCCCGGTAGAGGCACTGGTCGGCCTCGCGGATCAGTTCCATCGAGTCGATGGCCTCGTCACCGGTGCTGGCTACGCCGAGTGAGATGGTGGTGGGAATGGGAGTGTTCTCGAAGACGAACTTCTGGGCCTCTATCAGGCCCCGGACCTTTTCGGCCATTACCAGTGCGTTGGCGTGGTCAATCTCCGGCAGGATGATGGCGAACTCCTCGCCGCCGTAACGGGCCAAGAAATCCTCGCGCCGGATGTTCTCCTGGACGGCGGCGGCCAGGCGCTTCAGGACGTGGTCGCCGGCCAGGTGTCCGTAGGTGTCGTTGATGTTCTTGAAGTGGTCGATATCGAAGATTATCAGCGACAGGGACCGCCCGTAGCGCTGCGAGCGGGACAGCTCGCGCTCGATGTTCTCCATGAAGTAGCGCTTGTTGAAGATCTGGGTCAGCCCGTCGACGGTGGTCAGCCGGTAGATTTCCTCGTGGTAGGCATTCTCGATGTTGCCGCCGGTGAGAAACTTGAATATCGTGCGCCCGATCTTGACCAGGTCGGCGTCGCGCAGCGTACACTCCTCGACCAGTTCGTCGTTGACGTAGGTGCCGTTGGTGCTGCCCAGGTCGCGAATGACCACCGTCTCTCCGGAGTTCACCAGCTTGGCGTGTGAACGGGAGATCGACTCCTGGTCGACCTGGATGTCGGATTTTGACGAACGCCCGATGATGATCGTGGGCTTTTCGATGTTGTACTTCTTGCCCATGTCCAGGCCGTAGATCACGACCAGGCAGGCCGCCTGCGCGACCGGGCGATCGGTGATCTTCGAAATCACCGTAACCACCGTCTTCTTTTTGGCGTCCTTGGCGTCCAACCGGGATCTCCTGATGACCGGGGAATCGTATCAGCCGTCATGCGGCTTTTCAAGGCAGAATAAAAAAAGCCCCGGGCCATGGCGACCCGGGGCTTGGTCAACAGAATCTATGCCCGTTACGGTGCGGGCACCTCGTAGAAGCAGAAGGACTCAACCAGTTCCACCAGGCGGCCCATGTTGTTCTCGTCGAAGCTCAAAAGATTCTGATAGGTCAGGCTGTCCTTGAGCTTGATGCTGATGAAGTTGGCCTTCTTGGCGCGGTCGCCGTCCGGCGGCGCCGCAGGCAGCGTGAAGCTCTCGTCGCCGAACACACCGACCACGTTCCAGTTGGCCTCGTTATCACCGGTGAAGATGACCTGGTTGTAGGTCGAGGCGGCCGGGATTCCGGCAATGGTAAGCGAGCGTCCGGCAGCGTCGTAGCTGGCCGTCCCCGGCGGGGTCAGGAAGCCGTCCAGGGTGTGAGTGCCACCAAAGTCGTCTACGAACATCACTACGCCGCCCAGGGCCAGCGGCTCGTCGCCGCCGCCCATCAGGCCGCCCATGTTCAACGCCAGGGCGATCACCACGCGCTGGATCTGGCTTTCGGGAATACGTCCGGCCACCTCGGCCACGGTAAGCGAGATCGGATCGATATGCCCGTCGGGGGAGTCTTCCGTTGTCACGGCGTCCAGGCCGGCGCTGATGCCCAGCGGGATCAGCCCGACGTCCTTGGCGATCACGCCGCCCAAAACGATAACGCCGTCGTACCACCAGCCGTCGGCCTTGGTAGGCAATGTGCCGACGTTGAAGGTCATGACCTGGTCCATCTTGACCTTTAAAGTCATGTCGTGCTGCGGGAAGGCGTCATAGTCGGGCACGTAGTCGTCAGAATGTCCGTCGTCGTTGATGTCGTCGACGTCGACCACCATGTCGATCGGTACGACGTCCAGGTTGGGCTTGATGGCGGTGTAGAACTTGGCGAACTCGGGCAACAAGGCCACCAGGATCAAGCCGAAATCGATGTCGCCGCCGGAGATGACCGGGCCGAGCACGTCGATCAGGTCGGCCAGGTTCATCTTGCCGCCGATTCCCCAGGCCGCCCGGTTACCCGGGATGCCGGTCGGCTTGTACATCTCCTTGAAGCAGGTGGCGTTCAAGCAAAGCGTCAGGCCGGAGGGCAGGCCCACGTCCTGGGTCGAGCCGCCCAGCTCGATGTGCGTCTTGATCATCCCGCCGATCAGCAGATCGAAGTTCAAGTTGACCAGGTTGCCGGGAATGCTCAGGCCGCCCAGGCCGAAGAGCACGTCGCAGGTGTTGCCCGCCTCGCAGGGGATGCGGGTGAAGTCGAAGGCGCCCTTGATGCCGCCGGCGAAGTTGCCGGCCAGAGGCGGTGTTTCTGAGAACTTGTAGGTCTGGTACAGACGCCCCATGTGGGCGATGACGTCTCTTTCGTTGACGCCGCGCATGGTCAGGTAGTTGTATTCTTTCTTGACTACGGTGACGTCCTGCGCGCCTGTCGACAGGTCGACGCCGGTGATCACTGCAACGCCGTCGGCGTCGGTCGTGACCGGGGTCTCGCTGCCGACGGTGACGCTGGCGCCCTCGATCGGCTCGTTCTCGAGTTCGGAAAGCACGACGATGCGGCTGTCGAGCGGGTCCACCGCACCGTAGTTCATGACGTCGGCGGTGCAGGTGACGGTGCAGCCGCCGGCGGTTGCGGTGATCAGCGCCGCGCCGGTGTCGACCCCGCCGGTCACGTTGCCGTTTGCGTCAATCGCGGCCCGGGTGGCCTGGTCCGAGGCCCAGGTGAAGGTCACGCCGGGGGCCAGAGCGCCCGAGGTGAAATAGGCCGAGGCGGCTATCTGCACGGCGGTGCCTTCCTGGGTGACCGCCGAGGCGGGCACGACCTGGCAGGAGGCGATCTCCGAGCAATCGGGGATGGTAACGCAGTCGCCGTTGAAGCACACCTTGCCGCCGGCACAATTGCTGTCTTTCAGGCAATGGTCGAAATCGCAGACGGCGTTTTTGCACTTGAGGTCGTCATGGAAAGGCATGTCCAGGCTGGTGCAGTCGCCGTCAACCGCACACTCGGTGACGCAGGTGTTGGTGAAGACGTCGCAGGCCAGGCCCGGGCAGCAGGCGGTGGCGTCCTTCGAGCAGTCCTCGCCCGAGGCCAGCTTGAGTAACAAGCACTCGCCCTCGTCGCAGATGACGTTGTCGACGCAGGCCGAATCGTCGCAGTCGGTATCCAGGCAGCAGGCCGCGCAGAACAATGCGCCCTCTTCGCAGCTCATTTCGGCGCCGGCCGGGCACTCGCACACGCCGGCGTTGCAGGTGCCACCGTTGCAGTCGGTGTCGGCGGTGTCGGCGCAGCACTCGGCGCAGCCGGTGTCGCACTTCAGCGGGGTGGGCCACTCGCACTTGGTCGAGCCGCCGCCGCAGGCGGCAAAAAGCAGCGCCACGATACCCATAGACAGGCTAATTGACAAACCAACTTTCTTCATCGTCCTCTCCTTTGTTTCGAGTTTCTCGAAAGAGCATTCGTATGAAATGTCATTATCCTCTTGTTCGCTATTTTCACGTATTTCTAGGCTATATACACCAGGATGTCAAGCCTGCCCAAAAGCATTTTCCACAGCCGCCACCAGGCGCGGCAACAGCTCTCCCGCCCTGCCCCGCAGGCTGACATCGGCTAAATCGCCCGTGAGCACGGTGTGCTCGCGGTTGATCTCCACGATCAAGGCGCCGGTCTTCTTGGCCACAACCGGCAGGTACGAGGCCGGGGCCACCAGCGCGCTGGTGCCGACCACCAACATCACAGGCGCGGACTGTGCCAGGCGCATGGCCCCGATGCTGGCCGCCTTGGGAATGGGCTCGCCGAAGAAGACGACGTCAGGCTTGAGAATATCACGGCAATCCGGGCAGCGCGGCGGAAACTCTTCTTCCCGGCGCCGGTGCGCCTCGGCGGCATCCAGGCTTCGCTTACAGCGCAGGCAAACAAGCCGTTTGCCGTTGCCGTGAAACTCGATCACCTCTCGCGAGCCGGCCCGCTGGTGCAGGTTGTCCACGTTCTGGGTAATCACCCCGGCCAGCACGCCGAGTTGCTCGAGCCTGGCCAGAGCCAGATGCGCCGGATTGGGCTCGGCCGCCTTGAGCAAGTCATCCATCTCGCGCAGCATCTCCCATACTCTCTCAGGATCCCGCAGAAAGGCTTCTATGGTGGCGTACTCCATGGGGTCGAACTTATCCCACAGGCCGCCGGCCGAACGGAAATCGGGAATGCCCGACTCGACGCTGATTCCCGCCCCGGTGAAGGCAACCGACCCGCCGCCCGCGGCAAGCTTTTCTGCCACCTTGATGATTTTTTCTTCGCTCAATCCACAGCTCCTTTTCCCTCCGGCAAAATAGCAGATAGAAGCTGCGACTAACAAGCACAATGGTTTTTGTCCGGCCTGCGTGTTAGTATCCAGTTCCATGCCGCCACGTTTTCGCAAGAAGCTCGTCCGCCCCGTCAAGCTGTTCGATCTGATCGACAACCGCACCCGGCGCTGGCGCCTGCAACACCTCAAGCGCCTCGAGATCATCCGCGCCAAGTGGCCCTTTGCCGCCGGCGAATACGTGGCCGGGCACACGCAGCCCGTGCGCCTGATCAGAAAGACTCTCAGGGTGGCCGTCGATGACGCCGGCTGGCTTTGCGAGATGAGCTACCTGACAGACACGATCCTCGAGCGCCTGCGCGAACTGTTGCCCGGCGACTGGGTCGAAGAGATAAAGGCGGTCACGGGTGAACCCATGCCGCCTCCCGACCCGCGACCCGGGCCCGCGCGGGCCTGCCTGGCCGAGCCGACCGTCGAGATGCACAGGCGCTTAGACGAGGCACTGCCCGAACTCGAAGATCCAAAGCTTGCCGTGTCAATCAGGCAGGCGATGCTCACTTCGCTACGCCTTGACGGCAGGCGTTTGGATGCTGTAGAGAAAGAGGCGAACCAAACAACCGACGAGGAGCAATCATGAAAAACTGTGTGCGTTTGCTCTACATGGGAGCCTTGGCAATCGCCGTCGCCGGTTGCTCGGGAGGCAACGACGGCGGCAACGACGGCGGCCAAACCAAGTGCGGTGATCATACCTGCGCCGCCAGCCAAAATTGCATCAACGACACCGTCTGCGTCCCGCGGGCGACCCAGGCCGCCAAGGCCTGCGAGGAAGACCACGACAACATCTACAAGGAATTGGGCCCGGCCGAGCTTGGCTGTCACAACAGCGAGCCGTGCTCGCTGGACGGCGACTGTCCGACCGACGCCTCGGGCACCGGGCTAAGCTGTCACAACGGCTTCTGCGGCGTTCCTGCGCCCACGACCGCCGGTCTGCCGGAGACGGTCACCTTCAGCGGCTGCGTCGACGCTTTCGGTCTGGGAGACACCACCCACCAGATGAAGGTAGCGCTCTACCGCGCCAACCAGGATCCCACCGGCTCATCCAACTGGGACATGGCCACCACCGAGGACAAGACCAACTGCGAGTACTGGGGGGCCTTCGAGTTCGCCAACGTCCCGACCAACACCCCGCTTATTTTAAAGACATACGACGATCAGGGAGACTTCGTGGTCACCTACAAGTACAACCTGATCCTGTGGGCCGACCTGGCGGTGGACTCGGGGGGCGGCAACTGGGTCTTCGACACCCGCACGAGTATGGCTGATCCGCGCACCGGGCAGGACATCCCGCTGCAACCCTGGCGGGGGTTCGCCATCAGCCAAACCACCTACAGCGTCATCCTGATGTCTGTGGGCATCACCCTGCCGCCCGACAACGGCGCCATAGCCGGCACCATCCGCGACTGCGGCTACCACGAACTGGCCAACGTGCGCTGCGGGTCATTCGCCGAGCCCGAGGTGATGACCTATTTCACCAACGCCGAGGATCCACGCCCAGACCATTCACGGGACAGCACCAACCTCAACGGGATCTTCGCCGCGATAAGCATTCCCCAGGGAACCCATAAGCTCTCCTGTCTGGCCGAGGACGCGTCCGGCAACCAAGTCCCGTTGGGCGAGTACAGCGTCAAGATCTTCCCCCACGCGATCACAATTCTGTCGTTCGACTGGTATCCGGGAACGTTGTAGTAGATGGGTAAAGCATAGCATTAACTTCATCAGTGTATCCACCTGATTTTACATATACAATAAGTGGCGATTCCACTGACAATCCCATGCGTCCTCCCCGGGTCGCCTCGAGCAGGCAGTGCTTCGCGGCCAGTTCAATTCTTCCATGTATCATTCGCATTCTCGACGGGGTCAGCCCGGCCGTCTTGCAACAGGCGAGCAGTTCGGTCAATCTGCTTGTTGGAAAGACTGTGGCGAATTTACCCTTAGGGCTAAGCAACCTTGCCGCGGCGGCGGTGACGTCTGAGATGGTGCAGGTGATCTCGTGTTTGGCAAGCGCCCGCTCGCGAAGGGCCGGGTGATTGCCGGAGCTGGCGGTGGAGTACGGCGGGTTGGCGGTCACTAAATCGAAAGACGCCGCGGGCAAGGTCGCCTCGAGCGCCCGCAGGTCGGCCTCGATGATCTCAATCTTGTCGGACAGGCCGTTGTGACGCACCGATCTTCTGGCGCGATCCGCGAGAGCAGGCTGTAACTCCACGCCGCAGGCCTTGTCCGCCTTGCCGAAGCGCGTAAGCACCAGCGGGATGATGCCGCTGCCGGTGCCCAAATCTGCCACGTTAGATGCCCGGGACTTTATGAAACCTGCCAGTAGCAGGGTCTCGACCCCGAAACGGTAGCCACGCTTGGCCTGGAAGACGGCAAGCTCGCCGCAGATCACGTCCAATGTCTCTGCGGCCTTGGGGATTTCCGCGCG
This sequence comes from Myxococcota bacterium, assembly GCA_035528415.1. GTDB lineage: Bacteria > Myxococcota > B64-G9 > B64-G9 > B64-G9 > DATKYQ01. The sequence continues at coordinate 80,042 of DATKYQ010000078.1, read as the reverse complement.
CACCTTCAGTAGCCTCGTGAGAAGAGCACCGCTGCGATTGTTTTTACGAAGATGCGCGTATCGAGGCCCGGAGACCAGTTCTCGATGTAGTGGATGTCCAGTTTGACCATCTCTTCGAAGCTGAGCCGGTTGCGCCCGGAGACCTGCCACAACCCTGTGATGCCGGGCAAGGCCTCCAGTCTGCGGCGGTGGCTCTCGCGGTACTTTTCAACCTCGTAGGGAATGGCCGGCCGCGGCCCGACCAGGCTCATGTCGCCCCTGAGCACGTTGAGAAGCTGGGGCAGCTCGTCGATCGAAAAGCGTCTCAAGAGACGTCCCAGCGGGGTGATGCGCGGGTCGTGTTTCATCTTGTAGACCGGTCCCCGCTTGTCTTTCTCTTGCGCCTGGCCGTCCGAGATCAGTTTGTCCATCTGTTGGCGATGCGCCTTATCGCGGGCGCCTGTGTACATGGAGCGAAACTTGTAGAACGTAAAGACTCTCCCACCGCGACCGACCCGCTTCTGCACAAAGAGCACCGGCCCAGATGAAGTCAGCTTGACCAGCGCGGCCACCAGCAGCAAGAATGGCGAAAGCGCCGCCACAAGCAGCGTAGCCACCAGCAAATCCACCAGGCGCTTGGCCACCAGGTTGAGGCCCACGATATTGGAACCCGAGGGACCCATGACCGGCACGCCGGCCAGTTGCTCCATCTGCAGGTTATCGACCAGCATGTCGTACAGGTCGGGCACCACGGCCCACTGAACCCGGTGCCGCTGGCAGGCGTCGACGGCCTCCATCAGCTCGTCACGCCCGAGATCGCCGCTCATCAAGAGCACTCGATCCACCCCGCCGTTGCGCGTCAGCACCCGTCCCAACTCGGAGGGCAAACCAAGCCGGGTGGTTCCCGCAACCTCCCCGCTGCCTTCGCGCGACAGCAGGCCGACGAGTTCGTAAGAGTTGTCCGGCCGTGCAAGCCTTTGTACAAGCTGTGTGCTTTTATCGGTCCGGCCCACGAGCAAAACCGTCTCCCTGACCACCCTGAGCCTCAGCAGTTGCTCCTTGGCCAATCTGAACAGGGTACGAAAACCCAGCGTAAACAAAAACGCCAGCGGCATCATGAAAAAGGCAGCCAGCCGGGAGTAGGAGAACCCGCGGTAGAAAAAGGCCACCGCGAACAAACCGGTGAACGAAATCAACTGCGCCTTGATAAGCCGCGAGATCTCGTCGCGGCGCCTCAAGCCCGCCTGGTATAGCCCGAAAGTGGCAAATATAACGAACCAACTCAGCAGCATGTAAGGCAGAGCATGGTAGAGAGCGCCCCAGGGCGCCGGACCCTCGCGGACGAGTTTTGGAAAAATGCCGGGCCAGTCAATGTAGTAGCGCAGATCGAAAGCCAGGTTGGCTGCCAGGAAGAGGGCCGTAAGGTCCATCAAGACCAGTGCGACTTTCTCGATAGAGCTATCCTTTTTCAGAGGCACGACAACCACCTATACGAAATCAACCACAAAGTCAAAGTCTTGACGCATACCGCCACCAATGAAGCAAGTCTCATGCCACACGCCAAACAAGTAAAATCAGCGACTTGAGACCCACTCCGTCCCCATTTAGCAGACAAGATCACGACACGGGAGGCAGGTTCATTGCACTTTTTTCAGGGTTGGTGGCTTAAGTCATTATAGAGATCTAGTAACTTTTGCTTCTCGCGCTCCCAGGCAAAGCGTAGGGACTGCTTGCTGCCGGCCGCGGCAAGGTTTGATCTTTTCTTGGAATCCGTCGCCAGTTCCAGCATGGCCGCGGACAGGGCTTTGACGTCACCGGGCGGCACGAGCAGGACGCCGCCGTCTGAGAAGTTCTCGGTTATCACCCTGGTGGCCGAGGAGATCGTCGGGCAACCCATGTGCAGTGCCTCGAGTAGCTTGGTGGGCAACAGCAGGTCGGTAAACTCGTCACTCCGGTTGGGCACCACGCACAGGTCGGCCCTGGCGAGCGCGCGAGCCACCTCTTCCTGGGGTACCTCACCGTGAAAGGTCACTCTACCGGCCAATCCCAACTCGTCGGCGCGAGCCTTCAGGCGCGGCAGCCAGTCGCCATCTCCGTACACCTCAAGCCGCGCGCGTGGGACGCGCGGAGCCACATTTCCAAAGGCCTCGACCAGCAGGTCGATTCCGTAACGGTGAACAAGGGTTCCATGATGCATGATGACAAAGTCGCCGTTGTCTCTCGGCTTCTTCAGGCGCCTATCGAACGCGGATGGATCGGGGCTGTTTCTGACCACCACGATCTTGTGGGCATCAATCCCCCGCTCCTTGAGCAGGCTCGCAAAAGCCTCGGTGACAGTTATCACCCGGTCGGCAAGTTCGCAGGCGCCCCGTTCCACGATCCGCATGGCCGTCCGGGCGAGTGCTCCGCCTTTGCTCTTGAAGCGCGATCCGTATAGCTCAGGCGTCAGGTCGTGGATGTCCACGACGAGTTTGGCGCCCATGAGCCTGGCCGGCAGCCCCGCGCCCAGTAGGAAGTCGGGCGGGGCATGAACGTGCACTATATCGTAGCGCTTCGATGTCTGCCGGGCCGAGAGCAGCGCCCCGGCCGCGGCCGCGAAGGCCAGGTATTCGGCCAGGTAGACCGGCAAAGGAGAGCCGCGGTGACGGCGAACCGCCAGCCGGGTGACATCGAGTTGGTCTACTCTTTCGCGGGCGGCCTGACCCGGCTTGCGCAGGCAGACGATATCGATCACCCAGCCGGCGTCCCTCAGCGCGCGGGCCTCGCGGCGCACCCGGAAATCGCGGGGGAAGTATTCGTGAACCAGCATGCAGGCCCTGCCCGGCATTCAACCTTCCCCGATTCTAGCGCGCCTCGTAGCTGGCGATGACTTCTTCCACCGATCCTGCGGCAATCAGCATGCCCTTCTCGAGCCACACGGCCCGGGTGCACAGATCGCGAATGGTACCCATATTGTGCGACACGACTACCAGCGCCTTACTTTCGCTCATCAGTTCTTTCATTCTGGCCGTGCTCTTCTTCTGGAACTTGCGGTCGCCCACTCCCATCAGCTCGTCGATGATCAGGATCTCCGGCTTGACCGAGGCGGCAATGCTGAAAGCCAGCCGCATGCGCATGCCGCTCGAATAAGTGCGCACCGGCATGTCGATGAACTCCCGAATCTCTGCGAACTCGATTATCTCGTCCATTTTTTCGCGCATTTCATCGACGGTGAATCCCAGGTAGACGCCGTTTAGAAACATGTTGTCGCGCCCGGTCAGATCACCCTGGAATCCCGCGCCGAGCGTCAACAGAGCCGACACCCGGCCGTCCACCTCGACCATACCCGACGTGGGCTCCATGATCTTCGACAGCAACAGGCACAAGGTGCTCTTTCCGGCTCCGTTGTCTCCAATGATACCCAGCGACTCGCCGTGTTTCACCTCGAAGCTGACATCTTTCAGAGCCCAGACATCGACCCGCTCGTCCTTGCGCAAGGCCGTTCGGAAAACCGCCTCGCGCAAGGAGCGCCTGCGTGACTTATAGGCGACATAGTGCATGCTGGCCGACCTGACCTCGATCACGTTTTCGGGGCTCATCTTCTGCTTGGCGTGTGCCGGGAAGATCATAGTTTCTGCACCAGGCGTCCCTCGAGACGCTTGAAGATCCAAAGGCCCAAAACGCAGCTGACAATGCCGGCGCCGATGGCATAAGCCATGTCCCCGACAGATGGCATGCGCCCGAAAATGAGAATGTCGCGATAGCTGGTCATCAGGCTCGAAAAGGGATTCAGCTTGAAATACGGCACTAGATGTTGCGGCACTTGATCGAGCGAGTACAAGCCCGGGGAGAGGAAGAACCACATCCTCAAAAGGTGTCCGATGATGTTCGCGGTATCCGCGAAGAAAACGCCCAGGACGGAAACCAGCAGAGACAAACCAACGGAAAAGAGAACCTGGGCGCCGATGATTACCGGGAGAAAGAGGTAGTACAGATTGGGCCAGGTGCCCCAGTGTGGGCCATAGACGCAAGCCAACCCGACGGCCACTATCAGAGCGGTTACGAAATAGAAAGTGTTGGACACCACGACAGACAGCGGCAGAATCGCCTTGGGAAAGCTGATGGCCTTGATTATCGAAGCCTGACTGCGAAGCATCAGCGTCGATTGACCGACCGAATCTGCAAAAGCCTTCCAGCACAGCAGGCCGATCAACAAAAAGAGCAAATATGGCGCCTTGGGATCGCCTCTACTGAAAAGCACGGCCACTAAAAAATAGTAGACGCCGGTCATCATGATCGGGTCGAGCAGCCACCACAGGTAGCCAAGCACCGAGTTCTTGTTCTGACGCTTGATATTGGACGATGTCAGCACCCATAACAGGTGCCGCCTGTCCCAAATATTTCTAATGGTCGAGCGCATGTCGAATCTTTTTCTTACCGGTCCTGCGGGTTTCCGTCAAGAAACCGGGATTTCCGTATTTCCGGCTCTCGATCGTTGACAAAATACCGTCTCCCTGGGAGATTATGCCGCGTGCCTTGCCAAAGGTACACAATAGTGGAGAATTTACGCCATGACCGCTCGGCCAGTCATCATCATCCCGGCCCGATACCAATCGTCACGCTTCCCCGGCAAGCCTCTGGCCGAGATCGATGGCAGGCCCCTGATCGAGCACGTCTATCGCAGCGCCTCGCAGGCCCACGGCTTCGGTGAAACAATCGTGGCCACCGATGACAAGCGTATTGAGAAAGCCGTTCTGGCCTTCGGTGGAAACGTGTTGATGACCTCCGCCGATCACCGGACCGGCACCGACAGGATCGCCGAGGTCGCGGCCGGGGTTACGGCGCCGATCGTGGTCAACCTGCAGGTTGACGAACTGTTCATCAGCCCGCGCGCAATCGAAGCAGTTCTCGAACCGCTGAAGGTTCGGCCTGGCGAAGTGATGGCCACGTTGATGACCAGAATAAACTCCACTAACGAACTCGATGATCCGAACGTGGTCAAAGTCGTTGTGGATCAAAACGGCCATGCACTCTATTTCTCGCGCGCGCCGATTCCACTTGCGCGTGACGGCCAGGCAGCAGTGGTTTACAGGCACATCGGTCTGTATGCCTACAGGCATGAGTTCCTGCTTAAGTTGGCCGAACTGGAGCAGACACCGTTGGAAAAGGCCGAGTCGCTCGAACAGCTTCGGGCACTTGAAAACGGCTACAAGATTAGCGTCGTCGAGGTCGAGCAGGAGTCGATTGCGATCGACACACCGGAGCAATTGGCCCGGGTCAACGGGCAAGGCAAGGAATGAGTCATGAACGTGGTTGAAGCAGGCGGTATCAAGATTGGCGGGGGCAACCCGCTGGTGCTCATCGGCGGGCCGTGCGTCATAGAGAACGAGGCGCACCTGTTGTCGGTGGCAAGGCAAATCCAGGCCGGCTGCATGGATCTGGATGTCCCCTACATTCTCAAGACGAGCTTCGACAAAGCCAATCGGACGTCGATCGACTCGTACCGTGGCCCGGGAATCTCTAAGGGGCTCGAGATACTGGGGAGGGTCAAGTCGGCCCTGGGCGTGCCGTTGCTGTGTGACGTCCATGAGATCTCGCAGGTCGAGGCGGTGGCCGAGGTTGCCGATATCGTCCAGATCCCTGCGTTTCTGTGCCGCCAGACCGACCTCGTCTGCGCCGTGGCAAAGACGGGTAAGCCTGTCAACGTGAAGAAGGGCCAGTTCCTCTCACCGGCAGACATCGCGGGCGTAATCGGCAAGATCGAGCATTGCGGTAACAAGGCCATACTGCTCACCGAGCGCGGCTCGTCCTTCGGCTACAACAACCTGGTCGTAGACATGCGCTCACTGGCCATCATGCGCCGTTTGGGATATCCGGTTGTGTTCGACGCCACCCACTCTCTGCAACTACCAGGCGGACTGGGGTCGAGCACCGGCGGCCAGCGCGAATTCGTGCCGCACCTTTCGCGGGCGGCGGCGGCGGTCGGCATCGACGCCCTATTCATGGAGATCCACGACGACCCCGATCAGGCGTCCTGTGACGGGCCCAACATGATCGCTCTGGACGATCTGCCGGCAGTCCTTTCTCAGGTGTGCGCCATTGACAAGCTGGTAAAGGAGAACCGGTGGATATTTTAGCCGAGGCACGCCGGGTGCTCGAGATCGAGGCGGACTCGATAAAAGAAGTCGGCGCCAAGCTGGGTGCGGCTTTCGAGCAAGCCATCGAGTTGCTTTTGAATTGCCGGGGAAAAGTGGTCATCAGCGGGCTCGGCAAGTCGGGGCTGGTTGGCAGGAAAATCGCCTCGACGCTGGCCAGCACCGGCACTCCGGCCGTCTTCCTGCACCCGGCCGAGGGAGTCCACGGAGACCTGGGAGTGCTAGCGCGCGGAGACGTGGCCGTGCTGATTTCGAACAGCGGCGAAACCGAGGAGCTGGTCAAGATCGTCTCGAGCATCAAGCGCACAGGAATCAAGATCCTGGCGCTGACCGGCAACCCGGAATCAACGCTGGCCAGGGACGCCGATATTTTCATCGATGTCGGCGTATCTGGCGAGGCCTGCCCCGACAACCTGGCCCCGACGGCCAGCACCACCGCCCTGCTTTCGGTGGGCGACGCGCTGGCGGTCGTGCTGCTGAAGAAGCGCGGCTTCGAAAGGGAGGACTTCGCCTGCCTGCATCCGGGCGGCGTCATCGGCAAGCGCCTGCTTCTGAGGGTGAGCGACATCATGCACATCGGCGAGGCCAACCCGCTGGTGCCGGACGACGCGAACATGCAGGCGGCGATAGTCGAAATGACCGGCAAGGGACTGGGCGCGGTGAGCGTCGTCGACCGGGCCGGCGTCCTGAGCGGCGTGATCACCGACGGCGACCTGCGCCGGGCGCTGGCGCGCCACGGCGGCGACTTGCTGGAAAAGCCGGTGATCGAGGTGATGACCAGCGAACCGGTGACCATCAAGGGCGACCGTTTGGCCGTGGAAGCCGTCAGGTTGATGGAAGATCGCCCCAGCCAGATCTCGGTGTTACCTGTTATCGATGCCGAACGTCGCGCTGTCGGTCTTCTGCGTCTGCACGACCTGCTTCAGGCAGGGGTGATCTAGGCCTAGGTTCGTTTGTGCCCTCTCGGTTCTCCCGTCCTACAAAATGAAATCACCTCGTTGCAGTGTTGTTAATTACCGAGGTCACAATGGGCACTTTGTGCATGATTTGTTGAGCGGTCCTCTCTGGATAGGCCCACATTTCGTTCACAGAAAAGAATCTGTTGGTCTGTGCTGAAAGGACCTTCAGGTCGACATATTCGATCTCCTGGTCGCCTAGGAATATAGTCATGAAATCTCCGTAGCGCTCGATGTAGTGATTCACAAGCATCTTCGAACGCCCCTCGACGCTCAGTCGCGTTTCGAGCTTCAGTGGAATGTCTCCATCGAGAGCCACAATGTTCAGCGAGTGGTAGCGTACTCCTGGCTTCAGGAAAACCCTGAGACCTACGGTAATTTGCAGCTTCGATTGCGGCATGTTGGTGGTCCAGCGGGTCGAGAGATTCCGATCGTACATTTCACGGCCGAGTTCTCTGCCGTTCCCGTCCAGGATCTGCTCGATGCCGGAATCCTGAGGCGGGGACAAACAGACCTTCTGGAACTCGCCGCGCCGCTGAGGAATTCTGATTTCAATACCCGAAGGAGAGAACTCCGTTGGATCGAATCGTTCCTTGGCAAAGAAGTCGCCGTCCACACAGACCTGTCGCCCGGCGGCGAACTTCTTTTGTTCGAACTTTTTTGTGATCATGTACGCGGGATCTAGATATACCCTGAGATAGTAGTTGCGGAAACTTGCGGATATTTCCGTGCCTTTGGGAAAAGTTCTCTCGATGAACCTTGCCACACCCATCCAGTTCTCTATCGGCTTGAATCTGAAGTGCCGGGCCCGGTTGAAACTGTGCAACGAGAAAAAAGTCGCGGCTATAATGAATACAAGTGGCCGCAATATGGCGACCCGGGAACTGCGCAGGATGTTACCGAACCGGATCAACAAACATATAGCCAGAGGAAGCACTACAAAGCTTGTGGTTCGTATTGCAGGCGTCTTCATGATCCGGCAGATGGCCAGAAAAACAAACACGGCAATCAAGAGTATACGAACTCCTTGAACGGTAGAATCCCTCGGCTTCCAGATAATCACAGGGAATGTCACGACGCCCAATAGGAAGAAGTATACGTTCCAATCAGCAGCGAACGCTATACCGAAAAAAGGGCTCAGAAAGTATTTACGTATGGTCTTGCAAACCGCCCCCCAACTGCCATACTGATAGCCCCAATTATCGCTGTAGGTGCTCGTCTGATTATACAGGTCACTCCAAACCGGAGCATATAGTGCGATCACCACGAGCAAGGTAATTATTCCTGCCACGAGGAGCTTCGGCTTCCTGTCCTGGAAGAATAGAATCAACATCAGTGTCCCGGAGAAGAAAATGTACGTGGGAATAGTCCAGGTTCCCAGAATCGTCAGAAGTGAGATCAGCACCAGCGAGAGGTTCCCGGAATTGTGCAGGTAGCTGAGCACCAGCAATGAGGTGGTCACCACGCAAAAGCACAGCAACCCGTAGCCGCGGGCCTGGAGGGTCAAGTCCAGGAGTGACTGGTTGACCGCCATTACCAGAAAAAAGAGGGAGCCTTCGAAGAACCTACCTCTTCGGGCAAAAGCGATCGTACCAATCAACATGGAGGCCGCTACAAAGATGAAAGACCAGATCCGAGCACGCAGTGGGTTGAAAGATGCCGAGCCGGGCGTCAATGCATTCAGCAGATTGAAAAAGATGTGGTTGTTGGGTACGTGGTAGTCAGTCAGAGTTCTTATTACTCCCCGTGAGCTGAAGTGCATGATAGAGTAGAGTTCGTCATTCCAAAGTGAGCTAGTGCTCATGACCTTCACAAATGGAAGAAGAAAGGTCAGAGCGAAGCCGATCATGAGAAGGCTGGCGACCACCTCCAGGATCGACATTGCTTTGGTATGCCGCCCCACGTACGCGTTCAATCGAGACCAAGCATTCGGCACAGCATGCCACCACATCAAGCGATCATCCGATGTACCGGCCGGGCAAGTTTCGTGCCGTGCATTGTCCTTCATTCGCCACCACATCAGTCGAGTCCATTGCTACATGGTTTTCTTACCGATCTTGAGAGGTTCCGTCAAGAGACCCATCCCTCAAGCGGCCGGGCTCAACGATCTTTTGCTTTACCCGAAACGGAGACCCATGCTAGGAATGGGCGGGTAATACGCCGCGGGGCACTAGCAGCAATGCCAGAGCGAGACGACATCCTTGCCGTCGAAGACACGATTCAGGAGAAGTCATCATGCACCGCTTCTGGAATTCGATTATCAAGCCACTCATCGACATCGTCCAGCCAAAGACCATCTTGGAAATTGGCAGCGACAAAGGCGACAACACAAGGAACATTTTGGCCTTCTGTCTGGAGAACGATGCCGTTCTCCATGCAATAGATCCCGAACCCAAATTCGATGCAGGCGATTGGCAGCGGGAATTCGGAAAACATCTTGTTTTTTACCACGAGCCTAGTCTGGATGCACTATCACGAGTTGTCGGCTGTGACATGGTTTTTATCGACGGCGACCACAACTGGTATACCGTGTTCAACGAACTGAAGCTCATCTGGCAGAGCGTCAACCAGGATCCCAGTCTTTTCCCGGTAGTGCTGCTTCATGACGTCGGTTGGCCTTACGGTCGCCGCGATCTCTATTACAATCCGGACGTTATCCCCTCTGATTTTCGCCAGCCTTTCAAAAAAAAGGGCATGCTTCCCGGCGACCCCTGCCTTCAAGAAAATGGTGGCCTCAATAGCCACCTTCATAACGCCGAATACGAAAACCAACCCCGCAGTGGGGTGCTCACGGCAATCGAAGATTTTCTGAAAGAAGTTGGGGAGAAGGAATTCAAGTTCATCAAACTGGTCGGGCTGCACGGACTGGGAATTTTGGCCAGTGAACACTTGACGAATCGGAACCCAGACCTCGACCGATGGCTTACGAACCTGGTTCCATCTGAACAAATGCAACAGTTACTGGAGGCGATCGAACAGGAACGCATTCGCAACTACATTTCAGCGGAAGAATGGAATTATCGGGCCAAACGTGACGAAGAGAAAATTGCGGTCCTGAAGAAGCAAATAGAAAAACTGGCGCTGGCCCATGAAAAAGAGGAAACGGAGTCACGCAATCTGCTGGGCGAAAAAGAAGCGGCCATCAAGAAGATCACTCAAGATCTCGAACAGCGCGCTACTGAACTCGAAAATCTCGGCAACCGATTCATTGAGTCGGAGCATGCCCTGGCGGCATCACGACAAAGCCTGGCGGAAGCGGAGTCGGCGCTGTCAGAACGAGCAGACGAGTTGGAATCCCTGGCTAGGCAGTTGAATCTCGGTAAAAATGAAATCAAGAAGCTCAAGTTGGAGATCTCAAGTCAAAAATCGAGCATTGGCGGCCTGGAGGGGGAACTTTCTCGACGCGAGGCTCGGCTGGCGGAGGAAATGTCGCGCGGCAGGGAGCTTTCGAACGAGATCAACCGTCGCGCCAGACAGTTGAGCCAAGCCGTTGACTTGATAAAACACTTGGAAGGTGCGATCCGCGCCGTTCTACGCTCCAAACGTTGGAAGACGGGCAACCTGGTCGCCGATCTGTTTCACAAACTCCCCGGCGTCTCCCAGGTGCCGGATATCAGGCAATACATCGACAATATTCTCGATAGCAACGAGCATTGGCTCAAGAGCGTCGACACTCTTCTGCGTCCCGGCGCTACTCCGGCAACCCCCTCTCCGCCGCGGGCGGCAATGAAGAAAACCTTTCCCGAGACCTATCGCCGATTGGAAAAGCTACTGGAAGGCAAACGCAGACGACCGGCTCGGCTCGCAGAAAAGACCAATATCGTGCTTTACAGCAGTGGTTCCTGCGAGCCGCTGCGACGAAGCCTGGTCGGACTGAAGGCGAATACCGATCTGGAGTCAAGCCCACTGATGCTCATCGACGATTCTCAGGACGAAAGCGTGGCGGAGAAAGTTGACCAGTGGTGCGCTGACATCCCCTCGGTTCACATCGAGCGCCCCCACAAGCATTTGGGATACTTCCGGGCGCTACAGGAGATCATGGGCGGGATCGAGGGCGACCTTTGCCTGCTGCGCGAAACTGCGGTGGTGACTCCAGGCTGGCTGGAAGGGCTGCAAGGCGCTGCTTTCACGGCCGATAACATCGGCATCGTGTCTCCCATCACCAACTCCAATCCAGCTTACGAATTTCGCATGAATCCTGGCGACAATATCGTAAGCTGCTCAAAAAAGATCAGATTGCTGGGGAGCGATACCTTCCCCGGCACATTTCCACATTTCGACATCATTTATCTGCGCCGTCAGGCATTCGATTACCTGAGAGGTGCAGATAATCCATACTCCAGCGGCTACTTGCCATTCCTGGAACTTGCTGCCAGGCTGCTCCAGGACGGTCTCTTGCCGATTCTGGCGGATGACACATACGTTTATACTTCTGTCAAATACTCCAGGCTAACAACAAGCCATGTCAAAGAATGCCTTGCGATGCTTCCAACCAAGCAGCGCGAGTGGGTAGAGAGCCTCATTGACTATTCAACAAACACATCTCCGGCGTCCCTTGTCGACTATGCTCGCTCTGATCTGCGACTGGTAGAACAGCTTTCCTTGGGAGTTCTGTTTCATTCCATTAGTGTGCGCGGCGGAGTCTATATCCTGACCGAGATGATGAACGATCTCATTCTCAAAGGCATCGATGCCAAGGCCATACTACTCAATCCAAGGCAATTCGAGTCTCAGTATTTCGACTTGTTGTTCGAACCCCTTTACTCGACCGACCCGCAAACCATCGCTGCCGCGTTGCCGGATCGGGCGGCGCTCATGGCGACATTCTGGCCCACCGCCAGCCTGGCGCGAGAGATCGCGGACATCAAACCTTCCCTAAAGACATACTATCTTATTCAGGACTTCGAACCGAATTTCTATAATCCCTCCGACCCTAATGAAAAAGTCTATTTCGAGGGAGCGTCAAATAGTTACCATCTAGGACTAGATCATCTTGCCACCAGTAAGTTCATCATTGAGAAGGTGCGAGAGCATCTCGGAGAAAGAAAATGCCACATCCGTAAGATAGGCTTGGGAGCAAATCTCGAGATCTATCGTGGGAAGCACATTGAGCATGCTGGCGGTTTTGTCCGCATCGTCGCCATGGCTCGCCCGGAGACACCTCGTCGCGGCTTCGATGTACTTGTAAAAACCCTTTCCGCCGCACATAACCTCGTTGATAACATTGAAATCTGTCTATTCGGGTCTACCGCCTTGGATGCGCAGTCCATCCCCTTCCCCTTCGTAGATCTGGGAGTCATCGATCCAGAACGTCTGCGGGAGGAATACCGCAAATCTGATATTTTCTTGGAAACGTCTCATTTTCAGGGTTTTGGGCTGGCAGCATTGGAAGCAATGGCTTGCGGTTGCGCCTGCGTGATTACAGAAAGCGGCGGAGTCTCAGAATATGCCGTCGACAACGCTAATGTCCTTATGGCCAAACCCGGCGATTGGCAGAAACTCGCTGACCTGGTTGTCGATCTAGTGCGCGATGCGTCGCTGCGGAAGCGGCTTGTCGAAAATGGCTACGCAACCGTGGGAAATTTCAGCAATCACAATGTCGCAAGCAGCATCGCACCCATTCTGCAAAGCGATCTACTCCAGACAAAAGAAGCATCGAGTTGGTGCGACGGTGATGAAGCCTTCAATATCGTGATCCCCGTTTACAACCAACTACATGTGGTTCGTCCGTGCCTGGAAAGCGTCGCCGCCTATACTTCGGAGCCCTACAAGGTTTACGTCGTCGACGACGCTTCCGACCAGGCCACGGCTGAATTCCTGAAGCATTTCTGTTCCATCCACGGACAATTCAAATACTTGCGCAACGAAGAAAATCTTGGATTTGTCGCCAGCGCCAACCGTGGTATGGCCGAGCCCTATTCCGGACACATCGTCCTTCTCAATAGCGACACACTGGTAACGCCGGGCTGGCTGGGTAAGCTCAGGCTTTGCATGAAATCCGACGATCGTATCGGCATAATCTCGCCGCTAGGCACTACCAGCTCGCACCTCTGGCTCAAGATGAACCCCGGCGATTCCATTCTCGACGCCGCCCAGGCCATAGAACGATTGTCTGAAAGGAAATATCCGGACGTGGTCACACCGGAGGGCTGGTGTTTTGTGATTCGACGCAGCGTCTACGATCATCAGGGAGGTTTCGACCAAATCTTCGGCCGGGGCTACTGCGAAGAGTCGGATTACTCCATGCGCGCCTACGCCCGCGGCTACCGCCTGGTCTGCTGCGACGACGCGTTCGTCTACCACGAAGGCCGGGCCACTTTCGGCAAGGAGCGTGGTCCTCGTTATTTGGCAAACCGGGCCATATTCGACAGTCGCTGGAAGCCGCTCTACGACAGGATATATCGCAAATTCCTGGCAGACAATCCGCTTGATCCTCTCCGCCGACGATACGCGGCGGAAAGGAAGGAAACGCTTTCTATAGAAGAGGCATCCAAGCTGCATCACCCCGAGGTGATAACTATTCTCGACGACGCCGGCCTGCCGAATGAGATGGAACGATTCAGATCGCGGCTTTCCCGGCTGAAGAGAAATGAAACCACTTCTCCCCGGGTGGTGTTTCTCCTATCGACCCTGGAGCAGAATGGCGGTGTGCTGTCCGTTGCCCAGTTGGCCAACGACATGATTCGGGCGGGAGTGGACACCAAGGTAGTGTTAATCAATCCCAAAGGTTTCGACAGAGACATGGCCTTGCTCACCGAGCCGATATTCTATGAAAATCGGGAGAGCCTCCTGGCAAACTTTCCACCTGCGGACATTGTCGTCGGCACTCTATGGATAACCATGTATTATATGGTCAAGCTATTTTCAGCCGGACGGGAATTCTTGCCCGCCTATTTCGTTCAGGATTACGAGGTGGATTTTTATCCACCGTCCGACGAAGGCATCAGAAACACCATAAGAAACACTTACCGGCTCACTCCGTTTTGCTTCGCCAAGACCGAGTGGATCTGCTCGAAGGTAAGGACCGCGGGGGGAAAAATAGAGCTCGTTCCTCCAGCGCTTGATCTGGACGTCTTCTATCCACGCCCGATGGAGCCTGTCGCACAAAAAGTGATATTGGGAATGCTACGCCCGAAAACACCCCAACGCGGATTTCAAACCATAGTGAAAGTCTTGTCGCGGCTGAGTGAAACCAGAAGCGATTTTGTTTTTCACTCCTTCGGCTCCAGCAACGAGGAGATCTCCAGCCACGATCTACCGTTTCCGTTGGTTAATCACGGAATCGTGAACAACAAACAGCTGCCAAACTTCTATTCTTCCGCCTACCTGTTTATTGATTTCTCCTCGTTCCACGGTTTCGGAAGAACAATCGCCGAGGCCATGGCCTGCGGGGTGCCGGCGGTAGTGACCGACAGCGGCGGCGTGAGAAGCTTTGCTCAGGACGATGTCAACTGTCTGATGAGTCCTGCAGATGACGAGGACTCTATGTTTCACAATCTGAACCGACTGCTGGACGACGAGAGACTCAGGGAAAGGCTGGCCACCGCCACTCGCGAGTCAGTGATGAAGTTCGAGCGGAGAAAATCGGCGGAGGCGACCACGAGATTTCTGAAAAATTGCCTGCGACAACCCAGCGGTACTGAATCGCTTGGAGAATTCCCGGGCACATCAAAGTTATCGTCTCACCAAGATCTTCCGATCAAGGGAGACAAGACCGAGGATTCATCGCTAATTACCAGCAAGGCTTCGATTCATTCCGAGTTTCGTACGAAAAACCTTTTACTCAAAGCATGGGCGGCACACCGTTTCACACACGTCTTGGCCGCATTCGAAGCATCACATCGACAGTCGCCCATCCGCTCGGTTCTTTCCGTCGGATGTGGCCATGGTTATCCTGAAATGCACCTCGCATTGATCTATCCATCGATAAACTTCGTTTTGACGGACTACGATCCCAACAATTTTGAAAATGCCCAAAACGTAGCCGCTCGGCACAAAATAAAAAACGTTCAATTCAGGCAGATGGACATTCTAGAGGAGGTGACCGAGAAATACGATCTCGTCATGACCGTGGAAGTCTTGGAGCACATTCAGGACCATGCTGCGGCTGCAACGCATTTGCAGCAAGCGTCCAATTGTTGGCTCTATAACCTTGTTCCATTCGCTTCGAGCCAGGAACAGCAGAATATCAGACTCTGTCAACGCGAATTAGAAAGGCATCAGCACGTTCGACCAGGGTACGATCGACAGACCCTACTCGGATTGTTTCCAGGCATGTCGCCACTCTATATTCGTAACTGCTACTATTCAGACGCATTAGCATTGCGACAACGGGTCGAAGCCATGACTCCCGAGGAACTCCGACGTGCTGAAGACGAGATATATGCCAAGACGTTGGCAGACTTGAGGGACTCGCCGGCATCTTCTCGCATGCATGCCCAAGGAATCGAGATGTTGGCTAGAGTCACGTAATACTACCTTCAGAGCGCTACAACACAACAGGTTCTTTTACGTGAACGGAATTTGAGTCTAGCCGGAGAGGATCGCTCATGAAAAACGTGCACAAAGTGTCCATTGTGGTCCCGGTATATAACGAGGCTACCACATTGGAGCTTATCTTGGACCGGATCCGCAAGGCTCCAACCTCTGGTTTAGAGCGTGAGATCATCATAGTTGACGACGGCAGTACGGACGAAACCTCCTCTATTCTCGATCGTGTCGTTCAACAAGGAGAGTCGGTATACACTCACAGTAGCAACCGAGGAAAGGGCGCGGCTTTACGCACTGGTTTTTCAAATGTGACCGGCGATGTAGTCATCATTCAGGATGCGGATCTCGAATACGATCCCCAAGAGTATCCCAAGCTTCTAGGTCCTATCATCGAAGGCGTGGCCGATGTGGTATTCGGGTCGCGTTTCATTGGTTCTGAGCCCCACCGGGTTCTGTATTTTTGGCACTTCGTAGTAAATAAATTCCTCACGCTCCTTTCCAACATGGTCACCGACTTGAACCTCACAGACATGGAGACTTGCTACAAGGTCTTCCGAGCCGAGATTGTACGGGAAATCCTTCCCAGGCTGAATTCCGACCGCTTCGGTTTTGAGCCCGAGGTAACCGCCTGGTGCTCCAAACTGGCCAAGGCCGGCCGCTGTCGCGTGTACGAGGTAGGAATCAGCTACTACGGAAGAACTTATCGGGAAGGGAAGAAGATTGGAGTACTGGACGGACTAGAGGCGTTTTGGTGCATACTGAAATACAACTTATTTTAACTGGGAAGTGCAGAACTAGGACGCTTTTTGTGCCATGAGACAGATGGACAAGAAAATTTCCATCCTGGCCTGGGACGTTTGCCACAACGCGGTCGGCAGGGCCTTCATGCTGGCGGACATGCTCAGCCGCCGCTACGCCGTCGAGATTGTCGGCGCCCGTTTTCCGCGCTACGGCGGGTCCACCTGGCAGCCAATCAGAGATACGTATATCCGGATCACTTCATTCGAGGGCACTGATTTCCCAGGGCACTTCGAGCGCATGCGCAAGATCGCAGAAAGCATCGACGGCGATCTGCTGCTCATTTCCAAGCCCCGCCTGCCTTCTATCGAACTCGCGATCCTGGCTTCATCCATGCGGAAAAGGCCGATCATCATCGACGTGGACGATTACGAGCCGGCGTTTTTCGACGAAGACGAGCCGTTGACACTCGCCAAGGTACAAAAGCTGGCAAATGAGCCGGACTTAAAAGTGCCCTACGGCTCGCTCTGGACACGCTACGCCGAGTCGTTAATCCCGTCGTTCGACGCTCTGACTGTAAGCAATGCTTGCTTGCTGCGAAAATTCGGCGGCCAGATCATTCCTCATGCCCGCGACGAGCGGAGATTCGATCCGGCACTTTACGATCGTCAACGGATTAGAACTAAGTTCGGATTCTCACCTGCTGACAAGGTGATTCTGTTTCTCGGCACGCCCAGGCGTCACAAGGGCATTCTGGATGTCCTCGATGCTTTACGGCAGATCGACAATCCCGACTACAAACTGTGCGTCGTCGGGAACATTACCGATTACAAGCTTTTCGTTGGACTTCTGAAAGGCCCCCGGGACACCGTGCGGCTCGTACCGAGCCAACCGTTTATCGACCTTCCGGCCAACCTGATGCTCGGCGATCTGATCTGTCTGCTGCAAGATCCGCGCAGGCGAGTGTCCGAATACCAGATGCCGGCGAAATTCACAGACGCATTGGCGATGGGTATACCCGTGATCGCGAGCCCGGCCGCCCCGATGATCGATGTTGCAAACGAGGGCTTGGCATATTTGACAGGCAAGCAGCCTCTGGCCGAGATAATCGACTCAATCCTGCAAGACCTGCCGCACCAGCGCGAGTTGGCGATGCGCAACCGCAAGACCTTCCTTGCAGATTACTCTTATTCCGCAGTCCTCCCGCGCCTTGAGGACGTCATCGAGCGGGTGATTGCGAAACCCGGGAAGACTTCAAACGATCAGATCGAGCTTCTATCGTTTCACAAGGATTGTTTCGGAAAAGCCCTCCGAAACCGTTCTCCCCGCCCAGGGCCACCTTCGGGCAAAGAGAAGAAGCTCGACATCGTGTTCTTCTGGAAACAGAACGACAGCGACATCTACGGACGACGCCAGGATATGCTGGTAAAGCATTTGGCTCGCTCCGAGCGCGTCGGGCGTATCGTGCATTTCGACGCACCAATTAACGCGCTGCGCCTGGCATTTCCCTCGCTGCGCGTATCACGGGCAGATCATTCCAGGCTGGTGCTGAAAAACACCATTTCCAGGATGCTTGGCCAGAGTCACAACGGCAAGGTGAGAAGACATGCATTCTGCTACCTGGCGGGCCAAAAGATCACCCGGCAGTTGCCGCAACCCGTGCTCCGTCTGGTGACAGAAGCGAGAAGTTTTCGCAAGTTCGTGGAACGAAAGCTGTCCGCTGCAGGTATTACTCCTGCCAGCGCCGTTTTCTACAACTGGCCGCTGAACTACTATTTCCCGGAGATCCACGACTACTTCAGGCCGGCCCTGACCGTAACCGACATGATCGACGACCAGCGCACTTTCTACAGTCCTTCTTCATCGAAGATCGATGAAATCACCAGAAACTACGGAGAAATAATTTCCCGCAGCGATATCATCCTGGCCAACTGCCAGAAGCTGGTTGACACCGTGCGGGAACTAGGCGGACAAGCTGATCTTGTTCCAAACGGAGTCGATCTCCATGACGATGCAGATCTTGCCGGCATCCCGCCCGATCTCGAGGCCATCCCCGCGCCGCGAATCGGCTACGCGGGCAATCTCTCCTCGCGGATCGATATCGACCTGCTCGACTATCTGGCACGACGACATCCCCGCTGGAACCTGGTACTGATCGGCTCAGCGCATTTGAACCGCAGGATCCTTGAGCTTACCCGCTACAAGAACGTTCACCTGCTGGGAGTCCGCACTTACCCCGAGGTACGCAGTTACATCCGTCATTTCGACGTGGCCATCATCCCCCATCAGAAAAACGCGATGACCGACAGCATGCATCCGATGAAATTGCTGATCTACGCAGCCCTTTCCGTGCCCATCGTCTCGACCGACATCGACAATCTCGGCGAATTCCGCGATCTCGTAACTATTGGCCGCACCCCTGAAGAATTCTGCGCCGCCGTGGAGAAATGCCTGTCAGCACGTTCAACCAGGATCGACGAAAGGATGTCCCAACTCCTCTCTCGAAATTCCTGGGACGCCAGAGTCGCAGACATACTGAGACTTATCGAACAAAAGAGCGAATAAGCATGCTTCAGGCGGACGGTGCCCTCTTTTTCCTATTGCACAGCATGCGCCTGAGCAGTCCCAGGCCCGCGGCCAGAACCAATAGCCAGCCTATTCCGGCCAGCTCCTCGTCGCAGGTGTATTTCACGTAGACACGATCCAGGTACTGCAGGTTGGTCCGATCTCCCTTTTCGAAGATCAGGTCACTGGCCATGGCGGTGGCCGACAGGCGAGCCTGGTAGCGTGAGACCCAGAAGGGATTGTAGAAGATTTCTTGCACGGGCTGTGACCATACGGCCGGGGCCTTGATGCCCAGCTCCTCGAACGAAACGCACGCAATACCACTGCACACCGTTCCCCACTGTTCGGATCTTCCGTTGAGCACGTCGCCGAAAAGTGCCACCAGTGAATCGGGGTGCGACTCGTAGAGCTTGTCTAGTGCCGCCTCGAAGGCGGGCGCATCCTCCGGGTTGCCGTCGATTACCACTACGTTCCTGTTTGCGGGCAGGTAGGCCGTGGCTCCGGTCTGCCCCGGGAAGATCACCCACAATGTCAGTTCCAGGCCCTGTCCCGCGGCTACCCCCAGGGCGGTCATGCGCAGGGGATAGGCCGGATCGGCCATTCCCGGCAAGACAAACCTGACCGGCGCCAAAGGCTTTGCCGGGTCGGCCTCGGACGACAGACGCGCGGCAAAGAAAAACTCTCCCTCGGTTTCGTAGTCGACGAGAATCGCCGCCAGTCCATCCGGCGCCGCATAGCCCTCGTCCTGCAGCCAGGCTACCAGGCTCTCGCCGTCGGCCGCCGAGACTATCGAGTAGTCGAGATCTCCTACCGTCCCGTGTTCCCAAAGATGCACGAAGGCTTCTCCATGCTGCTCCGTTCCAAGCCGCCCGGCATCGGAGCCCATGCAGCCGAAGCACGACCAATGTCCGCCGTTGCTCGTCTCGCAGACCTTCATGAAAACCGGCGCGGTCAGTATCTCGAGTTCGTCGAAGAAATCCGCGTCGCCGGGATGCACCTCGGGCCGCACGGGAAAAGGCACGACCCAGGCGGCGGCGCCTGCTTGCCTGTCGAACACGGGCTGGATATGCAGCTCCCAGTTGCCGTCCCGCAGCCACAACACCGCCCGCTGCCCGCCGGCACTGACGTCCGCGCTCGCCCCGATCACCTGAAAACTCATTCCGTCGGCCATCGCCTGGAAGGCCTCCAACAGTAACAAGATGGACAATATTGCCCTGAGCAGCATGACAGTTCCCTCCCTGGTTCAAAACGCTCTTGGTTACACTCTGCTCCGGCGGCGGATAAAAATCCACTGGAAAAATAGAGCCGGGATAGCAAGAGGTGCGCCATTGCGCTGGGTTGGCCGGCCGCAGGCTCAGCCGCCTTCCGCGGCGGCATGGTGTGAGGTTTAAAGGCGCGGAGGCCCGGGATATGCTGGCTCTATGCTCACGAAAATTCTGATTGGTGTGGTACTATCCTCTACGACTCCCGTCCTCGACACGAGATGTAATCACCCGAAATAGTACGAATTGTTGAGAGTAAATATGCCCCTGACTCCAGTTGACCTGTACAAGCGCGTGCTTTTGAAAACCAACTGCGCAGAGTGCGGCTATCCCACCTGCATGGCTTTCGCCTTCGCCGTGGTGCAAGAGCAGAAGGCGCTCGAGTTATGCCCTTACATCGAACCTGAGCTTCTCGAAACCACGCGGGCAGAACTTTCCGGCCAGCACGCCGGCGGCAAATACCTGAAGCCAAACCCGGTGGCGGACGCCATGGCCTGGGCCAGACAGCGAGCCACCTCCATGGAAATCGTCGATCTGCCGGCCCGTATCGGCGGCGAGTTGAAGCATGACGACGACGTGGAATACCTTGAGATTCCCTACTACAAGGACATTTTGCAGGTTCGCCCCGACTGCCTGTCTTTGGCCGGCGGTCGGCCCCTCGACCACTGGGAACAGGTGCTGATCTACAACCACATGGCCCAGGGCGGCAGCGCCCAACCCGGCGGCGTCTGGCTGGGCTTCGAACAGATACCCAACACCGGTTCGAAACTCAAGTCGATGCAGGCCCACGTCGAGGTCCCGCTAGCGTCCCGATTCGCCGGACATCTCGACCAACTGCGCTCTGTGGCCGATCAAGTGGGCGGCGTCGAGGTTCCCGGGCAGGCCTCAACGGCCGACCTGGCCGTCCGCTTTCAACCCCTCCCCCGCCTCCCGCTGCTTCTGCTTTTCTGGGACGAAGACCCGGAAGACGGCTTCGACGCCCGGGTCAAACTGCTCTTCGACGAAACCATCTACTCGCACCTCGATATCGAATCGATCATGTTCCTATGCGAAAACCTGCGCGATCGGCTGACTGACTGATTTTTCGCATGAAAACAGCACGGCTTTTCATAAATGGCCGCAGCCAGCCGGTACGGCGGGGTACGTGCGCATCTGGAACGCCAAGGAACTCCCATAGGATCAATGGACATGCTCATCGCAGCCCATGCGCTTGCCCTCGATTGCGCTCTTGTCACCAATAACGAACGCGAGTTCAGGCGCGTCCCGTCTCTCAAGATCGAAACCTGGGCCGAATAGGTATTTTCATTTCCCAAGTTTGAACGGCATTCTCTCGACCGGGATCGGGTCTCCCGTAAACCTGGGAAAGTGCACATTCTTGATGAGGTAGCTGATACATCCCGCGACGTATTGGCCCTTGTGTTCCTGCGTCACTATCTTTACGTCGGTGGCCCGACCCCAACTCTGGATGACGAAGGATATCTCCAGCGTGCCGGTCACACCGGGATCGCGCTGGCGCTGCTGATCGGCGCAGCCCTTCAAGGCACCGTAAATCTTCTTCATGGCCCCGGCAATCTGCTCCGGGCTCAAGGATTCCGGCAGTCCTTCCGAGGCGCCCCCCATCTTTGGATCAACCTCGGGCGGCATGCTGCCATTCGATATATTGGCGTCGAACTCATCCAGAATCATCCGAACCTGTGGGGCCCGCATGTCATCTGGGGCGAGTTCGATGAATTTCTGATAGCGGTAGTAGGCATCGTCCCTGTCCCCGGTCATGGCCGCCATGATTCCGAGCCCGAGATGAGCGTTTGCGTCATCCGGATCCTGGGCCAAGAGCAGCCAGTAGCAGTAACGCGCCTTGTCGAAGGTCTTCGCCCTGACCAGGCTCTTGCATTCATTCAGCATCTGTTTTTTCCACTTCGCGAGTTCTGCGGGCGTGGCCGGCGCCGGCCCGGCATCGAAGACGCCCGCTTCAGGCATCGGCTCGGCGTTTCCGGAAAGGCCGGGGGGAACGGGAGCCGCCCTACGTTCCGGCTCATCCTTCGGCGTTACTGCGGCGATTCCGGTGGAATTTTCATCATCCGGCGTTCGCCAAGCCTCGCGGCGATGAACGGCGACGCCGTCGGTCTCACTGATCACGATATTGATCAGATAGAGAGCCAGCCCCAACATTGCCGTACAAATCGCGATTACTCCGAACAGACGCTTCACGGCCCCGCCCTCAAGAGAATGACAGGGTTGTCATTATAACAGGTATGTGGCGGCGGCAGAAAAAAAACAGGCCTTATCATATCTCTGACGCACGCCCTTCCCCGGGCCACGCCAGTTCTTACCTGTTCTTGTAGTTCTTTTCGTAGAACTCGGTGTATTCCCCCGAGATGACCTTCTCGGTCCAGGCGCGGTTGTCGAGATACCAGCGAATCGTGCGTTCCAGGCCTTCCTCGAACCTTACCTCGGGTTTCCAGCCCAGTTCGCTCTCTATCTTGCCCGCGTCTATGGCATAGCGCCGGTCGTGACCGGGGCGATCCTCGACGTTGCGGATCAGATCGGCACATATTGCCGCATCGCCGGTCATCCCGCTCAGGATGTCTATCAGCTTGCCGACGATGAAGACGTTCTCACGCTCATTGCCGCCGCCGATGTTGTAGACCGACCCCGGCGTTCCCCCGGAAAGCACCATCTCTATCGCCCGGCAGTGATCGTCTACGTGGATCCAGTCGCGCACCTGGCGGCCGTCCCCGTATACCGGCAGTTCCCTGTGAGCCAGGGCGTTGATGATCATCAAGGGAATCAACTTCTCCGGGAACTGGTAGGGGCCGTAGTTGTTGGAGCAACGAGTGGTCAGCACCGGCATGCCGTAGGTGTCGTGGTAAGCCTTGACCATCATGTCGGCCGCGGCTTTGGAGGCCGAATAGGGGCTGTGTGGGTCGAGGGGCGTCGTCTCCGAGAAGAAACCTTCGGGGCCGAGCGAGCCATAGACCTCGTCGGTCGAGACCTGGACGAAGCGCCTGCCCTCCTCCCAGGTGCCGTGTGCAAGCCAGCGATCCTTGCACACCCGCAGCAAGCCGTGAGTGCCCAGGATGTTGGTTGTCAGAAAGATCTCCGGTTCGTGGATCGATCGGTCGACGTGGGTCTCGGCGGCGAAGTTAACGACAGCCGTAAAATTTTCCTCGCCGAAAAGCCGCTCGACCAGGGGCCGATCGTTGATGTCGCCCTTGGCTACGCGAAACCGGGCCCGCTCTGAGTCCGTCAGGGCGGAAAAGTTGTCCAGGTTGCCGGCATAGGTCAACTTGTCGAGAGCCACCAGGCGCAGATCGGAGTGCGCCCGCAGCATGTGGTAGACGAAGTTCGAGCCGATGAAACCGGCGGCGCCGGTGATTAGAATTGTCATTCGTCTGCTCCAATTTCCATAAGGAATCTTTTCGTTGCGTCTTTCCAGTCGGGAGGCCGGCGACCCAGGACGGCCTCGATCGAGGACAGATCCAGGGCCGAAAAACGCGGGCGGCGGGCCGCTGTTTCGAACTCGCTACTCGCGGCCGGCTCGACTTTGGTGCTCAACCCGGAAAGCTCTACAATCCGACAGGCCCACTCGTAGCGGCTGCAGATGCCGCTGTTGGCCAGGTGATACAGTCCGTAGGCCCGGCTGTCGAGCAGGTCGATGATCAGCGGAGCGAGATCGACCGTGTAGGCCGGGCGCGAGATCTGGTCGTCCACTACCCTGAGCACGTCGCGATCCGCGGCCCAGTGCAGGATCTTTTTTACAAAATTGTCGTTGCCCGAGCCGAACACCCAGCTCAGGCGCACAACCAAGGCCCGGCCGCAGGCTTTTGCGACGGCCCGTTCGCCGAGCAGCTTGCTCTCTCCATAACGGCTAAGCGGATGCGGCTGGTCGTCAATCGTGTAAGGCTCGCCCTTCTCTCCGTCGAAGACAAAATCGGTCGAGAAGTGCATCAGCGGGATGCCGGATTCCTCGGCCGCCAGGGCCAGGTTGCCCGGGCCGGCGGCGTTCACCAGGCAGGCTTGTTCGAAATCGCTCTCGGCCCGGTCGACCGCGTTGTAGGCGGAACAGTTTATCAGCGCATCGGGACGCTCGGCGGCCAGCGCCTCTCGTACGGCGGCAAGATCGCAGATGTTCAGGCGCGGTAGATCTGAAGCAGCCACGGCGATGTCCCGGCGGGCGCATTCACGGACCAGATCCTGGCCGAGTTGGCCGTTGGCCCCGGTAATCATCAGTTTCACGTTAAGGCATCCTCAAAAAGAGAACCCAAGATCCCGAAGTCGCGGCAGGCGCTTGTCCTTGTCGCTAAGAAGCGGCTGGCCGACCTGTTGCAGCGGCCAGTCGATGCCGATCTCCGGGTCGTCAAAAAAAATTCCGCCCTCGTCCACTGCATCGTAATAGGCCGAACACTTGTAGGCGAACTCGGCGCCGTCGGTCAGCGCCAAGAAACCGTGGGCGAATCCGGCCGGGATGTAGAACTGCTTCTTGCTGTCCGCGTCCAGCGTCACCGCGTGCCACTTTCCGAAAGTCGGAGAACCAGAGCGCAAATCGACCGCCACGTCGAAGACCTTGCCGCTTAGGGCCCTTACCAGCTTGGCCTGGGGATTGGTCTTCTGAAAGTGAAGCCCGCGTAAGGTTCCCAGGCACGAGCGCGACTGGTTGTCCTGGACGAAGTCGACCTCGATGCCTAATCCTACGAAATCGGCCTTGCGATACGACTCCATGAAATAACCGCGCTCGTCTGTAAAAAGCTTGGGTTCGATGATCAACAGACCGTCGATGGGCGTCTTGTGCGCGCGAAACTCCATCGCTAACGTCCCTCGCGGGCGATATCTTCGAGGTAGGCTCCATAAGGGGTCTTGCCGAGCGGCCCGGCAAGTTCCAAAAGCCTGCCGGCGTCGATGTATCCCAGCCTGTAAGCTATTTCTTCTATACAGGCGATGTAGAAACCCTGGCGCTTCTGGATGGTGTGCACGAAGTTGCTCGCCTCGAGCATGCCCTCGTAGGTGCCGGTGTCCAGCCAGGCCATGCCGCGCCCGAAAAGCTCGACATGCAGTTTGCCGGCTTCGAGGTATTTGCGGTTCAGATCGGTGATCTCCAGTTCACCGCGGGCGGACGGCTCGAGTCTGGCGGCGATTTCCGAAACTTGCCGGTCGTAGAAATAAAGCCCGGGCACGGCATAGTTCGAGCGCGGTTCTTCCGGTTTCTCTTCCAGTGAGATTGCCAGCCCTCGCTCGTCCACCTCCACCACGCCGAACGAGGAGGGATCCTTTACGTAGTAGCCGAAGATCATCGCCCCCTCGGTCAGGCCGGATGCCCTTCTCAAGATCTCGCTCAGGCGCTGACCGAAGAAAACATTGTCGCCAAGGATCAAGGCTACCTGGTCGTCGCCGATGAAGTCTCGGCCGACGACGAAGGCGTCGGCCAGGCCGCGGGGCTTATCCTGCTCGCTGTAGCAAAAAGAAAGGCCGATCTGACTCCCGTCACCCAGCAGGTCGCGGTAAAATGGAAGGTCCCGGGGAGTGGATATCACCAGGATCTCGCGAATCCCTGCCAGCATGAGCACCGAGAGCGGATAGTAGATCATCGGCTTGTCGTAAAGCGGCAGCATCTGTTTCGAGACCGCCTTGGTGAGCGGATACAGGCGTGTGCCCGAACCTCCGGCCAGGATGATTCCCTTCATATAAAACCTCCGCGCCGAACAAAGACTACTCAGGCAGAACTGCTTTGCCAAGACTTTTCGAGATTCAAAACACGAATTGCCGGGCAAAAAGCGCCGCGGCCGCAAGGCACAGCCCCAGTTGATAACGTCGATCCCATACCCAACCCGTAAGACCCGGCCCGGTCTTGCCGGGCAGCGATCGCAAGTGGGCGTCGAGGCCGAACCACAAGCACCCCCAGGCCGCCATGGGCACAAGGAACTCTACTCGTCCGGGAAACTTGGGAGCCGTCGCCAGGTAGGCCATAATGGCTCGATCCGCTCCCGCGACCGCGGCGACAGCCAGCATCGTAATCACGCCGGCAAGCACTATCTCGGTTCGGCCGCGCTTCCAGTTGTCGGACACGGCGCTCAGCGAACCGAGGATCAAAAAACCGCAGGCGGGCAGCGCCAGCCACAGATCGACGGAGAGAGCACCCGGCATGAGCAGTAAAAACAGCCCGCCGATAAAAAGCATGCGATCGCGACGCAGCGAGCCGGGCGGCGAAGGCCGCGCCATCACAGGCAACAGAGACGAGAGGACCAGCACTCCAACGACGGCCCACAGGCCGGGAGTCGGAAAAACGCCTCGCAGGCCTATGTTCAACAAGACAACCACAAGCAGCAAATCCGAGGCTAACTGCATCATCGCGGCTCACCCGAATCAGGCTTCGCCAAACGCCCGGCCGACAGCGAGGCCGCTGCGGTGAACCAGAAGGCAAAGGCGCTCTCGGCGTGGAAAAGCGTGTCGTGAAAAAAGCCGACGGCCAGAAACGCCGCCACCGACACCAAGGCGCCCCGCACGAAGCCGCGAAGTTCGCGGGCATCGGGCGGAAGCGTCTTCAAAATCGCCGCACAGGCCCTGAAATAGAGCAGACACAGCAGGCACAAGGCGAAGGCTCCCAGCATGCCGCACTCGGCCAGGAGGGTAAGCAGGTTGCTGTGCGCCCAGTCGATGCTGGCGGTAAATTTTCGCCCCTTGACCGCCCGCGCCTGCTCGGCGATGCGTGCGCGCGAGTCACGTACGAAATTGCCAAACCCCACGCCGGCCACCGGATTGTCGCTGGCAAGATCCAGCGCCGTCTGCCAGATGGTCAGTCGTCCCCAATCCTTGGCGCCGCTGAAACTGTGAGCCAGGCGCCCGAACATACGCGGCACGCAAATGGAAGCTGCCAGAAGCATTGCCAGCCCCAGGACACCCAGTATCAGCGCCTTTTTACGCCCCCCGCGCAGCCCGCTAAAGACGATCACCAACAGCGCCACTGCAGAGACGGCCAGCGCCGCGCGGGTCCAGGTGAACAGGATACCCATGCCGATCACCGCCGCCGCCAACAACAGCAGCAAGCGCCTAGAGAGCTTTTGCGGCTCGATGGCCAGCGAGACCGACCAGCACAAGGGAAACAACAGGACATGGGCCAGGCTGAGGCGACTGTAGAAGAAACCCGATCCGCCGATGCGATTGCTCATGCCCGGAACCCGCTGCAACAACCGCTCGGCATGCGGATGAAGCAGGTGTCCCAGGGGGTAGTGACCGCTGATGCTCTGGTAGACGGCGAAGATCGCGGCGGCGCAGGCCAGTACGAAGATGCCCGTCAGTGCACGGCGCAGCGTTTTTTGGCTGTCGAGCATGAACCAGGTGACATAGAAAGATGAAAGCACCCAGAAGCCGGCCGCGCGGTGGAACGACAGCACCCCGTGCGGCGCCATCAGCAGCGACAGAAGAATAGCCAGGATCAATGCCAACATGCCACGGTCGAGCGGCGTCGGAGAAAGATTGCGCCCCCGGGAGGCGATGCTCCAGGCCGCAAGAACCACAGCACCCAGGATCACACCGGCCTGCATACCGAAAAGAGATACCGGCAGCGACCAAGCGAAGATCACAAGAGCCAGCGGTCGTGAGTATCTCAGCCAGGCCGGCCTGTCTTCCGCTAGCGCTTCCGTCCCCATTCATCTCTCCGCTCGCAGCCAGCCGGGCAAGGCGGCAATGAGAAACAAGATCGGGGGAATCCAGGCCCCCGCAACGGCGCTTAGCAACCTTCCCCCGACCGCCGCGGTGCAGACGGCCACGACGAAATAGGCGGCGAAAATCAGCCCGATCGATTCGCTCAGGGCGCCTGCGAGCGAGCGACGACGACTCGGCGCGGACAACCAGGGAAAGAAGAAAAAGACCAGGCAAACCCCCAATATGGGAAAGGCGAAGCGGTTATGCAACTCGAGCCGGTAGGGAGCCTGTGGGAACCCCCGGGCCCGCATCTCGTCGATCGTGCCTGAAAGCTCGGCGAACGTCTTCTGTTTCGGCCTTCCCTGCAAGTTCTTGAAGCGTTCTGGCCTCTCGGGCCAGTCGAGTTTCTTGTGCCTGTCACGAGAGTGGGCAATTATGGCAGCGTCGGAAAACCGCCATGTCTCAACCCATTCTCCCTCCCAATGATCGCTCTTCCAGGTGGCCTGGTTTACCCGTGTGCGCCGCCGCAAGTGAAAATTATCGTCTACCTCGAACAGCTCGAACACTTTGATCCGGTGCAGGTCGCCCGAGCGCCCTATCACGTGAAAGATGCGGTCGTCGTCGCCCTTGTACCAGTGACGCACATGGTAGAATCGCCACGACGAATCGATGCGCCCGAACTTGGCAAGCATCAGCTGGTCCAGGCGATCGAGCGCCGGGGGCACGACGAATTCGGCAGTCAGGATCGCAGCCACAACGGCCAGTGCGGCTATTGCAAACACCGGCAGGGCGATCCTGGCCGGTCCGATTCCCGCGGCCGCCAGGGCCCGCAGTTCGTTGCCGCGGCTCAGTAAAGCAAAGGTCACGCAGCTTGCGGCCACCAGGGCGATCGGCACGAGCAACACGACAAGATCGGGAACCCGGTACAGGCAGAAGAACAATACGTCACTGGCGCTGCCACGGCCGGACAGCAAGGCGTGGGCCGATTCGAAGAACTCCATCACAACGGATAGCAGCAAGAGCACGCCAAGCGAGGCCAAGAGAACCCGCAAGTGCAATCCGAACAGCATGCGCTCGAGAGTCATCCCGCTCGCCTCCCGCGCAGCACCAACAGCCAACACGCCAATCCAAAAATAATAATATCCGGTAGCCAGGCGACCAATGCCGGATGAAACCAAGCCTTGCCGGCGACGGCGTCACCGGCGCGCGACAGCAGGTAGTAGGCAGCCACCAGGCCGGCCGAATACAGCAACGTGTGCCGCCGTCCCCGCAACTTGCCCATCGCTCCCAGGGCGCAGGCCAGAAGCGAAAAGAAAAACGCCGCCGCCGGAAAGGCGAAGCGACGCTGCCAGGCTGCGGAGTAGACGGCTTGCTCGCGCGGGCTGCGGCTCCGCTCCCCAGCGGCCGCGGCCAGTTCGGAGAGATCGAGGCTGTCAGTCGGCGAAATGAAACGCGTTCTCTCGTCTACCAGTCGGTCAATGTCGATCGCTACGCTGGCTTTCTCGAACATGGCAAGCGAGTACAGCCTACGCCTTCTGTCCAGAGCATGCACCTCTCCGCCTGCGAGATTCAGATCGAGGAAGTTCCCGGTCCGCCCGGGTTTGACCTTCGCCCGTGCCGCAAAAAGCAAGTGCCGCGCGCGTCCCGGACGACGATCGAACATCATCAAGCCATCGAACTCTCCCGGCGCTCCGGCAGTCCGCCGAGGGAAGAGCACCACTCCGGGGATATCATCGAAGAACCGTCCGGGGTCGAGGCTCGCCGCGATGTGTCTTTTGCTGAGATCCACGAATGTTCGGCGTAACGCCATGTTGGCGGCGGGAGCCACCCAGGATGCAAAACAGAAGGCCATAAGACTTGCAGCAACGCCGATGACCGCAGGCACAGCGGACAACCCCAGGTTGGATACACCGGCTCCCGCCAGGGCAACCAACTCGCCGTCGGCTGTCATGCGCCCCAGACCCAAGAGCACCCCGGTCAGAACCGCAATGGGAATGGTAAATACGGCGAAGCTGGGCAGCGAATACAAGACAATGTGCAGCATGTCCGGCAGCCCGAGGCCCACGCCGACCGCCAGCGTGGCAATTTTCAGAATCTGGACTACCAGGAACAAGAGGTTCAGGAAAAAAAAGGCCACCAGAACCGGCCAGAAAATCTCGCGGGCTATGTATTTATAAACGATCACTTTTCCCGGGACAGGGCTAAGTCTTTCTCCTCGACCTTCCTGGCCATCTTTTCCCTGAAGCTTGCAAGCTTTTCGGCAATATCCTGGTCGGCGATGGACAGCATGGCCGCGGCCATCAGGCCGGCATTGAAGGCCCCGGCCTCACCGATACCCATCGAGGCCAGCGCGACCCCCCGCGGCATCTGCACCGATGAGAGCAGGGCGTCGACGCCGGCAAGCTCTCCCGCTGCCAGCGGAACCCCGATCACCGGCAAGGTAGTGTGCGCCGCCGCCACTCCGCCCAGGTGCGCGGCCATGCCCGCTCCGGCGATGACGACCCCGTAGCCGTTCCGGCGTGCTCCGCTGACCAGTTCGATCACCTTCTGCGGCGTGCGGTGGGCCGAGGCGATGTGCAGATCGCAGTCGATTCCAAACAGGCCGAGAGCCTCGGCGGTGTTGCGCATCACGTCCAGGTCGTTTGCGGAACCCATCAGTATCAAGACTTTTTTCACGCTCATGACAACCTCGAAAGCGCCCGGTGGGCGATGTCTTTACGGTAGTGAACTCCCTCGAACTCGATTGCCGCGACAGCCGCGTAAGCCCTCTCGACGGCTGCGCCGATGTCCGCGCCCAGGGCGCATACCGAGAGCACCCGCCCTCCGGCGGTCACGATGCGTCCATCCGCGCTTGTGGTGCCGGCATGGAACACTTTTACGTCGTCCATCTCCGCTGCCCGGCCCAGGCCGGATATCGGCTTGCCCTTCTCGTATGAACCCGGATAGCCGCCCGAGGCCATGACCACGCATACCGCCGGCCGCTCATCCCAATCGAGCGAAACTCCGGCCAGGCTGCCTTTAGCCGCCGCCAGAAGCGCCGGCACGGGGTCGGAACGCAACCTTAACAGCAACGGCTGGCATTCCGGATCACCCAGGCGGGCGTTGAACTCCAGCACTTGCGGGCCGTCAGGAGTGATCATCAGGCCGGCGTAGAGAATGCCGCGATAGCGAATTCCCTCGGACGCCATCCCGAGAACGAGCGGCTCGAAGACCTCGCCGACCAAGCGTCTTTGCATTTCGTCGTCCAGCACGGGCGCCGGCGAATAGGCTCCCATGCCGCCGGTGTTCGGCCCCTGGTCGCCGTCGTAGGCCCGTTTGTGATCCTGCGACGAGGCCAACATGAGAATCCTCTCGCCGTCGGTTAAAGCGATGCACGAAACCTCCTCGCCCATCAGGAATGACTCGATCACGACCCGATCGCCGGCTGCGCCGTAGGCGCGCTCGATCATGATCTTCGTAAGCGCTCGCAGGGATTCATCCTGGCTGGTGCAGGGAAATACGCCCTTGCCCGCCGCCAAGCCGTCCGCCTTGACAACCCAGTTCCCGGGATGCGACTTGACAAACCCCACAGCCTCGTCAAACCTCGAGAAAACCTCGAATTCCGCCGATGGGATGCCGTGGCGCTGCATGAGTTGCTTGGAGAACACCTTGCTCCCCTCGATCATGGCGCCCTTTTTGAGCGGTCCCAGCGCCGCTATACCGATCCCGGCCAGTTGGTCGGTAAGGCCTGCGACCAGCGGTTGTTCGGGCCCCACAACCACCAGGTCGGGCCGCCTTTCACGTGCCATTTTGATAAGCCCTGGAAGATCGTCGGCAGCCACCGGAATGCAGGAGACCTTGGGTTCGAGCGCGATGCCGGCGTTACCCGGCGCGCAAAGCACCTGATCGACCTCGCGGCTTTTTGCGATCTTCCAGGCCAGGGCATGTTCCCGGCCTCCTTGCCCAATCAACAGTATACGCATGGGCGCCTCCTCTGGGTAGATGACATGCCCGCAGTCTTCGACACAAAAGGCGGCTCTGTCAACGCCCGAGTTGAAACAGGAGCTTCTTGGCAGCCAGGTTGTCTACGTCCCTCTTGTAGACCAACAGCAGTTCGGAGATGGCTTTTTTCTTCTTTCTCAATTTCAGGTAGACCTCGGCCAAGCCCAGGTGGGAGTCAAGATCGCCCGGCGCGGACTGGAGAATGTTGGTATAGATCTCAAGCGCCTTCTTACTCTTGCCGACCTCGGCAAGCGTCATGGCCAACAACCTGGCCGCCGTCCGCTGCAGCGAGTCATATTCGTGTGCCCGCTCAAGGAAAGGCAGCGCCTGCGCGGGGCGATTCTTCATCAGCCAGAGCACACCCATGAAGAAGTTCGCGGAAAAGCATTCCTTATCTGCAACAAGCGCCCTGTCGAGAATTGCTCGCGCCCTGTCCAGGTTTCCGAAGCGCAACAGCACCGCCCCATACAGTGTCATAATCAGCGGATCATCACCGAAGTTCTTGGCCGCCTCGGCGGCTCGTTTTACGGACAGGCGCAGCAGGGAAGAATTATCGTAGAAGGCGGTCAACGTAAAATGATTTTCAGCGTAGAATGGATCGATGTCGGTCGATCTCTTTAGCCAGGCATAAGCCTGGTTGGCGTCGTCGAGGAAAATACTCATTACGGCCATCATCAAGACAATATCCAGGTCATTGCCGCCCAGGTCTACGGCATCTTTCATTTCCTGAAGCGCTTTCTGCAAATCAACGGATTGCGAACGAACTTCGGCCAGCCTAGCACGCAGCCTGGCCGAGCGCGGCATGTGGGTCAGAAGATCGGACAGCTGTTGCAGCGAGGATGAGACGTCTGAGTTGCCCTGACCGAGTACGGCTCGGGCGTATAAGGCCGGAACCAGGATGGGATCGTCCTTCAGGGCCCGCTCTACGGATTTCATGGCCTCATCAGTCTTTCCCAGCATCCGGCAGGCAATTGACCGCTCGCTGAGAACCTGGGCCCTTTTGGCCTCAGACATTTCGGCCTTGCCATCGAGAGCACTGTCAATTATAGCCAGCGCTCTTTGGGGCTTTGCGAAAACCTGGGTATAGATTCTCGAGACGGCCACCAGCGCATCGGCATTGCCGGGGCTGGCTGCCAGGATCATCTCGTAGTGCTCTCTGGCTTTCGCAAATTGGCCCACCTCGAGATAGAGCCGGGCTGCCGCCCGCAGGATTTCTTGCTGCCCCGGATCTTTTTTCAGTCTCTTGTGGAAGTATCCCAGCGCACGATTGAACTTTCCCAGGCGAATGTAAGCTTCTCCCAAGAAACGAGCGGCTGCGTTCAGATCCGGGTTTTGCTTCAGGGCCACATTGATCTGCTCTATGGCCTGCTCGGAGTTCGAATCGATGAAGCTGACGCCGAAAATCAACCTGGCGCCGGCATCTTCGTCGTTCTTCACCAGGGCTTTATCGGCCAGTGCACGGGCCTCGGAAACCCTGCCCAGGCCATAATACAGGTAGGACTTGGCCCTGAGCAGATCGGGTTGCCCCGGATTGCGTTCGAGTTGGTAGTCGATCAGATCGAGAGCCATCTTGCGCTGGACAACATCGGGATCGTGACTGTCGAGCATCGCCCTGTTTTGCACCCAGCCGGCGCAGGCTCGAATGTCGCCGTGAGCGAGCAGCATGGCGATCTTGAAAGCCCTGTCCGCCCGAATGTAACTCAGGCGATCGTCTCGCAGCATCAACTTGTTTCCCTCGGCCAGCAAGTCATCGATTTTTCCGCTGGGATTGGGAATGTCCTTGGCAAATTCCTGAAGAATCTCATCGAGTATGTCGGGCGTGCTCTTGCCACCAGCGTGCAGGTGCACAAAGTAATACCACCCTGCCGCTCCTCCCAGTGCGAGCAGGATCACTATCGAGACGGCCAGGTTACGCCCCTTATGCGAGGGGGGCGGATGTTTGAAGGTCATCTCGATTGCCTCGCCGGGGCGCCTGAAAAACGAGGAGAATTCCGGAAAGCTGGAGATCAGCCTGAACTCCCCTTCCCCCTGGGACACCATGTCCCCGGCGTTCACTTCTCCGGCTTCGAACTTGCTCTTAATCTCTTGCAAAACGAGGGGCCCGAACACGATTCCATCCGGTTTCCTGACCCGCCACTCACGCTCCTTTCCCTGTCCCAGCGTCAATCCCCGCGACTGACCCTGGCACCTGGGGCACAAACCACCGCCTCCGCTTCCGGGCTCGATGATGGCCCCACAGCGCTCGCAACGATCCGGCGGCAGGACGGGTTGGCTCGAAGCGGTAACCATCGGAGGGGGCTCGTGTTTCTCTTGGGCAGCCAAGGGCGGCAAGGATGGCAACGGCGGCGGCCTGTTATTTGCGCTTACAGGTTCAGGGGAAGGTGCCGCGGAATCGGGAGGGCCCTTAATAACCTGTATTGTGCCGCAGGCGGGGCACTGAGCCCTGATGCCTCTGCCCACAAGAAGAGAGTCGTCGATGGAAAATAACGCTGAGCATTGCGTGCATGTCAGTTTCAACGATTCACCCCTTACTCCAACTCGTGCCAACTATTCTGTCATCTTCGGGCTGTCAAACTCAAATATTCTTGCGAGCGTAACGAAGAAGCGTTCGCAGATAGCTCCCTGCCTGCAAAGGATCATATCTCGATCACTGCGTTCAGGCGAGCAGATCCTTCAGCTCTTGTTCGTCATTGTTCTCCAAGAGCTTCTTGAGCCCGGCCGCCTCGACCTGCCGAATTCGCTCGCGGGTCAGGTTGAGAATCTCACCAACTTCCTCGAGCGTCAGGCCGCCCCGCCCGGCGACATCAAGGGCGCAGGTCTCACGCAGTTCCCACACCTCTTTGTCGGGAAAGTTGAGCTTGATCGACCCCGTGTCAGGGTTGACGTCCAGGTAAAGATGATGCTTGCAGGAGACGAACAGGCAGGGACGTCCCTTCTGCAGGCACTCCCGCCTCGTCCTGGGCCGTTCCTGTTCCGCCAGCCTGAGAAGCTCCGGATCGATGCTCATCGTCTTTCGTTCGCGCATCATCTGTTTCCGGGCGATTGTCTTTGAGCGCCGCCTGCCCCTGCGCTTCTCGTGTTCGCCCGTCAAACTCGCCCCGCGATTGTTCATGTCGAGCCTCCTTGATCCCTTGAAACATTTGTAGAGCCGATAACTGCCAATCGGCTCGAGAGCTTGTCGATCTTCTTCATCAGGCCCATAGCCAGCTTGTGGACGGCACTTGCGTCCCGGGAGAGTCCTGAGACGGAATGTCCTCCGGCCTCCAGTTGTCCGAGACGATCTGCGATCCGCTCAGATAATGCATCGAGAGCATCGGAAGCCTGGATCACACCGTTGTGAACGGAAAGAAAGGAGTCTCGAATTTCCTCAAGGGTCATGTCCTGGGTCATCATGCCCTTGATCAGGTTGATCCTGCGAACCACCGTTATGGGATAGATCCCCCGCGATCCGCGGTGTTTACCCTTGCTTCCTATCCTCTTCGAGGTGGGCAGGAGACCGAGCTGCACGTACTTGCGAAGAGTCGCCTCCGAGAACTTGACGCCCCGGTCCTGGTAGAGCGTGACGACCTGTTGGGCAGAAATGCCCAAAGGGAGGCGACGCTCGATCTCCTCGAGTTCCCGGGCACTAAAAAGACCTGCCTGTTTGTGTATAGCCAGTGGCATATATTTAGTATATTATCTTCTTTGTATTATATTTTAGATTGGCTAACATATATTTTCCTCTCACATTTGTATACGTTGTGTATTACATTGAAAATACTTTGTCAAGTTAAAAAAGCAGACCCGGACCTGTTACGAAAGAAATGAAAAAACGGCCAGTGCTACTTTTGAGCCTTCAGGTTCACAACCCGGCGAGTCACACTGTTTTCGTGAATCATTACCTTGATGATCTTTTTGACGTGCAGGTCCTTGTTCACGAGCAGCAGTCGCTGCTCGCCGACCGGTAAGCGCTTGTGCTCCAAGGGAGTATCGCCCAGCAGGCGCTTTCTCCAATATACCTTGGCCCAGGGAATCACGTTCAGATACAGGGTACCGTGGGCGACGGCGGCAGGGCTTTTCTCAGGCTCCACACTGTCGGGCTTTTCCAAGGGCTTGTCCCCGGGACTCCTTGCCTCTCCGTCACCCGTCTCCAAGCCGGGACGCAGAAAGAGATGCACCGGGGCCGCGGGGGCGGAAGCACTAGCCGCCGGCACGCCTGCATCGACCGGGTCGGGGCTGGAACCCCAGTCGAGTGTCGAGACAAACACGGCAATGAATACCATGGATAGCACAGCGGCAACCCACAAGGCCGGCGGGCGCCTCATCAGCCCGCGCCAGGCGGACGGCGGCCAGCCGGGGCTGATCATCGCCGTGGCCGGCGAGCCGTTTTCTTCGGCCGCGACCAACGTGGGAACGTGGGGACCCACGGGCTGAACCGCATCGCCCTCGGCTCGTGCCGCGGCAGGATCCGTAGCAGGCTCCCCCGCCCCTTCCCGGCTTTCGGCGGCATCAGCTGTTTCCGCGACAGCCGCCGGCAGCAGGCCCGTCCCGGCCCTCTCTGATTCAAACAATTCGCGGTACATTTCGGAAAGAATGCTGCCGCGCTCAACTCCAGCCGCGACCAGCAACTGCTCAAGTTCGCTTGACAACTCGCCGGCCGAGCTATAGCGACCGGCGGAATCCCTGGAGAGTAGCTTGAGAACCAGTTTGTCGACTTCGCCCGGCACCTCGGTATTGTATCTACCCGGCGGATCAATCTTTCCGTGCTGCAGCTTTTCAAGCACGACCAGATCGTTTTCACCGCTGAAAAGCCTCTGGCCGGTAAGCATTTCCCAGATGACACAACCCAGCGAAAACAGGTCGCTACGCGGGTCGACTGCGCCACCGCGAGCCTGTTCGGGCGACATGTAAGACGCCTTGCCCTTGATGACGCCGGTGCGTGTGATGCTGGCCGCCGAGGCTATTTTGGCAATGCCGAAGTCGGTAATTTTCACCTCACCGGCCCGCGAGATGATTATATTGTGCGGGCTGATGTCGCGGTGGATTATCGGCGTGCTGTGTTGAGTGAGTTCACCATGGGCAAAGGCCAGCCCGCGGCAGACATCCAAGGCAACCATCAACACCTCGGCGACGTGGGCGGGCCTATTCCTCTTCCGAGCACGGGCCATTATTGTGCGCAGGTCCTTGCCGTCCACCAGTTCCATTGCGATGTAGTAGGTGCCGTCGATCTGGTCGAACTCGTGTATCCTGACAATGGCGGCATGATCCAGGCGGGCGGCCAGGGTGGCTTCACGGATGAACATTTCCACGAACTCGGGCTCGTCGGAAAACTGGGGCAGAATCAGCTTGACGGCCAGGTCTTTTTCAAACCCGCCCGGCCCATGCAACCTGGCCCGGAAGACCTCGGCCATGCCGCCCCCGCCGAGGCGCTCGGTAAGCACGTATTTTCCGAAGTGTTTTTCCACTAACAGGCCCCCTGGTACGGACCATCTCGACTGGCGGCATTTATAGCACCTTCATTGCCCAAGATCATGGCTTTTTTCCGTCAGATGTGATGTAGAGACGATAATCGCAGCAAAGGAAAGGCCAAATAATGAAGAGAATAATCATGGGCCTGTGCCTCGTTTTGATCTGTGTTGCCACTCCGGAAAGCTTTGCCTCAACCGGGGATGCCCGGGCCGAGCAGGAGTACGGCGACGCCTGGGCCGACCTGGGCAACTGGAAACGGGCCGTCGAGCACTACCGTAAGGCCGTCAAGAACAATCCAGAGCTCGCCGCCGCCCGCCTGCGCCTGGCAAACGGCTTGTACCGTTTAGGCGATAAAAAGGGCGCTCTTTCCGAGCTTGCCGGTCTTGGGAAAGAACATCCTTCGGCGGCGGTAGCGGGAGCCATCGGAGTGATCCAACTCGACGAGCACAAGGCCAAAGAAGCGTGTCGTAACTTCACACAAGCTGTGCAACTCGATCCTGATCACGCCCGCTCGGTGTACGGCCTCGGTCAGTGCCACCATGCCCTGTATGCCAAGACGGGTAAGCCTAACCAGAAGAAAAGCGCCCTGGATGCCTTCCGGCTTTATCTGTCCAAGTTCCCCAAGGGGCCGCATGCCATTCCCGCCCGCGAGGCGATCGACAAGCTGTTGCTCGGCAATGCCGGAAAATCCCTGGCCCAGGCCAAGGACGCCTTTGCCAAGGGAAAGTTCAGACTGGCGGAGAAGTTGCTCAGAAGCGTGGTAAAAGAGCGGCCGGACATCGAACAAGCTCACTACCTCCTGGGCATGACGCTATCTAGCCCGGTGATCAACAAGGTCGCCGAGGCGCAGCAAGAGTGGAAGAAGGCTCCGGGCATGAAGCAAGCCCTGTTGCAGCTTGGAATCGCGTCTTTCGAGAACGAGGATTTTGAAGATTGCCAGGATTTTCTCAAGCAGGCCATCAAGGCGGACCCGCGCTACGCCGAAGCCTATTACCACCTGGGTCTGGCTTATCGCGACCAGTTGAAAAACAAAGAGGCCGCGGACGCTTTCAGCCGGGTCGCATCGCTCGCACCCGGCACGGCGCTAGGAGAAAGGGCCAATTCGAAGCTACAGTTGATAACCGGCAAGCTGCAATACCTCAGCGAAGGGGAGGTCATCGACACCTCGTCGGAGATCGGCCTGGGACGGAAGTTGACCGAGCAGATCGAAAAACATTTTGGAGTCGTGAACGACCAGAAACTGCAGCAACGCCTGAACGCGATCATCAGAAAGGTCGCCGCCCACTCCGACCGCCCGCCCAGCGCCCTGCCCTACCGGGTCAAGATCCTCAACATCGACGGGATAAACGCTATGGCATTCGTCGGCGGAACAGTCTACCTCTACAAGGGGCTTATCGATTTCATCCGGCGCGACATGGGAGACTCAGACGACGTCTACGCGGCCGTGATCGGCCACGAGGTCGTCCACCTGGCGATGCGCCACGGCCTGGGAATGCTGGACCTTGTGGGAGGAACCCGCACTTTAGCCTCCGGGCGCTCCTTCGATGTGCGAGGCCTCAATAAGCTCATGCTGGGCATGAGCCGCAAGCACGAGTTCGAGGCCGACCAGATCGGCAGCCTGTACTCCTATCGCGCGGGCTTCGACCCGGCCGCGGCCTATCGCTTCCATCGCCGATTGATCGCTCTAGGCAAGGAAGTTCCGGGCGGCCTCGACCACCCCACCCACGCCGAGCGTTCCGAGCGCATGAAAGAGTACCTGCTCAGCCTCAGGACCAAGGCGCGTCACTTCGATGCCGGGCTCAAGGCCATCGACAACCGTGACTACGAATCGGCAATTCTCCATTTCGAGGTGTTCCTGGGGATGTTTCCGCAAAGCCTGTCGGCCCGCAACAACCTGGGCGTGGCCATGCAGCGCATGGCTCTCTCGATTCAGAAAAACAAGCGTGGCTACAAGCTGAGCAGCGACATAGATCCCCGGGCGCACGTTAATCCCATCCGCCTGCGCGGCGCAGAAAATAACGCCGACTTCGACAAGGCCCTGATGATCGAGGCCGCCCAGGTGTTCGACGGGCTGGTCCGGCGAAACCCCGACTACCAGTCGGCACGCCTGAACCTGGGTTCATGTCTCGTGGCTCTCGGTGAGAAAGTCAAGGCCCGAGCCATATTCGAAGGCGTGCTGGCCAAGATTCCCGGCTCGCCGGAGGCCCGGACCAACCTGGCCGTCACCTACTTGATGGCCGATGAGCGTGAAAAGGGCATCGAGATGCTCCACGAAACAATAAAGAAGCATCCAGCCTTCGCGGACGCCCGCTACGACCTGGCGCTGGCCTTGACCAGGAGCGGCAAGAAAGACGAGGCCCGCAAAGCCTGGCTGGCCTTCCTGGAAAGGGACGCCTCAAGCGGCTGGGCCGACGCGGCTCGCAAATACATGGCCGATCTCAATGAGTAGGGTCTTGGTTTTCCGGTTGCCAGGCCGCGCCGTCTAATCTATAAGACGTGTATGGTGGAAGCTATCTCGGAGACGGGCCCGGCCGACGAGCCGGCAGGGCGATCATTCTGGATTCCTTCTGTTTTCGGTGTCACCATGGTCACCATCCTATTGGTGACCACCTTCCTGCTGACAATCAAGGCGGACGACATCTGGTGGCACCTCAAGACCGGCCAGTACATCCTGAACATGCTCAGTCTGCCCGAGGAGAACATCTTCAGCTTCACCTCGCCGCATCACGAGTGGCTGCCGCACGAGTGGCTCTCCGAGGTCGTCTTCTACTGGCTTTATCATCACCTCGGGGCGCTGGGGCTGATTGCCTTCGGAATCGCCGCCAACGCTGTCGCCTGCGCGCTGGTGTACAAGCTGACTGTGCGCTATTCCCGCTCTCCATACGTCTCGTCACTGATCACGCTGCTTGCGGCCCTGATGATGATGGGCAACTTCTCGCTCAGACCCTACCTGTTCGGCAATATCTTCTTCGTGGCCACCCTGCACGCCATGGAAGAACCCTCGGCCGGGGGCAGGCTGAGACCGGTTTTGGTGTTTCTGCTCTTCGCCGGTTGGGCCAACTTCCACGGCAGCTTCATCATCGGGCTGGCCTTGATACTGTTGTACTTCGCGGCCACCCTCTCGAGTCGCTGGCTGGAGGGCAGGGCCACGTTGCGCTCGGCCAAGTCCTATCTGTTCGACTTCGGAGTGGCCCTGGTCGCCTGCGTGGTTACTCCCAACCACGTTTTCGGCCTGATCTTCCCGCTGATCTATGTCCAGAAGGCTTTCAGTTCCAATGTCAACTACCTGACGAACATATCTGAATGGCAGCCGGCAGGCTTATCGACGCCTTTGGGACAGATGATAACGTTCTACCTGCTGTTCTGCGGTTTCGCGTTGGCGGGATCGCGGCGCTCGCCTCGGCCGATACACATCGGTTTATTGGTGGCCTTCGCCACATTCGCCTACAGTTCCATCCGCAACATTCCGCTTCTGGGAATTGCAGCCACACCAGTGCTGGCCCGCCACCTCCCGCCGGCGCTGGGACGCGCCTGGCGCGCCATCACCAGTCGAACGCGTCTTTATAAACTCTCTGAACAGTTGCACGACAGGTCGATCTCGATAGACCGCCGTTCCCGGGGCCTGTTGCTGCCCTCGGTTGCTGCGGCGCTTCTGGCTGTCGTCTTCATGCTGCCCGCCACGGTCCCGGCCAGCTACACCGCCCTTACCGGCGTAGCCAGCCTGTCCGATCTGTCAGCGCGTTTCTACCCCGGCAGGCTAATGGACAAGTTGGAAGAAAAGGGCGGCGACTGGCGGGTCTTCAACTATTTCAACTGGGGCGGCGCCTTCATCTGGCGTCTCTACCCACGCATCAAGGTCTTCATCGACCAGCGCAACGACTGCTACCCAATGCAGGTCTTTAGAGATTACTTCGCCGTTCACCGGCTCGAACGCGATTGGCGTGAAGTGCTCGATCGCTGGAAGGTCGACGCCGTCGCCTATCCCCGGCATGCCAGGCTGACCGAGGCGTTGCGCACTGAAAAAGGCTGGCAGGTCGTCTTCGATGACGATGATGGGGTACTTTTCGAAAGAACGTCTGACGTAAACAGCGAAATATCTGATCACTGGCCCAAATAGGTTTTTATTCTCGCAAGCTTGGCCGGCGAAACATCCTTGGCCTTCGACTGCAGGTACATCTTGAAATAGTACTCGGCGCGGTCCTTATCACCGGCCAGCCGACTGGTCTCGCCCAGGCCGTATAAAGGAGCCGCCAGGCTGGCGTCGGCAATCATGGCCGCCGAAAACGCCCGCTTGGCCTCGTCATAGCGCCTGAGGACTACCAGCGCCTCCCCGCGTAACAGCAGGGCGTGCGCATCGTTTTTCTTCTTTGACAGCGCCTTGTTTACCACCTCGAGCACGCCTTGCGCGTCTCCCTTTTTCTTCAGTTGCCGGGCCCGGG
This sequence comes from Myxococcota bacterium, assembly GCA_035528415.1. Taxonomy (GTDB): domain Bacteria; phylum Myxococcota; class B64-G9; order B64-G9; family B64-G9; genus DATKYQ01. The sequence goes on along the minus strand of DATKYQ010000078.1, from coordinate 38,415 downwards.
CCATAAAAGCATCGTAGCCGGTGGGTTTGGGCTGGCGTAATGGTACAAGTGGCGCCTTCGGGGTCGTTTTGCCGGCAAACTTCGTCTTGGCATGCTCTATGTTGCGCAGGGCCGAAGCGTTGTGCGGATTGATCTTGAGAACCTTCTGCCACTTGAAAACGGCGACCTTATAGTTGCCGCTGAGTGCATAGGCCATGCCCAGTTTGAACAGGGCCTCCTCGTTTCTGTCATCCAGTTGGGTCGCATGCGTGTAGGCCGCGATGGCCCGGCTGAGGCTTTTTTTTCTGAAGTAGGCGTCACCTTCGCTAATCAGCTTTCCAACCCGCTGGGAGCTGGAGGCAGCTGCCGGCGCCGCCTTGGCTGCCGGTGATGCGGCCACTGCGGCCGGCCCAGTCTGCCCTTTCAATGCCGGACGCCCGGCGGGATGGGAGGCAACGGGCTGTGTGGGCTTCGGTTGGCTGGCTGCTTTCTCGGCCCGGGTAATCGCCTGTCTGGCCCCGGCATGCTGGGGATTGATGGATAGTGCATCCTTCCATTTCAGCCGGGCGGCCTTTGCGTTTCCGGTGGCATCGTATACCAGCCCCAGCCTGTAGAGGGCCTCGGCATTGCGCGGTGCCAACTTGACCGCTTTGAAAAAGGATTGCATGGCCAGTGTGTATGACTTGGTGCTCATGGCGGCGTCGCCTTTGGCCAGGAGATCCGCAACTTCGCGATCTTTGTTCGGCTTGGGGACCGGTTTGGGCGGAGTGACGACGGCGACGGCTGGTTCTTCCGTTGCCGCAGGCTTGATCGCGGGTCTGCCGGCCGTCGTCGAGACGGGCGCTACGGTGGCTGCTGGTTTGGGCGCAGCAGCCGGTATACCCTGCGACTTTTGCAACGCCTGCGCCTTGTTGCGTGCCTTGACGACGTACTGTCTCTCCGAGGGACGCTTCTCCTTGGCGGCATAGAGCAGGTAGTTGTCGACCGCCTGCTGGATTTTGCCCATGGCTTCGAAAGTCGCCGCCAGGCCATAGTAAGCATCGGGATCGTCCGGCTTGCGCTCGATGTACTTTCGGTAATACTCGGCGGCTTCCTTGTGGCGCCGGGCCTTGCGATAGGCGAAGGCGATGTTGTAGTAGCCGGTCGCATAGCGCGGCTCGACCGATAAGGCCTTCTTGAAGGCGTCGACGGCCTCGACGTACTGCTTGGTCGAAAAAAGCATGTTGCCGATCGCCTCGTACGGTTCATACCAGGAGGGATCGGTCTCGGCGGCCTTTTTGTATTCCTGCAGGGCCTGCTTGCGCTTGCCGCTCTTGAGCAGTCCGTCACCCGAGACTTTCTGCTGCCGGGCCTGCTCGCGCTGCGGCGTCGCCTGGGCGACTACGGGCCCTGACAAGGCGGGAGGCTGCGCGGGTGTTGTCGACAGAACCAGGCCAATCGATATCGTAAGCCACACGAGACTCATAGCGGTTCTCCTTTTCTATCCCTCGTATTTCCGAGTTTACTCAGCCTGCAGCGTGAGTCAAGCACTGCGCTGGACCGTTCGGCCATATTATGCTAGTACTTGATAAGAATTCGGGAGGACTTGCCATGGCTTGTAGAACATCGTCAAACGTGTTGTTGTTCGTCTTTCTAAGCGCTGCCTTCGGGGCCTGCTCGAGCGATCAGGGAGAGTGCACCTACGACACCGACTGTATGGGGCCATGCAAGATCTGCGACACGGCGGCTCACAAGTGCACAGACGATCCCGTCTGCGAAAACACCGTCTTGGGCAAGTGCCAAACAGACGCCAACTGCGACCCGCTTCAGGAGAGGTGCCAGGACGGCAATTGCGTGCCGCTCGTACAGCCCGACGGCGGCGAGCCCAGCGACGGTAATGACGACGGCCCGTCAGACGGCGGCGACCAGCTGTCCGATGCCTGCCTCAATCCACTACTCGATTGCAGCGTGCCTCAAACCGAGACCGGGATATCTCAGGGCCGCGATCGCGACCACGACGACTGGGGCGAGTGCTGCGACTGCGATGACGGCAATGCCGCCGTCAACCCAAGCCGAAGCGAGAGTGTATACAACTGCAAGGACGACGACTGCAACTTTGAGACTCCCGATGACGACCTGGACGGCGACGGATACGGTTCGATCCTGCGCGGATGCGATCCGGGAAGCGACTGCAACGACTCACGCTCCGACGTGCACCCGGGTAACACGGAAATATGCGACGGGATAGACAACACCTGTGACAACAAGGTCGATGTCGACTCGGAAGGCGTCTCGGTGTGTGTCCAGCCCGAGTGCGCAGACATCTCCGGTTACTACCACATCAATCCAAACTGCCTGGCCTTCAACGAGGACGACGTCACCATCAGCCAGGACGGCTGCGATATCTCCACCGTCTTCAACCAGGGGCAGTCGGACGAGTTCACCTGTATCGGCACACTCGATCCCCTGCTCAATCTCTACGTGGAATGCGGCGGAAGCACATTTTCGGTCAACTGTACCTCAAAAGTCAGCCTCTCCCAGCAGTGGATGATCGATTGCGGCGGAGGCTGCACTTTTACCTTCACGCGCACGTCCGCCTACGTCGACTGCAGCTACTACGACGATCCGTTTTGCACCGCCAACGGCCAGCGCTGCGGAATCAACTGCGATGGAGACGATCCCAGATTGATCTGCGTCAACACCAACCCGGGCGGACGCCAGCCGGGCCACTTCTGCAATACGACCGGCATCGACTGTGCCAACGAATTCTGCCTGAGCAACGCCTGTTCCAGCGCCTGCCGCAATCAGAGCGACTGCTCTTCTTTCTCCGGAACAACCTGCCAATCCATCAACTACAACGAGTGCACTAACTCCTCGAACATAAACGCATGTGTGCCCTCCACGGCCGGGGAAACCAGCTGCCATCGCAGCGCCGATTGTGATCCAACCTCAAACAGAATCTGCACCTATCGCAAGGAGGCAACCCAGGTCGCAATGGTTTGTCGCACCCCCTCGGGCACGGGCGAAGCCGGTTCAACCTGCACCAGCCAGGCCGATTGCAAGAGCGGATTCTGTGTCTGCGGCTCGGAGCTGTGCAGCGGCTCTTCGGGCAAGTGCTCTGAGATTTGCTCGGGCGCCTCTGACTGTCCCAGCGGCGCCGAGTGCGGCATCGTATCCGTACCTGACACGGGCGGCCTCGGCCATGACCTGCCGGCCTGCACCTGGACGGGCGGTTCCTGCGGGCGCGACGCCGACTGTCCCGCCGAGACTCCGGTCTGCACGGTGGGTGTCAGCGGCGACGGGATGAGCCTGATTACCTTCTGCGTCGGCAAGGGCATGGTGGAAAACCCCAACCCCGGGGCCGAGTGCTCGAGCATGTGGGAGTGCTACTCGTCCTGGTGTTTCGACTTCGAAAACCCGCCCTACTGCGCCGCTGTCTGCACCACGGACGCCGATTGCCCCACTTTCGACGCCGACCCGCCGATGGGCTGTGCGACCGATGTCGATTGCGAGTTGGGTTACCGCTGTTACGGCAGCCAGTGCCAGAGAAAATATATTTGTTGCGGCATGGTGTTCGGCGTCGGGACAGGGGTCGATGCCGTCGACATGTGCCAGCCCAGCAGGCAACAGTGCCAACTCGACGGTGACTGCCGCGCGGGCGAAGCCTGCAAGCTCTACTACAACTGTGGGGCCACATCGGCGCTGTACCTGTGCGAGAAGGAGGGTCCCGGCACGGGCGCCCTGGGCGACTCCTGCGAGACGAACGGCTCCAATGACTGCCGCACAAGCCTGTGCGTGCTCGTGGGCGGTGGTGGACCGGGCAACGAGTATTGCTCGAAATCGTGCCTGACGGACAACGACTGTGTCGATCCCGGCACCTATCGCTGTGGGGCGCTGACGGTACAGACACCCTACGGTTACGGCCAGGCGCCGGCCTGTGTCAGAAGGTAATACCGGTTAGCGTATCTCGCGCAGCAAGCGCAACATGCGGTCAGCGGAGACGAATCCCTTGACTGTAGGCTCTGCGAGCAGGCGGCCCGAGCCGTCCACGAAACGCAGCGTGGGCAGGTCCATCGCCCGGTAACGCTCCATCAACTTTTGCACTCGCTCGTCGTCTGCCGATCCTGTGCAGTCTACCTTGACGGCGATGAAGCGCTTTATCTCGTCCGCCACCCGGGAATCGGAAAACGTCTGTTTGTCGAGTTTGAGACAGGCAGGGCACCAGGTGGCCCAGAAATCCAGCATCACCGGCTTGTGCATGCGCCTGCCGTCCAGAAGCGCCCGATCGACGTCCTTGACCCAACTCACACTGGCCGTCCCCAGGAAGAATGAAGTCGCCAGCAGGAACACCCCGGCGGAGCCCAGCACCAGGCCGGTCAGCTTGCGAATTCGTTGCCGCGAGGCGCTATCGGGAAACGACAGGTGAAACCCGCCAACCAGCGCCGACAGGACGAGCGTTCCCAGCCCGATCCAGCCCGGGACGGAAATGGAAGCCGCAACATGGTGCAAGCCGGGCCACATCCCGCGTAAAAAGAAAAAGGCCATGCCGATCATGACCATGGCGAACGTGCTGCGCACACTCTCCATCCACGAACCGCTGCGAGGCAGGCGGGCCGCTAACCCTGAGAAGGTGCCGATGACCAGGAAGAGCACTCCGGTGCCCAGGCTGAGGCTCAGAAGCAACCAGAAACCCAGGAAGAAACTCTGCGACCTGGCAATGTAGACCAGCACCACACTCAGGACCGGGCCGGTGCAGGGGGCCATTACCAGGCCGGACACCAGCCCGGCCAGGAAGGCACCTGCCACTCCCTTGCCGCCGAGCCTGTTCAGGCGCCCCTCGATCGCCGCAGGCAACCGAAGTTCGAAGACACCGGCCATGGCCACGCCCATCATCACGAAGAAGACAACGATGACGCCCATCACCCAGGGGCTCGCCATCCACGAACCGAAGGCCTTGCCGAGACTCGCGAAGATAAGGCCCAGGACGGTATAGAGCAGGCACATTCCTCCCACGTAGACCGCCGAAAGGCCCAGAGCGCCCAGCCGGCTCTTGGTCTCACGAGTGCCGATGACCGCCATGACGACCGGGATCAACGGGTAGACGCAACCCATCAGGCTGGTCAGTAGGCCGGCCAGGAAGGCGATCAGCAACGCCCAGATGATGGCGCCGCTATTGAGCGCGGCCAGCATACGCGTCTTGAGGCGCTGGGCCAGTGGCGCCTCGTCACTTATGGCGGCCGTCGCACTGGCAGCGCCGGGGGAGAGGCCGACCTTGTCGGCAGCAAGGGCGCCGCCGGGAGTAAGAGATGTGATCATGAATGCGACCATCGACAACAGAACGGCTGTGACAATCAAGGTTTTCATGGAAGCGAATTGTAACCGTGCCCGTGCCTGTTGACAAGCCATCCCTCGATATGGATACTCCATCCGACAGGAGAGGTTTTGTGAACGACCAAAAGGTTCAAGATTTCGACTCTCTGCCGACCGGTGTCGAGGTGCCGGCGGCCAGCCTTCCCAAATCCGACCTGATCATGGGCATCGACCTGGGCACCACCTACTCGTGCGTGGCCATCGTCCAGGAGGATTTTCCCAAGGTCATTCCCTCCAGCAAGGGTTTACGGACGATGCCGTCGATCGTCGCGGTGGACGACAAGGACCGCCTGCTGGTCGGAGAAGATGCCAAGAAGCAACTGCTGATCAATCCGACCAACACCATCTACGGCGCCAAGCGCTTCATCGGGCGCAATTTCTACTCCGACGAGGTCGAGATCCTCTCGAAGCACTTCAGCTACACGGTAGTCCAACTGGACGAAATGTCCATCGGCGCCAAGGTCGGCGAACGGGTCTTCAGCCTGCCGCAGGTCTCGGCTTTAATCCTCAATGAGATGCGCAAGAACGTCTGCGCCTATCTCAAGCAGAACGTCTACCAGGCGGTGGTCAGCGTGCCGGCCTATTACACCGAGAACCAGCGCGAGGCGGTCAGGGAGGCCGGCCATATCGCCGGCATCGACATCGTGCGCATCATCAACGAGCCCACCGCTGCCGCCCTGGCCTACGGGCTGAACAAGGATTTCGACAAGAAGATCCTGGTTTACGACCTGGGCGGCGGAACCTTCGACGCCTCACTGCTCGAGGTGTACGAGAACGTCTTCAAGGTATTGGCGACAGGCGGCGACACCTTCCTGGGCGGCGTCGACTTCGACGATCGGCTGATGGAATTCATCCTCTCAGAGTACGAGCTCTCGGAGGGTGAGATCCTGCAGTGCGACAGCGTCATCACCCAGCGCCTGAAAGACGCGTCCGAGAAGGCCAAGATCGACCTGTCCGAAAAAAACGCAACCAGGATCGACCTGCCCTACATCACCATCTCAAAGGGCAAGTTCAAGGACTACAGCCTCGAGGTTTCCCGCGAACAGTTCGAAACCCTGACCGAAGACTTGATCGACCGCACCGTCGAGGTGTGCATGGAAGTTCTGGACACGGCCGGTTGCATGCCCGAGGACGTCGATTCGGTCCTCCTGGTCGGCGGCCAGACGCGCACGCCGCTGGTTGCCAACCTGGTCTCAAAGTTCTTCGGCAAGGCCCCCACCAAGGGTGTCCATCCCGACGAGGTCGTCGCCTGCGGGGCGGCCTTGATGGCCCACTCGCTCGGCTCGGACTCATCCGTCAGGTTGATCGACGTGCTGCCGCTCAGCATCGGCGGCCGGCAGCCGGACGGGCGATTCAAGAAACTCTTCGAGGCCAACACAACCTTGCCGTCAAGCCGCGAGGTGGGAGTGGCCACAACTCACGACGGCCAGCAGGCGATCGAGATATTCCTCTACCAGGGGGAGTCGAGCCAGGCCGTAGAAAACGAGTTCCTGGGCGCCTTCGTCATCACCGGTTTTTCCAAGGCGCCCAAGAGCCAAGTGCGCCTGGCCGTCAACATGAGCCTCAACCAAGAGTCGATTCTCGACGTCTCGGCCAAGAGCCTTTCCACGGGAGAACCGATGCACGTGCAGATGGTGGCGCGGGCGCCGGTCTCGATCGAAGAAGTGGCCCTGGAGCGGGTGCTGCCGGACGAGCCCCTCAGCGGGGGTGTCTTGCCCGGCCTGCCGATCACCCCGGTCGAACCGGGGCCCTCGACGGCCGGCGCTGCACGCGAACGGCGCTTCTCGGGCCTGCGTAGTTTTATTCGCAAAATAGCGACCTGAGAAATATTCTATATTCTTACGCTTCCGCTGCCGGCAGCACACGGGGAACCAGTCGGCCCTCTATCATCAAGTCGGCGAGCACGACTGCCGTCGCTGCTTCGATGATCGCAGGCAGGCGCAGAGCGATACAGGCGTCGTGCCGGCCATCTACCGACAACAGTGCCGGCATACCGGTGCGAGTATCAATTGTCTCCTGTTGCCTGGCAATGCTCGAGGTCGGCTTCACGGCCACCCTGAACACTATGTCATTTCCGTTGGTCAGTCCGCCGTTTATGCCCCCGGCGTGGTTGGTCGCCGTTCTCCCGTTGCCGTCAAGGATCGCGTCGTTGCACTGGCTGCCTCGCATGCGGGCGCTTTTGAACCCGGCGCCGAATTCGATCCCGCGCACGCCGCCGATCGAAAAGACCATATGGCTCAGCAGGGACTCGACCGAGTCGAAGAACGGTTCGCCCAGCCCGACCGGAACATTCTTCGCGCGGCATTCGACGACACCACCGAGCGAATCGCCCTCGGCCATGGCTTCTGCCAACTGACGCTCGATGTTCTGACCGCCTCCCACCTCGAGGATTCTTGAAGTGATCGTCAGCGGAGCGATCAACATCTTAGCGATCACACCGGCGGCAACCAGGCCGACCGTCAGCCGCCCCGAGAAATGTCCCCCGCCGCGGTAGTCAGCGAAACCCCCGAACCTCTTCAGGGCGACAAAGTCGGCGTGGCCCGGCCTCGGAGTATGGCGAATCGACTCGTATGCACCCGATTCCCCTCGCAGGTTCTCGAATACCAGAAGAATTGGAGACCCGTTGGTCCTGCCCTCGAACACTCCGCTCAGGATCCGCGGCAGATCAGACTCTTGCCTGGGAGTCGTGCCCAAGCTGCCTCCACGCCGGCGTTCCAGATCGCCCGAAAAGGATCCCGGATCGATCGCCAGACCGGCCGGACATCCATCGATTAGAACGCCCACACACGCAGCGTGGGACTCTCCGAAGATCTGGAGTCTGAAAGTGTGGCCGAAGATGTTCATGACAACTCAACTCCAATCGCTGAAAGATTCTCGAAGAAATCGGGATACGATTTCGAGACGCATTCAGGTCCGCGGATCTTTACACCGTCTCTCGATCGCAATGCTCCGATCGCGCAGGCCATAGCTATCCTGTGATCATCGTGCGAATCCACCGTACCGCCTGCCAAGATTGTCCCGCTTACTCTCATCTGGTCTCCATTCAGGTCGATGGACGCGCCCAACTTAGAAAACTCCTCGACCAAAGCCTGTGCCCGGTCACTCTCTTTATGACGCAGTCTGCCGACACCTGTGATCTCAGTCGTACCGCTGCAAGAGCAGGCCAATGCTACCAACGGCGGAAATAAGTCGGGACATTCGGTGGCATCGAAACTGAAGCTCCGCAGGGTACTTGCCTCGATGCTTACAAAATCTTCCCCCTCTTCGACCCTCGCACCCGCTCGAACCAGAGCATCAAGGATCGCCCGGTCGGCCTGAAGACTTCCGCTGTCCAACCGTTTTACCACAACGCTCCCCGCGACAGCGCCGGCCACAAGCATGAAAGCCGCGCCCGAGAAATCCCCCTCCACGTCGTAGCAGCCGGCGCGGTACTCTTGCCTTCCGGGAATCTCGAAACAAGTGTAATCTTGGTTTGCGCCGATTGAGATTCCAAAATGCTCGCACAGTTCCAGAGTCATGCGCACATATGGAATGCTGTGCAGGCGGGACACCTCGATCGACGAATCTTCCCAGCAAAGAGGCAGGGCCATCAGCAGACCGGACAGGAACTGCGAGGTGATCGAGGCATCCAGGAGCAGGTGACCTCCCCGCAAGGCGCCGCGCAGCACTACCGGCAGGCGGCCGGTGTTGGTTTCGCAATCCACGCCGAGCGCGGCCAGCGGCCCCTCGATACCGCCCAGGGGACGCGCCCGCAACGAGCCCCTCCCTGACAGGATAGTTTCGCCTCCCGCCAATGGCGCCAGGGCACAAAGTAATCTGATGCACAGGCCGGACTCTCCACAGTCGAGGCGCCCCGGGCGAAGCTCGCCTCCGCTGACACAAACCACGGCATCTTCTCTTCTCACGGCCGCGCCCAACTTGCCTGCCGCGCGCAACGCCACCTGTGCGTCATCGCAAAAAGAAGGATTCTTGATCTTACTAATGCCTCTCGCCAGGCAGGCCGCCAGCACCGCTCGCACCATCATGCTCTTCGATGGGGGCGCGGAAAGCGTACCTTCAACCCTGGATGGCCTGACGAATCTCATTCTCGATCTTCCGCCTAGCGTCTGCTGGACTCCCGGACTCCGTTCCGACAACCAGGTCTGCGGCCGCGGCATACCCGGGACGCCTGGCGGCCCACAGTTTCTCTGGCCCGCCCGGCGTAACGTTTCCGTTGAGCAACGGTCTGTCGCCGTCGTTGGCCCTGGCGAGCGCCGTGGGTAATGAGGCCCAGAGCCAAACCGCCAGGCTGCGTCGTCTGATTGCTTCCAGATTTTCCTGATCGAGCAGGGCGCCTCCTCCCAGCGCCAGCACCGCGCCTTCCCCGCTCGCGGCCTGTGTGACGACCGTCTTCTCGATGCGCCTGAAATGCGCCCCGTCGTCTCCGTGTTCGGCAAAAAACTCGGAGATCTTCCGGCCGCAGCACTGCTCGACTTCCTCATCGCAATCGACGAATCGCATATTCAGACTGTCCGCAAGCAGCTTGCCAATCGTGCTCTTGCCCGTCCCCATGAAACCGATTAAAGCGATGTTCTTCCAATCTCTTGATGCCAGCAGGCCCTTTTCCATGACCGACTTCTCTGTCTCTCGTTGCGTAAACAGATTCAGGCCGGCCAACGCCTGCCAAACGAGCCATTCCAGGCCGCCGATTACACGGCAGCCGGCTGAGCGGGCGATTTCCAATAACAACGGCTGGGCATAGTTTGCCTCCAGCACGCACAACTTGCGCCGGATCCATTCCGGCCTGATACTCGTGACACCGGCGGGCAGGCAGGACACCAGAATATCGGCCCCCTCCAGGGCGGCTCCGGCATCATCCAACGAACAGGCCAGGCAGCCCAGGCTGCCCGCTACGGCCCGGGCGCGCCCAATGCCGCGATTGGCAATGATCACTTCTCTAGATCCATGTTGGAGAAAACCCCAGGCAGCCGCCCGGCCGGCCCCGCCTGCCCCGAGGATGACAACTTTCTTCCCGGAGGGATCACATCCATTGTGGCGTAGCGCATCCAGGACGCCGATCCAGTCAGTGTTGCAAGCGCGCAGGCGACCGTCCGAGACAACAATGGTGTTAGCCGCGCCGATGTGTCCTGTAGCATGGTCGCGTGAGTCGACATATTCCAGCACGTCTTCCTTATAGGGCGCCGTTACGTTGAATCCGGACACGCCGATCCCGCGGGCGATTTCAACAGCCTCCGAGGCAGTATCGGCGGCAATACGCGTGTAGTCGGCGTCGAATCCCATATCCGAGAATGCAGCCCTAAAAAGGTCCGGGCTGCGGCTGTGTAAAATAGGCCGGCCGATAACCGCGAATAGCTTCCGCTCAGACACCGTTGCAGGCCTCCATCAGTTCTTGCAATGTCTCCAAGTCGATCTGTCCGGAGGCCGTCTCCGCCCCCCGCTCCAGGGAGGCGTAACTGAAAAGACTGCCCAGCAACGGTCCCACGATCCGGGTGATTCTTCCCGCCCTACCCATCCCGGCCACCACCATGGGAACCTCGCTATCCAATAGGCCGATCAACTTGGCGTTGTCTTGTACCCGGAGCACGCGGCAAGCGATCTTCACGATCTCAGCGCCGGCATCCAGACAGCGCCGAACAATGCCCTTTAGTTCAAACCTAGCCGGTGTGCCCTGCTGGTCATGAAACGAAATGATGACCCGGCAGCCATGCTTACGGGCGAGCCGCACGAGGCTCTGCCTGTATTCGATCTCAGAATGTAGATCGATGTCGATGTAAGAGGCCCCGGCTTCAATGGCCGCGGCCATCAGACGTTGCCTTTCGACTTGTGGTCTCGAACCCGATCTATGGGTTGCAATCAACGTCTTCTTCTGCGAGAAAATCGTGCGCACGTCTTCTATCGCCGCATCCATACCATCCAGACGAATCTCGGCAAATTGCAGCCTTACAAGCTTCTCCAGGCAAGCCGATGGAGATGATTCAGCCAGGCTGACGCATATTCTCCCGCCAGGCCCGGCGGATGAAGTCGGGCTCGACGGGAAATGTATATGCTTCGTCATTTTTTGCCATCCTGCCGAGTGAGTCGGGCAAGCTCACCCGGATTTGACCGCCAAGTCTCTTCTTGTCAGTCTTGAAAAACTGGCGCACATCCTCATAACCCAGATCGAGGTCAGGCAATAGGTGCAGGGCCGAAAGCAACTGCCGCAATCTCCGCAACGAGTCGGGAGGAAAGCCGCACTTCTCGACTGCCATGCCGGCCTCGACCACCATACCCACAGCGACGGCGAGCCCATGGGAAAGCGAGAATGATGTCGCACCTTCGATCGCATGAGCGACGGTATGCCCGAAGTTGAGGATCGCGCGGCGGCCGCATTCGCGCTCGTCCTCCATGACAACAGCGCTTTTGATCTCTACGCAGCGCTGTATGAGATACGAGTCAACGCCCTGTGGCGACAATAATGACGCAACGTTTGCTTCGATCCATTCGAAGAGCGCCTCATCGCCAATCACTGCTTGCTTGACCGCTTCCGCCATACCGTTGCGCCATTCGCCCGGCGAGAGCATGGCCAAGAGATCGGAGTCTATCAGAACGGCCGACGGCTGGTGGAAGACCCCCACCAGGTTCTTACCGTGCCGGGTATTCACGGCTGTCTTGCCGCCGATCGAGGCATCCACCTGGGCCAGCAGCGTCGTGGGAACGTTTATTGTAGGCAGACCGCGCATGTACGTCGCGGCAACCAGGCCGGCGAGATCGATACTGATGCCGCCGCCAAGCGCCAACACACAGGTGTTCCTGCCGAAACCGGCATCCAGGAGACTATCTTCCAGGCGCTCCTTGACTCGGCGCGTCTTGCTCTGTTCACCTGGTTCAAACTGCAGTATGACCATCTTGTCCACAAACGGACGCAGTCGATTTTCGAGTTGTTCGCCGAACAGTCCGATCACGGTGCGATCGCCGATCACCGCGGCTGCCTTCCATTCATCTTGCCAGACGTCCGGCAGCGCCTCGATCGCTCCGCTGCCCACGCACAGACGACAGTCATGGCGGTTGTTGAACGTAAGCGACAGATCTCGCACTCGATTACTCCTCTTGGTCTTCAGCCGGCAGGATGTTGTACTTCTGTATTCGCCGCAGGAGCTGAAAACGACTGATGCCCAGAAGCTTGGCTGCCTCCGCCTTGGCTCCATCAGTGTAACTCAGCGCCCGGCGGATCAGTTTTTCCTCCAACGTTTTCATGGTGTCTATACCGGGAATGAAGTCGATGGCATGCGACTGGATCATTCCGGGCGAGTTGCCCGGTTCGGAGTACACCATGTGCATACGCTCGGGCAGGTGTTTCAACTCTATACGGCCCGATTCGGTCATGATCACCGCCCGCTCCAGGATGTTTTTCAACTCCCGGACATTTCCGGGGTAATCGTAGTCGAAAAGTCGGCCGAGCACCTCGGGTGACAGTGGTTCCAGGCCAATGTTCATTTTCGAACTGAAGAAATCGATAAAATGCTTGACCAACACTGGGATGTCGTCCCCACGCTCCCGCAAAGCCGCAATGTGAATTGGAAAGGCCGACAAGCGCTGGTACAGATCGAACCTGAAACGCCCCTGCTTTACAGATTCCATCAGGTCGAGGTTGGTGGCGGCCACAACGCGTGCCTTGACCGGTTGTTCCTTGACCGATCCAACTCTTTGAAACGAGCGGCTCTCTAGAACCCTCAGGAGCTTGCCCTGCAAGGAGAGATCCATGTCGCCGATCTCATCGAGCAGAATGGTCCCCTGGCCCGCTTCGTAAAAAACGCCGTTCTTGATCCTGTCGGCGCCGGTGAAGGCGCCCTTCTCGTGCCCGAAAAGCAGGCTCTCAACGAGCGAGTCGGGCAGGGCTACGCAGTCGACCGAGATGAACGGGCTGCCCTCGGGGGCCGACAGCTTGTGGAGATAGCGCGCCGCGACTTCCTTGCCGACGCCGGTTTCACCGGTGAACAAGATCGTCGTCTCCGGACGCCTGACCACGCGCTCGATCTGCCTGCGCACCTGGATGATGGCGGGTGAGTTTCCAAGCAGGCCGTCCTTTCTGTGTTCGTCCCATCCCGCGCCCGTCCGGCGCACCATATCCCGGCGCCGGATTTCCAGGATACGATCGATAATCGGCCGGGTGTTGGTTTCCTTGATCACGTAATCATCGGCGCCCTGGCGTATCGCCTGTATTGCGTTCTGTATGGTTTCGTAGGCCGTCATCACGATGATCGAGCACTTGCCCTGGCGACCGAGCAGAACGGGTATCAGCCTGATGCCGTCGTCATCTGGAAGCTTGTGGTCGAGCAGGATGGCCTGGTACGAATTGCGCTGGCAGAGGGCCAAGGCCTCGGACGCACACAAGGCGACGTCGCAACACACCCCGTTCCTCTCCAGCTCCATGCTGATCGTCTGGGCGAACAGCTTGACGTCCTCGACAACCAAGACCCCAAACGTGTTCTTGTCGAGGCTATCGGGCGAGTTCACGTCCCGGATTTTGACTGATTGCAGCATCAGCTCGCTCTCCTCGGGAGAACGATCGAGGCGCGACAGCCTCCTCCCTGCAGGTTCTTGAGTTCTATCGTCCCGCCATGTGCCTTGACTATCTTCTCACAGACGGCAAGCCCCAGCCCGGTTCCGTTTCCCTTGGTCGTGAAGAAAGGCTTGAAGCATTCATTCGGCCCGCATTTCAATCCGGCACCCTGGTCGTCGATGTGAATCGCAACGTCCCCACTGCTTTCGGAGGCATGACAGACGATCTGGCTGTCGGCCGGCGAGGCTTCGATAGCGTTTTGCAACAGGTTGTGCAGTACGTGGCGCAGTCCGTCATGGTCGGCGACGACCTCCAGCCTGACGTTAACCCGGGACGTGATAGTGACGCCTCCGCATACTTGTGTTCCTTTCAGCAGTCTCAATGTGTCGCTGATGATCTCGGCCAGGTCCACCTTCGAGACAGTCGTGTTTCTGCGGACGGCCAGGGAAAGATAATCCTTCAAGATCATGTCCAGACGGGTGACTTCCCCGGACAGTGCCTCCAGGATGACCGGTTCGCCCCCTGACTGGCGTTTCTCCCTGGTCAGCATCTCCAACGTGGCGCCGATGGAGACCAGGGGGTTACGTATCTCGTGCGCCAGTTGGGCCGCCATCTCGCCCATGGTCGCCAGGCGTTCCCTCCTCATCAGGTGGCTGATGGGGTCTTCGGTATTGGTAATGCCGATCAGGTTGGACTGATCGCGGATAAGCAGCAGGTAACCGACAACCTCGTTTTTACCGTCAGCTAAAAGAAGCGTTTCCACCTTGCCGGGGAATACCCTGCCGTTCTTGCGCCGCACCAGGGCGAGATTTTCGAAGTAGCCGTTCGAGAGAAACAGAAACTGTTGGTTCAAGACGACGTTGATCTCAGCCGGATCCCGGAACAAGACACCGACGGAATGTTGCTGCAACTCATCGGCCGAGAAGCCGAACAGGCGTTCGGTGGCCTCGTTGCACGAGGTGATGTTGAAATCAGTGTCGAGCAGGAGTGCCGGCGCCATGTCTCCCAGCGCAAACTGGAGCAACTGGTTCTGGCTGGCCGGTTGCGCCTCCGAGGTCTCGGACAGGGCACACAAGACACACTTGTCACCGCGCAGTTCCATTTCGCACATGTCGATCCGGTACCCGCCGTAAGCCCCTGCCTGCGAGCCCATGCCATTCCCACCGGCGAATTCCCGAACCATGCGCGCAAGTTCCTGAAGCATCCGTTGGGAAATCTGCCTGCTAGCGTTGTCTCCCTCTTCTGATGAATCGAGGCCGCCTATTTCGATGCCCTCGCGACGGTCATGCCCTATCAACCGGCCGTCACGATCGAACACGAGTTGGGCAAACGCTGCGCCCCGAACCCGTCCGTCCCGCGCAAAGGAACCGGAAGCGTTCACTCCCCTCATCTCGTTCTCGATGATCTCGCCGATGCGCTGCGCGTAGCGCAGGAGAATTTCCCTTCTCTGCAAGCCGAAGGGTCCGGGATCCTCCTTGGTGAAGATGATCACGCCAAAGTTCCTCCGGCCGCACTCGACCGGCACACAGATGAATCTCTGTTCGCCGATCATTTCCTCGACCCGCTCGGCGACTTCACCGGAGAACGCGGTTCCGACAAGCTCTGTTAAAGATGATGTTTCATACACCGCGTGATCTCTCCAGGCAGCGTAGACCAGGCTGGACTCGATGCTTTCGAAGGGAAAGGGCATGCTCTGCAAGGCGCTTCCGAAGACCTCCTCGATTGCATTCAGCTCAACGCGCTTCTTGGCGATCAAGCCGACTCTCACGCGGGCATGTTTCTCTTTTTTGTTGAAGATGACCAGGTTGGCCGATATGCAACCCAGGATCTTCGCGGCGCCCCGCAGGATCGACTCGAGGATTCCCTCGATGCTTGTATCCGTATCTTTCACTCTTTGTCTTGCAAGTGGCATCTAGCGCCCTCCCGCGGCCCGGGCGGCCCGGTTACCGCTCATGACCGCACCCTCGATCGTGCACGGCAGGCCCGTCGCCGTCCAATCCCCGGCAAGAAACAGGTTGGCAACCGCCGTCCTCGTCTCCGGCCTGATCGACCGTTGACCCGGTTCGACGCGGATCGTGGCCCGCGGCACCCGGATCACCAGGCCGTTTTCCAGCTTCGCGGTGCGCGACTCCGGAAAAAAGTCGCAAAGCTCTAAAACGCTTGCCTCGACCAGCCGGCGGCTGCCGCGCTTGATCAATTTCTCGGCGCTGCTGATGACCACGGAAACCCGCTGGCCGGAGCCGCCCTGGGCGTCTTGGTGATTAAACACCCACTGCAGAGGGCTTCCCAGGAATGCCGCGTATGGATAGCTCAGCCACGGCCGGTCGTACCACAACTCGACACAGATGATCGGCGACGAAGACAGGGCCTGCGCCCGCTCGCCGACGCCCGCGAGTTCGTGCTGTTTGCCGGTGATCGAAGAAATGTCCCAGGCCGGCACCGCCAGCACGAAGCAGTCGCCCGAAAAGCTATCGCCGGCGCTCGTGTGCACCGATGTAATCTTGCCGCCGGCCCCGATCGAAAACCCGTCCACCTTCTGACGACAGGCGAGGCGGCCACCGGCCGACTCGATTGCGGCTACCGCAGGCGCTACGAAGAGGTCATGCAATGTGACTGACGGGAGAATGGGAATCGCGTCCGCTCTCCTCCTGAAGAAACCCTTGTCGAGAACGGTCGCGAGCAGCAGGGCCGAGGCCTCCCGTACCGGCGTGTTGAGCGTCGCCAATACTAAAGGCTCCCAGAAACCCGCTACGGCCCCGGAGCTTTGGCCACAGGCG
Organism: Myxococcota bacterium; assembly: GCA_035528415.1. Lineage (GTDB taxonomy): Bacteria > Myxococcota > B64-G9 > B64-G9 > B64-G9 > DATKYQ01. The sequence continues at coordinate 21,771 of DATKYQ010000078.1, read as the reverse complement.
CACAACCAGGAGTGGGCATCTTGCCGATCCAATCCGTCGGGATCAGCGCGCACGGACCACTTGGCGGCGGCCACGACCCGCGCCAGCCCGATCCGTTCCCGCAGGCCTAGCTGGGTCAGGCCCAGCAGCCCCGGCAGGGCATGCCACGGTGCCGGTAGCCTGCCCAGGCGATACGGATGCACCCGGCCGCCCGAGGATACGAAGGGAGTGACACCGGTCACCCGACATAACGAGCGCTCCGTACCCAGGCGCTTGCAAAGCGAGATTGCTTCCCGGTAACAGCCCATCATCAGGTGCTGTCCGAGATCGATACCCTGGCTATGATCCCTGGGCACCAGCCTGCGTACACGGCCGCCTGGCCGTCCGCCGCGCTCGAGGAGCGTGACTGTGAAACCCTGGTCAGCGAGTTTCACCGCGGCCGCGAGCCCGGCCAGGCCCGCGCCTATCACTACGGCCAACTTCATCTGTGCGACCTCACCAGCGTTGCCGGGTGCAGGCGATGCTTCAAGGCAATGCCGATCTTCTCTCTCTTGCCGACTTTGACGCGAGTCGTGAAAACCGGGAAATCCTTCTCGATCAGGTGAATGAGCAGGCGCCGGTAGGTTTCCCTGAGCGCCTCGGGGAAAAACAGCTCGTGCCGCCGGCCCTTGGAAATCGCGCTCTCGGCGAGCCCGTAGAAGTGCTCGGCCCGGCCGGCCTCGAAACGCAGCAGACGCTTGACTTTCAATGTCATGCGGCCTCGCAGGATGTCATCATCGGTCAGGCCGAAGGCCAGCAGGTCATCGCGAGGCAGGTAGATGCGGCCCAGGCCGGCGTCCTCGCCGACGTCCCTGATAATGTTCGTCAGCTGGACTGCGATGCCTGTCAGCTCGGCGTACAGGTCGATCTCCACAGATCTCCGGCCGAGGATAGTCACGCACACCAGCCCAACTGCCGAGGCCACCCGGTAGCAGTACTCGTAGAGTTGGGCGAAGGATTGGTAGCGACGCACCTCCAGGTCTCGCTCGACGCCGTCGAGAACGAATTCTAGATGCCGTCGCTCGACGCCGAAGCGATCGACCACCCAGCGCAAGGCGTTGCATACATGGCCCTCGGGATTGCCGTCGAACACGCTCTTTAGACGTGATCTCCAGGCCGCAACGGCACGAACGGCTTCTTCACTGTTCTCGGCCGCGTCCACCACGTCGTCGACTTGGCGGCAGAAGGCGTAGAAGACCGTCATGGCGTTGCGTTGTTCCTGGGGCAGTATTTTAAAAGCCAAAGCGAAGGACGAGTTCGACTCTGCCAGGATGCGGCGACAGGCGGAGATCGCAGTGCCGGCATTCATGCTGCACTCCCTGTAAGCCTGCTAAGCCCCGCCCCCACGAGCGTCCGGGCAAAAAGGTACGCATTCAGCACCGGCCGCTCATGGATGATGGATTTCCCGGTGCGCCTGACCATGCGCAAGACGGCCCGGCCTCCCATCCAGACGGCCGTGAAGTACACGTTGCCCGGAAAACCTGTATTTATGAGCAGCCGGCGTCCCTGCCTGAACAGCTCTCGCGTCCGGTTGGCCTCGAATACCACAAGATCGCCGAACAACCGCGAGGGGTTGCCCGTAAGCAGCGTCGATTCGTGAACCCTGAATCTATCCAGGTCCTCACGCGGGATGTAGATCCTGTTCCTGCGCGTATCTACGGAAATGTCCTGCCAGTGGTTCGTAAGCTGCAGGGCCGTGCAAATACTGTCAGACCATTTAGCGAGCCCCGGCTCGGATAGCCCCAGCACATTCAGGACGAGCCGCCCCACCGGGTTGGCGGAACGCCTGCAATAGTCGAGCAGCTCGCTGAAGGTCTCGTAGCGTCGCTGCCTGCAATCCTGTCGAAAGGCGTCCAGAAGGTCAAAGAACGGCTCGATCGGCAGCTCGAAACGGCGCATAGAGTTGCCCAGCGCGATGAATACCGGGTGTCCGACCTCGGTATCACGACACACCTCCAACTGTCGCTCCCACTCGTCCAGCAGCCGTTCACGCATGCCTTCGAAGTGATCCTCGTCGGCGAAATCGTCCGCTGTGCGGGCGAAGGCATATATTGCGGCCAGTGCTTCCTGCTGCTGCTTCGAAAACAGCGACATGGCCACCGGGAAGTTCTCGTAGTGCGAGTTGGTCAATCCCAGGCAATACCTGTTCGCGGCCGCCAGGCTCCAGCGCCTGCGCCGGTAGACCGGATCCTCCAGCGACCAGGGCGCGGTGGGAGGCGCGTGCGAAGCGTCACCTTCCGGCCGCAGGTAGCTGTCGCTCGTGTACGTGCCAGCTTCCATTATTCCCTCCCACTCATCGGTTTTTTCCGTCGGCTCCTGCCGTGCAGGCGCATATGACCCTTCTGGATACCCTCGCTGGCCAATGCGCGCAACGCCGCCAGATTGCTGGCCATCCCCACCGCGGCGGTGACGCGCGCCAACTCGCCGGCGCTGTCCGCCCCCATGATTCGCAGCGCGAGCCGCGCGCCGGCGTGCAGCCGCGTGGCGCCGCCGACGATGCCGACCGCCATGGGCATCTTCAGCTTGCCCCGCAGCCGACCGTCTTCTTCACGACTCCAGACGCACAACGGTTTGTAGAGCCCGTCTCTTGCTGCATAGGCGTGCGCCCCAGCCTCAACCGCGCGCCAGTCGTTCCCGGTGGCCAGCAGCACGGCGTCGACACCGTTCATGATTCCCTTGTTGTGAGTCGCCGCCCGGTAGGGATCCAACTCGGCGAAGCGCGAGGCCGAGACTATGCCGTCGCGCACTTGTTCGCCATCGAAACCATGCAGCTCCAGAGCCGCGGCCGGCACGCTCACCTCGGCTGTGACCGTCCGGCGATCGGCAAGGTTGGTCAGTATCCTCACTCCAACCCGGCCCCCGCTCAACGCCTCCAAGCGGGGAACGAGCGCTTCTCCCATCGTGTTCACCGTGTTCGCTCCCATTGCGTCAAGCACCGATACCAGCAGGTGGACGACCAGAAAGCCGGCCTCCCCTTCCCCTCCCTTCAGGTTGCGCACCTCTATGTCGACGGGGCCTCCGCCGAGTTCCACAAGAAGCGGGTCGACCCGGGCGGCGTCCGCCAGCAGTTCCGTCTTGGCTTCGAGGATCTTTCCGCGGGCCCGCTCGCCGTCAGCAACGAAAAGCTGGATCTGGCAAATCATCAAAGGACCGCTCGCAGACACCCTGAACCCTCCGCCGGCGCGCGCAATTCGCGCGGCGTTGGCGGCCGCAGCGACCACGGACGGCTCTTCAATCACCATGGGAACCAGCAACTGCCGGCCGTTGACGACGAAATTTGGGGCCACGGCGAAAGGCAGCGCATGAACTCCAACCACGTTTTCGACAAGCAGATCGGCTTGGTCGGCACTGAGGCCACCGGACCGCATCACGGACAGCAGTCCAGCGGGCGACTCGGATAACCACTCGGCCAGTTGACGCCCGCGCTCGGGCAGCGACAAATTGTACCACCCGGGCAGGCGCGAATTTTTACTGCTGTCTTCCACTTGAAAAAACCTCCCACTCAAAGGGGGGGGACGTTACGCGACCTCGGCCTGGACGCCGTGTCGGGCCATCCCGAGAGCAACGGGTTGCAGACCCAGGTCAGACATGCGGCTAAGAAACGGCCCGCGATCAATATCTTTGGGAAAAGTCGCCAGCAAAATATCTCCGCCCCCGGCGCCGGACGGCTTTAAAGCACCACCCGCCCGCTGCACCTCCTGCGAAGCAATCCTCATCAGCCGGTCAATGATTGGCGATCCACTCCTCTCCCCCAACAGATCCATCAACTCGAAATATCGACTGAACAGCGGCCGGACGTCGCCCCCTTCCTCATTCGCTATCTCGATGAAGCGCTCGACCAGCTCTCCCATCTCGCCGACGATCTCCCGGTAACCTGCCGGGTCGGCCCGCCGGTAATCATCCACGGCCGAGACGAATCGTGGCGTCGAGGACGGCCGGCTCGTCCACAGAAACAACAACTCGAAACCAGTTGTCGGCAGGAACCCGTCCAGCGGTGTCAGGCCGTCATCCCGTGCGGGATCCACAACGAGCGCCTTGCCGAAAATAGACGCGGCCAGATCGGCCCCGCTGCCATGCACTTTCTGGAAGCTGTCATGCACCCGGCGAGAGATGTGCCACATCTCGCGCCGTACGCCGCCATCCTCGATATCTCGGCCTTGCTGATGAAACACCGAGGCGACCGCGCACACGGTAACGGCAGCGGAACTGCCGAGGCCTAGCTTGATGCCCCGTCTTTGCAGGCATGAGGAATCCGCCCTGTAAGCACCTGTTGTTTTCTCGAGACCCAGCAGGCGCGCACATTCCGAGCGCGCAAAGGCCGGCAACTCATTGCCGGCACAGGCGCTTGACGGTGCCTGCTGCAAGCGCACGTAACGATCGACCGACATGACCACGGCTGGAAAGCCCTCACGTACGGCGTACTCGCCCATCAAAAACAGTTTGCCCGGCGCCGAAAATCTCAAGACTCTCGAGCCGCTCATGACAGATACTCCACGCCCGGACCCGGCCGCTCGACTATAACCCGCCCGACACCGTCGATTCGTTCCAGCGCCGAAGCGATCTGTGGCGCGTGCACGGCAGGGCTGAGGACCTTGACGTTAGGCCCGGCATCTATCGTCAGGTAGGCCGGTAGCCCATCTTCCCTGAGCGCCCATACCCTCCGCATCACTGCCAGCGACGCGGGGTTCCAATAGAGCAGCGCCGGCCGGCTGCTGAGCGCAACGGCATGCATCTTGAAGCACGAAGACTCGACCACCTCTGCGAGGCCCGTAAAATCCTTAGCCGCGATCGCCCGCCTGGCTATCTTGAGGTCGCGTTCGTGTGTCTGCAGCCAGCACTCGTAGAAGGGCGAGGTTAGCCGTGAACGTTCCATTCCCTCGGTAGAACCGACCTTCTTGGCGGTCGCCTCGCATACTGCAATTACCAGGCGCAGTTGCCAATCGCCGGCGGGTGCCAACTGCTCGACGATGCACTCAGGCTCGTCACTGAAACCGTTCCGCCGAAGCTCGACGAACCCTCCCAGCAGACTTCTGGGAGCCGAGCCCGATCCACGCTGCGCCAGTCTGGTGAGGACGGGTCCCGGCAAGTCAAGACCCGCGGCACGCGTCGCAGCGCAGGCCAATGCCGCAAAGCCGGAGGCGGACGAGGCCAGGCCGGCCGCGGTCGGAAAGTTGTTGTTCGATTCGATACGCGCGAAGAGATCGAGCGCCGCCATCTGCCTGACCAGCTCCATGAAACGGCCGGCTCTGGCCCGGAGGGCTTCTGAGGCCTCGCCTCCATCGAGACTCAGTTCGTCGCGCTCGAGCCCTGGATCGAAGGCCACCCGGGTGACTGTCTGCAGGCCGTCGAGCGTCATGGATATGCTGCCGGTGGCCGGCAGGTTGCGGCTCGCATCCGCCTTGCCCCAGTACTTGACCAGGGCGATGTTAGCCCTGGCCCGCGCCGTCGCAGGCCTCAGTTCCAAGCGCCCGCTCCTTCGGCAAGAGTAAACTGTTTTCCAGAAAATCCCCGTCGACGCCAGGCATCCAATACTTCGTCCTCGCACCCCGCAGCATGCGCGACTACGCCGCCGCCGCCGCCAGCCCCGGTCAACTTGGCTCCGCCGGCGCCCGCGGCAACGGCCAAATCGACCATTTCGTCCAACTCGGAACACGAGACACCCAGCCTGCACAGGGCTTGATGATTGGCCAGCATTGCCCTACCCAACCGAGCGCCGTCCGCTGTACACAGCGCTTGCAACCCGGCGTCCAGGCAGGCTTCGATCTCGTCGAAGATCTCCTCCACGAACCGCTCGTCCTCCCGCCGCCTGCGTCCGACGCCCGCGACCATTTCGCGCGTCGAGTGCTCGACGCCGCAGTTGCCCACCAGCAGCGTGAGCTCCCGGCATGGAACGCGCAGGGCGCAGGAATTGATGCGCTCGAACCCGGGCACGCCCGGTTCTCGCACTCCCCAACCGTTGCGCCTGAAAAGGCACAGGCCGCCGTAGGTAGCGACAGTGTCGTCGAGGCCCGAGGAAGAACCATGGAATACCTTCTCCAACTGGTGAGCCGTGCTCCTGACCTGCTCAAGCGATAATCCAACGCCGCGAACACGCGCAAGCGTCATGGCCAGCGCCACCGCCAGCGCCGCCGAGCTGCCCATGCCCGCCGAGGCCGGGATAGCCGCCTCGAACTCGGCGTCGAATCCGCCGTGACCCGGCACGAGCCGGTCGAGCAACCGCAGTACCTCTCCAATCCGGCCGTCCGCCCCATTGTCCGCATCTAGTTCCCACGGCAGTATGCTAATGTGAATCGATCGCTCGGCGGGCTCGAGTGACAGCAACCTGATGCCTCCGGGAATCCCGGCCGCCAGAGCCGGCCGGCCGTACACGGCGGCGTGTTCTCCAAAAAGAATTACCTTACCGTTGGCGCAGATGTCGCTCATGCAGGAACCTTCCCGTTCGCGCCGGTCGCCATCAACCAAGTAAGCAGCGGTCCTACGATCACCCGACGCGTACTCTCCAAATCTTCCAGCTTGCGGTTGCCGGTCAGCAGCATGGTCGTCCTGAGGCCGTGCAGTACATTTCGCAGCAACTTCTCGCAAAGATTCTCACCGCCTTTGAAGTAGGCCCTGAGCACCGGCGCCGCCAGGCCGGCCAGGTCGGCGCCCAGCGCCAGGGCGCGCGCCACGTCGAGACCCGTACGGATTCCACCCGAGGCGATCAACCGCAGACCCGTACCGCCGAGGTCGCACAGGGACGCGGCCGTGGGAATGCCCCAGTCCCTGAACACCTCCCGCTGGGGATCACCCGCGGCCCCGCAGCGTTCAAGCTCAACGCCGACCCACGAGGTTCCCCCGCGCCCGGCGACGTCAACGTAGTAGATGCCGGCTTCGGCGAGGCGCAGCCCGACCTCGCGGCTGATGCCGGCGCCGGTCTCCTTGACGATTACCGGACGGGGTTGCGCGCGGACGAGCGCCCCGATGGCCTCCAGCACGCCTTCGAAGTCGCGATCGCCTTCACCCTCGGGCTGCATCATTTCCTGAGCCGGGTTCAGGTGGATGCACAGCGCGTCGACCTCTAGTTCGGCCAGCGCCTGCTCGACTTTCTCGAGAGGAGTGTCCCGAAGCTGCACGCCACCCAGGTTCCAGGCCAGAAACGCCGTGGGCGCCTCGGCGCGCATCCTGTAACTCGAAGCCAGAGACCTGTCTTCGAGCATGGCCCTGCCGCTGCCCAGCCCAAAGCCGATTCCCAACCTTTCGGACACGTGCGCAAGCGCCCGGTTAATCTCACTGGCCTCAGGAGTGCCGCCGGTCATGCCGGTGATCATCAGGGGGGCTCTGAACTCGTGCCCGGCGAATTCCCGGGACAAATCGATATCATCCACCCGCAGTTGAGGCAGCGCGTTGTGCACCAGTTGCACATGCTCGAGCCAAGTGGTTGTCCCGCCGGCAGGAGTTTCTCCTCGGAAAGCGTCGAGATGATCACGCTTTCTCTGTCGCGTCGAGACGTCGCCGTGCCGCATAGCTCACTCCGGTCTTCAGTTGCAAGAAAATCATGTGCAGAATCCATGCCACCAAAATGCACGTCTCAGAGAAATGCAACCGTATGAAATAGCTCGAAGCTTTCCATCGAAGCAACGTCCCGGCCCCACCCAAGGAAAAAAGGGCCGGGCAATATTGCTCACGAGTGCGATTTCGCACCCCGAAAAGGGCACCATTGCGAACCAGGTGCCGCAAAAACCGCGGTCGTTGTTCAACTGAATATGTGGTGATGACCGCTGGCAAAGATCTTGCAAACAAAGTCGACGTTCTTGATCGAATACGGGCAGGAGAAAACAATGAGACTTCCACCTATCCTGGAAGAATTGCGGCTGCGGGTCGAAGACGGTCTCGCGAAGCATTTTATAACATGCTCAGGACCGAAACTGCTCAAGGAAGCCATGGGCTACTCCCTCTTCGCACCCGGCAAGCGTGTTCGGCCGATCCTCTTGCTGGCGGCCAACGCGCTTTTTCCACCAAACGATCTCGACCCGATGCCCGCGGCCTGCGCGTTCGAGTTCGTCCATACCTACTCACTCATCCATGACGACCTGCCGGCCATGGACAACGATGATTTTCGCCGCGGCCGGCCGACCAACCACAGGCGTTTCGGTGAGGCCCATGCAATCTTGGCGGGTGACGGCCTGCTGACCGAAGCCTTTGGGTTGATGGCCTCGTCCTGGGCTTCGACTATTGATCCAGCGGTGGTTCAAGCAATAGCCGAGTTGGCCACGGCTGCCGGTTCGGGGGGCATGGTCGGCGGCCAGGTGCTCGATGTTATCGAGACCCGGCGAAGCCTTGAGCGTGCGGAAATCGAGAACGTTCACCTCCTGAAGACCGGCGCGCTGATCAAGGCCGCGGTGCGTTGCGGGGCGATTCTCGGCCATGCCCCGCAGGCGGAACTTGCGGCGCTTACGAGATACGCGCACAAGATCGGCCTGGCCTTCCAGGTTGCCGATGACATTCTTGACGTGGTTGGAACCAAGGCGGAACTGGGAAAATCCGTGGGCAAGGACCAGCTTCAAGGCAAGACAACCTATGTCACGCTGCTTGGTGTGGATGGGGGACGGAGATACGCCCGGCAGCTCACGGACGATGCGCTTCGGGACCTGAACATCTTCAGGCTGGGCGCCGAACCGCTCCGGGCGGTCGCCGCGTTCATAGCCGGCAGCACCACAGAAGACGAAACCCGACTTTCCGCACCCACCTCGGTCTGATGTGCGATTTTGCACCCGCTGGAGCGTCCCCGGAATCAGGCCTGATGGGCCTGGTAACAAAAACAGGCCTGATAATATCCATCCAGGCCCATGCACGAGAAAGGCGCCGCGACGCGGGCCGTGTGGCCCGGAGATTGCTTAACTTGCTACAGATTACCACAGCCCGGAGGCTTGATTAGAAAATGGAACAATCAATCGAGACGTTGCGTGAAGAATTGGTGAGCTTGAACCTGTCGATCCTGGATCTTTTCAGTAAGCGCGCTCGCGTAGTTCTCGACGTCCAGCGGCTCAAGACGCAGGAGGGCATCCCGACCTTCATCCCGGAGCGCGAGCAGAAAATGCTTGCCGACCTGGTGGCCAGGAACAGGGGCCCATTTCCCAACGAGAGTGTGCGCCACCTGTTCAAGGAGATCTTCCGTGCGTCGGTGGCCTTGATGGAAGATAGCCGGGGCGGTTCGCTGCGCGTCAGCCGGGCGAACCACAAGGAAGACCTGATTGTTCGGGTGGGCGACACCGCGATCGGCGCCGATCCTATCGTCATTGCCGGCCCCTGCGCCGTCGAGAGCGAAGAGCAGATGGACCAGGTGGCCTCCGATCTGTCGCGCCTGGGGATCAGGTTTCTCAGGGGCGGCTGCTTCAAACCCCGATCATCGCCGTATTCTTTCCAGGGCATGGGAGAGCCGGGCCTTGAGATCCTCGGGCGCGTCGCACGGCGCTACGGCATGTCCTGTGTAACCGAGGTCATGGACACGCGGATGGTAGAGCTGGTCGGTAACTATGCCGATATCCTGCAGGTCGGCGCCAGGAACATGCACAACTACCCGCTGCTGCGCGAGGTCGGCCGCTCGCGCAAGCCAGTCCTGCTGAAACGCGGCCTGGCGGCAACACTCGATGAGTTTCTCTGGGCTGCGGAATACATCGTCTCGGAGGGCAACCAAAACGTCATCCTGTGCGAACGCGGCATTCGCACCTTCGAGCGCCAGACCCGGAACACGCTGGACATTTCGGCCGTGCCGCTGCTCAAGCAGATGAGCTACCTGCCGGTGATCGTTGACGTCAGTCACGCGGCGGGGCGCAAGGACATCCTCGGCGCGCTGGGCAGGGCCTCGCTTGCGGCAGGGGCGGACGGGCTGATGGTGGAGGTGCATCCCTTCCCCGCGGTAGCTCGATCAGACAGCCAGCAACAGTTGGACGCCGAGGAGTTTTCCTGCTTTCTATCCATGGCAGGCCTCGCCTCCCGCGAGGTCCGCGACGATACCCAAGGAGCCATCTCATGAAACTGTCTGTAGCCTGTAATTTCGACCCGGACCTGCTCGACGGCCTGCAGGGCTATCCCGTCTATGAGCTTTTCGGCAAGCTCACCTCCGATTACTTCGGCGGCGGCCGGCCTTCCTTCTACCTGCCCCAAGTGAACCGGAAAGGACTTGAGAGCTACGTCAAGAGTACTCACGAGCGCGGCATCGAGTTCAACTACCTGCTCAACGCCTCGGCCATGGGAAACCTGGAGTACTCCAGGGAGGGCCAGCGCAACATCAACCACATGCTCGAGTGGCTAGACGACATCGGCGTCGACTCGATCACCGTGGCGAACATCTTCTTCCTGCGCCTCATCAAGCGGCGCTTCCCGCACATCAAGGTGAGAATCAGCTCCCACCGCTTCACATCCACGCCGCGCCAGATCAGGTTCTGGTCCGAGAACGGCGCTGACTACATTGTCATCAACGAGGTCAGCGTTCACCGCGAATTCAAGACCCTCGAGGCCATGCACAAGGCCGCCGCGGGCGAGGTCGAGCTGCAGCTGATCGTCAACAACTGGTGCCGCCTGAATTGCGCCATCGCCGGTAACCACGCGGTCGCGCTCTCCGCCGCCTCGCAGAGCAACAACAAGGGCTTCCCGCTGGACTACTGCTCGATCGTCTGTAACGACATCCGGCTCAAGGACCCGGTAAACTACCTTCGCGCCAACTGGATCAGGCCGGAAGACCTGCACCTCTACGAGGAGCTGGGCTATCACAATTTCAAGATCGTCGAGCGCAACACTCCGACCCAGATCTTGCTGGAACGTGTCAAGGCCTACTCGCAAAGACACTACGACGGCAACCTGCTCGACCTGGTGCAGAACTACGCCTACCCGGAAGACAAATTCGGTGCGCACGCCAAGGACGCTTACTCCCTGCGCCGAATGGTGAAATACTTCGTCAAGCCCAGCGCGGTGAACCTGCTGAAGTTCACCAAGGTGATCGACTTCGGCAAGACCGCCAGCGTGCTTTACCCGCTGCGCGGCAAGAACCCGGTGCAGATCGACAACCGGGCACTGGACGGCTTCATCGATCGCTTCAAGAAGCACAGCTGCCATGAATTGACCTGCGAGGAATGTCGTTACTGTCACGAGTGGGCAGAACGGGTGGTAAAAGTGGACCCGGCCTGGCGCGGGCGCATGGGCGAGATATACGACGATCTCCTCGACGAGATCGACTCGGGATCTTTCTGGGATCCCTACCTGACGACAGCGCGTGAAATGGCCGGCAGTTTCATGAACCGCCTGAGTGGTCACGGATCCTGATGCCCGGCGGGGCCGACATTGTCGTGATCGGCGCGGGGCCCGCGGGCTCGGTGGCGGCGCTCGAGGCCGCCAGGGCCGGCCTGGGCAAGATATTGCTTCTCGAAAAGGCGGATCTCGGGCGCCCTAAGCCGTGCGGCGGCGGCATCTCACCCGGCGCCAGGAAGGTTTTGCGGGATCTCGGCCTGTGGGAGCAGATCGAGCCCCGCACCTATCCCATTAGCGGGCTGCGTCTGGTGAGTCCCTCCGGCGCCGAGATACGTATCTCCGGCGGCGAGACAGCCAGTGTATTGAACCGTAGCGAGCTGGATCGCATCCTGGTTGAAGCGGCCGTCGATGCCGGCGTTTTATTCAGGCCGCGGAAAACCGTCAGCGGCCTTATCTTAAAGAGCGACCGGGTGGTCGGTGTGCGCCTTGGAGACGCGACCATCGAGGCGCGCTGGGTGATCCTGGCCGGCGGAGCTCTGCCCGGGCGCGCGCTGCGCTTTCAGCGCGCCCGCACCATGAGCACCTGCCTGGCTCGTTTCGAAGACCTGCCTTTCGATCCCCACATGGTCGAAATGATCTACGACACCGAGTTGCTTCCCGGTTACGGCTGGTTGTTTCCAGAATCGGCCGCGAGGGTCAACATCGGCATCTGTTTACCCAGCCGCAAACTCGCCGGGCGTTCGACAAGGAGTATCTTCGAGAGCTTCATGCGGCGGCACTTCGGTAAAAGGCTCGCCTCGGCAAAGAGGATCGGCCAGTTGCGGGGACACCCGATCTCCACCTGCGCCTGGATCCGGCACCCCGCTCCGCCCGGAGTCCTTGTGGTGGGCGAGGCCTGCGGCCTCGTGAACCCGGCTACCGGCGAGGGGATCTTGTACGCCATGCAGAGCGCCCGACTGGCGGTACGCGCCCTGACAACAGGCACACATAGAAACTTTAACGCGACGGGGACGGCCGCACTCTATCTTGGAAGCCTGCGCCGAGCGTTCGGTGCTCGCCTGCTCGCTGCCGAACTGTTTACGCGCCTGGGAGTGGGTGCGCTCGACGCCGTCGCCTGGTTGGGGGAGTTTCCCCTGGTGAAGCGGCTTTGCGGCTTGACGATGTCCAGGTTGTGAGGAGCTGATAATGACAGGCACGCTGATACAGTTGGCCGAAGAGAACCCAACTCTCGCGAGAGCGGGAAATGCCGGCGCCGCGATTCAATTCGCCGTCGATCGGGGGCTCGACTTTCTTGCCTCGCTGCAGGCCAAAGACGGGAGCTGGCGCGGCGACTACGGCGGCCCGATGTTCTTGCCGCCGATGTATGTGGCCGCCTGTCACATCGCCGGGCGCCGCATCCCCGAGGTTCGCCGGCAGGGCCTGATAAGTTACATGCAGGGCGTCCAGAACCCGGACGGAAGTATCGGGCTGCACGAAGAGGACGACGGCTCGATGTTCACAACCGCGCTCACCTGTGTAGCCCTCAGGTTGCTGGGCGTGGCGCAAGATGACGCCGGTCTCGCCAGGATGCGCGCATGGGTGCTCGACAACGGGACGGCGCTTGGAGCGGCCAGCTGGGGAAAGTTCATACTGGCGCTTCTGAACCTGTATCCCTACGAGGGGCTCAACCCTATCCTGCCGGAGCTGTGGCTGCTTCCGCGCGCGGCGCCCATCCACCCCGGTCGGTTGTGGTGTCACTGCAGGCAAGTGTATCTGCCGATGTCCTATCTCTATGCCACCAAGGCCCGGATAGAGGAAAGCGAGTTGGTAGCGGAACTGCGCCGGGATCTCTACAATCAGCCGTACGATCAGATAGACTTTTCGCGACACCGTGACAACGTCGCTTCCAGCGACAACCGCTTCCCGATCTCCCTGCCGCTCAGGGCCGTAAACGTCTTGCAGAATGCATTCGAGCGGCGCCACAACCCGGCCCTGCGCTCGCGGGCCATCGAGGAGGTCTACAGGCACATCTGCTACGAGGACAAGGCTACCAACTATATCGATATCGGTCCCGTCAATAGCGTGCTGAACACGATCGTGCATTGCTTCCGCGATCCCGGCGGGCCGCGGGTGAAAAAAAGTTTCGCAGCCCTGGACGGCTATCTATGGGAAACGCCCGCGGGAACCAAGGTCAACGGCTACAACTCGACCGCCCTGTGGGACACGGCCTTCTCGGCCCAGGCAATCCTTTCGACGGGATTGGGCGGGCGCTACGCGGACACGCTGCGCGCGGCCTTCGGCTACATCAAGAACAATCAAATCCTGAAAGACACACCCGAGCATGACAGCTATCATCGCCACCGCTGCCGGGGTGGCTGGCCCTTCAGCAATCGCGCGCATGGCTGGCCGATCACCGATTGCACCTCCGAGGGCTTCAAGTCCGCCGTAGAGCTTGAAAAATTCACCGGCGACTCGATCGACGAGGACTTGCTGGCAGACAGCGTCAAGCTGATTCTGTCTTTCCAAAACGGGGACGGAGGTTGGTCCAGCTATGAGCGGCAGCGCGGCGGCGCCTGGCTCGAGCTTCTCAACCCTTCCCAGGTCTTCGGCGACATCATGGTTGATTATTCCTACGTCGAGTGCACCAGTGCCTGCATGCAGGCTCTGGTGCGGGCAAAAACACGGTTCGCCGGCAGATTCGACGCAAAGATCGATCGCGCGCTGCGCCGGGGAGCAGATTTTATCAAGAAGCGTCAGAGAGCGGACGGCAGTTGGGAAGGTTCGTGGGCCGTGTGCTTCACCTACGGCACCTGGTTCGGCACCTGGGGTTTGCTGGCCGCGGGCGCGCCCGAGAACGCGCCCGAGCTCAGGCGGGCGTGCGGATTCTTGATCGGGCGCCAAAACCCTGACGGGGGCTGGGGAGAAGACTGGCGTAGTTGCACGCGGAGGCGCTACATCAGGAGCACCGACAGCCGGGCTGTCAACACGGCCTGGGCTCTGCTGTCCCTGTCGCGCTGCGGGCTGGCCACGACGGCGCCGGCCCGTCGGGCGGCGTATTTTCTTCTCGAGCGCCAACTCGCGAGCGGAGACTGGCCGCAGGAGCCCCTGGTCGGCGTGTTCAACAAGACCACGTTGATCAACTACGAAAACTACCGGCGCTACTTTCCGATCTGGGCGCTGGCCGAGTACGCCCGGCGGTCTTCAAACGGCCACGCTCGAACGACGTAGCCGGCGCTCGGTTCCCGGGTGCCGGACGACCTCCGCCTCGTTGACGAAGTACAAACGGCGGTGGTCGCGAATGCCACAGTAGAACACTTTGCGAAGCCTCCCGAAAGCCGCGCCTTGGGGATCGCCCAGATAGGATCCATCGCAAGCCATGGCGTTGCCGTTCTTCCGAAAGGCCCGGTACTGCTCGTATGACAGTTCTGTTCGCCTAGCCAGTCCCGCACCGATGCCTATCTTTTCGGCCCACTTCTTCGAATCGAGCCCGAGGCGCCCGCTGAAGAACTCCGCGCAACAGCCGCTGCCGTACGAAAACAGGCCGATACGAGCCCCCTCGACTCTGCGCTCTCCCCTCTCCAGGAGGCTTGCCAGCGAGAGATACAGCGATCCCGAGTAGATGTTGCCCAACTCGCGGTTGGCCCACAGAGCCGGACCGGAGCGCAGATCGAACTCCTCGTCCGCCTTTCCGTCCCGCTCCAGCCCGTACAACACGCGAAAGGCCTTTAAAGCCATCTTGGGAAATGGAACGTGAAACAGAAGATACTCGTAGTCATCCCAGCTGAGCCCGGAGGCGGCACGATGCGCCCGGTAGGTGTTTTCCAGGGCGCAAAGGTAGCTCGAAATCGAGGTTTTCCCGTCGACCAGGGCGCTAGCACGGTAGTTCGGTCTCCAGAAATCCATCACCTCGCGTGAGAACACGGCCTCGTGATGCAGGTCGAGTTCCAGGGCGTGCGGCCTGTCGCCGACCAGCATGGCCACCGCTCCCGCGCCCTGAGTGGGTTCGCCCGCGGAGCCTTCGTCGTAGCGCGCAATATCGGTCGCGATGACGAGCGCCTTGTTTCTGGGCTGCCCGCCGTGTACGATGCACCAGTCTGCCGCCATGCGCAGGGCCGCGGTCCCGCTATAGCAGGCGTGCTTGGCATCGAAAGTGCGGCATTCGCCCGATAGGCCCAGTAAACCGTGGACGTAGGCAGCGATGGGCTTGGCGCCATCGACACCCGATTCGGTGCCGACTACCAGCAAGCCGATCCGCCCGGCGGCGAGATCATTGCGCTCGATGAGCGCTCGGGCTGCCTCTACTGCCATGGTGACAGGATCTTCGTCCGGGGCGACGACGGCCATGCGTCTTCCGCCCAGGCCGTGGTAATACTTGTCTGGGTCAACGCCGTTCGCTGCTGCCAGCGTTTTCAGATCGACGAAATATCGCGGAACGTGCACGGAAATCGATTCGATCCCAACCTTAGGTCGCGTTTGCAAGTCGTATCCTCCTGTAGAACCGGTCAGAGTCGAGTATTCTCTACGCAATTTCGGTGCCAACTCGGGGTGCCAGCCGAACAGGAAGCCGAACAGGAATAGTTACCGTTCGGGATACTCGTCTCAAACTGCAACAAATTGTATTAACTAAGTTTAATTACATTTCGAGCCGGTATTCACTGATTCGGCGGGTGAGCGGTGAAGCGTAGTACAGCGGGGGCCTCAATGCAGCGCACGCCGCCACGTGCGACTTCACACCAACCGGTGTCTTGCGTTCACCAGCGCACGTGCGGAAAATGTAAGAGTGCGGCCCTAGCGATACACATCTTTTCTGTGTCTGACTTTAACAACACATATGACAAGCCGCCTGTCCAGGATTTCATAGAGAACCCGGTAAACTCCGCAGCGCAGACGGTATTTTTCTTGACCAGAGAGCTTCATGGAATGCGGAGGCCGAGGATCGTGCGCCAGTTCCCGAATTACCCCGAGGATTCGCCTGACATCCTTTTTCGGAATCTTGCCAAGGTCTTTTGAAACCGATTTCCTGAAGACGATCTCATATTGTGCCATTGCGCTTCAGTTCTTTCAGGAAGTCCTCGAAAGCGAGCAGGGGTTCTTTCTTGCGCGCATCGAATACGGCGAGGTCGTCCGCATCTTCCACCAGTTCATCACGTACTGCATCATTAATGAGATCCGACATCGAGCGCGATGTCTCGATGGATTTCAGGCGCAATGCCCTGTGCAACTCGGGCTCGAGGTACACAGTCGCCCGTTTAGTCAAGTTACTCATGATTCACCTCCATTCGATGACAGTATAACGTTACAACGTTGTACTGTCAAGACGTTTTTATTGACAGATCCAGGGCAAAAGACATGGCTCGCCGGATTTGAAAAGGCGAGCGTAAACCCAACTGCTACTTTCAACATACCCGATTGCGGCCGGCCCGCTTGGCCTTGTAGCAGGCCGCGTCGGCCGCGGCCAGGAGTGCGGCCGGGTCGGGGTTCTTGTCGTCGGCGCTGGCCACTCCAATCGAGACCGTCAAGGGAACCTTCTTGCCGGCCTGTATCAGGCAAATACCCTCTATCTGCGCGCGCACCTTCTCGGCTATGGCCCGCGCCTGGACCGGGCCGCACTCGGGAAGAACCAGCACCATCTCCTCCCCTCCCACCCTGGCCGCCAAATCGCTGGCCCTGAGACACGAGATCAGCGTACGCGCCACGGCTACCAGCGCCTGGTCGCCGCTGGCGTGGCCGAAGCTGTCGTTGATGCGCTTGAAATGATCCAGGTCGAGTTGCAAGACAGCCAGCCCGTGCCGGTAACGTTTGTGTCTCTCCAACTCGCGCGCCAACCTGTCTGTCAGACTCGACCTGTTATATAACGAGGTCAGCGCGTCCCGGGTGGCGCGCAAGTAAAGCGACCTCAGTAAGCGGCCCTCGTCGGGGTGGTTCAGCCTGAAGGTCAGGCAACAGGCGCCGAACTGTAGCTGGTCGCCGTCCTTCAGTTCGGCACGGCGCACCCGGCGCCCGTTTATCCAGCTGCCGTTGGTGCTGCTCATGTCCTCAATGATCACCTTGCCGCCCTTGAGCCTCAGGCGCGCGTGGCTGCGCGAGACTCCCCTGTCCTCCAGGCGGATACAGGCTTCGTCGCTCCTTCCGAGCAACATGCGCGCGCGCTGCAAGGGAACTATGCGCCCAGCCTCCCTCCCGCGCACAACCACAAGGCAAGGCAGCCTGCGCGTGGGCGCCCCGGGCTCGGTATTGAGTGCCTGGGTCGAATCCATCAGGCGGCTCCTTGCTCCTTTGCCCGGGCGTTTTGCAGATCGGACTCCAGGCTTTCAAGCATCCCGGCGTCGGCGCGCAGCATGTCCCTGACGGCTTCGCGGCCCTGCCCCAGGCGGCGATCACCCAGCGAAAACCAGCTCCCGCTTTTCTCCAGGACTCCCGCCTCCAGCGCCATGTCGATCACCTCGGAGGCCCGGCAGACACCGTTGCCGAAGATGATGTCGAACTCCACGGTTCTGAACGGCGGGGCCATCTTGTTCTTGACCACCTTGACCCGCGTGCGATTGCCGGTGATTTCGTCGCCGCGCTTTATTGCGCCGATGCGCCGGATATCCAGGCGTATCGAGGCATAGAACTTTAAGGCGTTGCCGCCGGTGGTCGTCTCCGGCGAGCCGAACATGACGCCGATCTTATAGCGGATCTGGTTGATGAAAATAACGGTGGCCATCTTGCGCGCCACATGGGCCGTCAGCTTGCGCATGGCCTGGCTCATCAGGCGGGCCTGCAGGCCCATGTGGCTGTCGCCCATCTCGCCCTCGATCTCGGCCCGCGGAACCAGGGCGGCCACCGAGTCGACAATCAGCATGTCCACCCCCCCGGCCACCAGCATGTCGACGATCTCCAGGGCCTGCTCGCCGTTATCCGGCTGGCTGACCAGCAGGTCGTCCGTCTTGACGCCCAGCCGCGCGGCGTAGTTCGTGTCGAAGGCGTGCTCGGCGTCGATGAAAGCGGCGATGCAGCCTGCCTTCTGGGCCTCGGCGATGGCGTGCAGTGCAAGCGTGGTCTTGCCGGACGACTCCGGACCATAAATCTCCACCAGGCGTCCCTTTGGATAACCGCCGATACCCAGCGCCGCATCGAGTGCCAGCGAACCGCTCGGCGTTACCGGGTGATCGACCACATCTTGATCGCCGAGGCGCATGATGGCGCCCTTGCCGAACTGCTTCTCGATCGTCGCCAGCGCCGCGGCCACGCTCTCGATCTTGTCTTTTATCTTTCCCATCGTTCTGCCCCTTCCATAGTCAGCGGCCGACTATGCGATCCAGGCTGCGGTACTGGATCGCCTCGGCCAGGTGGGATGTCAACAACTCATCTTCGTTTTGCAGATCGGCTATCGTCCGGGCCACCTTGACAATGCGATCGATGGCCCGGGCGCTGAAGCCGAGGTGTTTGACCGCCTTCTCCAGCAGAGCGCGGGGTTCTTTTCCGAGACGACAGAAACGTTGCATGCAGGCGGGCGGCATCTGTGCGTTGCAGGCGATGCCTTCTTCGCCCGCGAAGCGCTGCTGCTGGATCAGGCGCGCCGCGATCACCCTTTCGCGGATCGTTGACGAGCACTCTCCTCCGGGACGCTGCATCAGGTCGCGGTAGGGCACGGCCGGCACCTCGACCTGGATATCGATTCGATCCAGCAGCGGCCCCGAGACCTGGGAGCGATAGCGCCGGATGGTCTGCGGCGAGCATAGGCACACGTGGGCCGGATCGGTCAGGTAACCGCAGGGACACGGGTTCATGGCCGCCACCAACATGATCCTAGCCGGGAAGGTAACCGCCATTTGCGCCCGCGAGATGGTCACGAACGAGTCCTCCAGAGGCTGGCGCAACACCTCGAGCACGTGCCTTCGGAACTCGGGCAACTCGTCGAGAAACAGCACGCCGTTGTGCGCCAGCGAGACCTCGCCGGGATGCGGTATGCTGCCGCCGCCCACCAGGCCGGCGTCCGAAACCGTGTGGTGCGGGGCGCGAAAGGGGCGCGATCCGATCAACGAAGCGCCGGCCGGGGTCATGCCCATGATAGAGTAGATCTTGGTGGTCTCGATTGCTTCTTGGAAATTCAGAGGCGGCAGGATGGTCGGCAAGCGCCTGGCCAACATGGTCTTCCCCGAGCCCGGCGGGCCCAGCATCAACAGGTTGTGTCCCCCGGCCGCAGCCACCTCGAGCGCCCTTTTAACGTGCGCCTGTCCCTTGACCTCCGAGAAATCCACCGAGTAGCTCGAGCCTCCACCGAGGGCGGCCTCGGGATCCACTTCGATGGGTTCGAGAAACTCGCGCCCGGTAAAATGCTCGACCACCTGGCGGAAATTTCTTACAGGCAGGACGTTCAACTCGCCGACCACACCGGCCTCGGCCGCGCAGTCGGCCGGGCAAACCATTTCGGTCAAGCCGGACTCTTTAGCCATGACGGCCATCGACATGGCTCCCGGAATACGGCGCACCTCACCGTCGAGTCCCAACTCGCCGACCACCAGAGTCGACGAGAGCATCTTAGCGTCGAGTTTCTCCGAAGAAGAAACCAGGCCCAGGGCAATCGGCAGGTCGAAGGCGCTGCCTGCCTTGCGCACGTTGGCCGGGGCCAGGTTGACGGTGATACGCCGTTGGGGAAAATCGAGTCCCGAGTTTTTCAAGGCCGATTCCACCCGCACGCGGCTCTCCTTGACCGCGCCTTCCGCCAGTCCGACCGTGGCAAAGTTGGGAAGCCCGCGGGCCAAATCGACCTCGACGTCGACGCGAAAAGCATCTACTCCCAGAACCGCGGCAGAGTACACCCGAGAAAGCATCGTTCCTCCTTACGAAAGCCACGCAGAATCACAAGCAAGCCGCGTGCCAGAAAAGCGGGTGTAATCTTTCCAAGGAGTTAGCCACCGGCGGGAGACTCCCCGGCCCCGAGCGTGTCCTAAAATCGGACACACCCCCAGCATGCATGTCCGATATTCCATTGACGAGCCAGCAGTCATCTGCTATCCCGGAGCCCGCAGATCTGGAACGGCACATTAGGAGTGAGGCCTGACAGCATGACCGAAGAACGAATCCCGAAAGAGCGGCTCAATCAGATCGCGCGGCGCAAACTTCTGGCCCTGGGCATTCAGACCCAGCCGGCGAACGATGGCTTCAACCTCGAAGGTGAGATTGCCATCAAACCCCCGGCTCAACTAGTCAACCCATGCAACCGGCAAAACATAGCCAAAATCCAGTTCATGGTCGAAGGCCACGATTGCATGAGAATGATAAGCCCACCGGCAATGAGCAGAATCAAGCCGATTCAATTTTACGACTTTGATCGCCTGGCGGTCTTGATCGAACAACTCCAAGTCGTGCTCAACCGGCGTGCGGCCGCGGTTCAGCTTCAGGAAAAGCAAATCCAGCAATATGGATTGCAGGCCAGCCTGGACGCCGAGCAAATTGTGCTCATCGCCAGGATCGAGCTGGATATCATGAGCTCGGTCATCCTTGAAGGCGACGAACGTGGTCTTTTCGCCGTAAGGGTCGAGCCGCACTCATCGAACATTCCTTCGATCTCGCTCGGAAACGTGCCGATTGACCTCGGGGAATTTCCTCAGAAAGTAGATCTGGAAATTCACTTGTCGCATTTGATCGAAAAGGCGCAAATGACCCAGGCCGCCGAAACGGTTCGTCTACCATTGCCCAGCCGCTCTCAGCCGAGCGCCGCTGGCTCGACCGAGGGGGCTCTCCAGGGTATCTCCCTCGAACGGCTGACCAAGGCCTTCGGGTCCCAGGCCGTCATCAGCACCGGGGTCAGCGTTTCAAAAGATCTGCAAGTCGGCGATCAGCAAATCCGTTTTTCGGCCCGCCACCAGCAAGGCAATTCATTTTCGAGCCGAATGAACTCGTCGGGCGGCACTTTTTGGAAAAACGACTTTGATCTGGACAGTTTTCCGGGTGTCGAGGATTTCGTAGCCGGCATAATGGGCACGCCCCAGGTAACAGAAGTCACTGGACCAGCCGCACTAGCGGGTCAAACCGGCACCGAAGAAGAAATGGTGTTTGGTTATCAGTTGCCGATCCCCGGCGAGGTCTGGGTAATGAATTTGCTGGTCGAAGATGAATCAGATACAGAAATCAGATATGTCGGGATCGACATAGACGGTCAACCTTACGGGGCCCCACGGGTCCTGTCCAAGGAAGTATTTCTGAAAACATTCGCCAAGGTCTGCTCGGGTTCTTACCGCATGCTGGTCACCGTAACCGGTGTTGAACTGGGCAAAGTATCTTACCTGCGCCTGGATTCGGACAGAAATCAGATTCCCAAGCCGATCACTTGTCGCCTGGCCCCCTTCGTAGCCAACTTCGTGCCCGAGTCCTCTGCTTACTGACAAGTCAGGCGGATACCCCAATTGTTGAGGGTCCCAATTATTAGACCGAAGTTCCCTATAACCAAGACAAGTCAACAAGGCTGAAGTCCAGTAGTAGTGTGTCCTTTTGCTGATTACGCGTCAATTTGAAGTGAATTGTGTAGCCATGTAAATGTGTATATTTTGCTTGACAAGGGAACCG
>DATKYQ010000077.1:0-56361 GCA_035528415.1 Myxococcota bacterium | reverse complement strand
CCCAGGTTGTACGCCAGCGCGAAGAGCTGAAGCCGCACCTGATTGTCCTCGAACCAGTGGCAGGACAACCGCGTCCATCTGACCGCGTTCTTGCCCTCTTTGATCCATTGCTCCGCAACACCTCGACCGTTGTAGAACTTTGTCACTGACTTGGAAGATCCTTTGAGGTTGGTCACGATGAAGCTTACCCAAGGTCCAGGATGATCTCACGGATCGGCTTCCGCTCATGGACGCGGTCAATCCACTGCCCCTGCAGCACCAACAAAGCGTCGAGGTTTCTCTGGTGGGTCAGCTCGTCGGTCTCGAAGCGGCTCATTTGGCTGACCGAGGCAGCACTCTTCTTCTTGGCACGCCCACCGACCAAGGTCCGCATCGTCGGATCGACAGCGAGTCTTTCTGCGTCGTTGGTGTCCTCATAACCGGCAAGTCGGCTGTACACCGACTGACGAAGCATAGCTGTCATCGAATGA
Organism: Myxococcota bacterium; assembly: GCA_035528415.1. GTDB lineage: Bacteria > Myxococcota > B64-G9 > B64-G9 > B64-G9 > DATKYQ01. Next base: position 55,891 of record DATKYQ010000077.1, on the reverse strand, counting down.
CGGACGTTTGAACCAGTTCGCCAGTCGAGCAACTTTGAGCCACCGAGATTCGGTAAGGCCGAAGGCGTCATCCAGCTCACGATAGGCGAGGAGCCCAGCGTCGGATGTGATCTTCGATCCATGGAATTCAAGCTTCAAGGATCGGTCGAAATCGGGCCTGAGAGCGCCGTTTTGTCTTTCACCCACCGGAAATCTCCCTTTCTGCGTTCCCGAGAGCGTTTTACGACAGTGTTCATGCGGTGTTTGCATGGTTCTTTATACTACATATAGAGACCCAACTGGGAAATCCGGGCTAAAATGACACATCGACACCGCCTGCCGTGGACGGCTGGACACGGGCGCTCTTTGGGTGATTGCGAAAAACTATTGCTGCAGCGGCTCAGTGAACGATCTGTCCGCTTGGCACGCTCCTTGCTGCTTGCCGGCCTGTACGGGTGCATGCGAACAAGGAGGGTGCCTGCATGAAAACCAGTGTGCCTACTTTGCAACAAATCCTCACTAACCGGGGCACGATCAAGGCTTTCGCCATTGCCTGCCTTTGCGGCCTGATGTGGATCCCGATCCAGTTCATCGAAGACCTGATCGCCGAGCGCAACATTCGCATGAGGCAGGTGCAGGCGGAGATGGGCCGCAAGTGGGGCGGCGGCGTCAGGATCGAAGGACCTCTCATGCTGGTGCCTTCCATAGACGGCGAAGTCAACTACGCCTATGCCCCGGAGAATATCGAGACCGAAGGCAGGCTTGTCGCCCTCGAACGTTACCGGGGGATCTTTCGCTATCCCACCTACGAAGGCGACTTCGACATCAAGGGCTCCATCCAACTGGATAAGAACAAGCAGCAGCTCGACTGGCAAAAGGCATCCCTGGTCTTCTTGCTGGATTACGGAGATGCGGGCAGGTTGCCTGACTACGGCGGCCGGCCCAGGATACAGGTCACCCTCGAGAACGAACAGGGCACGCAAACGGCAATCCCCGCCGGTCGCCCAGTACAGATAGGCGGCGCCAGGATACTTGTATACTCACTGCCACTCGACATGCTCGAGGCCATGATCGCTGACGACTTTTCTTTTTCGGCGCACCTGACAGTCATGGGCTCGGTCGAGTTCATGCTCAGGCCGATCGCCAAAAACGTAATGCTGCATCTGGCATCCAACTGGCGCAACCCGAGCTTTGCCGGCGATCGCCTGCCCAACCAGAGAAACGTGGGCCAGACGGGTTTTCAAGCCCGCTGGAAATACTCTGTTTTGGGATTCTCTTTTCCCTACCCGCTCAAGGGCCTGCCGCTTGCCGGATTCCCGTCAGTCGGTCTGCGTCTGGTGCAAGACGTTTCGCTCTATCAGATCATCACCCGATCCATCAAGTATGCTCTGCTGATCATCGTCTTGACCTTCGCGGTCTTTTTCCTCTTCGAAGTGATCAGCGGCCTTCACATTCACGTGGTTCAGTATCTCTTCGTCGGCTGTGCCCTGGTCCTGTTTTACTTGTTGCTGCTGTCTTGCTCAGAGCACATTCCGTTTTCCTGGTCATACCTGATAGCCAGCGCCTCCGCGATCGTGCTGGTTACCGGCTATACCCGCGCAATCCTGGCAACCACCAGACACGCACTGTTCTGCGGCGGCGGACTGGCGGCACTCTACGCCATTTTGTATTTCATCCTCAACGAGGAGCGCTACGCACTGCTGGTGGGCTCCTGGACACTGTTCGCCGTCCTGGCGCTATTGATGTTCCTGACCAGGAAAGTCAAATGGCCTGATTTCAGCGTTAAAACCGAAAGCCCATGATTCTCAGGCGAGTTCCCAGCAGAGATCGAGACAGGTATTGGTGGCTTCCGCGCCCGTCCTGAAGCGCGCTTTTACCTTATCGCCTATCTTGACCTTCTTGTCGCGGTTTACAAGCCAGCTCTTGACCATGGTGCACACGCCGGGGAGCTTCACGTCTATCTGGTAGTAGGGACACTCGATCTCCAGCCCGGTGCCGCCGCGCTCCACGAAAGTGTAGGTGTAGATGTATCCCTCGGGCTTCTTGACCTCGGCCCACTCCATCTTGGCGTGGCAGTCGGGACAGTCGGCCCGCGGCGGCAGCCAGATTTCGCCAGCGCCCTTCGAGATCGGACAGCCGGGATTGGTGCAGCGCGTTCCCATCAGGCGTCCCTCGACCAGCCCCTTGAAATAGGGGGTCAACTGCCCGTAGGTGTGGTGGTGCGAGCCGCGCGCGTCGCCGACCCGCGGCCAGGTGAGCACCCAGGCGTCGTTCTTTTCCTTGATCTCGGATTTCGTCGTGTTCAGCTTGACCATTTCGTTCATGACATCCTCCGTCCTACCAGGCCTTCTCGAGTACGCCGGTTGTTACGTGGCTGCCCACCCCGGCATGCGAGACATACAATCCGCGGCACGGATCGGCAACCTGCAGGCTTTCCCAGTCGTCGGGCTTCTTCTTGCCGTAGCGCTCCCACATCTTGGGATCGCCGTGGAACTTGTCGTACTTGTTTTGGATCTGCCACAATACCTCGCTGCACGAGAAGATGCCGGTCGCGCCCACCGCATGCATAGTCCCCAGCAGTCCGCCCGAAAGGTTCGAAGGGCACCTGCCCGGCTTGCCGGTGTGGGGGTTTTTCAGGTAGCACTCGCCCGACTTGATGTACTCTTGCTCCTGGCCGTAGAGCGTCAGGCCGATGTCGCCGTAGGTCTGCAGATCGGAGATGGTGAAGGCGTCGTGGGTCTCAACCAGGTCGAGGTCTTCGATCGGGTTTTCGATGCCCGCCATCTTGTAGGTCAGGTAGGCCGCGAAGCGCGTCGCCGCGAAGCTCTCGAACCCGGGCCAGCGGCCGTCCTGCTTCTCCATATCGGCGTACAGCTTATCGTAGTCGGAAGCCTTCTCGTTCGGCAGTAACGGGATCTGCATCGGGCGCCGGTCGCCGGTTCGCAAGGTGTGGCTGCCGCCGGCGGTATAAAACTTGACGGGCTTGTCGGTCAGCTTATAAGCCACCTCCTCCGAGCAGACCAGTACGGCCGCGCTGCCGACCGACATCACGCAGCACTCGAGGAACCTGAGCGGGTCGGAGACGATATCGCCCGCCAGTACCTCCTCGACGGTGTGCCTGCCCGGTGACTGGGCAAAGGGCGACGAGCAGGCATAGCCGCGGTTCTTGACGGCGATCTCGGCCCGTACGCGCTCGTCGACCCCGTACATCTCCTGGAAGCGTCTGGCCATGGGCGCGTAGTAGGAGGCGTAGTTACGGGCCAGGCGCGTTTCGAAGTCCTTGCAGGCCGCGGAGGCGATGTAGTAGTTGCCGGTCCAGGTGGTCACCTCGTCCATACGCTCCCAGCCCAGCGCCAGGGTGCAGTCTGAAAGTCCACCGGCCACGGTGGCGGCCGCAGTCAGGATGGTGCTGCCGCCGGTCGCGCCGCCGGTTTTTATTCCCAGATTGAAGAGCGGATCGAGGCCCAGGTAGTCGTGCACCTTGGCCTCGCACAGGAGCTGATCCTGGAAGTGATCGGCGAACTCACCGTAGCAGGCGAAGTTGATAAGGCCCTTGACATCGAGCGGATCCATCTTCAGGTCGTTCTCCTCGAGAAGCATCTTGAAGGCCATCATGGTGATCTCCTCGAGTTTCTTCTCGGGGTATAGCTTTCGAAAATCTGACATGCCCGCGGCAACGAGGTAGACCGGACGAGTCCACTTCGGAGCCCGCAGGTTACTATTCCCGAACTTGATCATGCCTCAACCTCCTTACAAGTTGTCTGACCAGGTATTTGCCAGAATACAAGCCGTTGCTCTAGATATCGAACCAGTGCCGTATTCGGGAAATACTTATAACAAGATGGGATGAGAAGATCAATCGTGATCTGCCGAGATCGGCGCGATCATCGGGAAAAGATGCTCAGATCGCGGTGGCTAGCAATTCCCCACCATGGCGTACGTCCGGTCGAGCTGTAAATCACAGAAGTTATCGAACATCTCGTCGACGATCTTGTCGACGTTGTCTTCCAGGCGCAGCACGACCGGCAACTCCGTCCCCACCGGGGGGCGATCCCACATCTTCAGATTTTCCATAAATACGGTAACATCAGATTGGGCCATGACTGACTCCTTTGGTTTTCAAAGGCTTACAGCAATGTATCCATCTGTAGTTGTTTATACTACATTATCCTACCAGGGTCAAGTTTTCAGCCGGGACCGACCGGCTGATCGCCGGCATCCAAGAAAGTTTCAGCTTGCTTCCCTTTTGGAGTATGCTGACCACACCAGATGCTATTTGAACCGGATGAACAACTGCTGTTTGCCACGAGCGTAATCGCCCGCGGGTACGCATCCCCGGCCCGGGTCGCCGCCGCCGCGACCGCCTGCCTGGGCCAGGGCGGAGTTTCACTGGCCGACAGGCTCGAGGCCGACGGTGTCATCAGCGCGGTTCAGCGCCGTGAAATCGAAGCCGAGATAGACAAGATGCTCTCCGACCAGTTGGGCACGGTGGGGGCGGCGGCGCCGTCGTCGCCGATCGAGGGTGACCAGACGCAGGTCGAACCCACGGCGTCGGTGGACGACACCATCGGGGCGGTCACACCTGAGCAACCGGGCCGCTACACTATTCATGGAGTGCACGGGCGCGGCGGCCAGGCGCGGGTATTGCTTGTCTCAGACGCACACATCGGCCGGGACGTGGCGCTTAAAGAGCTCCTGCCCGATCGCGCCGAAGGCGAATCGACCTCACCCTGGGCCAGTCCCCACTCTATTCCGGGCGTGGTGCGCTTCCTTCGCGAGGCGCGGGTCACCGGCCAGCTCGAACATCCCAACATCGTCCCGGTCTACGAGGTCGGCCGCCGCAATGACGGTACACTCTACTATACCATGCGCCTGGTCCGCGGTCAGACCTTGGCCCAGAAGCTCGCAGACTGCCGCGCCTTGCAAGAGCGGATGAAGTTGATGGGGGCCTTCTGGGACATCTGCAAGGCTATCGCCTATGCCCACAGCCGCGGCGTCGTCCACCGTGACATCAAGCCATCCAACGTCATGGTCGGTGAGTTCGGCGAGACGGTCTTGCTGGACTGGGGAATAGCCAAGGTTCGCGGCAAGCGCGATATCGGAGCCCGCGACATCAAGAGAGATCTCAGGATCCTCCAGGACGAAAACGTCGAGCAAACCACAGCCGGCGCCGCCATGGGCACGCCTTCGTATATGAGCCCCGAGCAGGCCAAGGGAGAGATCGACGAGATCGACGAGCGCTCGGACGTCTGGGGCCTGGGAGCCGTCCTTTACGAGATCCTGACGGGGCACCCTCCCTTCGAGGGCAAGCGCCGCGCGGAGATCCTGCTCAAGGTCGGCCGCAAGCCGATCAAACCTGTTATAGAGCAATGCGCCGCCGCTCCCGCCGAGCTGGCGGCCGTGGCTCAGAAAGCTCTGCAGCGCGATAAAAACAGGCGCTACCAGTCGGCCCGCGAGCTGGCCGACGACATCGGCGCCTACATGACCGGCGAGAAAGTAACGGCATACGAATACAGCTCGTGGGAGCTTCTCAAGAGGTTCGCCACACTGCACAAGCCGATCATCGTGGCCGTGGCGGTGATCCTGGGCGTAATGATCTGGGCGCTGGTTTCGGTTTCCCTCTCGCTGCGGGCCGAATCCCAGGCCCGCCAAAGTGAGAGCCTGGCACGCAAGAAGGAGCAGACCGCTCGCGCCAAGGAGCACGCCGAGCGCCTGGTGGCCAACTATCATCTGTCGGAGGCCTACGCCGAGAAGGCCGACCGGCTGACTGAGGATAAACGATTTCTCTCGGCCAACATCTTCTCGGCCGCCTCGCTGCTGCACAATCCCGCTCATCCCAAGAGTCCTTACCATGACGCGGGTTTCGAAGAGCGTTTCCCGCGCAGTCACGAGCTGCGGGTGGACGCGGCCTCACAGGTGTACCGGGCCTCCTTCTACCTGCGGGCTTCACTGGCGCGCTCGCTTGCCGCAAGCGAGGTGCTCACCCGAGTGGCTTTTGCACCCGTCGGCGATATATTCGCCGCCGGCAGCTACGACGGCAGCATCCACGTCTGGAACAGTGCAGGTAAGCAGCTATTCACATTACGCGGGCACAAGGACAGGGTCTACGACGTCGCCTTCTCCCCTGACGGAAAGCTGCTCGCCTCGGCGGGGCATGACGGAACGGTGAGGCTATGGGACGCCGGAAGCGGCTCTCCGCTTTTAACCCTGCGGGGCCACACATCCCAGGTGCAAGGGATCGCCTTCTCGCCAAACGGCCGTCTGCTGGCCTCGGCGTCCTACGACGGGACGGTGCGCATCTGGGAGGTGGGCAGCGGCAAGACGCGCGCGGTTCTTTCCAAACACATCGGGAAGGTTAACGCCGTGGCCTTTTCGCCGGATGGCAAGCTGCTGGCCTCGGCCGGCGACGATCGCACACTGCGGCTTTGGAAAATGCCGCGCGCAAAACCCCTGGCCGTGCTTAGCGGCCATACGGCCGAGGTGTACAGCGTCACCTTTTCAGCGGATGGCCGCCTGCTGGCCTCGGCCGGCAACGATCGAAGCGTGCGCCTGTGGAGGGTCCGCTCCCGGAAAACGGTACGGGTTCTCACGGGACACACCGACGGCATACTCAGCCTGAACTTTTCCCCCGACAGCAGAAGGCTGGCGACGGCCTCATACGACCAGACGGCCAGGATCTGGGAGGTCGCATCGGGTCGGTTGCTTCTTACCGTCGGTCACCGCGGCTTCGTCTACGGCGCCGCCTTCTCGGCCCAAGGCTCGGATCTGGTCACCAGCGGATACGACAAGATTGCCAGGTTGTGGCAACTGGTGCCCGGCCGCAAGCTGCTCACTTTAAAGGGCCACCGGGGTACAGTCTATGCGCTGGTCATCTCCACGGACGGCAAGCTGCTGGCCTCGGCTGGTTGGGACAAGAGCGTGCGTGTCTGGAACCTGCCCGACGGAGGGCCGCGCGCGGCGCTCGTGGGACATACAGACGTCATCGACGGACTGGCCTTCTCTCGAGACGGCAGGAGCTTAGCGTCGTCCGGGCGCGACAAGATCGTGTATATCTGGGACATGCGAAGCCTGAAGGCCCGGCTCGTTCTCAGAGGCCACACAGGTGCGGTATTCGGAGTGACTTTCTCGCCCGATGGGAACATGCTGGCATCCTCGAGCCGCGACAGGACGATCGGCTTGTGGGACGCGGAGACGGGTAAGCGGCTGGCCACTTTGAGAGGCCATAAGAACGACGTCGACAATATCGAATTCTCGCCGGACGGCAAGCGGCTGGCTTCGGCCAGCTGGGACAAGACGGTACGTATCTGGGATGTGCACACGGGAGAGCAACTCAGGGTACTCGGCGGTCACAGCGACTGGACAAGCGGTCTTTCTTTCTCGCATCGGGGCGACAGGCTGGCCTCGGCCGGCAAGGATGGCCTGGCCATAGTATGGGATTGCGGAAGCTGGCGCGAGAAGGGCCGCCTTGTCGGACACGAGCAATGGGTCAACTCGGTCAGGTTCTCGCCCGATGACGGCCTGCTGGCCACCGCCAGCGACGATCACAGCGTGCGCCTGTGGTCGTCCAGTACTTTCAAACCGCTTTTGAAAATCGATGCCAGCAGCGAGGTGGTGGCGATCGGGTTTTCTCCGGACGGCAAGCTGCTGGTTATGGGAGACGGCAATGACGTCAAGATATACCCGGTAGATTTCTCGGTACTGGATATGGATCCGGAGAAATTGCTCTCACAGGCCGAAAAATCGGCCGGGACGAAGTTGGATGGGTTTAAACTGATTCCCATCCAGAGTACCGAATCTCGTTGAGTGGGTTCCCTCTTCGTGGTATAGCATGCCCCGTTTCGTTTACGCAGACCCTTGGAGGCGCTTGTGCTAATCGATCTTCATGTCCATTCTTCTCATACTCAGGGCGTTCCTTTTTCGCTGGCCGATCTGGTGGCGCGCGCCAAGGATTGCAAGCTGGACGGTTTCTGCCTGACCGACGTCAACACGCTGGCCGGGGCAAGCGAAGCCAAGCTTCTCGGGCGAGAGGCCGAAATCGTCGTCTTGGCCGGTTTCGAGGCCCGGACCGATCAGGGACATTTTCTGGTCTTCGTGCCCGAGCCCGACGAGCTTCCCGAGATTTCCGGCTGGCTGCGCTTTGACGAACGCGACAGGATCGTCTTTGGATCGCTGGTAGATGCGGTGCAGTCCAGGAAGGGCGTGATCGTGGCCGCCCATCCTTACGATCGCTCGATCGATGAATCGCCAGGTGACAAGCTCATCAGGCTCGAGGGCATCGCGGCGATCGAGGTGCTCAGCGGCGGGCACACCACCCTGGCCAACGAACTGGCCGAGGAGCTGGCGGCCGGATTCGGCCTGCCCGGCGTCGGCGGCAGCAACTGTCACCAGGATCTCGAGGCCATGGGCAAGTCAGCGACCCTGGCGATCGACCCGATCGAAAACGAGGCCGATCTGATCGATCGCATTCGCGAAGGCGACGTCTGGCCCGTCTCTATCGGCAAGCTGGAGATTCCCCCCAGGCGCGAAAGGAACGACAGATCGCCCGGTCGATCCAGGCGAGAAGCACGCGGTTCTGGGCGGCGACCCGGTCGCGACACCCGCGGGCCAAGGCCCGCAAGACCACGTCGAAAATAATCATGAGCGGTTCGTGATACGAGAACAGGTAGTTGACATGCGAAGTGCACGCAGAAGGGTAAGCGCATCTGCATGCGTGATCATCCTGATGTGTCTGCCAGGTGTTTCATCAGCCCTGACAACGCCCGAGAGCGGCTGCGTGGCCAAGCCCGGCGACTGGGATATCAGCCTGCCCTTCGAGGAAGGCGAGCTGGTTCGTATCACGGCCGGCTACGGCGAGTTCGGGGGCTCGACCCTTCACAAGGACTGCAACCGGTCCGACAAGACGAACGATCACCATGCCATCGACATGATCCTGCCCAACCGTCCCAACCGGGGCCTGGGACGCCCGGTACTGGCCGTCGCCGGCGGTACGGTGGTCAAGGAGGGATGGGGGACAATCGGTTGGGCCGGTTACGGTCAGCGGATCTACATCGAGCACGATTACAACGCCGACGGGCACAAATACATCAGCCTCTACGCCCACCTGAACTCCATCTACGTGTCCGAGGGCCAGCACGTCGACAAGGGCGAGGCCATCGGTGAACTCGGGGGATCTACCGAAGGCGAACTCGACCCGTACGCGAACTGGGAGCACCTGCACTTCGTGATTCACCGTGACTCGAAATTCGAGGGAAGCTCGGGAACGCAAGGCTCCTACGGTGGCAACGGCGTGGTGCCGGAGCCAATCGACGGATACGAAGACCTGGTGCCCGGAAAAGAAATGGTTTCCAAAAATTCCGGCGAGGTTGCCCACGACTGCGAGATCGTTATCGGATCGGATATGGTGATTCTGGAGGAAGATGGTCCGTGCTTCTCGAAGTTCGGCTCAGATGCGGGTTGGAACGAGGAAGCCAGTGGGCATGGCGGTCACTGTCTGTGGACGGCAACCAAGGATGCCGGCCCGGTCAACTATGCTTTATGGAATCTCACCTTCGCCGACGGTGGCGAATACGATGTCTCGGCATACGTCCCGGCGATCGCCGGGGACTCCCGGGAAGCCAAATACCTGATCCGGCACGCTGGAGACGAATCCAGATTGGATCGCAGCCAGAACAGCCTGGCGGATGACTGGCTGGATCTGGGACGATACGTATTCGCACAGGGCGGCGACCAGTGGGTCAAGCTGGAGGACAATACGCGTGAGTCTCAGCGCACGATCGTCTTCGACGCGGTCAAGATCGAACCGGCCTCGGGTTGTGAATGCGATCCAGCCGATCCTCCGGATTCACGTTCCTGTGGATTCTGCGGCGTGCAGATCCGCCTGTGCGACGGCTGCAGCTGGCAGGCCTGGCAGGATTGCATGAACGAGGGTGCTTGTGAGCCGGACAGTGTCGATGCGAAGCCTTGTGACGGTGGTTACCAGGAGCGGTCGTGTCAGACAGATTGCTCGTGGGGAGATTGGGGGGAGTGCGTTCCCGGGGCTCCGGACGGAGGTTTCGGAGACGGCGGTGATGGCGAAGTGAAACAAGCTGATCAGGGCTGTGCTTGCGGCAAGCGCGCAGCAGGGACGGTGCAGTCGACCCTGGCCGGGCTTTTGCTTCTCTTTGGATTCGCCCTATTGCGAAGACGGCGACACCGGCGTCCAAGAAAGGTGGAATCCCATGATTCTTTTTCTCATGAAAAGTGAGGACGAGAGAGCGATCCTGATGGCGATCATACTCGCTTTGGGAGTAGCCTGCTGCTCCGGCGACACGAGCGAGTGTGCTGTGGATATCGATTGTCCGGGAGTGAAGACCTGCGAAGACGGTAGATGCATCATTGCGCGCTGTCCGGATATGTTCTGCAAGGACGGTTACGTATGTGTGGAGGGGCTTTGCTATCCAGATGATTGTGACACGCGTCCGTGTCCCGGGCTCGGGGAGATCTGCATAGACGAAGTGTGCCTGCCGAGCAGCTGTGCGGATGTGATCTGTCCGCCGGACCAGGCCTGCGCGAACGGGCACTGCTATCCGAAAGATTGCCAGACCAAGAAATGCATAAACTACGGTGAAGTGTGCATAGAGGACGAGTGCCGGCAACGCACCTGCGATGGAGTGGTATGCGGGGCGGGCCTGGTCTGCGCAAACGGGTACTGTTATCCGCCCGGTTGTGTCGATCAGAATTGTGACCCGGGAGAGATATGTTACGAGGACCGTTGCGTCGAGCGCAACTGCGCCGAGGTCGTTTGCCTGCCGGGCCAACAATGCGCCAACGGCCTATGCTGGGCGGAGGACTGCGCCACGGGGGACTGCGCCGAGGGACAGGTGTGTGAGAATGAGAACTGCGTGGCCACGGAGTGCGTAGAAGGTCGCTGCGTATGCGAAACCGATGCAGACTGCCCGCAGGACCTCGTTTGCGATCAGGGCAACTGCAAGGCCGCAGCCTGCGTACCCGACGAGGGCCAAGAGCTGTCGTGCGCTGACGGCCGTGACAACGACTGTGACAACCTGGCCGACTGCGCCGATCCGGAGTGCGAGGGGCGGGCATGCGACGACGGCAATCCGGGCACGATAGACGACACCTGCACCAGTGGCAACTGCAGCGGTTCGTCGGCTGGCTGCACGCCGTTGGACACGCAACCATGCGGGCGCTGCAACTCCGGCACCGAAACCTGCCAGCCGGATCAGACATGGGGCCCTTGCCAGGGAGAGAGCGGCTGCGTTCCGGGCAACAAAAGGGGCTGCGGCACCAAGTGCGGCGAGCAGACCTGCAACGATCAATGCAATTGGGGATCGTGCCAGAACGAGGGTACTTGTACGCCCAACGAGGTCTGGTCTTGCGGCGAATGCGGTTCCATGACCTGCCGAAGCGATTGTGTGTTCGGCGCGTGCAATTGCGGGAGCTCCGGTTCATGTGACATCGTGGAAAACGGTTCCGGTTCAACTTGCCCGGGTGTGTGTGGCGGCTCCTGCTTCCGTTACTGCGTGGGAACACAAAACTGCGATCACCCGGCCGGCGAGCCTTGGCAGTGCACCTATCAGTAGTGCTACCAGACAGGCGGGTGCAGCCCCTGGGAGTGCTAGGGGACTGGAGGCGAAGGTCCGAGGAAAGGGATTTCATGAAAATCTTGCCGGTATTGATTATTGCTCTGTCTCCCCTGATTGCAAACTGTGGAAACGGCTCCGGCTCGGGAAGAGAAGGAGACAAATGCGAAGTGGGCGCAGACTGCGAAGCGTCCTTGCAGTGTTCCTGGGGAGAGTGCCGCCACAGCGATTGCCCGGACCGGGACTGTCCCGAAGGTTGGGCTTGTATCGAGGGCTTGTGCTGCACCCAGTCGAAATGCTGCGGAGACGAGGGACCGCCCGGGGACGTGACCTGCAACAACGGCGAGGACGACGACTGCGACGGATGGACGGATGATGAGGATTCCAACTGCGGCGGGGAATGCTTGTCCAGCACCGAATGTGACGATGGAGATCCTTGTACAACGGATGTGTGTACAAGCCACAAGTGTGATAATAAACCGGTTACTCCGTGCTGTCAGGCAGATGGGACATTCGAGGACGCAATGAACTGCCCGGCGGCAGGAGATCCTTCATCCATCACATCTGGCGACTTCAACAACGACGGAGCACCGGACCTCGCCGTGTCTATTAACAACTTCAAACAGGCCGGTGTGTTCCTGGCAAACCGGCCGGGAGGCCGGCCCGACGGAACCTTTTCGGCCATGACCACTTATTCCGCCGGCGACTCTCCGTCTGCCATCGTTCACGGTGACTTCAGCGGCGACGGCATCCTCGACCTTGCCGTCTCTAACATCGATTCGAAAGATATCAGCCTTTTGCTGGGCCATGGCAGTGGAGGTGTGGGTGATGGCACATTCGATTCGCCGATTTCGAACGATGTCGGGGGATCGGCCAGGGGCATGCTGGCGGCCGATTTCAACCAGGATGGACATCTGGATCTGGCCGTCGCAAGCGACGACCAGCATGTGGTCGGCGTTTTGCTCGCCGATCCGGCTGGAGGGTTCGGGCCCATCGCGAACTACGCTGCCGCCGACGGTACGTTCTGGATCGCCGCGGCCGACTTCAATCACGACGGCGCCCTCGATCTGGCAGCTGCCGCCCAGAGTGCAAACAAGGTCAGCGTTCTGTTGGGAAACAGCTCCGGGGGCAAAGGGGACGGGACATTCGCGGTGGCAGTGGACTACGGTGTTGGGAGCGGTCCAGTTTGCGTCGTTGCAGCAAACCTCGACTCAGACGAAGAACCGGACCTGGTTGTTTCCAACTTGGATAGCGGCACGGTAAGTGTTCTGCTGAACATTGGAGACGGATCCTTCGGGCCAAAGACCGATTTCGGAACGGGAGTCGGAAGCAAACCACGAGGGATCGCCGTGGGTGATTTCAACTCCGACGGTATTCTCGATCTGGCAGTTGCAACTGCGGGGAAGGATGGCGTTCAGATATTTGAGGGCCTCGGCAACCAGGGGCAGGGTACGGGAACCTTTGTCGCCGGCGGCGAGTTCGCTACCGGCGGAAGTTCCATGGGTGTCACGACGGGAGACTTCAACGCCGACGGCATGCTGGATCTGGCCGTTTCTAATTCCAGTGGTGATACCGTTAGCATCTTGTTGGGCAAGGGTGCATGCCGCTAGGCGAGCCGGATAGTTCCGTAGGGAACCTGTAGAAACTTAACGGGCGTTCAACTCCGCTTCCGACAGACGACAGTAGTGCGGTTCCAGGGTGCGAGGGTCGTCGGTTTCACCCTGTGCAAGCCTGGCCATGGCCAGTTTACCGATCGCCTGGGCTCGTACCTCGTGCGACGATTCGTTGCAGGGAAAGAGGGCCAGCTTGCCGAGGGCGCCTTCGAAAACTTCCCGGTAACGGGCAACGGCGCTGCCGAGGATCAGACACGGCTTTTTGAGGCAGGCCAGTTCGGCAGCCCATGCCGCAGGATCGCGCGCTGCCTCTTTGTGCGACATTACCAGCCCATCGCACGAGATCCTGAAGCCGGCGCTGAAGACTTCGCCCTTTAGCGCATCCAGCGCTGGACAGATCAATGGGCCTTTCTCCTCGTGCCCGTTTTCGGCAAGTGCCATTAGTGTGGATATACCCAGCAGCGGAATATCGAGCGCGTAGGCCAATGTCTTTGCCAGTGTCAGCCCCACGCGAATACCGGTGAACGAGCCCGGTCCCTGGCCGACCGCCACCGCCCGCAGGTCGCCGGGTGAAAGCCGGTTTGCAGCCAGCAGGCGTTCGATCGTGATAAACAGCCTGGGCGAATGATTGCGCGAGCGCTCGGCGGACTCGGCCAGCAACTCACCGTTTTTCAGCAAGGCGACCGCCGTCACCCGGGTGGCCGTGTCTATGGCGAGAATCAGCATGCCGCGGCGTCAACCGAAGAGCGACGTGATCTCGGACCAGTACCTGTGGATATCGTTGCCGAAGGCGAACAGCATCAGGCTGGCCAGAAGAACCAGGCCCACGTAGTTGGCGGCAATCTTGGCCTTGAGCGACAGGGGCTTGCGCATGACCGCCTCGACGACGATGAAAGCGATCTGTCCCCCGTCCAGGAGGGGAACCGGCAACAGGTTCAGTATGCCCAACAGCGTGCTCAGGTAGGCCATCATCTGCACGAAGTAGCGCCAACCTTTCTTGGCGGACTTGCCGGCGATATCGGCTATCATCAGCGGGCCGCCGATGGCCTCGCTGGCCTTGACCCTGCCCTGGAAGATGCGCACGAATCCCATCACGTTCATGTAGATCGCGGTGCCGGTGTCTGTGAAAGCCAGCTTGAATGCATTTCCCAGCCTGCCAGGACGCGGGATCCGCTCTCCGCCGGCGAGGTTCATGATGTAGCCGACACCGAACCCGGGCTTCTTGGTCGCCTGCTTGAACTCGTTTTTCTGTGTAATCGTCTCGGGCTTGAATTCAAACGAGCGCAACTTTCCATCATGGCGCACGCGCACGGTGATCTGGCGGTCGCTGCTGTCTACCATGATATGCGTGAACTGTTCCCAGCACAAGACGGGCACGCCGTCGACCGATACTATCTTGTCACCCGGGGCAACACCGTGCTTCGCCGCCGGCAGGCCCTTGCTGACGCTCGAGATGTACATATCTACGGGTTCCAGGCCGGTATAAGCGGTGCTGGTGCGCAGCGCCCCCTCGGGAGCCCGTGCGGCGTCGAGCGGAACGATGAAGGTGTCTACCACCGCGGGAACCTTGATGGTCACCGCGCCGACCTCGACTCCGGCCGCCCTGACCACCGTGGCCGGCAGCACATTTGTGCCGTTCATCTCCAGAATGGTGCGGACATCCCACCAGCCGTCAACGGGAACCCCGGCCAAGCTGACCAGCCTGTCCCAGCCTCGCAAACCAGCCCTGCCGGCCGGGGAGTCCGCTGAGACCACACCTATAATATTTCCGCGCCGCTGGTGCCTCAGACCAAGCTCCCAGCGTTCGCCCAGCAGTTCCAGGCCGGTGCTGTCGAGTTCCCGTGCCGGCGTCAACTGGCTGGTCATCTTTTGCCCGGCTCGCTCGAAAACAACTTTCAGGGATTCACCCGAGGAGCCCTGGATCCCGTCATCCACGTCTTCCCAGGTCTCAATCCTGGTTTTGCCCACCATGAGCAATTTGTCGCCGGGACGGATACCGGCTGCATTCGCCGGTGACCCGGAGATCACCATGCCGACAACCGGAGCCGGCGCGGTGTCCTCGAGCAGGTGATAGCAGAAGAAAACAGGCACGGCCAGCAAGACGCTGAACAGCGGCCCGCCGAGAATGATCAGAAAACGCTTCCAGGCCTTCTGTTTGGTGAAGGAGCGAGGAAGATCCTCGGGGGCAATCTCCTCGGTCGGATCTTCCCCTAGCATTCTCACGAAACCCCCGACCGGAAACCAGGCGATACGGTACTCCGTCTCGCCCAGCCTGAAGCTGAGCTTGAACCTGCCGATGCGAACCGGGGTTCCGAACCCCAGGCTGAACGTCAGGACTTTTACCTTGAACAGCTTGGCGAATGAGAAGTGACCACCCTCATGGGCAAAAATCAACAAGCCAATCAGAACCACAAACCAGAAAACAGTCGCCACAGAATGACCTCCAGCGCACCATGCTTCGATTCCTACTATAGGAAAACAGATAACCCGTCAAGGAGCGTTCCCACGTTCTCGCGTTCTGCGCGTTCTTGACGGCCAATCATCGGTCTGATAGCATCCGCTTGAATCTGGGACTGGAAAAAACCATGGCGCGCAAGAAGTTGGGCGAGATACTGATCGAACGGGGCATTATCGATCAGGATCAACTGAACTCCGCTTTGGCCTACCAGCGACAGTGGGGTCACCGGCTGGGAGTCGCCCTGGTGGCCAAGGGCTTCATCACCGAGGGAATGCTGGTAAAGGTACTCGGAGAGGTGATGTCGTTGCCCACCGCTGACCTGGCAACGATCGAGATGGACTCCGACGCCTTGCGACTGGTGCCCTTCAATACCTGTGAAAGCAACGACTTGATTCCAATCGGACTCGAACAAAAGGGCAAGTCGCGCACCCTGATAGTCGCCATGTCCGATCCGATGAACGTGGCCGCCATAGACGAGATCGAATTCACGACCGGTTGCAAGGTCCGTCCGGTGCTGGCCATGATCTCGGCCATCAACTCCGCTATCCGCAGGTACTACCGCGGGCAAAACACGCAGATCAAACCGCTCACCCTGTACCGCAACGAGGTACGCGATACCGGTCGCATGGAGTTGGTGCGACCCGGCGGAAGAGTTGAGCGAGTTGATACCTCGACTTACCAGGAAGCCGATAAAGTGATGAATCTGGTCGGCGAGGTTCCCAAGGACCAGGAGGCTGACACTCGCAGCCAGGTGGAGAAAATCAAGGCGCGGCGGGCGGCCAGGGTGTCCCGGCAGAAATCGCAGCCGATTACCTCCGAAGAGGCCATGCAGGACTACCTTCAAGACGTCCAGACTTCGGAGTTGGAGTCTATTCAGAAGCTCGAGAAGTATTTCTGGGCGCTGATGCGCGCGATGGCCAAGAAGGGCCTGGTCACCAAGGACGAGTTTCTCAAAGAACTGAAGGAATAGCAGTTGGAGGGGGAACGTTTTCTGTGTTCCCGGCATTTGTGGAAAAGTTCAAAGAGGAGGGAAACATTATGTCGGCGCAAATATCCGAACGACTCTCGGCCTGGATTGTGTTGGTTGCGGGCTGCCTTTTCTTGGCGGGCTGTCAGAGTAAGTACGAGCGCCTTCCGCTGGCCACCCAGAAAGAGGTGCAGGCTCTCGGTGAACGTTATCAAGCCTTTGTCGAAGAGGCCAAGAAGCTCAAGGCAGGTGACGAGTTCCAACTGCTGCATCATTTCAGCCACGCCGCCCTGACTTTGGTCAAGCCCGATGCTTTCGCGGCTGCGGCCAAGGGGTTCATCTCCAAGGCCTCCTCCGGCGGCCTCGACGGCACCAAGATCATTGGGGCCCGCTCACCGGGCAAGGTCCGAGTGCTCCTGGTGAAAACCGCGGACGGCAAGGGAGTGATCCCTTTCGTGCAGACATCCGACGGCTGGAAGATCGACGATGTCGCGCCCGCCTTCGGCGACTTTTCAAAGGAAGCCAACCTCAAGGGCAACATGCCGGCCCAGCAGCCGTCCATCCTGGCCTCGCTGGTGGTGCTGCAGGATCAGCAGGCAAGCCAGGCCGACGTCGTCCAGGCCGCTATAGAACTGGCCGTTTCAAACGACAAGGCGACCGCACAGAAATTCGCGGCCGGGGCGAAGAATCCATGGGCCAAGACCGCCCTGCTTTACGCCGCCTGGAAGTCCGGCGCCGACTGCGAACCGTTCGTCGATGCGTTTCCCATCGACGGCGAGCGCCAGGTAAAACTCTACGACGCGGATACCGAAAGCTACCGCACGCTGCTTTCCGGGCTATGCCAGTGCGCTGCCGAATCCAAGAATTCCAAGGCCGCCCTGAAGGTCTACAAGGGATGCTACAACGTCGAGGGCGGCGCCAGGAGCGAGTACGTCGACCAGGTCGTGGAACTGGCCAACAAGAAACCCGAATACATCCTGGGCGCCGCCATACGAACCAACTACAAATTCGAGATGGACCCGGTAGCCAACATCATGGTGGGAGCCATCCATGGCGAGACGAAGATGCCTTTCTACCTGTTCATCCACAAGAAGGCCAAGGAAGGCGGCCGGGCCGGTAAACTGGCCCAAGACTGGGTCGAGAAAATGACCAAGCGGGACGTAGAAGAGCCGGCCGGGTCGGAAAACGGCGACAAGCCGGCCGAGTGAAGCTCAGCCCTCCTTGGCCGATGCTTGTGAGGGCGATGCGTAGTGTTTTTCGTAGTGATCGAGCACAGTGTTCATACCGCGCAGCGGTACGTGCGAGAGAATGCCGCGGGTCTGGGCGTGAACCATTCGCTCCTCGGGCAAGTGATCCCCAAGATCCTGGTGGAACGGCGCTAAGAACTTGACGAAGCGGATCACGTGAATGATCTCGTGCGTCAGCACGTACAGCAACAGCGGCGAGAAATTCAGCTCGCGAGGCCGCCGGCGGAGCATGGCCAGGATGTTGTGATCCTGCAAATTGACCCGGTAGAGATCGCGTTTCCTGCCGAATCTGGGCTCGGTGTACTGGTAGCGCGCGATATCCGCAAGCACGCCGCTTTCGTGAATCTCGGAATCCGTAAGCTTTTCAAGCGTTCTGATCTCGTAGGGAACCCGCAGGGCCTCTTCGTGGCCCAGTTTAAAGTGATCACCGGTAAGCTCGCGTGACAGCTTGATCAGGCGCTCGACCCTGTGTATCTGGGTTGCGGCGAACCCTGTCTTCCAACCAGGTGACTCTGCGGCTGATTTGATCATGTCGAAATGATAGCCCGCTTGCCAGGGAAAAAACAAGCCTGGTAAGTCCGATCTGGTAAATCCAGTCTTGACACCACGTTTCCAGGGACTTATATTCCTTGCGCTTCAGGATCTAGGGAGGTTGTAAAGTTGCCCATCTATGAATACCAATGCACGAAATGCGGCGACGAGTTTGACGCGATCCAGGGCTTTTCCGACAGACCACTCAAGAAGTGCAAGACGTGCGGTGGAAAACTCGAGAAGTTGATCTCGGAGTGCACCTTCCAACTCAAGGGCACCGGTTGGTATGTCACCGACTACCGAAAGAAGGACAGGTCCAACGAGAAGAAGGCCCACGACGAAAAGAAAGAGAAAAAGACAGAGTCCAGCTCCAAACCCGACCAGGACTCTAGCCCGAAGAAAAAAGCTTCTGCCGACTAAGCGTTTGATAACTGGTTTTTTCTGGCCAGGCGACTAACTCCCAGGGTAAAT
Source organism: Myxococcota bacterium (assembly GCA_035528415.1). Classification (GTDB taxonomy): domain Bacteria; phylum Myxococcota; class B64-G9; order B64-G9; family B64-G9; genus DATKYQ01. The sequence goes on along the minus strand of DATKYQ010000077.1, from coordinate 37,046 downwards.
AAACTTTATGACATCCAAGGGGCTCCGGCGGTCCAACTTCGTTCTGCTGTGGCTGGGACAGCTTATCTCGCAGTTCGGAGATTCCATCTTCCACATCGGCCTGCTCTGGCTGGCGCTTGAACTGACCGCTTCCAAGCCGCTCTCCAGCCTGATTGTGGCTTCCGGGTACATCCCGGCCATCCTGCTGTCGCTCTTCGCGGGCGTGGTCGTCGATCGTGTCGACCGCCGCAAGTTGATGATTGTCTGTGCGGCCGTCCAGGCCTTCGTCGTTGCTCTGGTGCCGGTCTGCGATCACTACCAGTTGCTCTCGGGCACGGTGCTGGCGCTGGTGGCCTTCTCGCTGGCCACCGGGGCCGCTTTTTTCAACCCCGCGCGGGACGCACTGATACCGCAGTTGGTCAGGCACAACCGCCTCAATCGGGCCAACTCCCTGGTGCAGATTTCTGCTCAGCTGGCCTTTCTGGCCGGGCCCACGGCGGCCGGGATCATGGTGGCCCGGGTGGGTACCATCGGCCTGTTCACTATCGATGCCGTGACGTTTCTAGTCAGCCTCGCCACCCTGGCCTTGATGCGAACGCAGCGCTCCACCTCGCCGCACATCGAGGCCGGACCAATCCCCTTGCCCCAGATCCCGCCGGCCGCAGGCGGAACAATGACCGATGTGCTGGCCGGCCTGAAAAACTCATGGGAGGACACCCGCCTGCGCGGGCTGCTGTTCATCACCGCCGTGGACAACCTGATTATCATGGGCCCGGCCATCTTCGGCGTTCCGGTCTACGTTCGCGAGGTTCTCGGTCTCGGGGCGAGGGAGTACGCGCTGATTACCGGTGTTTTCTTTGCCGGCATGATAACCGCCAGCCTGGTGATCGGCCTGCGCGGGAGGGCCTGGCCCAAGGGTAAGCTGATAGTCACGGGCATGTTCTTAGACGGCGCCACATTCATTCCCTTCTTCTTCATCGACGACTTCGCCTTTGCCTGCGCGGCGATGTTCCTGCACGGACTGACAGTCCCGCTGATCATCGTTCCGCGGGCCACTCTAATCCAGCAGATCGTGCCCGACGGTCGCCGTGGTCGAGTCTTCGCCCTGGTCAACCTGGCCGTTGTAGGTTTCACCGCCCTGAGCATGCTGCTGACCGGTCTGCTGTCTACGTGGCTGGGGATGGACCAGATCTACCTGGGGATAGGAATCATGGGCGCGGCCTGCGGACTGCTGGGAACCAGGTTCCGTAGTCTCTGGAGAGCATAGGGAACTCCAAGGATGCTCGAAGCGCGAGGATTATTTCAGCGCTCGCTACAGATGGTCGAGAAATCGCTCGGTTCAAATCATCCTCAGGCCGCGATTGTCCTGAACTCGCTTGGCTACCTGGAGATGCTGGCTGGGAACTATCGGGCATCGCGAGCAAGCTACCAACGGGCACTTGCGATCCAGGAAAAGACCTTCGGGGCCGAGCATCCCCAAGTCGCGGCAATTCTGATAGGACTGGGGCAAGTGTCCCGCAGGATGGGCTCTTTAGAAGACGCGGTCGGCTTCTTCGCCCGAGCCCTGTCGATCGCCAAGAAAACATACGGACCGGGCAGCATCCTGGAGGCCAATATACTCGGCAACCTCGGCGAGATTGCCCTGCACCTTGGTGACGCGCAGCATGCCGGCGAGTTGTACCGACAGGCGATCGAGTCATTCGAAAAATTCCTCGGCCCTGACAATCAGCAGGTGTACACGCTCAGGCATAACCTGGCGCACGCCCTGGCAATGGCCGGTTCGTATGACAAGGCCCTCGAACAGTACAAATTCGTTCTGGAGCGCTACCAGAAGACTCTCGGCCCCGATCACCCCTGGGTCGCGCAGACCCGTTGCGCGCAGGCTCTCATCCAGACATTCGCCGATCGGGCCGACAAAGCACTGCCCGTCTGCCGACGCTGCATCGCCGGGCTCGAGCGCTCGCTCGGCCGGGATCACTTCCGAATAGCCGAAAACCTGCGCTGCCTGGTCCTGGCCAATCTCAGGCTGGGAAACCAGGACAAGGCCCGCCGTGCGGCCGAGAGAACACTTTCTCTGGCTGCCCGCAACATCGATCCGCTGCTTGACGCGACCAGCGATCGCGAGCGCCTGGAGCTAGTCTCATCACGGCGCGTCTACCTGAACACCTACCTGTCCTTATTCGACCGGAAATCCGACGGCCCGAATGCCTATGCCTCGGTCCTCAAGTGGAAGGGCGTAGTGATGACCACGATGGCCGCCCAGCACGCCGCGGCCCTGGCCAGTCCCGATCCCAGTCTTGCCGGGCTGCTCGATAAACTGAACACGGTTCGCCGCAAGCTGGCGGAGCAGATGCTGGCCATGCCGGGACCCGACGAAAAACAGCCGCAAAGAGTGGCCAGGTTCGTCGATCTGATCGAGCGCCGGGATGAGTTGGAGCGCGCGCTCGCCAAGGGAAGCGAGGGTATCAGGTCAAACCACGTGATGCTGTCCGCCGGAGTGCGCGAGATATGCCGCCAGTTGGGAAAGGATGAGGTACTGGTCGACTACCTGGCCTACCAGAGATACGAACCCCCGGACGCGGGCACAGCCTCCGAGGGTAGTTGGAAGCAAGCATACCTGGCATTCGTTCTCGAACCTGATACTTGCAAGCAGCCCCAGCGTGTCGAACTCGGAGATGCCGAACGTATCGAGCAAGCCGTCGGCGGATACATCGATCTGGTTCAGAGAGGCGCCTCCCAGAAAAGGCTGGCCGCCGTCGGCCAAAATCTGCGCCGACTGGTCTGGGATCCGGTGGCGCGGCACATGCACAAGCGGCGCAAGGTATGGATAGTGCCCGATAGCGCTTTGGCAGGCGTGCCGTTCGGCGCCCTGCCCGAAGCTGACGAGCGCTATCTGATCGAAAAGCTGACATTCGGATACCTGTCGGCGGCCCAGGAGCTTGCGCGGCCCGAGCAGGCCGGCGGGTCAGCGGCAAAAAGCGTCCTGATTGCGGGCGGGATCGACTACGGCGCTGCGAGCGAGAAATCGGCAGCGGCCGGAGGCCGGCAAGTCGATTCATCTTCTGGCCTGTTGCCGGTACAAGCCTTGCCGGAGACGAAGACAGAGGCCAGGAACCTAGCCGCCCTTTTCCGCAAGACTAGCCCGCAGCAGGCGGTAGTGCTGCTCGAGGGAGGCACTGCCACGGAGGAGCGGGTCAAGAGAGAACTTTCCGGAAAGCGCTTCATTCACCTGGCCACCCACGGCTACTTCGCACCGGAGGAGCAGGCTCAACCGGTAAAGACTGTAGATCTCGGCGACATGACAGTCGAGGCTCCCCTGGCCAGGTTTCTGGCATCGGGGTCGGGTTTGATCCTTGCCGGCGCGAACGATGGCGGCCGGACGGGAGGGGAAGACGGCCTGTTGACGGCGGACGAGGTGTCTTCAGCCGATCTGCGGGGAACCGAGTTGGTTGTTCTTTCGGCCTGCGAGACAGGAGTGGGAACACCGGTAGCGGGCGAGGGAGTGCTGGGACTCAGGCGGGCCTTTTTCCTGGCAGGGGCGCGGGCGGAGATCATGAGCCTCTGGAAGATCCCGGACGAGCCCACCCGCAGGCTGATGGAATCTTTCTACGCCAAGGCTCTGGCGCGCAAGACTGAAGACAAAGCAGAAATTTTGCGCGCGGCAAAACTGGAGATGATCGGGCGCCTGCGGCGACAACATGGCCGGGCTAATCCGCTGCTCTGGGCGGGCTTCATTGTCTCCGGCCGTTGATCTCTTTTTCCCGCGAACCCTTGGCAGCAATCAGAACGATCCTTGCAGGTAGGCCGTGACCATCCGGCTGAGTTGCTCTCCCCCGTACTTCTCTCCGCTCGAACTCACACCGCCCCCGTCTTCGTAGTAACGGAAATAGGGCGCGGAGAAGGGGGATACCGGCAGAAACAACTTGGTTCCCGCCTCCAGTTCGACTCTTTCCGTCGGTTGCCATTTCCAGCCGAGCTTGCCCAGAATTAGAAAGACGTTGTCGAGGTGCATATTTTGATAAGGAGACAGAGGCCCCTCGGGATTTTCCACCATTTCCGCCAGGAACTCGGAGCGGGAGAACAGATACAGGCTGCCTATCAGACCCACCTCGCTCCCGAAGCGCCCTCCGAGGGTGAACAGGTTCTTGGGAGTGGTTTCGGAGATCCCGGCCAACTCATGGTCGAATACTTCCCTATGGGCCCAGGAAGCCAGCAAGGCTATCGACTCCGCGGGCTGAAAGCGGACGACGATTTCGATGCCCTGGATGTCGACATCGCCCCTGTCATGGTTCACTTTCATGGTCGTTTTTTCCAGATCAGGCAGACCCTGCCCTCCCGCGACGACGTTGGTCGACATCTTGATCAGGCTGCGCAGCTGGTTGTAGTAGAGATCGATCGCGACACTGAGCCTGCCGTCCAGGAACTGCCCCAGGTAGCCAAACTCGAACGAGATCAGCTTTTCGTTGGGAAGATCGCTGTTTCCCATTGCCCGCGACATGAACTCCTGGAACTTGTCCTGATCTGCTCCGCCGATCGGGCTGTCTTTCGGGAACTCGACCATGGCATGCAGCCGCGAATCGACAAAGGCCGGCTTGCGGAACGCCCGGCCCACCCCGACGCGGACATATTGCCCTTTCTTGGGACAGAAAACCGCCGCCAGCCTGGGACTGACAAACTCATGCGTCTCCGTGTTGTAGTCGATGCGCAGACTGCCGGTCATGGTCAACCAGTCTCCCGGGACGTACTCCGCATGAGCGAAAGCCCCGCCGCGCCCTTCCCAATAGCTGATACCCGGCTTGTGGTAACGAGGGCTGGTAAGATCGGCGTAGCTGTCCCCGTCGAGAAGCTGGTCCGACCCGATCCAGGAAACCCGCGCGCTGCCGCCGACTATCAGCAGAAGCGGATCCACAAGTTTGGGCAGGGTCCATTGGACATCCCCATCCACGATGTGACTGTCCGCCGTCACCGGAACGAAGGTGGCCAGACGGATTTTCTGGTATTCCAGGGGAGCCTCGATCTCGAAGGAGACAGGCGCCTGACTCCAGAAGAGCCTTGTCCGGATATCCTCTGATGCGTAGGAAAGCCGCAACGTCCGCAGACCGAAGTTGATCCCGACCTGTCCGATACTTGTATTCAAATTACCTTCACTTTCAGAAAATCCCCCTTCGAGCAGCAGCCGTTTCGAGTTCGACCAGCGATATTCGGCTACCGAGCGCACCTTGTACACCTGCTTGCTCCTGACGCGGGGCGCGAAAAAGGAAGAGCCGATGTCTCCGGCGCCGCTCAGTGAGAAACCCCAGTTCCCGGTGCGAATGGAGCCTCGCGCCCCGGCTTCGAGCGTGCCGACCTCTCCGCCTGCAAAACGCACGGACGCGGAAGAATTCTCCGGTATCTCCCGGGTGGTAATGCTGATCACACCCGCAAGTCCGCTGGCCCCGTAAAGTGACGAAGCCGGTCCCCGAAGAATCTCGATTCGCTCCACGTCGTCCAGCGAAATGATCTCCGCGGCCCAGGGCATCTCGCCAAGCAGTTCGTTGACGGCGTCTCTTCCGTCGATCAGAACCTGGTAGTGGTTGTTTGCGTTGGTCCAGTACATCCGCGAGGAAAGGGAGGTGAACGAGGGAGAGACAACGACAACGTCCATGCCCGGCACCAACCGCAGCAGATCCGGAATATTCGTTGCCCCCGAGGCCTCTATGTCCACCCGGGTGAGCACGGTGACCGCCGACGGGCTCATGCCGATCTCCTGGCGATGGCGTGAGGCCAGTTCGACCACGTTTGCGTCTTCCAGGAAAGCGAACTCGTCGGACAAATCGGTTTCAGCGTCTTGCCGTCCGGTGGCAGAATCGGGATTCTTCGGTCGATCGCCGGCTGAAACCGTCAGCGGCAAAGCCAACTGGACAAGCAGGAAAAAAACTCGAACTATTATCTTATCTTGACAACCACGCATGGTTCTTCCTCGACAGCGGAGATTTGATTATACTTGAATGCGGCCGTTACGACAAGAATCTATCTTGTAAGCCGATCGTGTTTGACAGCGCCGGCCCCAGGGTGTTAATTTTTGCCGGTCCCGGCAACAACGGAGCAGCCGATGAAACGCTTGTCGTCCAAAGAGGTCCGCGCGGAGTTTCTCAGCTACTTCGAGAAGCGGCGGCACCGGGTTTGCCCCTCTTACCCACTTGTTCCGCCAAACGATCCCAGCTTGCTGTTCACCAACGCCGGCATGGTCCAGTTCAAGGACGTCTTCACCGGCCGCGAAAAAAGCGACTTCGCCCGGGCCGCATCCAGCCAGAAGTGCGTGCGGGCCGGCGGCAAGCACAACGACCTGGAGAACGTCGGGCACACCGCGCGGCACCACACCTTCTTCGAGATGCTCGGCAACTTCTCATTCGGCGACTACTTCAAGAAAGATGCCATCCGTTTCGCCTGGGAGTTTTTAGTCGATCACCTGCAACTCCCGGCGGACCGGCTGTGGATCACGGTCTTCGGGGGCGACCAGCGCGAGGGATTGCCCGCCGACGACGAGGCGGCCGGGCTATGGCAGTCCGAGGCCGGTGTGACCGCTGACAGGATCCTGCGTTGCGGCAAGAAGGACAACTTCTGGTCGATGGGTGACAGCGGCCCTTGCGGCCCCTGCTCGGAAATCCACTTCGACCAGGGCCAGGCGGTTCCCTGCGACCAGACGGGTGACTGCCGCGGAGTGAGCTGCGAGTGCGATCGCTTCCTCGAGGTCTGGAACCTGGTCTTCATGCAATTCAACCGCGGCAGCGACGGAAAGCTGGCGCCTCTGCCGGCGCCTTCGATCGACACCGGCATGGGTCTCGAGCGCCTGTGCGCGATCGTTCAGGGCGTCAAAACAAACTACGAGACCGATCTCTTCTTGCCCCTGCTGCAACGCATGGGAGACATCGCCGGCCGGAGCTACGGCGCCAGCCAGGATGGCGACGTCTCTCTGAGAGTCATCGCCGATCACGCCAGAGCCTGCGCCTTCTTGATTGCCGACGGCGTGCTGCCCTCGAACGAGGGCCGCGGCTACGTCCTCAGGCGCATCATGCGCCGCGCCATCCGCCACGGCGATAAGCTGGGAGTCACTGACGTCTTCTTCTTCGAGATCTGCCGCGAAGTCGTGCGCCTGATGGGCGAGATATATCCAGAGTTACCGGCTGGCGAGGAACTGATGGTCAAGGCCGCCCGCCTGGAAGAAGAAACCTTCCGGCGCACCCTGGCAGGCGGCCTGAAGATTCTGAACAAGGAGATCAGCACGCTCGAAAAACAAGGTTTGAGCATACTACCGGGCAAGCTCGTCTTTGACCTGCAGACTCGCGACGGTTTTCCTCCAGACCTGACCGCCGTCATAGCGGCCGAGCGTGGCATGACAATAGATCATGATGCCTACCGCCTGGCGTTCGCGCATCACCAGGAAGTGAGCGGGGGCGATCTGGGCATCGAGGCCAGCGATGATATCTTCAAATCTATTCTCGGCGAGGTCGGGCCCACGGAATTCATCGGCTACGAAGAAAGGCAGGGCTCCGGCAAGGTTCTCGCGCTAGTCTCCATTACTCATGACCAGGACCACGGGCGCATCTCCGACCGCAAACGTGTCGAGTTGGCCGAGGCAGGCGGCGAGTTCGAGATGGTTGTGTCACGGACTCCTTTCTATGGTGAGACGGGCGGACAGGTCGGCGACACGGGCAGGCTGACCGCGCCGGGGGGCCGGGGCATCGTCAGCGACGCCCAAAGACCGTTGCCGGAAATGATCGTGCACCTGGTCAAGCTGGAACAGGGTGAGATGCGGGTCGGCGACCAGGTACGACTGGAAGTCGATCTAGAACGTCGTGATGCCATCAGACGCAACCATTCTGCAACCCACCTGTTGCAGTCGGCTTTGCGCCGGGTGCTTGGTGAGCACGTCAACCAGAGCGGCTCACTGGTCGCGCCCGATCGCTTCCGATTCGATTTCTCGCATTTCGCTCCCATGACCCACGAAGAACTGGATAAGGTCGAGAACCAAGTCAACCGGATGATCCGGGCCAACTACCCGGTCGAGGTGACGCTGACCGACATCGAGGGCGCACGCCGGGCCGGGGCCACTATGCTGTTCGGCGAAAAGTACTCAGAGAGCGTACGCATGGTGCGCATGGGACCCGAGAGCCTCGAGCTGTGCGGCGGCACTCACACCGGGCGCAGCGGCGACATCGGCGCGTTTATTATCATCTCCGAGGGCAGCATCAAGGCCGGTGTAAGGCGTATCGAGGCGGTCACCGGCACCGAAGCGATTCGCCGCATGCAAGAGATGCACTCGCTTACGAGCGCGGCCTGCGAGACACTGAAGACCGAACCGCGCCTGCTCGTCGAGCGGATAAAATCGCTCAAGAAGAGCGAAGTCGCAGCGGAACGCGAGATCGAGAAGCTCAAGCAGAAACTGGCCGCCGCGGGCTCGGCCGATCCGACATCCGAAGCCCGCGAGATTGCCGGAGTCCGGGCGCTGGCTGTCATGGCCAGCGGAATCGAGCTGGCCGGTCTGCGCGAATTCGCAGACAACCTCAAAGATCGCCTTGGCGGTGTGGTGATGGCCTTTTGCGAGGAACACGGAAAGCTCTCGGCTGTATGCAGCGTGCCCAAGCATCTTTGCGACAGGCTCAAGGCAGGCGAGTTGCTCAAGGCCGTCTTCGTGGTAACCGGCGGCAAGGGCGGCGGCCGACCCGATTTCGCGCAGGGAGGCGGCGGTGATCCAGCCAGGTTCGAGCAGGGCCGCGAGGCATTCTATTCGCTGGTGGAAAAGACACTGGCGGCATAGGCTGGTGTGGTGAACGCGCCGGCATCAGCCGGGCCGCGGAGGCGGCTTGCCCCCGGATTGGCCCTGGTCATGGTGGGGCTGGGTTGCTTCGCGACCGCCGCGCAGGTCGACTACATCCGCGAGTTCCTGGTCGTCTTCGCCGGAAACGAACTCTGCCTGGGCATCATCCTGGCCTGCTGGTTTTCGGGCATCGTCGCCGGGGCGCTGGCCGGGGGACGCCTGGCCCAGCAGGTGATGCGCCCCGACGTCTGGCTCGTATCCTGCGGCACGTTCATGTTCATTTTCCTGCCCGGCCTGACAGCGCTTCTCAGGATCGGGCGCGGTCTTATGGGAGTTGGGCCGGGTGAAGTGCCTGGTCTGACCGGCCTGCTTGTCAGCGGGCTTTTACTAATCGTTCCCTTCGCATTATTGATTGGGCTGGCTTTCCCGCTGGTATGCCGACTGGCGGCCGGCATGGACGACTCGCGGGCCATAGGCCGGGTATACGTCTTTGAGTCTGCCGGCGCGGTTGCGGGCGGCTTGGTGGTAGGGGTACTACTGGCCGGACAGGTTACGACTCTGGAGTCGATCTGTATTACCGGTCTGCCGCTCGCTGCTGGTTTGATCTGGTTCGGCTGGCGCGACGCCAGAATCCCGGCGCTGGCTTCGGGAGTACTTTTCATGGCAGCCGGCGTCGCCCTGCTCAGCGGCACTCTGGGACGTCTGGACGCTGCTTTGGCGCTGGTGCGCTTCGATCAACTCGGCAGCGGCAACGAGCGAATCGGCTGGGCCGATACGCCATACCAGTATCTCGATCTCGGCCGATCCGGCGAGCAGTACACTCTTTTCGCCGACGGCAAGGTTACTCGCTCGTTTCCCGATCCTTACAGTTCCCGACCGCGGGCGCACCTGGTGATGAACGAGCATCCCCGGCCCCGGCGGGTTCTTCTTCTGGGCTCGGCCTCCTTCGAATTCCTGCCGCCGGCATTGATGTATCCGGTCGAGCGCCTCGACCTTGTCGAAATCGACCCCGGCGTGAACGGGCTCGTCGAACCCGTTCTCGATCCAGCCATAAGAAAGGCCTTTAGTGATCCGCGCCTGCACTTGCACCTGACTGACGGTCGGCGCTTCCTGCGTCGCGCGGACGAGGTTTGGGACGTGATCTTCGCAGACGTGCCCGACCCGACCACGGCGGCGCGCAATCGTTTCTTCACGCTCGAGTTCTTCGAGTTGATCCGCTCGCGCCTCGCGCCCGGCGGCGTTTTCGTAACCAGGATTTCCTCGAGCGCGAACTATCTCGGCCGCGAGACCGCCTCGCTTGTGCGAACAGTACAGGCCACCCTGACCAAGGTTTTCGCGCAGGTCGAGGTGCTCCCCGGACAGGAAAGCTTCTTTGTAGCCGGCGATGCCGCAGGCGTTCTGCTGTCCGACCCGGATCGGCTGGGAGATCGCTACCAGGCCCGCGCTATCAACGACCCCAAATTCACACGCCATCACTTCAAGGTGCTCTTCCAATCAAACATGGTCTCCGACCTGCAAGGGCAAATCGCCTCGCGCGGCGCCGCGCTCGACAACACCGATGCCAGACCGGTGACCTACCTGCAGAGCGTGGTGCGCTGGGCGCACCTGATGGGGGAGACAAGCGCTACCTGGCTGAGCGGGGCCGTCCAGCTGCCCGTCTGGATCTGGTACCTGGCCGTGCTCGTTCTAGCAGCCGTGCTCGCTTTGCGAGTTCTCGCCGGCCGAACGAACAGATCGGTCCGTGCGCGGCGTGCGGCCACGTTCGCCCTGCTGGTAGTCGGGGCGTACGGCATGACCGTCGAACTTGTGCTGACCTTCGCCTACCAGTCGATGTTAGGAAGCCTCTACCGCGAGATGGGCCTGATCGTGGCCTGCTTCATGGCCGGCCTGGCCGCGGGTGCTTACGCCATCGAGCGCAGACTCGGGCACAAGCCAGGTTCTGTGGGTCTGCTGTCAATAGTGCTCTTCGCGCTGGCCGCATTCGCGGCGGCCGTGCCGTTGCTGGTTACCTCGAGTTTTCTGATGCTGATGCCGTTGTGGCTCGAGCAAATCTACATACTGTTTCTGATCCTGGTCGCCGGAGCCGGGGCCGGGATGGTCTTTCCGCTGACAGGTCAGATCGCGCTACGTTCGGGGCACCGGGTGGGTCCCGCCGCCGGAGCCCTGGACGCGGCCGATCACCTGGGCGCCGCCGCTGGAGCCTTCCTGGCCGGTGTCGTTTTGATCCCCGTTCTCGGCCGGCTCCACTCCTGCCTGCTACTGGCACTGCTGACGGTAATTGCCGGGCTTGTGAACCTGTTGGCGGCAGAGGACAGCGGCTGACGATCCGCTACGTCGCGTCACCTTTCAGCTGGGCCAGCAACATGCCGTTGCCGGCGAAGACCAGGCGCGTGCGCCAGGATGGATTGGCGCGCAAATAGGGCTTGATCAGCCGGCCCTTCACCCCGCGCACGGCGTCGTCCACTATCACAAATGAACCGGGAACGAAGAGATCCTCGACGGCCTCGAACTCGGCCATGGTTATTGCGGGATCGTCGGCCGAGTCGAAGAAAGCAAAATGCAGCTTGTCAAAATTCCCGGCGCGCTTGTACTCGGCTAGGTTCGCGGCCGCGTCGCCTTCGATAAATTCGATCTGGTCCAGATGCTCTGCGCAGACCGACTTGCAGACTTCTATATGGGCGGGCTGCAATTCGAAGGTGAAGAAGCGGCCGCGCCCGGCCAGGGCCCTGGCTATGGCCAGGCTGCTGTCGGTGCCCTCCCCCGCCCTGCGAATGCAACCAGTCTCTATGCAAACCGGCTCGGCGAACAGGCGCAGCACTTCCGCTATCGCCGCAGAGAGTATCTCACGGTGCGGTCTGACCCGCGCCTGGCCAATCAAGCGCGCCAGGCGCTGTCCGGTCTTGCCGCGCTGGAACGCCAACCAGTCCCGCAGCGGACCGCGGGTGGGCCCGCTTGGAAATCTTCCCGCGATCGCCTCGAGCATCAGCCCTCTCTAATGATCTTGATTTTTTTTAGATCATCCATGCCCAGGCCGCGGGAGGCAGCCGTGCGAATCCACTTGGGAGCCCGGTTTTCAGCAGTCAGAGTCTTGAGGCCCTTTTCCCGGCGCTTGCTCTCGATCACATCCCAGGCAACCCGGTCGAGCGCGATCGGATCCGTCGAGGCCAGGATACCGTTCATCTCCCAGGTGTATCCGGGCAGGTAGCCCGGTCCGCCGTGACACTGGGCGGTCAGCGCGTCGACCAGCGACAGGCGCAACTTCTTCTGCACGACCGGGAAGGCAAGCACGTCGGCCACGAAGGGATCGCAGCCGTTATCGTGGAACTTGTTCGGGTTGTGAATCAGCCCGAAGAGATTCTTGGTGGCCACACCCACACCGGCCAGGTTGTGATCCTTGAGTACGCCCACGTTGATCAGCACCGAGATGCGTCTGGTCAAAATGCGGCTCAGACAGCTTCCCACCTGGCCGGAGACGCTGATCTCCTTTTCGTAGCCGGCGCCACGGCTGTCGTTGCCCATAAAGACCGGCCGCCCATCACCCCCGCCGACATCGAAACCGCCCTTGCGGATGTCGCGCTCGCCGCGCTCGAAAAATACTATCCGTCCCGGGGCGACTCCGACAGACACCAGGGCCGTGACCAGGGCGTCTGTAAACTCGCGTGTCGGCGACAGCGGCGGGCCGGCCAGGCAGTTGAGCTTGACGCCGACCACATCGGCAGGCTCGATCATGCCGCGCAATCCGCTGGTTGCATCGGAACTGCCCAAGGCCGCCCTGAGCGCGCGATCCAGAAGCGCCTTGACTCGCCCGGCATCCAATCCGCCTGCCTTGTGCACTTTGCCGTCGGTCATCACTGCCACCCGGCTGAGATCGCCCTTGCTGCGCAATACCCCCCGCCGGTTTTCCTTGGCGCAGGCGCCGGTCGTTCCCAGCGCCAGAGACAACCCGACACTCTTGACGAACGTTCTGCGATCCATCAGCGCCTCTTTCCGCGCCCCATGCACAAGCTCAAAAGAAGCAACAAGGCAACCAGTCCCGTTCGATTCCCGCCCACCGCTGCGCAACCGCAGCCGCCCCCTCCGCCGGGGCGCTGACAGATTCCGCCCGAGCCGCACTCTGTGCCCTCGGGACAGTCGCTATCGGCCGTGCAGCTCAACTCCTGGCACAGGTCGCCGCTCCCCGCGGGCAGGCACAATGCCGGCGCCGCGCAGTCGCCGTCAGATTCGCAAACCCGCAGGCAGTTGCCGCCCTGGGCGGGACAGGCCGTGCCGGCCGGACACTCACTGCCGGTAGTGCAGGCGATCGTCCGGCAAAGATCGCCCCCTCCGGCCGGCAGGCACAGATCGGGCGCATCACAGTCGGCGTCGGAGCCGCAGCTACGCAGGCAGTCGCCGCCTTCGAGCGGACAAGCCGTGCCGGTCGGGCACTGGCTGCCGTCCGTGCAGGCAATCTCCTGGCACAGGTCGCCGCCGCCGCCCGGAAGACACAGTTGGGGCTGCACACAGTCCGCGTCGCCGGTGCAGGTTCGCCGGCAGATTCCGCCGCCAGGCGGGCAGGCCGTGCCAGCCGGGCACTCGCTGCCGTCCGTGCACTGGATGGCCTGGCAACTGCTGTCGCCGCCTGAGGGCAGGCACAGTTGCGGGGCGACACACTCGTCGTCCGAGTCGCAATGCGGCGAGCAAGCCAGGGTTCCATCACCCAGGTCTTCGCAGGTGTTTCCCGGCGGGCAGTCTGCGGCGCTGGTGCAGGCGGTGATACAGGTTCCCGTCGCGCCGGCTCCCGACACATGGCAACTTCCCGAGGCGCAGTTGAGATCCTCGGCGCAGGCCATGCCGTCGGGATTGTCCAGCCCCAGCTTGGCCACCCTGACAGCCCGGGCGGCGTTGACCCGCCCGAAGCCGTAGTGATCATCGTGGCCGTTTGCGTCATAGGCGCCGCCGACCTTGTCGGCCGTCTGCTCGACGATTATCCGAGCTTCGGCGCCGGTCAGATCGGGATTGGCCGAGAAGACCAGCGCCACTACGCCCGCGGCGATCGGGCAGGCAGCCGAGGTGCCGTTGAAGTACCTGCTGTAGTTACCGCTCGAGTCAATCTCCTGGAAATTCGTCTTCTGGTCGCCCCACAAGCCCATGGTGTAATACCAGCCGCCCCTGGAAAAGCCGCCGTCTCCGCGCACGTCGATAGTCACGATCTGCGGGCCGTCGAACATGTTCTGCGGGTCGCTCATGTTGACCGCGCCGGTGGGGGCCACCACCGAGAGGTTCGGGCCGTAGTCCGAATAACTGACCACCGTGTCGTTTGTCCCCGTCCCGCCCACGGCCATCACATACGACTGTGCCTGCAACTCGTGCGCGCCGATCGGCTCGGCCTGGCCGGTGTACTGGTTACCATTACCCGAGGCGAACAGCACCACCGCGCCCTTGCCGTCGCGGCCGTTGTTCACGGCATCCTGGACGGCCTGATAGTAGGGCTGGATATCGACCTGCCCGATCACCTGCTCGTCGATGCCCCAGGAGTTCGAGAGTACCCAAGCGCCGTGGTCGGTGGCGTACTGTATGGCCAGGTAGCCCTGAGACAGTTGGGCCGTCGAAGCCTGGCCGTCCATCATCTTGATCGGCATCAAGCTGCAACCGGGGCAGACACCCGCCCCGCCTTCGCCATTGTCCGCGCTCGAGAGAATCTCGCCGCTGCAGCACGTTCCATGGCCGTCGATGGCATTAATCAAGGGCGTTGGATCGTTCGATCCGTTGACGGCGTTGTAACCCGTCACCATGCGGGCCGCGTCCAGGTCCGGGTGGCCGGTGTCCACCCCGGTATCGATCACGGCCACGACAACCTGGTTGTCTCCCCGGGTGATGTCCCAGGCGTCCTCGGAGCCGATGTCGGCGCCGGAGGCTTGGTGGTGATGCCACTGGTCGCCGTAGTAAGGATCGTTCGGTTGGAAGTAAAGCTTGATCGGCACCCGGAAATCAGGCAGGGCCCACATGACTCCTGCCTCACCACTTACGGCGACCGAGGCCGCGAGGGCCAAACCGGCGTCGGCCGCCCGGCACAGGTAGGTTGTCCCGTCATGTCCCAGCTCGCGCACGACTTCCAGGCCTGCACCCGCAAGGACGGCCCGCGGGTCTTGTCCCTCCCGCAGCCTGACGATTACCTGGCGACCGAGAGAAAATGTCAGCCGGCTGCCGGGCACCGAGAAAACCAGTTCGCCCGCAGCGGCCTGCTCGGCTCCCGGCGGCGCCAAGGCCTGTGTCAAATCGATCCTGATCCCGCGGCTGTTCACATAGAATGGCCCGGCCGAGACAATCGGCCCGGCGAGGAAAATTATCGAGACGATCAGAAAACCTTTCTTCATCAGATCTTCCTTTCTTCCCCCGCGACTGCAAGATTTTACAGGAACTATGAAAAAACCGTCAAGGCATGGCGCGTCGCGTGTGAATGCGCTATTATTCACATATCATGAGACTCAAACTCGCGACAGCAGTACTTATGGCAGCCTGCCTCGTACTTACCATTGGCGGGCCGGCCCGGGCGCGTTTCGAGATGGGCACAATGCACGTTGGTGCGGGACTCGGGCTGCGCGGCGGAGACGAGGGCGTCACATTTTCGTTCAACGGATCTTTCGGCTTCTTCGTACTCCACGGGCTGGAGCTGTCGATTTCCCCCCTCTTACAGACCGGTGGCGGTGAGCCAACCATCGTCCTGCTCGAGGGTGGACTACGCTTCATCCCGCTGCCCGACCTGGAGCTGACACCCTACCTCAAGGTCAGTGGCGGACGCTTGTTCGTCATCGACGAGTTCGACGCCTGGATGGTCTCGGCGGGCGGCGGCCTGTTGTACCTGTTCGGGCCCTGGTACGGCATCGATATCTCCGGCGGCTACCGCTGGTTCTTCTGGCCAGCGGACGATTCCACAGACAGCACCAGCGGCACCTACTATGTCCAGCTTGGTCTGCTGCTTCTCTTCTGAAGCTGTTTACAATGAAGTGGATCGAGCTCATCACCTGCTTCGAGTGCAACTGCCGCTGCCTGGTGTGTTCGTCATACGGCCAGGGTAACGTCCGCATGAGCCTGGTCGAAATGCGCACATGGCTCGAACGCGGGCGGGACGAGGGCGCCGTAGGAGTCTGGTTCGGAGGCGGCGAGCCGAGCCTGCATCCCGGTCTGATCCCGGCGATCGAGTCGGCCCGCGAGTTGGGCTACCGGCATATCCGCATCCAGACCAACGGCATGCGTTTCGCATACGAACCCTATGCCAAACGCTGTGTCGCGGCCGGCCTGAACCAGGTGGCGCTTTCGATCATGGGAAGGGACGCCGCCGGCCACGACGGCATAACCCGCACCCCGGGCTCGTACAAACACCTGCTCGCCGGCCTCGATAACCTCGTCTCCGCCGGCGTAACTGTCGAAGCCGACGTGCTGATCACCTCCCGATCGATGGGCGGTTTGCAAGACATCGTCGAGCTTCTCGCCCCGCGCGGGGTTGCAATCTTCAGCTTCTGGCTGTTTTCGCTGCACGGCATCAACGATCCAGACTTGCGTGAGTTGCTGCCCCGCATGAGCGAACTCGTGCCCAAGCTCGAGCGCGCCTTTGCCGCCGCAGACGGGCTCGGGGTGAAAGCCAGTTCGTTCCATACTCCCCCCTGCGTGCTGACTGAGAACTTTCTCGACCGCTACGTCCACTCGGGAACATGGGATCTGTTGGTAGTGCCCCCCGGCGCGGAACCTTTCATGGCCGAGCGTTCCCCCATGGAAGGCGGTGCCTACCTGAATGGCTGCGCAAACTGCCGCCTGCGCCCGGATTGCCTGGGTCCCAGGGCCGATTACCTGTCCACCTTCGGCCCGGGCGAGTTCAAACCAATTCCCTTGCATATGGATGAGTAAGGAGCCTTGAATGGAAATCATACATTACACCGACGAACACAAGATATTCAGACAATCATTGCGCAGGTTTTTCGAGAAGGAGGTCATCCCGCACGTCGAGGAGTGGGAGGAGGCCGGGATCGTACCCAAGGAGATCTGGCGCAAGATGGGCGCGCAGGGATATCTGTGCATGAGCGTGCCCGAGGAGTACGGCGGTCTGGGGGTCGATTTTCTCTATTCGGTTATCGTCTCAGAGGAACTGGTGCGCACCAACCACGCTGGGCTGGCGGCGCCGTTGCACAGCGACGTGGTCGTACCATACATTACGGCCTTCGCCTCCGAGGAATTGAAGCACAACTACCTGCCGGGTTGCATCAGCGGCGAGTGCATCACCGCCATCGCCATGACCGAACCCAATACCGGCAGCGACCTGGCCGGCATCAAGACCAGCGCCGTCGAGGACGGCGATGACGTCGTCATCAACGGGCAGAAGACCTTCATCTCAAACGGCATCAACTGCGGCCTGCTGGTGCTGGCCGCCCGGGATCCCGCCGTCGAGGATCCCTACCAGGCCATCGATCTCTACCTGGTCGAGGCCGGCACTCCCGGCTTCGAGAAGGCCAAGCGCATCAAGAAAGTCGGTTGGCACAGTCAGGACACGGCCGAGCTTTTCTTCTCGGACTGTCGTATCCCCAAGGCCAATCGCCTGGGCCGGAAGGGCTCTGGGTTTCTGATGCTGATGCAGAAGCTGCAGCAGGAGCGCCTGATGTGCTGCATCGTGGCGGTGGCCGCGGCCGAGTACATGATCGGGCTGACAATCGACTACTGCAAGGAGCGCAAGGCCTTCGGCCGCCCGATCTCCAAGTTTCAGAACACGCGTTTCAAGATCGTCGAGATGGCCTGCGAGTCCAAACTGGGCCGGACTTTCCTGGACAAGCTAATAGCAGAACACATGGCGGGCGACAATATAGTGGTGGACGTATCGATGGCCAAGTACTGGACCACCGAGATGGCCAAGCGGGTGGCAGACCAGTGCGTCCAACTCCACGGCGGCTACGGCTACTGCGAGGAGTACCCCATCGCCCGCGCCTGGCGCGATACCCGGGTCTTGTCGATCTTCGCCGGCACCAACGAAATCATGAAGACCATCGCCGCCAAGTTCATGGGTTTATGAGAACTGCGCGTAATATTAGCGATCCTCTTTGAGCGCGGGCTGCAGCCAGAGTTGTAGGCTGGCGGTCGTGGGAGTATGAGTTCCCGATAAAAGGGTGCGGAGCCTGCTTTTCAGCACCTGGTTCGGTTCCCTGGCCAAGGCGGCTCCTATTTTTTTTATCGGCGGCGACTCCATGCGACCGAGTAACCTGACAGCCAAATAGCGAACCACGGGACAGGCATCCAGCAATGCGCCGGATGCGAGCTCTTCCAGTAAATCTTCAGGCGCCGCCGGCAGCGCCTGCAGTAAAAGCAGCGCCACCGCGGGAATCTTCTCTTTCTCGGCCACAGCAATCACCTTCAGGCAGGCGCGGCGCACACAACTCCCAGCGTAAATTGCCGCAGCCGCACGTTGAACCGGATCGTCATCCGACAAGGCTTCCAAAAACACTTCGCGCCCGCGGAGGTCCTCGCGCTGGCAGGCGAGATTGGCGCTGATCAGGCGCACCTGGAAATCCTTATCATGCAGCAGAATCCCGCCGGCCTGCGGCAACTCGTGCCGCCAGAGCGGCAAGATGTCGCGCACCAGCCGCAGGCGCACTCCGGCCGACTCGTGCCGCGCCAGCGCATCGAGCACGTCGTCGGGCACGAAACGACGCAGGCTGATCTGCGCCATGACCAGCCGCACCAGTGCATATCCTCTTTCGGCCCCGGGCGGGGCCACCAACGCGCAATCATCCCCCCGGCAGTCTTTAGGGGTAAGCATGCGGCGAATGGCCGCGCTCAGAGCGCGGCGACCCCTCCAATAGTGCCCGCGGGCGATGCGCTCCGCGGCCAGCACCTCGACATCCAGATCGACGCCGTCCAGAAAGGCCACCAGGCACTTGCAGGCCTTGTTGCGCTCTTTCTTCCATTCAGCGCGTTTCCATTCTCGATCCTGGCGCAGGGGGTCCTCACACTCATCCACCCCTGCCGCCCCAATGAACTCGGCAGCCCTGTTGCGCGAGTTTGCCCTGACTCTATTTCCCAAGCGCATGACCAGGCGCGCTTTTCCCAGTGCGCACGAGGCCGTCAAACCACCGGGGCCCGCCTTGAACAGGCCGGCCAGCGGTTTGGGCGGTTTGGGCCTCGCAACCAGCTCGCAA
Organism: Myxococcota bacterium; assembly: GCA_035528415.1. Lineage (GTDB taxonomy): Bacteria > Myxococcota > B64-G9 > B64-G9 > B64-G9 > DATKYQ01. The sequence goes on along the minus strand of DATKYQ010000077.1, from coordinate 18,113 downwards.
GAGAGAGACAGCGAGAAATCAGGCGCAGATCCCTGGCGAATGGTTAGTCGTCCGACAACGCGGGCGGCCTTGCCCGGCCCACCCTTGCCCAGTCTTTTCCTGATCGTCCGTTCCAGGCAAGCCGGCAACACGGTGCGATCGAAAACAGATTTGCGAACCGAAATCCCGGACACGCCCCCTTCCGGCAGCAGGCCGAACGAGAAATCGAATCCGCCGTAGACCCTGACCTGCCCGCCTTCCGCTTGCGCGACACAAGATCGCAAATGCTCGTGCAGTGCCGCCCGGCGCAGGATTCTCTCGACCGCGCAGTCATCCATATCGGCGGGCGATCCGTCCGCCGCCGCGGCCGGCCGGCCGCTGCAGGCCGTGTCGGCCCCGGCTTCGGCCAGCGCCGGCCTTGCGGCCAGCGCTCCCCATGCCAACCAGGCAAGCGACAAGATCGATGTCATTCGGGCTGTCAACTGAATCCCCATCTTCTTCGTGTCCACCACTCGGCGCTCAATAGTATTACCAGTGTCAGCAGCACCCACCAACTCGCCAACAAAGGTCGCGTTGTGCTCGACTCTACCCGGAAGCGTTTGTGCTCACTCACTTTGATATCACTGAGTGATCCGTCCTCGACGGCGGCGAACGACCCGCCCGTGGCACGGGAAATTTTGCGCAGAAGATCCGGGCGCGGGAACGGCCGGGCGTGCTCGATTCCAGTGTCCTCCACCACGAAGGCATCGCTTGCCTGGATTGTCGAACCTTCGTGCTCTACGGATGCCGCCGCCACGTATGCCCCGGCCTCGGAGGAAGGCAGTTCGATCCGCGCGCTGCCCTGGTCGTCGAGTTGTACAGGCCGGCGCTCGATCACCCGGCCACCCGCTTGCAGCGTCAGCCTGGCCTTGGCCCCGGGCGCCCCGTGCGCCTGCAAGCGCAGGCTCACGTTTTCGCCGGGCATATACCTGGCCTTGATAGAGCGCAGGATGAGCGGATCGAAATCCGGATCGCGAATCAACCAGCGTAACAAGTTGTTTATGAAACGCTGGTAGGGCCGCCGGCTCGCATCACTGCCCGCGAGTTGGAACCTCCAGCGCCACGATCCATCGGTCAGCAGTGCCGCGCTGCGGCCCCGCCCCACCTCACGCAAGGCCAGGATGGGCGCCCGTTCGCCTCCCGAGCGCTCGAAGGGATGCGCCAGCAAAACCTCGGCCCCAGGCTGGATCGAGCGCGCCTTGTTGTAGGCACCCGGTGACGGCAGACGCTCCCATAGGCCGGGGTCGCCCAGATCGAGCACCGGGTGCCTGGCCCCGGCCTCGGTAAGCACCGACCGCACTTGATCCGCTTGCAAGTCGCCGGCGGCGCTCAAGCCCACCGGAAGGATCTGCTCTAAAGCGCTGCCGCCATAGCCGCCCGATCCGAAGGAGAGATCCCCGCCAATCATCCAGAAGGCCCCTCCCCCGCGTACATAATCGGCGATCTGCGGCAGGTAGAAACCTACCGAGTACGGGCCGTGATTGAAGTTCTGGAAGATCAGGACATCGAAGGTGTTCAACTCCGACCCGAACAGCTTGTGGATCGGAAAGGGAATCAGGCTCAGCTCCTGTTCGCTGACTCCCGGGGCATCAATGACCGTCCGCAGTATATAGAAGCTGACCAGATCAATGTTCGGGTTGCGCTTGAGCACCTCCCTCAGGAATCGCTGGTCCCAGCCCGGACGGCCGACCACGTGCAGCACCCGGATCTTGTCACGAATGATGCGCATGACGAATGTGGCATCGTTGTTAGAGCTGATTGTCTCGCCGTCCAGCGACGGTGTCGTTATACGATAGACGAACTTGCCGACGTCATCCGGAACGAAGCGCAGCTTCACCTTGCGTGAGCCGTTGCGCGGCACGCTCACGACCTTAGTGGCCAGACTGCGCCCGGCCTGCTCGAGTGTGACCGGCACGCTGACCTCGTCGAGGCCATCTGAACTCAGCCTGGCTTCTATCTCCACCGCATTTCGCACAAATGCGAAGTCATCGGAGACGACTTCGCCGACGGACAGGTCGGCGAAGCGCTCGCGACGGCCCACAGCCAGGGTGTTGACTGGACAGCCGAGCGCATCCAGGAGCTTGCCCACCAGCGAAGGCAAATCTCCCGCCGTATGCATGCTTCCCAGTCGTCCGGTGTCCGCCCCGTCGCTTATGACTATCACGGACGCCAACTGGCCGGCTTGTCCGTCAGCATTATCCGCGAGTGACGCCAGGGCCGCGCTGATATCGGTACTCTCGCCATCGGCTTTCAATCTCCCGGGATCTGCCGGGATCAGTTTATCGGCGAAGGAATACATCTGCAGCGAATAGTCTTTACCCAGGCGGTCGATCTCGCCTGCGTGATCCGCTAAAAAGTCCAACAACCGCTGTCGACGGCTACTACCGCCGTCATCTATGCTCATGCTGGCCGATGAGTCCAGCAACAATGCTATGCGGCTCTTCAGCGGTTTCAGCATGCGATGCTCGATGGCCGGACCCAGCAGCATTGCGGCGATCAGCGCCAGGTTCAAGCCGCGCAGAACAAGTAGCAGCCTGCGCCTGCCCGGCGACGAGCCACGCAGTCCCTGCCAGGCAAGAAAGAAGGCGCAGGCCGCGAGCGCGCCCAACATGACGATACGCCAGGGGGATGTCCATTCAAACACCAGGGCCCAGTCGCGCACCGCCATCGTCACAGTCTCCGGCGCTTCAGGATGAACTGCAGGTGGACGCGATCGTTCTTGTAGTCAAGGCACAATGCGTAAAAGACTATGTCGATGGCCAAGCGACTAGACTCTTCGCGTTGCACCTCTCCTCCAGGTTCGCAGACATGTTCCCAACTGCCATACAGGTCCTTGGCAAGTGCCCCGAGCAAATCGCCATGTGTGTAGACGATGGCCAGCCGCTTGTCGACAGACAGCCCTTCGAGACCCGCCGCCGCCACCCGGCCGGCCGGCCGGGAGATCAGAAAGAAAGTCTTGAAGATAACATGCCCGGCCGGAACTTCTTCGAGCCTCTTGCCGGGAAACAGCTTGGCGACGGCGTGCCGAACGCTGCGATCGAACTCTCCTCCGGGTGCGGCCGCGGGATCGTCGACCCACAAGAAGCCTCCCATTACCAGGAAGCGGCGCAGATTGGCCAGGGCCCGGTCATCGAGCTCGGCCACGGCACTATTGCAGGACCACAGCAGAAATGGCGTCTTGTATAGACTCGAATCGGCCGGATCGACTGCGACCGTCTCCGACTCGGCCTCGACGCTGGTTCTCTTGGTAAGCTCCCAGACCAGTTGTCTTAGGCCATGGGCGCCGGGACTTTCGCCGCCGGCGCATGGCAGTCGCCCGATCACCAATCGCTCGTCGGCAACCCCGCCCGCGACAGCCGTTCCGCAGGCCACAACAGTGACGACCACCAGGCAGAATGTCGCTGCGACCCTCACTTTTGTTTGAACCAGGAACCCTCGATGACTTCCTTGGTGCCCTGCTCCGCACTCAACGACGGGTCAACCAGCACCTTGGCGGAGACCTGTTGTTTGCGCTCGGTCAACTCGACCGCGTTCTTTTCTTCCCCGGGCCAGGCTGGTTCGGTGGTAATTGTCGTCATCCGCGAAGCCTCGCCTTCGTCTTGATCGAGCGGCGGTTGAGCCGCCAGGTAGGCCCGGATCGCCTGCCTGATGAAAGCGGGGATTTCTATCTTGGCCCGCTCGGCATGCGCCTCGATCAGCCCGGCATCGTCCGGCGCAAGCTTGACGGCGAACTCGCGCGCGTTGCTGACTGATTTCTGGAGGTACTCAAGGGCGACCCCGGCCATGCCTATTCTGAAATCCTGGCTGTCGATCATCCGGCGGATCTTCTCCGCCAGGTCCTTGGTGTCCAGCCACTCTCCCTCGTAGCACACCTGCTCCTTGTCGATATCGACTTCGAACTGTTTCTCCATGGCGCCCTCCGTGATCAACGAGAGAATCATATTTGCGTGACAGTGTCCGGTCAACTCTCTTGAGATTGGCTCTCGGCCAGTTCGCCCAGCAAGGCGCCGTCATCTTCCGAGATTTTTGTGAAGCGAACCGCCAGACCGCGCGGATTGTCCTTACCGACCCAAACGACTTCTCCCTCGGCGTGGAAAGGATACTTGGCGATCATCGGCACCGAAAACTTCACCAGAACCTTGGTGCCGATGGGCAGCTTCTGGTGACACTCGACAAACATCCCCCCGGCGCTCACGTTCGACGAATCGGCCGAGAACTCCTGTCCAGTGTATTCGATGCGCACCCGAACAGCGACAGGCACTCGCGCGTGACGCCTTCTGTCCTGGGATTTTTCGTCCATGCAGAACGAGCATGACACATGCCCGACGCACATATCAAGAATTTGCGTGCTTGCGGATTCATTCTGGATTCCGTATTATTGTAACGAACGCAATCAAGGAGAAGAAACCATGAGCTGCATGAGAAACATACATTCGAGCTGGATTTTTATCGCCCTCGCCGTCCTGATGGCATTAGCGGCAGGCTGCGGTGGAGATTCGTTGAAGCTGAGCCTGCCGGACGGCAACGTGGTCAAGTACATGGATGCCAAGCCTTCCGGCTCGAACTTATCGGCTTCCTGTTCCACGCAGAACGCAGCGGCGTTGGCAGACAGCACCGAGACGGGCATGATGAAGATCAGCTGTTCGGTCCTGCCCAAGGATGCCAGTGGAGCTTCGCTCCCCACGGCGGCCTCGATCCGCATCGTGGCCGAGGTAAAAGACCAGGGAAACGCGCCCCAGGACGGTGTATTGGTCCACTTCACGACCACCAAGGGCAGCTTCGAACCGTTCGGTGACGCCGCCGCCAGTGCCGTCAAGGAGACCGATGCCGAGATCTCGAGCGGAAGCGCCACGGCCAACCTGTACACTTTCCCCGGGGAACAAGAGGAAGGCAGGGTCACCGCCAGCTTCACCACCATGAGCGAGTCTTCCATCAGCGACTCGACCCAGGTGATTGTCACGCCCGGTATCGGTTTCATGGTCGAGTCTGCCTGCGGCATGGCGCGAGTCGAGAGCGCCAGTTCCAACGAGGCGGCATTCGAACTCACTCCTTCCAGTGAACCAATGGACGTCGAGCCGCTTTCCGGCGAGCCCAACCACATGGTTAGCGGAATCATCCACAATCCCAGGGACGGCCTGCTGAGCATAGTCTTCTACGTGGACGGCGAAGAGGGTTACACTGACTCCAACAGCAACGGCAAGTATGACAGCGGCGAGCCTTTCTTCGGCAACGACCTGGCCGAGCCCTTCGTAGACGCGAACGACAACGGAGAATACGACAGCGGAGAAGGTTACATCGACGTTGACGGGGACGGGCAGTGGAGCGACGCGAACGGCCGCTGGGACGGTGAGACCGTGATCTGGACCATGGTGCACATCATGTTCACCGGCAAGCCGGACGAGAGCATCGACACCACTCATTTCGAACCGTCGGGAATCAACATCGACAGCGGCGGCAGCCAACAGTTCACCCTTTACCTGATGGACATCAACCACAACCCGATCGCCTCCAACACAGGAAGCGACCATGTCGAATTCAACACAGACAGCGGCGCCAACGTCGTTACCGGCACGATAACGCTGACCAAGAGCATGGGTATAGAGTTCACCGACGACGGCAAAGTCGACATAAATAGTCTCGATAAGAATCATGAAGATCGCTACTACCAGGTTACCCTGGATGACAGCGATCCGGATGCGGTAGAGTCTGTGACTCTTCATACGCTGGTCGAATGGACACCGGCCCCGCCCAGCGGAGACTATTCACCGACCATGATGAACCAGGCACTCGGAGATCTCACCGGAACCGCCAATTGAAAATCATTATGGCGAGAGTATTTGCGCCACCGCCGACAGCACCAGCGAGCCGCCGGGGTCGAGGCCAAGGCCGCCGGCCAACAGCACGGATCCATCGGGCAAGAGGGCCGTCGCCACGCCAACTGACCCGGTGCCAAGAGTGTCATCCAGACTCTCGGGCGCCTGGTCGCCGGATTTGAAGGTTTCCATGTCGAGGCGCAGCTCGAAGGCTCCGTCCACTCCGCCGGCCAACAGCACCGCTGTGTCGGACATCGTCGCCGCCGCGTGGTAGGCACGGGCATGTGTCAGGCTCAACTCCAGCGCTTGCGGACTAGCCCCGTCGAACAACAAGCTTGTAAGATCGGCTACCGCCGGCGCTCCCGGGAAATCCGGGATCCCTCCGGCGACAAGTACTCGCCGGTCGCCGCTCATGGTCAGCGAGTGCCCGCTGACAGACAGGTTGCCGGAGACCGCAAGTGACACCGTTTCAAAGTTCAGGATCTCAGCAGAACCTAACTCGAGCGGCGGATCGCCGTCCTGGTTGCCACCCGCCAGCAATATCCTGGAATCCAAAAGCGCCGCCCGCGCTCCCTTGAGCTGCGCGCCCAGCCTGCCGCTCAGGCTGGTCCAGTCCCAGCTTGCCGAGCCCGCCGGCAAGCCCAGCACCACGTCATCAGTTCGGCTCAACGCAGTTTGCCCTCCCAGCAAGACCACCTGGTCACCGGGGAGAACGACTGCCGCCGCCGCCATGCGCGCCAGCAGCGGATCATTGCCGGCCAGAGAGAAGGTCCGCTCAACGGGATCATACACCTCGGCGGTCTGGACGGCGCCCGAGGGTGCCATCTGGAACATTGCCCCCCTTCTGAAATTCACGCTCATCCGCCGCGATCCTCCAACCAGCATGATCCGGCCGTCCGATATGGGCAGCGCCTCGTGGAAACCACGGCTTTCGAGCATCCTGCCGACTCTGACAAAGCTGGCCGTCGAGGGGTCGAACAGCAGCGCCTCGTTGGTGGCATCGAGTTCGACGCCGCCGGCCGTGGTGTTGCTGGTTGTATATCCACCGGCGATCAGAACCTTGCCGTCGGGCAGTTCGCTGGCGCTTGAAAAGGCTCGAGCGGGGCGCAGTTCATCCAGGATATTGTTCAAGGCCATCCCGCGTCTGGTGACATAGACGGACACCTGCGTCTCGCGTCCCGCGACTACTTCGATTCCCTTGGTTACACCCATCCACTCGGGCTCGGCCCCGGACGGGCAGCCCTGCCCGGCGTATCCGCTGGCCTTGAGAACCAGGTTCTCCTGTGGAAGCAGATCCATCTCGAGCGACTTGCGCCGAGAGTCATCGGCGCCGATATCAATGCACCCGCTGTCAGCTTGTAAACTCCCACCGAGGCTGACGGCATGTGCCTCGACCCTGAAGCTGTGGATTCCCAATGGCAAGCCACGGGGGTCCGTCTGCGCCTGCCTGCTTTGCGCAAAACGCATCTTCACGGCGACACCCGGCGCCTGCGCCGGTCCGCAAGAGAAAATAGATGACGCAGCCAGAGCCACGGCCACAAGTCCCGCAAGCGATGTTGTCTTTGGAGTCATTTGCACGCTTTACTCCTCCATGCCATGGCCGACCTACCAAAACTCGATTGCCACCCGACCCTTGCCCGACGGTATCCCGCCCTCGGGCGACAGGCCCAGTACCAGGCCGGTTACTCCGCCGGCCACCGCCACTCCTATTGCCGTCCAGAACCACCACTGCTTGTAGAGCGGGCGGGAAGGCGGCTGTGCCGTCTGTTCGGCGGAGCGTGGCAAGAAGGGCTTCGAGGGTTCAGTTGCGACCGGCCCTGTTTCCGCCTTGCGGGAGAGCGCCACGGGCTTGCGCCCAAGCGAGGGCCGCGTGGCTATCGCATGAGATCGAATGTCTGCCTTGCCGCCGCCGAGTTTCTCTCCGACAACCTCTCCCCGGGCGACCTGCCCCGCATGCTTGACCCGGCCGGCGGCAGTAGAAGCAGGCGGTTCCTCTACCGCGGGCTTGGCCGTCGTTAGGACCGCCTTTTTCAGTTTCACTGCAACCTTGAGGCTCCCGCCGGTTATTTTTATCTCGCGCAACGCGGTATCAAAACCCTGCTGCCTGACCTCCACCAGGTGAGTTCCCCGGCCGATATCTTTCGTCAACACCAGCGGCGTCCTGCCTATCTTGTTTCCGTCGAGAAAAACATCGGCCCCGGTGACATTGGCAACCACCGCCAGTTGGCTGCGGATCAGCGGGCCCTGAATTTCGACCCAACCTTTCAACAGCGCGTTACGAATCGAGGCCATTTCTTTACCGCAACGTTGCCGTGACTGTTCGACGATATCCTGGCTGTCGGCATCCACCAGTTTCATCACCGCCAGGTAGCGGCCTGGCAATTTCTGGATCTCGGAGTAGAGAATACGCCTGACCTTGGCCAACGAGGCCATCCGGGCCAGGCAGTTCTTCCCAGCTCCTTGGCAGCGTGCCCTGATACGCAAGAGCTTGCCCTGCATCCCGGGATCTTCACAGATGGCCAGCGAGGGATAGCGTTTGGCCAGCGTTCGCAGTTGCTCACCCAGGCTTTCGAGCTTGGCTGAACTCAGGAACCTACTCTCCGGGTTGAGAATCAGGATACGAACAGGTTCCTTTTGTTGGCTGGCCGCTGGTCGAACGGCCAGGCAGAGCAAGACGAGCGCGGCTCCCGTAAGCGTGATCAAACGGTTCATTAATGACACCTCGTGCCGACTATTGCATATATGCAAATCTTTCTAAATCGTATCTCCGCGCATCCGCACCTGTCAACCACGGGACCGGACCGTGGAGCCGGCCCCGACCTTGTTTGTGTCAGGGTCCCAACGTATAATGCTTTACTATGGACTCGCTGCCCAAGCCTTTCGTCAAGTGGGTCGGTGGCAAGGGGCAACTGGCAGGTGAGTTGCTCAAACGGGCACCTGACGATTTCAAAACCTATCACGAGCCCTTCATGGGAGGCGCGGCGCTGTTCTTTGCCCTCTTCCGGAACGGACGCCTGGCGGGCAAACGGGTTTTCCTCTCGGACGTCAACCAGGAACTGGTCGACACATACCAGGCCATCCGGGACGACCCTGAAAAGGTCATCGCGCGCCTCTTGGAACACCAGAAGAAATTCCGCGGCTTCGAGCACGAAGAACAAAAACGTGAGTACTTCTACTCGGTCAGAGAGAAAAACCCGAAAAGGCTCTCGCCGCCGAGCAGGGCGGCCCGGATGATCTTTTTAAACCGGACGGGTTTCAACGGTCTCTACCGGGTCAATAGCAAGGGCAAGTTCAATGTGCCTTTCGGGCGCTACAAAAATCCGCTGATTTGCGACACTCAAAACCTGCGGGCAGTATCAAAGGCCCTGGGCAAGGTAAGGCTATCGACGGATTCTTTCGACCATGTGCTCGAGGCAGCCGGTCGCGGAGATTTCGTTTACTTCGATCCGCCCTACGTTCCTGTGTCCACCACTGCCAATTTCGTCTCTTACGCCCGAACCGGCTTCGATCATCAAGACCAGAAGAGGCTGGCCGAGACGATGGAGAAGCTGAAGGCCAAGGGGGCCAGGGTAATGCTGTCCAATTCAGACACCGGGGCCGTCCGAAAACTGTATTCCGAAAAGTTCCGCATCGAACGAGTGAAGGCATCCCGGCGAATCAACTCCAAGGCGGATAGGCGGGGGTTGGTCAACGAAGTTGTAGTCATGAGCTACGAACCCCAAGGAGATTAATCGATGCCGGGTAAGGCTGCCGCACCCAGGAAAGGAAAAGAACTCGAGCAAAAAGCACAGGCGCTCGCGGAAAAGCTGGGGCTCGAGGTCAAACGCCAGGTGCGTGTCGGGAGGCGAATATGGGGCGCCGAGCGAAGAATCGATCTGATCCTGAGCGACGAGGCGGGCAAGCGCCTGGGACTTGAATGCAAGTTCCAGGGCCAGGCGGGCACGGCCGAGGAGAAAATTCCGGCGGTGATCGAAGATATCAACGCCTGGCCCATAGACGGCCTGGTGGTCTTCCACGGCCAGGGGTTCTCCGAGAACATGAAGGCCTTCCTGCTGTCGACCGGCAAGGCGGTAAACCTTGAAGACCTTGAAATGTGGCTGCGACTCTACTTCGGGTTGGAGTTGCCCTGAGTAGCAGTTTAGCGGTCAAGCACCAAGTAAAATCGAGGTTGACTTGGCTGCAAACCCCGCCTAACCTGATTTGGTTTTCAAACTGTACACTGACCAAAAGGAGGGTAGACGATGCGTAAATTTATACTGGTACTGGCCGTCCTGGTGTGTTCTCTGATGCTGGCCGCGCCTGTCATGGCCGGCGACTTGTGCTTCAACTGCGGCAGCGGAAGCTCCAACGGCTGCAAGCAGTGCAAATCGCGCAGCGGAAAAGACACACAGCAGGATCGCAAGATATGCAAGGACCTGGGCTGCAAGATCACGGGCACTGGATCGTGCTCGACCGCCGCCAATGTCAAGGTGTGCCAGTCGAAGAGCGACACCCCCGACCTGGCCGTGTCCAAGAAAAAATAACGGCCATATTCGCAGCACCCCGAAACAAGCAAACACCCGGGGTATCCGACACCAGGGGATGATAAGGTCATGTTCCAGTTACTTCTGGGAATGGACAAGAGTGTCTTCAGGCGCGCTGAATCGATTCCGGTGACGCTGCGTTTCGACAACGTGGGATCGGAACCCATCACCTTGGAAGGCATCATCCCCAAGAGCGGCTCGGCCGGCCCTCCATTTCTGGAGATTGAAGCCCCGAACGGCAGGTTCATGCGCGTGGAGACAGGCATCCCGCGCGAACTGGCCAACGACAAGCCGGTCGTCATCGAGCCGGGGCGCTCTTGCCTGCTGCTGCAGGTCGATCTGCTGGACGTTCCAGCCTGGGTCCGCACACAAGAGGGCGCGGCCAGGGGAGACTACGGCAAGACGCTAAACCGACTGGGCCCGGAGCTGCGTCCGGGAAACTACGCCATAAGCGGCCACTTCCACCCGCTGCCGCAACGTTACCAGAGCGACACCGACAGCGTTCTCTTCACCATCGAAGGCAAGTAGGGGACGTAATACGCCCAGATTTCCCAATCCATGGCGCCGGCAATCAGCATATTCCAACAGTTCCAACGCTGTTGGAATATGCTCTCCGAGATTGCACGACCCCCACCCGCGGCATCCGGGCCATGTGAGTTTCCGAGGCTTGTTGGTCGATCTTATTTCAGCGGCGCTGTTCGACTGCCGGACTTCTTGAGTCATGCAGTTTGATTAGCGCTCCCGCTGCTTCGTCACTCGCCTTGGTCGCGGAGGCGCCCCCCTGGTTAATGCATACCAGCACCGCTGCAAGTTGAACGCTCTGCATAATCGGCTGGCAATGAAGCATTGCGGAATTGGCAGTCCGAGTTAATGCGGTTGTTCGGAGTTCTTCAGGGATTCCAATGCTTCTGCGTCGGCCAAGTCCTTGGTTCTTCCTGATGCCCTCTTGTTTCGAATCAGATCGTCAATTAATGGAATATGTACTTCGATTCCCTCGATGTTCACAGACAGGGCTCGCCCGTATACCTCCTCAAACTGAAGCCCGGATGCCGAGGTGATGATGTCGATTCGCCTTGGGGCAACTCCGATCTGAAAAATGGTCCCGTCCTTCTGGAGGTCTTCCTTGGTCAAATCATGCAAAGATGCGCCGAAGCGGCGCAGTGCTCGTAGCACGGCATCAGCATTCTGAAGTGACGGCATGACCCAAATGTCTATGTCCATGGTAGCCCGAGGATAACCGTGAGCGGCCAGTGCATAGGCACCGACGAGGAGAAATTCAACCTTCTCGTCGGATAAGGCGTGTAACATGTCTTTGTAGTCTTCGTTCAGCATCGTGTCTTTTGCTCAGGGACGCGATTTCTCTGGTCAGAATCCAGACGAGTTTAATGCGGTCTGCAGGCTTGCCGGGAACAAAGTCGTCGTTCCGGCTGTCCGACATTCGGTATATGGCTGTGTGCTTCCTGTTCATGTTCACAACCTTGATGTACCATTTTTACCGTGTAAAAGCAATCGGGTAGTTACGTCCCCGTCTTTCTTTCCTCCATCCCCCAGGAACTATCAGCCGTCTAGATGGGGTTGGGCGAAGATGTACTATTCGATGCGCTGGAATCTCATTCGACGTTGGTCACGATGGCGCTCATCATCCGCAGGCAGGAGTCCCTGGCCTGTGGATTATCTGCGGTTATCTGGATGAAATACCTATTGATGCGGACATCCGTTGCGTAGTTCAGCGGCAGGCCGGTGTCCTCGCGGCCGGCGTCCCCAATGGGTGGGGTCAATTCCACTTGGCTAGTCGTGGAGGCGGCTTCCCATGCACCCAAGGCGCCTTTGACGCTCCCCTGGTCATATAGCCAAATAATGAAAGTGGTTGCCTCCACTTCACTTTCGTACTCGGCTACTCGCAGACAAACAAATCCATGTTGGGTGAACTTTTCGGCGCCTCCATCAATCATGTTGTAGAGCGCCTGCTCGTCATAAGCCTCCTCGGGCTTTCCCTTGAGCGCGTAGTCACTCACCGTGCCATCAGCTGGCAGAAAAGAACCGAGGGTGCAGGTGGTTGAGTTGTCTTTTTCAAAACAACCCGCAGACACGGATAGCCAGGAGAACCACAATAATCCAACGAGTCCTCTGAAAGTAGGCATGGGTTCACTCTCACATTTCAATCGATACCAATTCGTAGTTGGTTGTGCCAAGCCGCAGTGTGACAGCCTCCTCCATCCAACTCGTCAGCGACGACGAAACTTCACTCAATCCAGCGTTTATCCTGAGTTCGTTGATTCGAACGAGTGCGTGTTGGTCGATGGCCACGGGATCGGTCGACAACAACAACCGGCCTACCAGGTCGGTGACAGCTACGTCCGGCCCGCGGTCGCGGATGGCATAGAACCCCTCGATGATGTACAGAGGCAACACACGTGTTCTGACTTCCTCGAGATTGAAGATGGCCGGGATATAGCTTCTTTGCAGTGCGTTGGGATCGTCAGGGTTGTGTGAGTTGTGAAAGTTCATGGGGGATTCGATCGCGCCGAAGGACACGTTCTTCAGCGACCCGGTGACTCCTGCACCGTAGTGATGTTTAAGCAGGCTCACGTCGAGAGTGAAATCTGTCTCACGGGTCAATATCCGGCTCAACTTGACCGAGCTGTTTCCCACCGAGAGCGTGTCATAACCGCTTCCCGCGTCGGCTCCCTTTACGGTCACTCCGCCGCCCAGCACCGAAGCGGTCATTCCCGAGGCGGTCAGGTCTGATCCGCGCGAATCCCAGATCACCAGGTTCTCCCTGACAGCCCCCAGATCGTCCACCAGGGTGTCCACCAGGGCGCCCACCAGTTCGGTGGAGTTGGGCAGATACCGACTGTTGCGGCAGTTGACCTTGATGCCGATTTTCCATCCAGCATCGAAGTTCGGCAACAACGCCCTCAGGGCTGCGGCCTGATCATCTTCCCCGGCCAGCGCCTCTAACCCTTTGTGTAGCATGGCGGTCACCACGTCGCTGACCAGGGAACCTCCCGACAGACTGTTTTCATCATGCACATCCACCACCCGCACGCCAGTGCTCTCCTGATCGCCATCCGGCGTTTGGTCGGCCCCGTCAAGGGCTCCTCCGTCTGCGCCGTCCTGAGCATCCGGTCCTGCATCTGTCGGGCCGGACGATGACCCTGAACAACCCACCAGCCCGGTCTTGGCACCAAGCGCCAAGGTAGCGGCACCCAACAGGAATTTCCGGCGGTCGATTTTTGGGGGGCCATCATTCCTTTTCATGTCGATCTCCTTTCGCTGGGAGTTACTCGTCGGCACTCTTGGGCATAACTGGTACCTCCAGGCGACCCGGCTGGTTGTGGCCGGGCGCGTGATGCGGCCGATCATCGAGCCCAGGCCGGTCCCGGGGTGGCGGGGGAGGTGGCGGTCTATCGCGGTCGTAACCGGGAGGTGGAGGGCGTCTTCCCGGCTCCCGCCTGCGCCTTGTATTCCAGATCTCCACGAGTTTCTTGCGCTGCTCTAGTGTGAGGATTCCCCGCAGGTGAAGGGGGGTCAACACCCTGAGCTTGTCCATTTCCAGACGCAGTCCATGCAATTCCTCGAGACATCGGATCACCAGGTCTTCTTCGACGTTCATGGCTGTCAGCAACGTGTACAATTTCGCTTGCTTCTTACGAATGTCGTCATGCAAACCGGCCATTCGGCGTCGTTCGTGTTCCCCGATTCTCCAGATCTGTTTCACCTGTTCGTCGCTGAGTGCGAGTTGCTTGCGCAGTTCGACCAGGTTCCTGTCCTCGAGCGGACCCCTCCGCGGGGGCGGTGGCGGCTGGTGTGCTTCGGGCGGCCGCGCCGATGGTGCATGCCGGTCGAAGATTACGATCACCAATGCGATCGAGGGGAATACAATGGCTGCGATGATGGCTATCCAGGTCGCCCTGTTCATGAGTCGTCCTCCTGGTCGCTCCTTATGAAGAGCATTTCGTTTACTGCTTGCAGCAGATCGGGAAGGGGCGCCTTGTAGGATTTTGAAAGAACCGACAAGAGAGAACCTGCCAGGGTGGCACCGGTTCCGTCATCAACCCCGGTGATCACGGCCGGGCTCGGAGCCGAGGCTAGCCCGAGGTGGAGGATCAAAAGGGCCGCGCTGGCTGAAGCCGATAGTAATGGAAATACCCACAACTTGGGTTTCTGCGACCGCTCATTACGCAGGGCACTGCGCGCCAAATCGACTGCGGCCTCCGAGGAGAGGGCCGGCCTGTCCCGGTATCCGGCCAGGCACAAGGCGTCGGCATGTAACCGCGCACAAGATTCGCATTGACCGATATGTTCCATGACCGCTTGATTCAACCCTGCACCCATCGCCGCTACGATCTCGCGTTCTATCTCGGTGCATTTACCTTTCATGACTTTTCTCCTCCTTCCAATACATCAGCCAGATCCCGGCGCAACCTCCTGACGGCTTTGTGCAATGTTGCCTTGACCGTGCCCTGTGCACAGTCCATGATCTCGGCGATCTCGGCGATGCCGAGATCATGCTTGTATCGGAGCACGAAAGCAGTGCACTGCCGGTGGGGCAAGCGAAGAACCGCCTGCTCCAGCCTTTCCCGCAGTACCGGATCCCCTCGTGTGGGTTCGCTGGGAACTTCGTCGACCGAGACATTCGGTTCCCGCGGAGTGCCGGTGAGCCAGCGGTACCAGATGCGCCGCTGGCGATGGCAACAATTGACCAAGATTCGCAAAAACCAGGTTTTTAGGTTCGATTCTCCACGAAAGCCCCCGAGGCTCCGATAGGCCTGAAGGAAAGCGTTCTGTATGGCGTCCTCGGCCAAGGCGTGGTTGCCGAGCATACGCAAGGCCACGCTGAATGCCAGGGGTCCGACCTTCGCAGCCAACGCCTCGAATTGTTGCTTCCGCTCCGCCACGGAGGCTGATCGGATCACCTTGGGCTCCTTCTCAAGCGATCTCACAGGTTCCCAACTCCCTGCGTCGAGAGAGGCCGCCACCGGAACTGCCCACAGATTCCATTCAAGCTTGAGCATCTCTCTGGTTCAGAGTCAAATACGTTCTCCCAGGTTTACCGTCAAATGACGTTGGTGCCCTAATTTCTTGCCGGCCCGAGCTTGGGACCTGCCTTTTTTTCTTTGAGTGCTGCGTCGGTAAACCCGTCTGGTGGCTCCAGGCTCTATCCCCTCAGAACGAAGCTCACACACAGGATGTTGAATCATGAAGAATTCGTACCGAAGCAGGGATAGTATACGACTTGGCGTCGCAGGCCTGGTTCTGCTTGCAGGCCTTGGTCTGGCGGGGTGCGACTCCGGCTCGGGTTCCGAAGGGTGCAGCCCCAATCCTTGTCTGAACGGCGGTATATGTATCCCACAGGGTGGCGAAATCAGCTGCGTTTGCATCCCAGGCTTTTCTGGAGCGGCCTGCGATGAGCTCACCGGGTACCTGCCGATTGTCGATACCGGACAGAGCCTCTGCTACGACGAATCCAACATGATCAACTGCCCAGTTGCTGGTCAGACGTTTTTTGGACAAGACGCACAGTACACCTCAGTGCTCCCCGCCTATCGTGACAATGGCGATGGCACGGTCACCGATTTGAACACCGGTCTGATGTGGCAACAGGACCCCGGAGAGAAGCTTACCAACGATGAGGCCGTCGCGGGTGCTGCGCACTTCGATTTAGCCGGCTACGACGACTGGCGTTTGCCGACCATCAAGGAACTGTACTCACTGATCCTGTTCAGCGGCATCGACCCCAGCGGCTACGAAGGCACCGACACATCAGGTATGGTGCCCTTCATCGACACGGACTACTTTGTTTTCGAATACGGCGACCCGACTGCAGGCGAACGCATCATCGACGCTCAGTTCACCACGAGTACAAGATACGTCAGCACGACCATGAATGGTGACGAAACCGTGTTCGGCGTCAACTTCGCCGACGGCCGGATCAAAGGGTATGGCACTGGTCCCATGCCTGGGCAAACGACCGACAAGACGTTCTTCGTGCTGTATGTCCGCAGAGACAACGATCCTGGCGAGACCATCTTCACTGACAATGGAGACGGTACGGTAACGGATCAGACCACAGGCCTCCTGTGGCAGCAGGATGATAGTGATCTAGGCCTGAATTGGGAGGGCGCGCTCGCCTATTGCGAAAGCCTCGATCTCGCCAATCACTCCGACTGGAAGCTGCCCAACGCCAAGGAACTGCAGAGCATCATTGATTACTCCCGGTCACCGGACACCACCGGTTCAGCGGCCATCGACCCGGTTTTCAGTTCATCATCGATCACCAACGAGGCCGGGAATGCAGACTTCCCCAACTACTGGACTGGAACGACTCACGCGAACCGGAACAATGGTCACGAGGGCGAAAGCGCGGTCTACGTCTCCTTTGGGCGAGCGTTGGGGTACATGAACAACCAGTGGATTGACGTCCACGGCGCGGGTGCACAGCGTAGCGATCCGAAGGAAGGCGATCCCGCCGACTGGCCCATGGGTCGCGGTCCGCAAGGCGACGCAATCCGTATCTTCAACTACGTCCGTTGTGTGCGAAACAACAGCAGTTCGCTGCGGTTTAGGTGATTCAGATCAACAACATCGACTACAGGTTGGCCGAAGTTGGTCAGTGAAAACAAGCGGACTTCCTTCACGCTAATCCTTCCAGGCTACGTCCGAGTTTCATCAAGGCATCGGCTCCCCGGGGTTCGTCGGGGAGATCGGGCAGGACGGCTGCCGGCTTGATGCCCGGGTCGGGATCGAGTTCGATGGGGGAAGTCTGCTCGGCGCGGTTCAATACCAGGGCGCTTACCGGAATGCCGCGCTCAGCCAGGCCGTCTATCAGACGGCGGGTCTCCGTCAGACAGATGGCGGCGGGCAGGGTGACGACCACTACGGCGGCCCTGGTCGGGTCGCCGAGATCTTTTGCCAGGGCCTGGTTGCGGGCTAGTTGCCTCTCCAGCGAAGCTGTGACCGGGTCGTGTTTGGGATCTTCCGGACAGGCCTCGCCTTCCGGTAATTTTGCGGGGCTGTCTTCCTTGAGGATCCTGTTCAACGTCCCGCGACGTTCCAGGATTTTGGCGCGCAACTTCAGAAGCGAGTTGCACCAGCGGGTTGTCAGATCCGGCAGCGCCAACATTCGCAAGGATTGTCCCGAGGGCGGTAGATCCACCACCAGTACTTCTCCCACAGCGGCCGCCTGATGGCGAAGATCTGAAAGCACGTCCGTCGCAACCTGTTCTTCGGCCCCGGGCGACTGGCCCAAGAGATCTACCAGAGGATCCAGCGCGGCCACGGTCAGGTAGCGGTAACGCTGTTGAATGAGCGCCCGGGTTTTTTCTGTCTTGGCCGAAAGCGCCGCGGCCAGATCCGCTTCGAGCGCCGCCAGATTCGGCGCGACCTCCAGCGGGTCGGGCCCCAGTTTCACGCGTAGCACGTCTCCCAGATTGTGTGCCGGGTCGAGCGAGGCGAGCCGCGTCTTTTGCCCGCGCGAGGCGAGTTGCAGGGCAAAGGCGGCGGCGCAGGTGGTCTTGCCGGCGCCCCCTTTTCCGGTGAACAGGTACATGCCTACAGCGGCCATCAGCCAACCTCGAAGATCGAATGAACAGGACATGGGGGTCAGACACCGGCACTTGATTCCTGAGAAGAAAGTACACCAGAACAATCCCAAGAGGTGACATTCCTGAAGCAATGCTTATATTTGCCTCATGTTCAGACCAACCGACCGTCAGAGATCTATTTTCGAGATAGAAAACCGAATTCCAGAGAATGT
>DATKYQ010000076.1:0-90147 GCA_035528415.1 Myxococcota bacterium | reverse complement strand
TCATTGGCTCCCTCCTTTGGAACCAATTATTGTCATTCGACGCCAAGAAACAAGTTTCAAAAACGGGTGCTTTCAATACCTGGATCAAATTAATGCCTTAGAAAGAAAACCTAAAGTATCATATGAGGGGATCTCTGAGGTGTATAACGGCATCAATACTCCCAAAGGAAAGATTTACTTCAGTGAGAATGAAATCAAAAGGGACTGGGCGAAGATCAAAGGTTCAAGTGATATAAAGAAACGAGAAACGGTTTGGTGGGATGGAGGATCTGATGGTCCTTGGAATATCCCTGAAGACAAAGATTGGCAAGAAGACTGCGATTACGACACCAACTGGATTGGTTATATATCTGTGAAGCTTGACACCCTGCTGACGAAAGTGGGGGCCAAGGCAGACGTGGTGTATGTAGGTATCTGCTCGGGCAATGCCGTAGCGCGGCGTGTGGTCGATAATGGGTTGGCCGAGGCGGTCGCGACGTATGGTACTGTATGGCCAGTAGGTGTGCTGGATATCGACGGCGCGTTGCTAACCATGCAGATGCTCGGCGTATGCAAGTACAAAAACAATACGAAAATGTGCGAAGGCGATACCGAGCTAGGCTGGAACAAGACGGTGTCCAAGGCGGCTGCAGATATTCCACTGTTCGATGAAGTATTGCCACCTCCTACCGTGATAACACATTCGGAGATCAATGAGGAATACCGATTCTATAATGCCCCGCGGGTGGTGCAGGTGGAAGTAAATGCATACGATCGTAATGGACGTAAATATCCTGTTTATCAGTATGATTATTCCCAAAGAACCTCCGCGTTTCTTGCGTGAGGGTACATATGATTACCCCATTCAGGACTTGCTTGATCAGGGTGCGCTCTTTGAGGCAGACCCGGGCGACCAACTCGAAGTGCAGCTGCGATTCTCGAGGTCGATGGGTGAGCCGATTGACCAGGCTGTCATGCTTGTGGCCAGGACACCAGGGGGTGTGGAAGATTACTCGGGGGACCGGGGGCGAGCCCCCGGATCCCCTTACGGTGTGTGCGCGACAGTGCGAATCAACTGCATACTTTGCGAAAAATGTGTGTGCGCTCTCTCCACTACTAATCACGAGAATCTTCGCGTCCCACGAAGATTCCCAGTAGCGGGCAAGCCCGGCGCGGATTTCTTGGCAGCGAAGCCCTCTGATTGCGAGGGCCGTATGGAGGCACGGCAGTACTCGAAGGGTATTGTGGCTGTGGCACCCACCCTCACACCCGAACAACGGGTGCCGCACCCATGCGGGTGCCATTGGCACCCAAGGGCACGATAGAAAACATCGGAAACATGGCTGGAAGGCGCGGAAATGCGAGGGCCGTTTGGATGCAAGGAACGGCGGGTACGATTGGGATGCATCGAGCCGCGCTGTGCGTTTTCGTTCCATGACTTCGGGCACGTTTGCAGATTCCGTGCCGATGCCGGGACGACGGCGTTGGCTGTGTCGGGGCGATCTCGTCTTCGGCTAAATTCAACCGCGTCAACGTGGCCGTTCCCGGATTGAATGCCGCCTGGCCCAACCCTTACGATTGATTCCTCCCCCGGCTCTCTGCGTCCGGACAACTGGAGCGTTTTGGAGCGTATTGGAGCGGGCCTTTCTCGCTTCGCTCCAATACGCTCCAGTAGCCATCATGTTGCGGAGCGGACTCGGGGCCAACCGTCAGCGCACATTTCACTGATTGGCCCCTTTACGGACTCCTAGTCGCGGCTTGACGACCTCTCCTGCGTTCCGCCTTCGCGGTTGGCACGGGGATTGCTTTGCCACTTCTCCAACCCCAGGATTGAGGGTAGGAGATCGCGGAAACTAACCCATGCAAGGAGATAGTCAGTGAGCGTACTCGATCCGGCAAGAAAGACGGGAACAATAAACATGACCTACAAGAACATGGATCGATCCGAAAGAGGCACGTTCGTCAACGAACAGATACACGATATCCCGGGGGTGATTACCACCAGAACCCAGGCGGCCTTGAATCTGGTCAACGCGGCTAAGGCCATGGGAGTCTTGGACAGAGTGTTGTTGGTGCTGTCACGGCTCTGTGGTAAAATGAGCGTCGACTTTTCAGATTCACCGCGCCCGGGAGAAAGGAGGCAAGACAAATGGCGCGGCCAAGAAAGGGAAGATACCGAGTACTTGGGCCCTACAGACACCACAACAAGTGGCGAGTTATCTGCATCGGACCAGAGGGCTCGCGAGAGGTGGCGACGTTTGGAAGCGAAAGAGAAGCAAAAGAAGAGGCGGCGGCGCTACGGCGGCTGCAACCGGGACGACTGACAATGGAAACGGTGCTGGACAAGTACGAGCAGTGCCTGGAGAGAAGGGGCAACAAATCCTCAAGCATCGAGAGGACCATGCGCAGGCTCAGATTGTTCCATGATCCGGAAATGCCCGTTGCAGGCGTGACGACTACTCGGCTCAAGAGGCGGTACGCCGAAAGGCAGGAACAGGTTGCCGTCGACACCCACAGAAACGAGCTGAACGAGTCCAAGACGTTCTGGCGGTGGTGCGTGCGTGAACGCTATGTCGGCAGCTCGCCGGCAGAGGATATCGAGCCTCAGGGTCGCCGCAAGAGAGGGAAGTTTCAGTTGCGCAGGTCGGAGGCTCGGGCATTGTTCGCAGAGGCACACAGATTGGCCGAGTCCGAAGGAGACGAGCGGGCCCTGGCCGTGCTTTCGATTCTCTGCATGGGTTTGCGATCCGGCGAACTTCTCGATCGCCGGGCGCGGGACGTGGACGTGGGGCCTGAAGGCGTCCTGCTCTGGATCGACGAGGGGAAGACCCCGTCGGCCAGGCGCTACCACGAGGTGCCCGATCCGGTGGCCGGTCTGCTGGCTGCCCGGGTGGCCGGATTGGATCCGAAGAGCTGGTTGTTTCCGGCAGACACGGCCAGCGGTCACCGGCGGCTCGAGTGGATGGTATCCGCAACCAAGCGCCTTTGCCTTGCCTCTAAGGTGCCCGTGGTCACCCCTCACGGTCTCAGGGGCACCTGGGCGACGCTGTCGTCCGAGGCGGGGGTTGCCTCCCACGTGGTCGCCCGCGAACTGGGTCACTCAAGCCCGTTGGTCACCAAGCGCCACTATATCGCGCCCGGATCCGACGACCGGACGAGGACTCGGAAGATGCTCAGGGTCGTCTCCGGAGGAACTCGGTATGACGCAAGGGAGCGGGAATGAAACTCAGAATTTCATTCCCGGACTGTAAATTCAGCGGTGGGACTGAAATTTACAGTGTAAAACCCATTGAAAAGTTTGTAGTTTATATCAAGCCGGGATGGTGGAACTGGTAGACACAAGGGACTTAAAATCCCTTGGTACTTAGTGACCGTGGGGGTTCGAGTCCCCCTCCCGGCATTTGGAAAAGCCCCGCGATCACCTGTAAGTGGTTGCGGGGTCTTATTATTATCTAGAAAGACAATACTCCTAACGCTCGGCGCTCATGTGGCAGTTCCCGGGCGTGCAATCGCTTTCCCAGGTGTCGCCGTCGACTACACCCGTACAATTGGAGGCGTCGCCCGTGGCGTCGGAGACAAAGCTGGTATGCCCCTCGGCGTCGACCGTGCCGGTCCAGTTTTCATCCTCCCAGTCCGATGAGATATCACAACCGTTCTGGGTCACGGGGACGTTGGTGCCCGAGGCGCTGTTGGGGCAGTTGATGGTGAAAGCCCAGGTGCCGGTCATGTCCGGGCACTCGGCCGTCTGCCCGTCTTGGCCGGCGTCATCGGAGGAACTGTCGCTCTTGCCGCAGGCGCCGAGCAACAGGGGCAGGGCCATGGCCAAAACGAACAAGCGGGCGGAAGCAAAAGAGCTCATGGGATCTCCCTAAAGATTGCATTCAATTGGTTCAAGCATACTTCAGATTGTTTGAAATTGCACCTTGCAGATAATTGCTTGTCAGGTAATTTACTGGAAACAATTAAATATCCCGGGAATGATGAATTGCATGAGAATTTGGAAAGGAAGGTGCCGGCATGAAGCGATCTGTCGCGTTAATGGCCGGCCTCGTTGCGGCGGTGGCCGTGTGCGCCGGTTGCAGCCAGGGCCGAATCGGCGGCCCTGAAGACGCCGGGGCGGATGCCGCTGACGGCGCCGGTGTTGATGCCGGCGGTGATAGCGGCCCGGACGCCGGTGCCGATCCGGGCGCGGACGCCGGCGGCGATAGCGGCGGCGATACCACCATTGACGGCTGGTTACCGGTGGGTCTGTCCGGCGGCGGGGGCATGTTCGCCCCCTCCATCAGCGCGGTCGATCCCGACCTGATGATGATAAACTGCGACATGTCCGGTTCCTACGTCTCGGAAGACGGCGGTCACTGGTGGCGGCTGATACACTTCAAGCAGCGGCAGAGCTACCTGCCTTGCCCGGTGGCCTTCCATTCGCAGGACTCGAACGTGATCCTAGCGCCGCAGTGGGACCGGCTGAAGATATCCCACGACCGGGGCCGCAGCTGGGAAGACTGGTCGGACCTCGGCGCCAACGCCTATGGGCAAATAGTCTATGACCCGGATGACCCCGATCTGGTGGTGGCAGGCACCGCCGACGGCTGCCGCATATCCCGTGATAGTGCCCTGAGCTGGACCAGCTGCGCCGGCCCGGCCGGCGAGGCCCTGGCGGTGCACTTCGATCGCACTTCGTCTTCGCAGGCGCGGGTGATCTTCGTGGCCACCCGGGAGGGCATCTGGCGCTCCGACGACGGCGGTGTCGGCTGGACCCGCAAGACCGCGGGCCTGCCCGACGGCGGTACGCCGATAAACGACTTCGCCGGCGGATCGGATCCCGCTTCGGGCCGGGTCATGCTCTACTGCACCGTGCCCAGCCGGATCGAGGGCGGCCTGTTCGCCGGCGGGGTGTTTCGCTCCGCGGATAGAGGCGAGAACTGGCAGTGGGCCATGGGGCAGGGGATCAACAAGGACACCCAGCAGTACGATCAGTGGGCGGCCGGTTCCATCCCCACCTACACCTGGGTGCTGACCAGCGACACCGCGCCCCTGACCGTCTACACCACCAACTCGAGCACCGGCTTTTGGCCGCCGCACGACGAGAACGTCTGGCGCAGTGACGACGGAGGAGACAGCTGGCGGGAGACGTTCTTCATGGACCCGCGCTCCGACGAGTACAACGTGGCGCCCAACTATGTCACCGCTTCGATGGGGCAATCGTTCAAGGGCGGCGATCCTCCCTTCGGCGCGAGCATTTGCCGCACCGACCCGGAAAGAGTGCTGATCGAGTGGAGCAAGTGCTACATCACCCACGACGGCGGCGCGTCCTGGTTCAACGGCCACACCTTCCCTCCGCCGGGGGTGGAGCCCGGCCCCGGTACGGCCTGGGTGAACAACGGCCTGGTGGTGACCACCACCTGGCACTACTACATCGATCCCCACGAGCTAGAGCGTCACTACATCGCCTACACCGACCTCGGCTTCGCCCGTTCAACGGACGGCGGCGACAGATGGATCTGGTGGGACAAGCAGGGCCAGGCACCCTGGCACAATACCTGCTATGAGATGGCCTTCGACCCGGACGTCGCGGGCAAGGTCTGGGGGGCGTTTTCCGAAGTGCACGACATTCCCAACGCCAACATCATCCACAACCGCCACTGGGGAGGAAACCCGGAAAGCGGCGGCGGCGGCGTGGCGCTATCGACTGATTTCGGGCGCAGCTGGCAGGAGGATAACGACACTCTGCCCGAGGCTCCGGTGACCAGCATCGTGCTGGATCCCAACTCGCAGACGGGTTCCCGAACCGTCTACGCCGGGGTGTTCGGCCGCGGCGTCTACCGATCGGAAGACGATGGCCAAAGTTGGACGAGCATCAGCAACGGCCTCGGCGATCCCGCCAACATGCGTGTCTACCGGGTGGTGCTGCACGCCGACGGGACGCTGTTTGCGCTGATAACCGCCCGCATGGTGGACGACGCCTTCAAGCCCGAGGGGGTAGGGCTGTACCGCTCGGGCGACGGCGGGGCCTCCTGGACGCGGATCACAACCGACCCGCTGCTGCTTTGGCCCAAGGATTTCCAAGTCGATCCGGGCGACAGCGACACCATCTTCGTCGGGGCCGCCGACGCCGGCAACGAGCAGGGCGGGCTCTGGCGCACCCGAGACGGGGGCGCGAGTTGGCAGCGGGTGGCGCGCTTCGGCCGGGAGCACTTCGGGGCCTATTTCCACCCGCAGCGGCCCGGCTGGGTGTACGCCACCATGTGCGAGGGCACCCCGGAGTGGGCGCTGTGGCTAAGCACCGACGGGGGCGACAACTGGGAGCCGTTTGAAAGTTTCCCCTTCGCCAACACCCAGCGGGTGCAGTTCGATCCCGCCGACCCGGACGTCATCTACGTCACTACCTTCGGCGCCAGCGTCCTCAAGGGCCCGGCCCGGCCGGGGGGCTGAAACACGGGAAGCCGACAGACGGCGAAGGACGCCATGTCGCGCTGTCGTTGTCCAGCCTGCTGAGTTGGCAGGCACGTTATACCGGCCGTCTTATCTGAGCGATGTTTGGGCCCTTTCCTACTATGGAATCATCCCGGAAGGGGTGTCGATGTTTACCAGTGTCACAACAAGAAGACCAAGACAATTTCGAAACGCCTTTGGAGAATACAAGTATAAAAATGTAAAGAACTCTGTGTTCTTTGCATAATTTGTAACGATAGCTCTCAGTCACTACACGCTTGAATCCATGATGGCGGGCAAGGTTCATGCGCTGCTGACTCGTCCCTACCCAAAGGGCAGGGATTGGTACGATTTAGTCTGGTATCGCTCACATAGACCTCCGCTGACTCCCAAGCAAAAGCTCCTGCAAAATGCCCTCGATCAAACCCAGGGAAAGGGAAATCTCAAAGCAGCCCAGTGGCAGAAGCTACTCAAGGATAAACTCGACAGCCTGGAAATCGAGCACTTGGCCCAGGACGTACATCCATTTTTTGAAAGGGCTGAAGATCGTCATTTATTAACCCGCGAGAACCTCGAAACGGTTCTGAGATCGATCTTTTGAGTCTGGAAGAAGAAAATCTCAGCTAACTCAGCGTCGAGCACGAAATGCGTTTCAAATGTCTGGCCGTTATGGCAGCATGAGAAGCTTGTCCGTCATGCTGGGGCAAGGTCACGCCAAAAAGGAGTTCATCATCTTTGCAGCGCAAATTGAGTTGCTGAGGGAGGTTGATTTTGAAAAGGGGAATAGCGGGTCAGGTGATTGAAGATCCCTACAGAATGCAACAATTCAGAGGCATTGCCTTTTTGGGCAGTTTCTTGCCAAGAAATTGTGGCATCGCCACCTTCACCCATGATTTGTCAAATGCCGTTTCCAAACAAGCCGGGGTCGACCAGGAAGTCATCGTTACGGCAATGAATGATGTTCCGGAGGGCTATGCATATCCCGATATAGTAAAATTCGAGATCAGACAGGATCACCAAATCGACTATTCCAAAGCCGCCGACTTCTTGAACTTCAGCCACATCGATGTCGTCAGTTTGCAGCACGAATACGGCATATTTGGCGGAGAAGGTGGTTCCAATATCCTTACTTTCTTGCGGGACCTGGCCAGGCCGGTGGTTGTCACTTGTCATACCGTTCTCAAAGAACCCAGGCCCATGCAAAAAGAATTACTTTGCGAAATTGCAGCGGAGTCGGAAAAACTGGTTGTGATGAGCAAACTGGCGTTTGGATTTCTTCAAGACGCCTATGGGATACCTTCCGACAAGATTGCATACATCCCCCACGGCATTCACGATGTATCGTTCATCGATCCCAATTACCATAAAGACAAGTTCGGCGTGGAAGGACAAAAAGTACTGCTGACCTTCGGGTTGCTCGGTCCCCATAAAGGCATAGAGTACATGATTGAAGCACTGCCGGAGATTGTGAAAAGACACCCCAAGACAACCTATGTGGTCCTGGGGGCAACCCACCCGTATTATATCAAAAAAGAAGGCGAAGCATATCGGCTTGGCCTTCAAAGAAAAGTCAGGGCCCTGGGACTTGAGGATCACGTCTTGTTCCATCCACGCTTTGTGGAGTTGGATGAACTTCTAGAATACTTGGGCGCTACGGATATTTTCATAACCCCGTATTTGAAGCTGCAACAAATCACAAGCGGCGCTCTTTCGTACGCAATGGGTGCCGGCAAGGCGGTTGTTTCAACACCCTATTGGCATGCTGAGGAGCTATTGGCGGATGGGCGGGGTTGCCTGGTGCCCCCCAGGGACCCCGCGGCCCTGGCAGGCGCAATCATCGGTCTATTGGACGATGAGGTGAAACTGACCGCTATGCGAAAGCGGGCCTACAACCATTGTCGCGGCATGGTCTGGTCGGCGGTTGCTCGATCATATCTGGATCTGTTTGATGAAGTCAGATGCCGTGTCCCCAAACATTTTCCATTGGCTTCCGCCATGCGTTCTCCGATTGCTCCTACCAACTTGCCCTCACCCAAGCTGGATCATGTGCTCAGATTGACGGATGATACGGGTCCGGCTCGCCACGCGCGGCACTCGATTCCCGATTGGAATTATGGATATTCATTGGATGATGCCGCTTCGACACTGGTGGCCGGCACCAAGTTTTTCAGAATCTATAGCGACCAGGACGCATTGAGAATTGTTGAAATATGTCTAGCCCTTTTTCAAACGCTTATTGGAGACAACAAACCCCCTCAAATATCGGCCGGGCTTGACTATGCCCGCAACAAAGTGGGCACAGCAACCGAAGATGTGGTCGGCAAATCGATATGGGCTCTGGGATATACGATATTCAAAGGACCCGATCACCTGGAGGCTGCTGCATATGATCTATTTCACCAGGTCTTGTCTGATTTGCCGATGCAGTCCTTTAGAGCCGCGAGCTATGCCGTGCTGGGCGCGGCCAATTTTCTACAGAAGTTCCCGGGTGCTTCGGCAGTAAGACGATTTATGAAGGTTCAAATGACTGCTCTGGAAGAACATGCTTCCCGGCCAAATTGGCTTGAATCCTGGACATATGCAGACTGGCCCATGCTGGCGCAAACCTACAGCGTTGTGGGAAAACTTCTGGACGATGATAATATTCGCGCTGTCGCAAGAAAACTGATTGAAGAATGTTGTGAAGTATCTGAAAACGGGACGGTGTTCGTCAGACAGGGCGACAATCCCGAAGGCGAGGAGTTGCCCATTACCTGCGCAACGTTCATAGAAGCACTGTGCGCATCATATCACGACAATCGGGACCATCGATTACTATTGCCAATCAGGGCCGCGGTCGATTGGTTCCTCGGTGCAAATCGAATAAACACCGCCGTATACAACTTTACCACCGGCGGGTGCCACGATGCCGTGACTTCCGCCGGCATCAACCGCAACCAGGGAACCGAGGCCACCGTTTACTGCCTGATGGCTTTCCTCTCCTTGAACCATGTAATCGCACTCGAGGAATCTCCCCATTGAGAGGAGACAGAACTATATGAGTATGCCCACGACAATACGCACCGATATACAAATCGACCCGGACGTGTCACGGGTGTTAATTCGTCCTTTCATTCCAAGTCCGGTTCGGGCCGTGAAAATCATGGCCAGAATCGCCGCTCAGTCGGATGCGGGCGTCAAAGAACATCTCGATAAAATATTCAATGATTTTTCCAGCCGTCACATCAAGGTGAAGAATACTTTCCTGGAAAGATACGAAGAAATAAAACATCTTCAGATTACCGACCTGGAACCCAGTCAAGAACGAAAACTGTTGATTGGTTCATATTTCACGAGCGAATATTCCCTGGAATCCGCGGCACTGTTTAATCCTTCCATTGTTCCCCATCCGGATCAGTCAAATCTGCCGGGTGGTTCAACTCGTTTTATCATGAGCCTGAGAGCGGTGGGCGAGGGCCATATTTCTTCGGTGGTGTTCAGGTGCGGAACTATCGACAAAAACAATAACATTTACATTGAACCCCCTGCACGTTTTGTGAAGACACCCAATCTGATTATTAACAAAGAATTTTCAAAGACAATTCTCAGGCAAAAACTATTCGATATTGGTTTCTCCTGTGTATATTCAGAGAAAGTATTCGGATTGTTGCCGGAATATTTCACTTTCCAGGAACTTGAGGATTCCGTATCGGCTCTTCACAACAAAGAACCGGTGCTTTCTTTTGCAAACACGACCGCCAGGGAAAATCTGTTGTGGCTTGCCAGTGCGAACTACGACATTGAATTCGACCCGTCCGTTCCTATCGACGGCAGAGTGCTGTTCCCTCACTCTCCGGTTGAAAAACAGGGGATTGAAGATGCGAGATTTGTGAAATTCACAGACGATGACGGTCTGGCCACATACTACGGGACCGCTACCGCATGGGATGGAAGGACGGTCCTTTCCCAGCTCATCGAAACCAGGGATTTCACAACTTTCAGTGTACGTTCCTTGAATGGAGAAATGGTAAAAAACAAGGGCATGGCTCTATTCCCGCGAAAAATAGACGGGAAGTACGCAATGATTTCCAGACAGGACAATGAAAACATCTATCTGATGTTTTCGGAAAGAATACAATTCTGGAGAGAGTCGGAAATTATTGTGAGACCATCATATCCCTGGGAATTCTACCAAATTGGTAATAGTGGTTCCCCGATCGAAACGGATAAGGGATGGTTGCTGATTACCCACGGGGTGGGCGCCATGAGAAGGTATGCCATCGGAGCAGTGTTGCTGGACAAGGAAGATCCATCAAAAGTTCTGGGAAGGACAAAAGACCCCTTGTTGGTGCCAAACGAAAACGAAAGAGAGGGTTACGTTCCCAACGTGGTTTATTCTTGTGGCTCAATGATTCACGGCGATCAATTGGTTTTGCCCTATGCCATGGCGGACAAGGCGTCTCGTATCGCCCTGATAAACCTGGATGAACTTCTGACGTACATGCTGGGCAAGGGTGTTTGATATGGTCAAGAATCAAAAGAATCCTTTGATAACCCCTGATATGATCGTTCCTTCCTGCGGCGACCTTGTGGTGAAAGGGGCTCTGAATCCGGGAGCGGTTGAATTTGAAGATGAAATCCTGTTGCTTCTGAGAATAGCGGAAGGCTGCAAGAAGATAGAGGGGAAAGTATCGGTTCCAATCTATAGATTCAAAAACGGCTTAGGAGAACTGGATATATTACACTTGAATGAGGACGATCCCGAAGTTGCTCTCAAGGATACGCGGGCCGTTGTTTATAAGGGTAATGAATACGTGTCCACTCTGAGTCACCTTCGATTGGCCAGAAGCAAAGACGGCGTGAATTTCAAGGTTGATGAAAAACCGTTTCTGACTCCACAAAATGAATCAGAAGAATTCGGCATTGAAGACGCGCGTATAGCAAAAATCGGTGCATATTATTACATCAATTATACGGCGGTTTCTAAAGACAGTTACGGCACGTCATTGGTCAGGACCAAGGATTTTGTTGATACAGAGTACCTCGGAATGGTTTTCTGCGTACCCAATAAAGACGTGTGTATATTCTCCGAGAAAATAAACGGGAGCTATTATGCTCTGCACAGGCCTCACAATATTAGCTTTGGAAAAAGTTCAATTTGGATAGCCCAATCTCCCGATCTGGTTCATTGGGGGCATCACCGTTGTTTGATCCGACCGGCAAACAACGAATGGGAAAGCGAGAAAATCGGCGGCGGCGCACCTCCAATAAAGACAGACAAGGGCTGGTTGGAGATCTATCACGGCAAGACCTTGAGAAATGGTAAAGACTTTTACTCTCTGATGGTCCTGCTCCTGGACCTGGAAGACCCCACGAAAGTGATATTCCGTGGAGATCACCCCATTATCATGCCCGGGGAACCGTATGAAACAGGGGGATTCGTGCCGAACGTGGTTTTCACGAACGGAATCGTCCTGAGAAATAACGAAGACCTGCTGCTATACTACTCCGCATGTGATGAGACGACCTGTTTGGCTGAATGCAAATTGAGCGATTTACTTTCCTAGCCGAAATACCATCTTGTATTGCTGAGGTTTTCCCGGGATGATCCCGGGCAGGTCTTTTTTTCTCTTGCAATGCGCCCGAGCTTATGGAATAATGACCAAGATTGGTTTTTGGTCAGTCTTTGCTTGGGCCAGTATCAATGAGGAAAAACAATGAGGTATGCAGAGACAGGGTTCAATCTAGAAGTAGATCTTTCAAGGGGAAACATCGAAAGGGTCAGAAGCGATCCCGGCTTGACCGAGCTATACCTTGGGGGGCTCGGCACGAACGCCAAGATTCTGTGGGACAGGGTGCCGCCGGAAGTTGAACCGTTTTCCCCCGAGAACCTGCTTATATTCTCCGCCGGCCTGTTGTGCGGCACACCGGCGACGGGTTGCAACCGCACAATCGTCTCCAGCTTTTCTCCGCAGACGAAACTGATGGCCTTTTCGATGATGGGAGGTTTTTTCGCGCCCGAGCTGAAGTACGCGGGTTACGACAAAGTGATCTTGCGCGGCAAGTCGCCCGAACTGGTTTACCTGTGGATCCACAACGACAAGGTGGAGCTACGAGACGCCTCTCACCTGAAGGGCAAGGGCGCCAACGATACCCGGAGAATGATTCGCGAGGAGTTGCACGAGCCCAAGGCCCAGGTGGCTGCCATCGGTCTGGCCGGCGAGAACCGGGTTTTCTATGCCTCCATCGAGCAAGGCAGGTCCAGCGCCAGCCGGGGAGGCATAGGGGCGGTGATGGGCGATAAGGGACTGAAGGCCATCGTCGTTAGAGGAACCAACGACATCAATGTGGCCCGCCCGGCGGAGTTCATCGAGTTGTGCAACCAGGTGCTGGAATACATCAAGTTCCGCGCGGATCATCCGATCCCCGGGCAGATACCCATTCTGTCGGTGCTCGGCTCGCCGCAGGAGATGGCCATTCACGACGAGAAGTGGCACTCGGAGAATTTCAGCTGGGGCAACGCCCGCGAGCGCAGAAGGGGCTTCTGGACGGAAGAGGTCGCGGCGGAATGGAAAGAGACGCTCGAAAACTCACGCATGCGGTTGATAAGCTGCTATAACTGTTCTCTGAAGTGCGGCGCGACAGTCAAGCTGCCGGGTCTTCCAACCTACATGATGAAGTGCTTCTCGAAGCTGACCTATACGATGGCGGCCATGTCGAACCTGGATTTCGGCCTCAAGATCGCCCAGCGCGCGACCGAGTACGGGGTGGACGGCTACTCCACCCCGCAGGTCATGGCCTTCGCGCTGGAGCTTTACGAAAACGGGATCCTGACCGACAAGGACATGCCGGGTTTACCCGAGGGCAACGAGGAAAGATTCTACTGGCTGCTGGACAAGATCGTGCGCCGCGAGGGAATAGGGGATGTGCTGGCCAACGGCACCTACTGGGCGGCCCGCGAGATCGGCAAGGGCGCCGAAGAGTACGCGCACAACAACATTAAGAAACACGAGCAACTGCCCTTGAAGCTGTCGATGCTCAACCCGGTCTATTTCCTGATGTACTGCACCGGAGAGAAGATCAACATCACCCAGATCGAGGGACAGTTTCCCCAGGGGCCTTTTCCCGACAGAAAGGACAGGGAAGAGTTCGTCAAGGACTGGTTCCAGGTTCCCGACGACAAGTTCAAACAGTACCTACTGGATTGGGAACTTCGCGGAGAAAACGCGAACCCCTACTACCCGACTCCCGAGATGGCCTCCGAGATCGTCGAATGGCAAGAGAGGATGCACTACATCGACGACGCCCTGGGGATGTGCTCCGGCCTGTCGTCGTTTCATCTGAAACCCCCCTATCACATCCACAACTACCCGTCTTTCTTCTCGGCCGGAGCCGGGATCGAGATGGATGAAGAGAAACTAACGCAAGCAGCCAGAAGGTACCGGACTTTAATCAGGGCGATCAACATAAGAAGGGGCATGCGCAGAAAAGACGAAAAGCCTCCGCAAGACCACTGGAAGAAGAGGTTTCCCGAGTTGGAGGAGAAACTGCTGGATACTTATTACCGGTTTAAGGGCTGGAACGATCAGGGCATTCCCACCAAGCAGACCCTGGATGAACTGGATCTTAGCTACGTGGCCGACGATTTCATCAAACGTGGAATCCTGACGGATGGAGCTCCAGCCGAGAGCGGGCAGGAACAGAGCGGAGGGAGTGAGCAGTGAAGGCCAGGAAGAAAAAGACGATCAAGTCGATAAAGGTCGATATCGACAAGTGCAACGGTTGCCGGGCCTGCGAGGTGATCTGCTCGGCCTTTCACGCCAAGCCGCAATACAGCGGCGTCAACCCGGCCAGATCCAGAATCAGGGTTATTCGTGAACCGTTCACTGACATGTACCTTCCCGTTTACGCCGGCGAGTACGCGCCGGCCGAATGCACAGGCCGCGACAAGTACGTCATCAACGGCAAGGAATACGACGAGTGCGCCTTCTGCCGGGCTTCCTGCTCATCCAGGGACATTTTCAAGGAACCCGATTCCGGTCTTCCGCTGAAATGCGACATGTGTGAATCCGAACCAGCGCTCGAGAAGCCGATGTGCGTCCAGTGGTGCCTGAACGAGGCCTTGATATACGAAGAGCGGGAAGAGGAAGTCGAAGAAGAAGAAGAAGTTCGGGAGGAGTTGGAGATCGGACTGGAAGCAATGGCGAATAAATTCGGCTGGCAGCAGATAAAAGATACCGTCGCCCGGATATCCAAGAAAGACTGAATCACCGGGGCAAAAGACCGGGGATCGAGAAAATCGTGGAAACAGTAAGCCCCTTGCCGGAAATAGTGGACGAGATAAAAAAGGCCGGCGCCAAATCCCATGGCTTGTGCTACCAGTGCGGAAAGTGCGACGTGGTTTGCCCCTGGAACAGGGTCAGGGCTTTCAGCATCCGCAAGATCATCCGCGAGGCCACTTTCGGTTTGACCGAGGTGGAAGGCGAGGACATCTGGCGTTGCACAACCTGCGGCAACTGCCCCGCGCAGTGTCCCCGGGGAGTGAAGCAGATTGAACTCGGGGTTTCCCTGCGCAGGATCGCCTCCGAGTACGGGGTTTTCCCGGCCAGCGCCCGGGCCATACGCGGCGTCAGGGGAAGCCTTGCGACCGAGGGCAATCCGCTGGGTGAAAAGCGCGAAAAACGGGCCGACTGGGCCCGCGATCTTCCCGTCAAGACGTTTGCCGAGGGGATGGAGATCCTGTATTTCGTCGGCTGCTACTTCAGCTACGATCCAAGACTGAAAAAGGTCGCCGTCGCCACCGCCGAAATCCTAAACAAGGCCGGCGTCGATTTCGGTATACTGGGCACCCGGGAGAGTTGCTGCGGCGAAAGCATTCGCAAGACCGGCGGCGAGGAAGTATTCAGGGTTTTAGCCAGGGAAAATATTAAGACCTTTATCGATCACGGGGTAAAGAAGATTCTTGTCTCTTCCCCGCATTGCTACCACACCCTGGCAAACGAGTATCCCGAGTTCAT
This sequence comes from Myxococcota bacterium, assembly GCA_035528415.1. GTDB lineage: Bacteria > Myxococcota > B64-G9 > B64-G9 > B64-G9 > DATKYQ01. The sequence goes on along the minus strand of DATKYQ010000076.1, from coordinate 74,740 downwards.
GGTCAACTTCGAGGTCGTTCATATCTCTCAATTTTTAGCAGAGCTTCTCAACCAGGGAAGGCTCGAACTGACCGGGGAATACAAGAAAAAAGTGACTTATCACGACCCCTGTTACCTGGGACGGCACAACGGCATATATGACGAACCGCGGGAAGTCTTGCGCAAGGTGCCCGGGCTGGAACTTACCGAGATGTCCGACACGCGTCAAAACAGTCTTTGTTGCGGCGGCGGCGGCGGCAGGATCTGGATGGACACGCCCAAGGGAGAAAGATTCTCCGACCTGAGACTGCAACAAGCCGGCGAGGTAAAAGCCGAGGTGCTGGCAACTTGCTGCCCGTACTGCATCACCAATTTCGAAGACAGCAAATTGAACATGGAGAGGGAAGGGCTGGAAATTAAAGACATCACGGAAATCATCCAGGAAGTGATCTGAGAGACGAAGAATACGGATTGAGGACCGATAGAATTGGAAAAGGAATCAACAGGCAGTCCGGCCGAAAGTAATTTTGGGGACGTCATGGTCGTCGGCGGAGGGATCAGCGGCATTCAGGCCTCCCTCGATCTGGCCAATTCCGGCTACAAGGTTTTCCTGGTTGAGCGCTCGCCGGCCATCGGCGGCAAGATGGCTCAGCTCGACAAGACCTTTCCAACCAACGACTGCTCGATGTGCATTGAATCCCCCAAGTTCATCGAATGTGACCGGCATCCGAATATAGAGATTCTGACCTATACGGAAGTCGACAAGCTGGAAGGGCAGGCCGGCGATTTCACGGTGGCTTTGACAAAGAAGCCCAGATACATCAGAGAGAACAAATGCACGGGCTGCACCACCTGCGTCGAGTACTGCCCGGTCGAGGTCCCCGATCCTTTCAACCAGGACTTGTCCGGGAACAAGGCCGTCCATATCTACTTCTCCCAGGCCGTTCCGCTAATCCCCTATATTGATGACAGGTGCTTGTTTCTCAAAGAAAAGAAATGTTCTATTTGCGTCGGCGTTTGCAAGAACAACGCCATCGATCTTCATCAAAAGGCCGAGAAGTTCGAAATCAAAGTGGGGGCGATTGTCTTGTCTCCGGGCTACGAGGTGTTCGACCCCGCCTTGCGGGGAGACTACGGCTACGGAAAATTTGAAAACGTGGTCACCAGTCTCGACTTCGAACGGCTGTTGTGTTCCACCGGGCCGCACGAGGGCGAGATATTACGCCCCTCGGACAAGAAGCATCCGCACAAGATAGCCTGGATTCACTGTGTAGGCTCCAGGCAGGTGATCGATGGCGCAAACAGCTATTGTTCCGCGGTATGCTGCTCGTACATCCAGAAACAGGTGATCTTGTCAAAAGACCACGACGCCGATATGCAGGCCGTAATATTCCATAACGACATCCGATCCTACGGCAAGGATTTCGAACGATTCTATCAGAGGGCCGAGAGCCTGCCCGGCGTCAGATTCATAAGAAGCTACGTATCGATAGGACGAGAGATCCCCGAGACGAAGAACCTGACCATCAGATACTCGACCACCGGCGACGGGGTGCACGAAGAAGAGTTCGATCTGGTGGTGCTGGGCGTCGGATTGTGCCCGCCCGCCAATGTGCACGACCTTGCCGATAAATTCGGTATCGAGCTCAATCAACACGATTTCTGCAAGATCGGTCCCACAAATCCCATCCAGACCACTCGCCCGGGAATATTTATAAGCGGCGCCTTCCAGGGGCCCATCGATATCCCCGAGTCGGTCATGACCGCCAGCGGGGCCAGTGCTTTAACCGGCGAACTGCTGGGTTACCGGAGAGGCAATCTGGCCAGAGAAAGGGTCTACCCGCCGGAAAGGGATGTCTCCGACGAAGACGTCAAGGTGGGCGTGTTCGTCTGTCATTGCGGCGCCAATATCGGAAGAGTGGTCAATGTTCCTTCCGTGGTCGAGTATGCAAAGACCCTGGACAACGTTGTTCATGCCGAAGAGGGCCTGTTTATATGTTCTACCGATGCCGCTAAGCAAATATCGAACACGATTCGGGAAAAGGGGCTCAACCGGGTGGTGGTCGCCGCCTGTACTCCCAGGACACATGAGCCGCTGTTTCGGGACACGCTGCGTGAGGGGGGAATCAATCAGTATTTCTTCGACATGGCCAACATCAGGGAGCATTGCTCCTGGGCCCACTCCAAGCAGAAGGAAGAGGCAACCGGCAAGGCAAAGGACATCGTCCGCATGTCGGTCGCCCGAACGACCCACCTGGAGCCCTTGAGTGAATTCGACTTGCCGGTCGACAAGACCACGCTGGTGGTCGGCGGTGGCCCGGCCGGGATGACCTGCGCGCTGAGTCTCGCCAACCAGGGCTTCACGGTCGAGTTGGTGGAGCGGGAGGCAGACCTGGGCGGGATGGCGCGAAGGCTTCATTACACGATCGAGGGGCTGGATGTTCAGGCTTATTTGAGCGACCTGATCCGCAAGGTTTACCAGCACTCCAATATCCATGTTTCTCACGCGGCTACCATCAAGAGCGTCGCGGGCTACGTGGGCAATTTCACGACCAGGCTGGAATCCGAAGGAATGCTCAAGGAAATACACCACGGCGCGGCCGTTCTGGCCACCGGGGCAGACGAGTATCAACCCAGCGAGTATCTTTACGGGCAAGACGACAGGGTATCGACCCAGCTCGAGCTCGAGCAACGAATCGCCGGGGGAGATCAGGCGCTTACGCAAACCGGCAGCCTGGTGATGATCCAGTGTGTAGGCTGCAGGCAGGAAGACAGGAATTATTGTTCCCGGATCTGCTGCAGCCAGGCTGTCAAGAACGCCCTGAAGCTCAAAGAGCTGAAGCCTGATATGGAAATCTACGTGCTCTTCAGGGACATGAGAACCTATGGTTTCAGAGAAGACTATTACCGCCGGGCCGCGGAGCAAGACGTCAAGTTCATCCGCTGGGAACCTGATGATCCGCCCACAGTCGAAGCCGTAAAAGAAGCCGGCAAGCCCGTGCTGAGAGTCAGCCTGCCGGATCCCATTCTGGGTAAGATTTTGGCCATCGACGCCGATGCGCTGGTCCTCTCGGCGGCCGTGGTTCCCTCGGCGGGAAATCAGGAAATCGCCAGGCTGTTCAAGGTGGCCATGAACCCGGATGGTTTCTTTCAGGAAGCCCACGTCAAGCTCAGGCCGGTCGACTTTGCCGCGGACGGAATTTTCCTGTGCGGGATAAATCACTATCCCAAGCACCTTTCAGAGACGATCAGCCAGGCGCTCGGGGCCGCCGGCCGGGCGGTGGGCCTGCTCTCGCAAGATACGATCACGGCCTCCGGCTCGGTTTGCGAGGTGCGCGAGGACGATTGCATATCCTGCGGCGCCTGCATTTCGGCTTGCACCTATGGGGCGATAGAGTTTCACGATACGCAGAAGGGCAAGAAGGCGCTGGTGAATCCCGTCCTGTGCAAGGGCGACGGCCTGTGCAACGCGAAGTGTCCGACCAACGCAATTGTGCTCAAGCACTACAGCGACAGGGAGGTTTTCGACCAGATTGACGCGGCTTTTTCCGAACAGACGCTTTAGGCGTTTTCTATGACCAGGGAGTTAGAAAAATGAGCACGGCAACAGAACAGAAATCGAAGATCATCGCTTTTTTATGCAACTGGTGAGCGTACTCGGCCGCTGACCTGTCTGGAGTTTCCAGACAAAGCTATACGCCGGAGATCAGGATCATCCGCCTGATGTGTACGGGTAGGGTAGACCTGGCATTTGTGCTGCGCGCTTTCATCAAGGGAGCGGACGGGGTGATCATCGGCGGTTGCTGGCCGGGCGAATGCCATTACGTCACCGAGGGAAACTACGACGCCTTGAGCAACATGTACCTGTTTAAAAAATTGCTCGAGCATATAGGCTTGAGCCCCGACAGGTTGAGGCTCGAATGGATATCCGCCTCCGAGGGAACGCGCTTCGCCGAAGTCATGAACGACTTTTCCAGGCAACTGCAGGAGTTGGGGCCTCTCGGCAAGGGCGAGGGAATAGACGAAGATCGGCTGAAGATCAAACTCGAAGCCGTCAGAAAACTGGTTCCCTACATGAAACTGGTTGAAAGGGAGAGGCTGAGAATACCCGTAAAGTCGCAAGAAGCCTATGATGAGTTTTACAACAGCGACCAGGCAAACAGGCTGTTTGATGAATTGATTGCGGATAAATTGGCGATCAGTCAAATTCTCACGCTTCTGGGAGAAAGGCCCCTGTCGACCACGGAAATCTCCGGGATCTTGAGCCTCAGCCCATCTGAAGTGTCGAGACACATAAACAGCTCATCAAGGCAGGGACTGGTTAACTACGATGTAGAGCGCAAGAGTTACGCTCTCGCACGAGGATAAAAAAGAGGCTATGGACAGCGATATAATCGATCAGATCATTGACAGACAACGCTGCGAAGCCAGTTCTGCGATCCAGATACTTCTGGAGATTCAGAACGAAAACCACTGGCTTCCCAGGCAAGCACTGAAGAGAGTCAGCGAACGACTGGATGTTCCCTTGTCGCGGATACAACATATCGCCACCTTTTATAAAGCCTTCAGCCTTGTCCCCAAGGGACGTCATGAAGTTCACGTTTGTGTGGGCACTGCCTGCCATGTTCGCGGCTCCGGGCGCGTGCTTGACAAGCTGCAAGACCTGACCGGAATCAAGCCGGGCGAGACCGATCTCGATTTGAAGTTCAGCCTCGAAACCGTCAACTGTCTCGGCTGTTGTGCCCTCGGACCGGTGCTGGAAGTCGACGGCAAGATTTACGGCAAGGTCTCGACGGACGAGACGGCAGCAGCGCTGAAAACCTGCGACTAGAGGAAAATCATGGCGCGCTTGAGTTCGCCTGAAGAACTGGAACAATTCAGACAAGAGCTGTTATCCAAGAGAGACCCGAATACGCCTTGCATTTCAGTTTGTGCCGGTACCGGTTGTCTTGCCTTTGGCGCGAAACAGGTAATCGCCGCCTTCCGGGCGGAGATAAATAGGCAAGGCCTGGATGCCGTTGTTGACACGAAAGGAACCGGTTGCCCCGGGTTCTGCGAGCGCGGGCCGGTGGTAGTGATATACCCCGAGGAGATATGCTATCTCCAGGTCAAGCCCGAAGATGTTCCCGAGATCGTGTCGCAAACCATAAAAGAGAAGAAAGTTGTAGAACGCCTGCTTTATACCGACCCGACCACGGGCGAGCGGGCAGTCCATGAATCCGATATCCCCTTTTATAAAAATCAAGAACGAAGACTGATCTGCAACAACATCAAGATTGACTCCACGAGCATCGACGACTATCTGGCCATCGGCGGTTATTCCGCGCTGGCCAAGGCTCTCTCCCGAATGACCGCCGAGGAAGTGCTTTCGGAAATCAAGAAATCCAACCTGCGCGGAAGGGGAGGGGCCGGTTTTCCCACGGGGAGAAAATGGGAAGGATCCCGTAACGCTCCTGACGATACAAAATACGTGATTGTCAACGCCGACGAGGGCGACCCCGGGGCGTTCATGGACAGGGCGCTGCTCGAGGGAAACCCGCATTCGGTCCTCGAGGGCCTGATCATCGGGGGCTATACCATCGGCGCCCGCCAGGGCTATGTTTACGTCCGACAAGAATACCCGCTGGCGGTTCTGAACCTGAACTTGGCCATCAAGCAGGCCGAGGAGTACGGATTTCTGGGAAAAAATATTCTCGGTTACGGCTTCGATTTCGAGGTCATCGTGCATAAGGGAGCCGGCGCCTTCGTCTGTGGCGAGTCGACCGCCTTGATGACCGCCTTGGAAGGCAGGGTCGGAGAGCCCAGGCCGAAGTATATCCGCTCGAACATCAAGGGTCTCTGGAACAAGCCCAGCGTGCTGAACAATGTCGAGACCTGGGCGAACGTGCCGCTGATCATCAACAAGGGCGCCGACTGGTTTGCCGAGATTGGAACCGAGAAAAGCAAGGGCACCAAGATTTTCTCGCTGGTCGGCAAGATAAACAACACCGGCCTTGTGGAAGTGCCCATGGGCATCACGCTGAGAGATGTCATTTACAAAATCGGCGGCGGGATTCCCAATGGCAAGAAGTTCAAGGCGGTGCAGACCGGGGGGCCGTCCGGAGGATGTATCCCCGAAGAAATGCTGGATTTGAAGGTCGGCTTCGATGAACTCACCAAGGCCGGCTCGATGATGGGTTCGGGCGGGATGATCGTAATGGATGAAGATACCTGCATGGTTGATGTCGCCAGGTACTTCATCAACTTCCTGACCGATGAATCGTGCGGCAAATGTGTCCCCTGCCGTGAAGGCTTGCGGCAGATGCACAAGATTCTAACAAACATCACCACGGGCAAGGGGAAAGAAGGCGATATCGAAGCATTGGAAGATCTTGCCGAGGTTGCCAAAGATGCTTCGTTGTGTGCTTTGGGCAAGAGCGCCCCGAACCCGTTTCTGAGCACGATACACTATTTCAAAGATGAGTATCAGGCGCACATCGAGCACAAGCGCTGCCCGGCCCTGTCCTGCAAGGAACTGATCTCGTACCATATCGACCCGGCCAGGTGCCAGGCCTGTCTGATTTGCAAAAAAAAGTGCCCGGCCGAGGCGATCGACGGCGGCAAGAACAAGATCCACGTCATCGACCAGCAGAAATGCACGAATTGCGGAACTTGCCTTGAAGTATGCCCTTCCCGCTTCAACGCGGTTGTGAAGATATCGGGCGAGCCCGTTCCGCCTCCGATCCCTGAAGAAGAAAGAATTATCATCAGAAAGAGAAAAGAAAAATGAGCGAAATCCGCATGCAGATTGACGGAAAAGAAGTCAAAGCAGCGGAGGGGATGACTATTCTCGAGGCGGCCCAAAGTGCAGGGATATCGATTCCGACACTCTGTCAGCACGAGAAACTGGAGCCTTTCGGGGGCTGCCGGCTGTGCATGGTAGAGGCGGAAAACCGCGGCCGGACGAGTCTGGTTGTCTCCTGTGTATATCCGGCCGAGGAAAACCTGGTAGTCAGAACCAGATCCGAAAAGATCGACAAGATACGCAAGACAATCCTCGAGCTGTTGCTGGCGCACGCCCCGGATTCCCCGCGTTTGCGTGAATTGGCCGGGGAGTATGGAGCAGACAAAGACCGTTTTGAAAAAGAGGCATCCTTCTGCATCCATTGCGGCCTGTGTGTGCGATATTGCGCCGAGGTCAAGAAAAAGCACGCCGTTGGATTCATCGACCGGGGAATCCGGAAAGAGATAAGTTTCATTCCGGAAATCGCCTCGAAGGAGTGCAATGGCTGCAAGGAATGTTTTCCGCTCTGCCCTACATCGTATCTGCAGGCAGCTTTTGTTTTGACCGAATCTTTTGCAGCAGGCAAGGAAGAGTGACAGTTGACCGACCGCAAGAAGCCCAAATCGTATCAAGCGCTGGTGTGCAAGAAAGGGGTTTGCTCGAGCGTTTCTCTCGATTTGATCGGCGAAGAGCCCTTGATGATTCGAGTCGAGGACAAAGCCTATTCGGTGGTCATGAGATCTCCCGGGCAGGAAGTGTTTCACGCGGCGGGATTCTGCATGGGGGAGGGGATTGTCGACTCCGCCGATGATTTTGCGAGCATAGGCTACGATGAAATGCAGGATCCGAATCTGGTCGACGTCTGGCTCAAACCCGAACGCCGCAAGGAGGTTCGGGATATTCTCAAGAGGCGTGGTTTCGTGAGCCAGACCAGTTGCGGCATATGCGGCAAGGAGCTGATAGAAGATCTCGCCCAGAAACTGACTCCGGTGGAGAGCGATTTCGAGATCGACTTCGACAGCGCCCGCGAGTGCCTGGAGCAACTCGACAAGCAACAGAGATACTACCAAACGACCAGGGCCTCGCACGCCGCGCTGATTCTCGACGAACGGGCGCAGCCGCTCTCTTTCGCCGAGGACGTCGGCCGCCACAATGCGCTCGACAAGGCCGTCGGGGCGGCCTTGATGGACGGGAAACTGTCCGCCGGCAGAATCGTGGTCTTGTCTTCGAGAAACTCCTACGAGCTGGTTCAGAAGGCCGCCCGGGCGCGCCTGCCGGTAATGATCAGTAATTCCAGGCCGACCGGGCTGGCGGTCGAGATGGGCAAGTCATTAGACATGACGCTGTTGTTCGCCGGCGGGTCCGACTTGATAGTCGTCTGCGGCGAAAGCCGCATCAAGGGGGCCTGAAGCAAGCCAGATGAAAGCCGACGGCAAAGAGCACACGGGAAAAAGCGAAAAGCGTGACGCCATACTTCACGCGGCCTGGGCGCTGATTCGGCATTACGGGTTCAACAAGACGACCATAGACGACATCGCCAGGAAGGCCAAGGTAGGCAAGGGCACCGTCTACCTGTATTTCAGGTCGAAGAAAGAGATAATGCTGGCCCTTACCGATCTCACCAACCAGCGCATCACGGGCGAGCTAGAGCGGATAGCCTCTGAAAGCAAACCGCCGGAAGAGAGGCTGCGGGCCTGCGTCCAATACAGGATCATGACCCTGTTCGATCTTGTCAATCGCTATGCCCACAGCGAGGACGTGTTCGCCTCGATCTTGCCGGAGATCGTAGAGCGGCTAGATAGGTACGTCCGCCGCCACGGCGAGTTGCTGGGCCAGATAGTGACCGAGGGATGCGAAGGCGGCATTTTCGCAGCAGACGATCCGGCGGCCACCGGCCAGTTGCTGGCCAGCCTGTTCGAGTTCCTGACCCCGCCTTATTACCGCTTCAGTTCGAGAAAGTCCCTCGATCGCTTCACCGGCGAAATAGTCGATTTGATTCTCAACGGCTTGAAGAAAAAGAGCGGCTGACACTTTGCTGCATGCAATTGTAGGGCGGGGGTTTATCCCCTGCCGAGACCCCCGCCCTACAGTAGGTGTTGCATGCAGCTCCGGTGAGCGTAACGAGCCGGTATTGTGGAACTTGTAGACACAAGGGAATTGAGATTCTGTCTTTGGCATGAATATTAAACAAGTTGAGCCATGGTTTTTCCTAGAATCGGAGGTCTGGTAGTCTTTTTTCATGTTGAACGGTAACATAACCAGACCTGCGCTTTTGGCATTGTATACCTGAGGCGACAGTGAGCCATTCAAATAAATAGGAGTGCCTAAACCTCATGGAGAATTCGAAGAACATTAGTGCTGAAAGTGTACCGACCAGAACACTGGCCGTCATGATCAAGCAACTATGGCAGAGGGCACGGCTTGATCTTGAGAGTGTTGATGATGTCTCTCTGATGAGCGCCATGTTGATCGCAGATATGGCAATAGAAACGACGATCAAATCTGCACTTTCTGAGAAAACCAATGCAAGTATTCCTGAGCTAGTTCAAGCACTGGAGGACACCTACCCTGGCAAGTTCACCAAGGATCAACTCGATGCCGTGAAGCGACTAAGGCGTGCCCGAAACCCGGTACAGCATGAGGCAGTTGTTCTCAGCCAAGCGAGTGTCGCAAGAACGATCAACGCGGCAGAAACCTTTCTGAGAAGATCATTTGAGATTTTGTTTTCCCTGGACTTCGAATCCGTTGACTTCCTTGATCTCATTCAAGATCCTGTTTTCCACCCACTTCTAGTGAAAGCCAAGCAAATGCAGGAAGACGGTCGTACTGCTTTGTGTGCGCTATTTATCGCCGCAGGGTATGAGCAATTGAGACTCAGATGGAGCGACGTGTTTGTCCAAGTTCAAGGTGCTAATGAGACAGTAGTGGCTATGTCACCCAGAGTAATCCCCCTGGTTTCCATACATGTATTCTCAAATCAGTATGGTCTTGATCTTCATGGGATAGTGAAAAGCGAGATTGGTCTTGGTGATAAATCAAATTACCTCGCTAGCCTGAGCGGCATAGGCTTCACTCTTGTGGAAAGCGCCAGACTCCAAGAGATTCTTAGAAAAGCGATGAAAGCAATACGAACAAGCACTGAGAAACTTAATTTCGAATCGCTCTCTGATCTCGATGTGGACGATGTACTTTACTTGCTACGAATTGTTTCAAGACAGGTCTGGCGGCTGGAGCAACGCGAACCCGAACTCTATGGCCCTCACTCAGTCTTTTTTAGCTCATCAGAGGAGATGAAATCTGCAGAGTAATCAACCATGTCTAACTTATTAGAACTTGCTTGAGAAGGTGGCAGCAAGATTTCAATTTCCGGTCTCTTAGTGTCCGTCCTAGGTTTTATTTCTAGCGCAGGACCTGCCCGCTTCTGCTTATCTCTTCCATCACTTTCCTCACCTGAGCGTTCATCGCTGTCACCCGATAGCCTCCTGTGTTTCTTGAGGTTTTCGGGTGCTTCTACCACCTGACGACGCTCTGAAAAATGGGGAATTCTAATTGTCGTCGCCTGGAGTTCTAATTGTCGCTGGGCACGTGGTTGCCCTCCAAGGTCCAGATGAACATTCCGAAAGCCCTCGTAGCGTCTTGGACGAGTTGGTCAGGGAAGGAGCCCGCCGATTGCTCCATGAAGCCCTTGAAACCGAAGTCGCCGAGTATTTGAGTTGGCACCGCACATACACCGACGCTGAGGGTCATCGGCTCGTCGTTCGAATCGCTCATCTCCCTGAGCGGGATCTGATCACCGGGGTTGGGAGTGTAAACATCAAGCAGCCTCGTGTCCGCGATGAGCGTGAAGGCGAGAAGTTCACAAGCAAGATCCTTCCGCCCTTCCTTCGCCGTGCGTCCAGCGTCGATGCGCTGATTCCCGTGCTCTACCTCAAGGGCGTATCTACAGGGGACCTCAGCGAGGCGTTGGCATCCATCTTGGGGCCGAAGGCAGCCGGTCTGAGCCCGACCGACATCGTTCGTCTCAAGGAAGGCTGGAAAAAAGATTACGATGCTTGGGCCAAACGGGATCTGAGTGGGAAGAAGTACGTCTACATGTGGGCCGATGGGATCTACTTCAACGTGCGTCTCGACAAAGACCGCCCCTGCATGCTCGTGCTGATGGGTGCGCAGGAAGACGGCAAGAAGGAACTCGTGGCCATCCTTGATGGGCACCGCGAGAGCAAGGCATTCTGGATGACAGTTTTGCAGGGGCTGAAGCGTCAAGGGCCTGCCACTGATCCCAAACTGGCGATTGGCGATGGAGCCCTGGGCTTTTGGGCCGCCCATGAGGAGATCTTCCCTGAAACAAAGAAGCAACGATGCTGGGTGCGCAAGACGGCCAATGTTCTGGACAAGATGCCCAAGCGGGTTCAGCCGGACGCCAAGAAACTGATCAACGAGATGTACCTGTCCGCCACCCGCAAGGACGCTCTGGAGGCCTTCGAAGAGTTCAAGAAGCGATACAAGGCCAAGTATCCCAAAGCGGTCGAGTGCCTGGTGAAGGACAAGGATGTGCTTTTCACCTTCTACGACTTTCCTGCCGAACACTGGCTGCATATTCGAACGACGAACCCTATCGAGTCGACGTTCTCGACGGTGCGCCACCGAACGAGGCAGACGAAAGGGTGTGGGTCGAGGCAAGCGACGCTGACGATGGTCTTCAAATTGGCGAGGGAAGCGGAACAACACTGGCGACGGTTGAACGGTCATCAGCTCATTGCCAAGGTCATTGAGGGTGTGAAGTTCGTCGATGGTGAATTGAAAGAAGCAGTCGCCTGAAATGGATCTTCGAAGGATGCGCTCATGTTCTCAAACACAACTTTTGACAATATCTCCCTCCGGGAGCAGATTCGCTACTGGGGCATCACGCCGTCGTGGGTCTTTGTAGAGGAGCCGCAGACGAACGGTGTCGTCGAGCGGTACAACCGCACGCTGAATGAGCAGGCAATCTACGGGCGGATCTTCCGCAACGTCGAAGAGGTTAGAGCGGCTGTAAAAGCGTTCGTCGAGCGCTACAACGAGAAGTGGCTGATCGAGAAGATGGCATTCCGCAGTCCGGCTCAAGCGCGCCGTGAGTACGCCCTGGCCGAGGCTGCATTGTTTTTACTTGTGTCCAAAGAACCGGGTGCGGTACACATTGTTGACTTTGCTATGCCAGGAAAAGTAAAATAAAAAAAATAAGCTCAAAATTGGAGGCGTCATTGACCACTCAAGAACTTCTTGGTCAGGTTGTTGCAACAGCTGCGAACACCTATCGTTGGACTGATCATGGTCCTATTTCGACCGAAATCGCGGGGGCATTACTGAGTCACAGCATTTATCTCCCTAAATTGCGTCGGTTTGAGACAGCAGTTTCTGGTCTTGAGGCTGTGTCAATTAAAGACATGCAGACTTTTGAGACCTTTCGTCGCGAGGGAATCGAAGTTTGGATTCTTGTTCCTCTTGCTAGTATAGGCAAGGCCCACAAACACCTCAGGGATTACGCAGATCGTATTCAATCATGGTGGTTGGACGATACATCACAAAAGATCAAGTTTGGGACTGCAGAAACTCCGTGACTTAGACTGCCTTTCAACTTATTTATTAAAGGGACACAACAGTGGCTGTTCATATTTTCTCTGGGAACACAATTGCTGTAATTTGGGATTTCGACCAGACATTGATTCCCGGATACCAACAATCACCTATCTTCTCCGACTACGGTATTGACGAAGATAAATTCTGGAGTGAGGTCAACAATCTACCGAAGCACTACAAGAGTAGTCAGAATATCATAGTATCACCGGATACTGCGTATCTGGGCCACATCCTCACGTATGTCCGAGAAGGCAAGATGTCTGGATTGACAAACGAGCGTCTTCGAGCGTTTGGTTCAGAACAAGAATTTTACCCCGGATTGCCTGACTTCTTTCCGGAGGTGAAGAAAGCAATTGAAGAAGACAAAGAATACTCCAAGCACGAGATATTGGTCGAGCATTATATTGTATCCACGGGTTTACGACAGGTTATTCTCGGCAGCAAGATTGCAGAGTACGTGGAGGATGTTTGGGCTTGTGAGTTTATTGAGAGTGCTGCTCCACCTGGCTTTACCTGTGCTGAAGAAAAAACGCCGACAGAATCTGGTTCATCTTGTGAAATCTCGCAAATTGCTTATTTCTTAGATAATACTACAAAGACAAGAGCTATTTGGGAGATTAACAAGGGAACAAACAAGGACCCAAATGTAGGAGTGAACCATCTAGTCGCGCAAGAGGATCGACGTATTCCGCTTAGAAACATGCTCTATATTGCTGATGGTCCTAGCGATATTCCTGTGTTTTCAATCCTTAACCAGTATGGTGGACGGACACTTGGGGTTTACAACCCAAAACAGGAAAAGCACTTTGCTGAGGTCAAACGGCTAGGCGACCAAGGCAGAGTTCAGTATTATGCCGAAGCTAAATATAGCAGTGGATCTCCGGCAAATCGCTGGATTATCACAACGCTTCGAGAGATTGCAGACTTGATTGTGAGGGACCGAAATCGTCTGTTAGCAGATACCGTGGGAACACCAGCGAGCCATGTCAAATCTTAGAAGTGAGTCTTGAATAGCCAGGTTTCTTTCACGGTTGTTGTGTCAAAAATGTGTCAATCTCCAGGTCAATCAATGTCTCTCAAGGAAATTCCGTTTACTAGGGTACCACTGTCGAAACACCACTCGATTCTCCCGCTCTTGACCCAAAAATGGGCAAACGATCCGTTTAACTGCCTGACTGAGGGGTAGATTGTCGGACGCCCAAGTCGGTCCACGGTGACGGTCCACCGCGGCCGGTGCTTCGCCAAAAGGCATAGTTGGATGACCTCGCTCCTGTCTGCAGGGCAGCGCAGGTAGGCCCACTTCTGGTAATGTCGCCCTCCCACAATGTAGATAAACCCAGGCTCGATTGCTTCCTGCAGCGGATGACGTGCTACAATACGAGCTACTAATTCCGGCTTCGAAATGAAGCCAAGTCGAACAAGGATACTCAGGACAAAAGACTTGATGAACTCCATTGTCAGCCGACCCTTCCGAGAAAAGGCTCCACGTCGCCTTTGCCCCAGATGGCGTCACTGTCGCAGATAGAACAGCCAGGTATTGGTTTGTGCCCTGGGCGTCTGTCCGTCATCAAATTGAACTTACGCAGTCGATTGTCAATTGCGCCTTCGGCGCCTCGGAAACCTTGCATCCGATGGATTAACTCATTGACCGCCATACAGGCGACTTCTGTTGTGAATGTCACAACCGCTGGGCTCGGATCGCCTTCCCCGAGCACATAGGCCTCAACCTTTTGCCTCTTGTACTCTTCGGGGTTGGAGCGCCGGAGACCCTCGGCGAGTGCATTCTGTGTGTTCACGATGTTACGGCAGATGAGGCAGGTGTGGCGCGGTCCAAGCACAGTGACCCGACCGTCCAGCGCCCTCACCAACGGTGGTTCGCCATGGTCGACCTCGATCGCGAGTCCAACGTCAATGACCGGAACGAGATAGTAGTAGGCAAAGCGATTGAGTAACAGGCGACCATCATGATCATCTGTGCATCCAAAAACAACGTCGCAGGCGCGGAGGGCGTCTCGACATCTGTCATCGCCCACCCACGCTACAATCGGCACGGTTCTCACCCCAATTCCCATGCCCGAAATAGAGTTAGCGACGACCTCTGCCTTGGCCAGCATGGCGTCCGCGTCGGTTTGGCTTGCGCCATACAGGCGGTTCAGATTTGTGCGATCGACAATGTCGTTGTCCACGAGGAGCAACTGGCCGACGCCGAGGCGAGCCAGAAGCATTGCGACTGCGCTGCCAGTGCCGCCACATCCAATCACACCTACCCGCAAAGCACGAAGGTCGCGGTTTAGCGCCTCGCCGAATACAAGGGCCTGTCGGTGTAACGTCGAAAGGGGTAAGCCTTCCGCCTGGCCGGGGTGGTACAGTTGCACTCGCCTGCCCGTCACCCGAATCATCTCGAATGGCTCATGCCTTTTGGGCCCAGCGTTGAGCCAGATACGTCCAGAAAGCTTGTGATCCTCGGTGAGCAGCAAGCTCAGGATGTTGGTGCCGATGCCGTTCCTGTTAATTGCCATTTGAAGAAGGTCAGACTCGTTGGCGTCGTCTTCCGTCGAGAACGAGGTAACACCTTGAGGATGACAGTGGACGATGGTGACCACTTGGCCGTTGGTTTCGGCCACCTTGAGTGCTTTGGCGAAACCACCTGTACGCCACGAAACATGTCTCCCGTTTGCCGAGACGACTTCGTCGTCGTTCACAGGAATGACTCTTGCCGACAGGAACGTGCGACGCTCGTGATGAGCCCATGGGTCGCGCCCGACTCGCACTTGGTTGCACAGTAGGTAAGCAGCCCTTTCATGGCCATCCTCTCGGAGGAGATGACCAGCGAGAGCATCTACATGTTCTTCACGGAGCGAAAGGGTGTACATGGTCAAGCTGCCTCCTCGATGGCGCGGTCGATGCGTTTGAGCATCGTCCAAATGCCATCAATACCAGCACGCCATTCGGAGTTATGCCTGGACCAACGCTGCCAGCGCTTACCGCCGAAGTTCAGCGGCCGGTCAGCGGCTTTCGGATACCGATTGCCTTGGACCAATTTCACCCAGGGCATCAAGTAAAACATGTCGGGGGCTATGTCCGGGTACCCTGGCGGCATAATGACCAAGACGTTGACCTCCGTGGCGTCGAACCGCCCCGCTGGCAAGGGGTGTTTGCTGAAAACCACGCCTTTCCGGCCACTGTCCACCAACTCTTCGTAGATGATGCCCTTGTTGGCAAGATACTTCTGGTCTACTGGCGGAAGGAAGCTCATGCATAGCCTTCGGTCGTGGTCCTCTTGCCGGTGAAGAATCGCTCAGTACCGTGGGGAGTAAGATCTGCACGATCGGAATCCCCGATTAGGCGGTCCTCAGGCCCGGGAACATCCTGCCAAGCATCGTAAGTGTTTGGATCCACACTAGCGAGCTGCTTAATCTGCGCCCCTGTGATAAAAGGCTCAGACCAGTCGTGGGGTTTTTGGTCAACGATGATGTGAAATGGCTTGTCGGGTTTCTCATGTTGATCGGGTTTCTGTTTGCTATTCATGATCTAGAATCTCCTTTCCTGGGAAAGTTTTGTGCGACACCGTGCCGCCACATCCTTCTACTGATCTCCAGAAGATTTTTGCCACTTTCGTGGCGAATAATTTCTTGGGATCGGTAGCGTTGTGTATGGCAGCCGCAATTGAAGGGGATTGCAAATTGGATAGTCGTGTTCTTGAATTATTGTGTGCGGCGAATTGGGAGAGCATCGGCAAAGAGCTTTTTGCGCATGTGGTGTGGCGCTGTGGGAAATATCGATGGCGATACGGCTCAACAATACTGCCAAAGGGCAACGAGGCGCTGGATGTCGTTCACGAGACGATAGAGAGGACCCTCGCCGGCGCTCAGGGGATCGACAATGGTCGGTACAGGAAATGGGATCCTGAAAAGGGTCCGTTAGTTCCGTGGTTGAAAGACCAGGCAAACAGCATTCTTGACGCCCTTGTTAATTCGGCTACTCATCGTCGAGAGCAACTGTTCTCACCGGAGCCTGATTGCGACGAGGAACGGCCAACCTTTCCTGCAAAAACGGAATCACAGATTCCAGATGAGTGCCAGGATGCTCTTGATGATGTCATTGCAAAAGAGGAGCGAGAAAGAGCGAAGGTGCAGGTCACGAAACTATTAGAGGCCATAGATGATGACCAGGAACTTGTGGATATGGCGGAAGCGATCATGGCGGGATTTGGACCCGAGCCGCGGATGCTCGCCGAACATCTTGGTGTCTCTACAAAGGATATCTACAATAGATCGAAGCGTCTATATCGTCACGCAGGAAAGGTGGTGGAGCCATGAGTACCAAGAAACCCATCAACACAGATTGTGACTTAGTTTCGGCGGTGGGTGACATGTTCGACCACATGAATGAGCCGCAATCCGCTGAAGACATAGACGCCTTTCTTCGAGAGACGGGCTATGAACCGGATACAGTCAGCCATAGCATCGCTGCATTTGTAGATG
This sequence comes from Myxococcota bacterium, assembly GCA_035528415.1. Lineage (GTDB taxonomy): Bacteria > Myxococcota > B64-G9 > B64-G9 > B64-G9 > DATKYQ01. The sequence continues at coordinate 57,898 of DATKYQ010000076.1, read as the reverse complement.
ATCTCATTCGCACGGCGCGAGTTACAGTCGCGCATACATGCGATGATGCACTCGCCAGTTTCAGTCGACGTGCAGCCCAAATGGAACTACCTAATACTCGTGTTGGTCTTATCGACGCGATTCTGAAGTTTGTATCGACGAGAGGGTTGGAAATCGCAGCCGAGTTCAGGAATTTCGAGGAACAAAGCGACGAGGACCTTCGCGAGATGTTGCGTGAACTCATGGGAATGGAAGGACCAACCAACGAGGAGAAATGAGTGAGCGCCTACGCCGAACAAGAGGCCTTGCGACTGCTACAGCTTTGGAGAATCAATGAACCTGTAGAGATCGACGTGGAGGCGATTGCTGGCTTGTGTGGCGCCATAGTGCGCGACTGTCGTTTGACAGGAGCCGAGGCGAGATTATTGCGCGTTGGCAGCAAAGCCATGATCTCTGTCAGTGACCGTGTACGCGAATTGACTAGGCGCCGATTTGATATTGCGCACGAGATAGGACACCTTCGATTACATGACGAAAACAACATGTTGCGAATCTGCTCTGCCGAGGATGTGGCAGCGCTCGGATTCGAACGGTTGAGCCTACCGAAGAAGGAGATTGAGGCAAACGCCTTCGCAGCAGAACTCCTTCTTCCTCGGTTTATGGTGATCCCGCGAATAAGAAATAAGAAGCCATCAATGAGTACCATCGCAGAACTGGCAGAGATGTTCAACACGAGCCTAAGCGCCACCGCCCGACGCTTCGTCTCGTGTTGCGACGAGCGTTGCGCAGTTGTGTTTTCGCACCAAGGCTGCATCAAATCATTCACGGCTAGTAAGGACTTTGGCTTTTGGATTCCCGTGGGTCAGGAACTCAAAGAGGATTCTCTTGCATACGATTATTTCCATGGTAAGGCCTTGCCAACATGGGCGGAAAGTGTTGATGCTTCATCATGGCTTGAGGGCAAGTTCGTAGACGACGCAGTAATATGCGAGCACTCTAAGGTGCTTGGTAGCTATGGAATTGTGCTCAGCCTCCTTTGGATCGAGAAAGCGATCGACGTGGATGAGGACGATTGGGATGATAGCGAAGCATTCACGCCTGATGGAAGGTATTGATGGTGAGATAAAATATTATTGACGGTTTCGTGAAAGCGCGGGATTCGTCGACCATTGATCATCATCCAGTCCACCTGCAAAGAGACGAGAACAGTGACGGAGAATTTGCCAGACCTCCGTCTTCGACTTCTCGCGTGTTTTCAGACTAGTCTACGGTGTTGAGTGTTCCTATCGTCTTTCATCCAATTGGTCCAGTATCTTACTGAAGATGCTGTCGTACTTCTTCTCAAGGTATTCGCAATACTTCAACTCTCCATATTGGCTATAGAGGTATCGGGTCATTTCTAGATTGTGCCAGGTAGGATGCAGCGCCTTGCCTTTGATGATCGTCAAGATGTCCGTCCCTCTTTCCGCTTCACCTATCAGGTATTCAAATGCTCCTATATCGATCACCTGTATCGGAGCAGCTTTCACGTTTTCAAGGATACCCTTTTCTTTCAATGCAGACTGGAGCCTTTCGTAGAGGGTCACTTCGAAGAATGGTTGTTGTAGAATGAGTATTGGGTAGTAACGGTTGAAGCTATTCGGCTCGACACCGATGTCTCGAAGTTGACCAGCTTCCGCTCGCTCAAGTAGTTTTCCCAATTGCTCTGCACCTTCAACTATTTTGTCGTTGAAGAACTTCTCAAATTTCTCCGAATCTCCTTTCGACGCCGCAATATGATCCAAGAAGCCAGATTTCACTTCAATCAATATGGCTTCATTTCCGTATGCAATCACTCCATCACCATATTTGACAATCTGATTCGTTGCGTCACCAATTTGATCTCTGTTGTATCCAGCAACTGCGCCGTGACCACCTCGAACAGTACAGATCAGGTTATCAACATATTGTTCAAACTTGTATCCAAGAATCCTGAGGTAGTCCCAATTGTCTTCTTGGCTGTCTGAAAGCTGAAAATGATGGAGCCCTTCCGCAAAGCGAGTGAACAGCAATTGGATGCTCGGGCAATACACATTGTTTTCAAGCTCAATCAATGGCCATTTTTGGAATGGCAATAGATTGAAGGGATTTGGATTCTCATCTTTCCACGTTTTCCTCAACTCTGCCTTCATCCGAGCCGCACTGACACATGACAGGTCCCACATCTTATCGATTTCTTCTTTCGAGAACCTGAAATTCCTGAATAGTCCATCCTTTGATATGAAGACATCGCCCTTGACAATATCCTCCTTGGAAAAAGAACGCATCATTGACCACACAGTCAAACCTGCCGTCATCACCAGATCCGGAGAGAGTTTTGTCAACTCCGAGAGTCGTTCTGAAAAGCTATCGAGTTGTCCTCCCATTCCCGAACCTGTGTGCAGTAGATGAGCTCGGGCAAGTCTGTGCGCTAGCTTCCCTTGATATTGAGCCAATAGATTGACCCGCAGAAACCTCCCCATTGATTCGTCAGTACGTTCGCTTTCATCAGGAAGATCCAGCAAGTCAGTGATCATCAAAAGTGCGTTTGCAAGAGCTTTGAGATCATTTGGATGATGGTCATGATATTGAGTGTCACAATACAGTAGAGCGATTCTGGCAGCGTTGATCAGCTGAAGCTCGAAGAAGAAGCGAAGGATTTTTGTATCACCTTTTTGAACAAGATTACGGAATGCTTTTTCCAGTATTGCTTCCGCCTGCCCCTGACCAAGCAAGCCTACAAGAAGTCTTTTCTGGGTTTCTTGGTCGCTTCCATTGTCCCGGCATTCAATTGAAAGACACATGATTCGATTGAGAAGCACGCGTAGATCATATCTCTTGAGTTGCTCGATCACGTCCTGCCAGGTCGGCCTTTTTCCCGTGAGAAGTCGCCAACTCACAGCAGGCGCGAAACCAAACAATTCGCTAAATTTCTGGTTTCTTGTCTCTGGCAACTGAATCACTGGCACAAGAATTCCTGTTGGTGTTGATTGAAAAAATAGTTTTAGAGTTATATCCCTTGGATTCACTTGTTTTCCTTGCCGACTTTACGACGAGGATGAGGCATATTCAGCTCTGTAGAAACAGGGGCTTACCAGACCACCGTCACCGGCTTCGTGGCTGATGTTCACCGCTGTATATGCAGAAAAGTTGCTCATTTGCTTTGCTGCCAAGGCTCTCCGGTATCGGCGTCGATCTGCTTCATGAGGCTGTCTGTGATCTTGTACAGTTCTTCGATCTCGGACGCAAAGAACTTATTGAAGTATTCGACGGTGGTTGAACAACCTGACTGCCTTGCAGCCTGCTCGTAGTTCCCGTGTTGGAGGGTATTCCTGACGTCTTTGATCTCATGGATGATGCGCTGACGGCGTTGCTCATCAAGAACTGGTCTGCCGGAATTCAGGTCAACGAAGTGTAGAACTCCGACCTTGCTGCTTGTGGCACGTCCCAGAAGGTTGAACAAAGTGTCTCGTTCTGTAGCTTTTACCGATGGCAATATTCTCAAGAACCTTTCCAAGACGATCAAACAAAGAGAGGCCTCAGCGAATAGAAGAAGGGTTTTCTGGGAATCGTCCTCCTTGAATTGAAGGTTATGTTCCCGGATCAAAACCAGTTCTCGAACAAGCTCCTGTAGGTCCCGAAATCTCTCTTTGAATGTCATTCAAGCACTTCTTCCCGGCGTTCTTCGAATACATCACCAAAAGCTTCATTCATGGTGCTCTGCTTGTAGAGGTGGAACATTTTCTGATCCGATCAAATTGAGTCTTCTCAAGGTAGATGAAATTTTGTGGAGGAGTGGTCGACTTGGATAGATTGGAGAGATTCATCGGTTTTGAGCAGACGAAAGTATTGCCGACACCTATTGCGACCCCTTTCCGGGAATCACCGAAGTACTCGAAGAAGGCATTTTTTGAAATCCCGCCATCAGATGAGTATCGTGACCAAAGAATGTTCACCTTGTCCACGTCAACGCTCTCAACTTCAAAGTATCCGAGTATCTTACCGACCGGCGCCGTAGCGTAGACAACCACATGGGTCACTTTCTCGGCGAAATTCACTTTCCGGAACTCGATCCGCTTCTCGCCGGACATGATTCTGGAGGCGAACTGTGGATGTACTGAAAGTAGCGCTATTTTCTGATTCTTTGTTCCAGCCATGGTAATGCCCCTTCTTGTATTGATACAATTGACTGCGGCGCTCTTGCAAGGACTCTGTTTTCTGTGAGTTCGTCAACGCCAATCGGTGGTTCCAACTCACGTGATTTCCGAAACAGGATTACAAGAACTTCACGCTTACCGCAGAATTCGGTGATCTCTTCAAACCCGTACACGGTTCTCTTCCCAACGAACCTGCTGATTGTATCAGGATTGTCTGACACGAGGGTCTTTTCAGCTACCCCGGTCACCATCACCGCTTGCTTGTCGTGTGAGCGGTAGAAAAGCAAGTATGCGCCCGGGCATATCTGACGGCTTTGAGCGTGACATAGGTACGCCTTTCGAATGCTGTTGCCAAATGGAGTTCGCCCAGCAAAGAGATCAATCTGGCCCTTTTCAAGTTCGGGAAACAGCAAACGGTGGTAGGCTGGCTTTATGGGGATTGCAAAACAGAGATTGTTGGAAATCTTGGCTTCGTAGGGGCCATATCGCACATGGAAAGGCAGAGCTTCCATGGTCGTCCTGTCTGATTCGTCGACTACCATTGGCTTCGACAGGACAAATTCACCCTTATCGCTCTTGCCTCCTGTCTTCTCGAACCCGAAATCCTCGAGATATCCGATGAGATGTTCCTGTTTTGGGAAGACCTCCAGAAAGAGCCATTCGTATTGATTCCTTCTGCTGTATTCGAATATGGTTTTCAGAAGCAGTTCTCCATATTTTTGCTCGTTGTACTTCTCCGATACTTTGAAGGTGCATAACTTCAGAATCTTTCCTGACATCCCATGATTCCTGTACTTCGGGTCTTGCTCCTGGTTGACTATCATGATCGCCGCATAGTCAGATTGGTTCCCCATTACGATCCATGTGTCCCTGTGCTCTCGTTTGCATTTTACCAGCCAACCATCGAATTCCGATCCATAGTCGGCACGGAGACTTTCAAAAATCGGATCCTCCTTATTCAACAAATGAGCCTTGGTTGCCTGAACAGCCGGGAGTTCCGGTGGCACTGTGTCGAAGAGACCATGAATGATGGAGATGGCAGTTGGAATCGTGGCGACTCGGTCACTGATTCCGAGCTTTTTGGCTTTTCTATGTATGCCAACGTCTTCAGTGACTAGGAAATCGACAGCGTCCTGAGTCACCGCAGCCAGAAGCTGATGGTCCACCCAGTCATTCGTGTCAGGTAGTACCTGGCCCAAACTGGATTCCATTTGGCTCGGAATGGGTGGCGGTTCAGGCAGTTCGGGGTACTTCTTGAGTAGAATCTGGCGAAGTGCTTTCCGTTTTAAATCCGTGTCCCTTCCTATGTCTTTGGATATGGCCGGATGAATGTAGTGTTGATGTGCCGATGATGCGAACAATCTCAATAATTCGGAGGCAAGTCCGGTCCCTTCCTCAATGTCATCGAAGCTTGTTGGTTCTAATGGTATGAAGATGTTTGTGTCGAGGAGAAATTTCACCTTTTCCTCTCCTTATAGTGTTTTTGTGACTGCTCGGCTTGCCTCTCAACCTGTGCCGGACTCCGGAAGTCCATTGGATATTTGGTCGCTGTCCAGTGACATGGCATTTGGATTTGAACCTGTTGCGACTCATCAAATTCGCAGCTCGCCCAATGTGTTACTTCGGCGGCCAATATGTCACGGTGATCATCAAATGCAAGGATCCAACCGACTGGCCAGCATGAGAATTCAGCGACAACCTTGTTGTTTCCACGAAGATCAAGTTGACCGGCGATCCCTGAAGTTCTCATACCAGGTTGACAACGCAGGTATGCAAACAGGTGTAGATGATGCGGCAACCCACGTTTATGTTTGCTGAGAAGAAATTTCTTCAGATGGGGATGCTTCTTTGAGAAATCTGGTCCACAGGTGGTGCACATGATCGCGATTGCTTGTTTGGTTACTTGAAGAGGCTTGAGCTTCCGAAACACTATTCCGACTCTATGACCCACTCGTTCAGTGGATGACAATGGCGCAAGCGCATGAGCGAACTTCACGTATTCATCCGCGTACCAGGATCCTGTATCGTTGTTGCATTTTTCGCATAGTACATAGGCGTAGTTTCCACCCTGTCTTTGTTCTTTTTGCCACTTTGTCACACCGGTATCGCGGATCTCAGTGAAGCGGTGTAAGAATACCGTGCAATTGTTGAAAGCCTTTTTGGGTGGGATATGTTCCTTCGACAGTGGTCCTTCTGTGCCGCAGATATGACAAATCCCCTCTTTTTTTCTTCTCGACAATACACCACCCCATTGTCACAGCTTTCCAAGAAATACGTTTTGTGTGAATCGGTGACGGAGGTATGTCCGACCCTGTAGAAACATGGACTTGCCAGACCTCCGTCCCCGGTTTCTCCTTTTTACTTTCCGTGATGATGGGTGCGCTGTGATGGGGCGCATCCGCAAAGTTTTTCGGCAAGCGCCTCGTCTATCCCGATGGATAGCAATGGCCACCAGGTGAATTGCCAATGTTGCTCGCCGGGTAAAGAAGAGCCCAGAACACGGAAGAGCAGACCGGTCTCCTTTTTCTCGCGCCACCAGCGCCAACTCATTGGAAACGAGTCGTAATTCTTTTTACAGGGCACCGCTTCAATCTTGCGGTGGATGCGTACCAGGGGATCGGTAGGGTTGTAGATCATCACATCGTGCTTGTTCATGGAAACTCGCTGGAGCCTGAGCCGCGTGCCGCCCAATTCCACATTCAGGCAACGCCTGCGTGTGGCACAGGGGCAGGGAAGAAAGGATGCTTTCATTTTCTCCATGTCCCAGTAGAGAACGTCTTGCATTTCCGGCATCCGATCCAACGGCTTGGGATCCTTGGGGCAAGCCACGCTCTTGCCGTTGCCGGCCGGACGGCAGTAACCGTCGGAAAGACCGTCATTATCGGTGTCGGGCTTGGTCGGATCGGTTCCCTGAAGCCATTCCTGGTAGTCATCCACGCAGTCCCCGTCGGTATCCTGCCGGGCGGGATTCGTGATGGCGACATCCCTGCCGCCGGTCAGTTCCTCGAAATCGGAGAGTCCGTCACCGTCGGAATCCGTGCAGGCGTCGCCCAGCCCGTCGTGGTTGAAATCGCCGTTCCTGGGATCCGGGTGTCGGGGGCAAAGATCACACTCGTCACCCACGCCGTCGTTGTCGCTGTCAGTTTGGGTTACAGTCGGCAGCCGCGGGCAGAAATCGCAGTTGTCTCCGTAGCCGTCCCCGTCGGAATCTTTCGCCTCGGCGCAGAAGTGCTGGGGCAGACAGCGCGTGTTTCGGCAAGAGACGTCACGTATGCATCTGTGAGACGGCTTGTAGCGGCAAGGGTCTCTGGCATTGGCAATTCCGTCCCCGTCGACATCATCATCGCAAGCATCGCCGATATGGTCTCTGTCCTGGTCCACTTGGGTGGGATTCGCGATATCCGGGCAGTTGTCACACAGATCCGGCACCGCATCTGCATCCCGATCCCCGCGCGTTTTCAATGCCAGCGTAGGACAAGGATCCGAACCGTTCTCGATACTATCTCCATCGATGTCCGAGTCGCAAGCGTCGCCGAGACCGTCGGAGTCGGTGTCGGACGAATCTCCGAAGGGAATATATTTGCATTTGTCTCTCTCATCCGGAATGCCGTCGAAGTCCTGGTCATGGTCGCAGGCATCACCGATACCATCCCGATCGGTGTCTCGCTGAGCCGGGTTCGGAACCTTCCAGCAGTTGTCACACGGGTTTCCTCGTCCATCGCCGTCGTCGTCCTCGTGGAGGGCACAGCGACCGGTCTGGAGGTTGCAGGATATCTGTCCCAAACAGTCCAAGTCGCTGTCACATGTTGGCGTCTGTATCTGCGGGCACGAATCCCGGCCGTCGGCAATCCCATCCCCGTCGATGTCCCCCGAGGCATCACAGGCATTCCCGCAGGCCGGATCCCGGCTGTAGGGAGCGGCGGGACAATCGTCGTTGCTGTCGACTGGAGTATCGGCCCGCGTCCAGCACATGTCGCATGTGTTGCCGAAACCGTCGCTGTCGCTGTCAGCCTGGTCCGGGTTCACGGCGAATGGACAATTGTCCGAATCGTTTGGGATCCCGTCCTGATCGGAATCCGCTTCCTCCCCTTCAGAAGCCGGCCGGTAGAAACTACTCCCTTTTTCGAAAAAGTCGCGGAAGCAAGGCGGGTGCAAACAGCCGTCACAGGCATCACCTACACCGTCGCCGTCTCGGTCCTGCTGGGCCAGGCAATGCCCCTCGCGGGTGCAGGAGTCCCCCGCAAACCTGCAATCACGGTCGTCGCCGCATAGTGGGCGAGGGTTGGCGACAGTTGGGCAATTGTCATGCGAGTCGGGAACCTTGTCTCGGTCGGCGTCCCGGGTGATCACCGGCGCACCGCTGGCCGCAGGCGGGCGAACTTCCGGCACCCTGACACAGGCAAACACGGCGAACAGCGCCAACACGATTCCTCTGGCCGTCAGCCGAACGCCCTTGCTCCGCCCGTTCCCTTCCTTGCGTCTTTTCCCCACTTGCCCGCCTCCGCCGGAAGCACATTGCGCCTATTATATTCTAAAAAGGAGAAGAAACAGGGGACGTTGGTACATTAAGAACATTATTCTGGCGCTTCTCATTCTGGGTTGAGCCGTACTGTCCAAAAATTACAGTTTGCCAGCTTGCTGGTACCCTTGAGTACGGTTCATCATCAGCCGATGGGTGAAAACCTGTTGGACAAGGAATCTGCCGTGTCGGTAGGCAGGCCTGCCTGATGGGCAAAGTCCGGCCAGGCCTTGACGGCTGTTTTGACTTCTTCAATGGTGGCCTGAGCCTTTCTTCTTTTGATTCCATGGGCCGAGGAAATTTGCATGATATGTTTCAGGTCAGGGTTTCTTCCTTCACCGGCGATCGTCATACTGTGCTCGCCGCCGGGCCCATCTGCCAGGGTCAGGTCGTATGCGGGCGCTAAAGACCATTCTTCGTTTTGGTCGTCGAACAAGAAAGAAAAATTCTTGACGTGATCGTCGCGGTTATGGGCTATGACATTGAACACCATGCGTCGAAATGCTTGTTCGACGTCTTGGTGGTTGCGGGTCAGCAGAGCGGTGGCTTTCAATAAATCATTGTAGTCCGCCGATGGTATACGGAAGTTGGCATGGATCAGGTTGCCGAAGGTGTGGGTATGGACTCGCCGCCGGCCTCGTCTGTCGAAGCGCTTGATACCAAAGAACGACTCGCCTTTCCCGGTAGTGAACAAACGAGTAGGGGGCATGCTGATTCCGGCGGCTTTTGCCATCTGGGCGTATGCCTGCTCAACAAGGCCTGCATGGACATCGTCGGCCTTGGAAGCGAACTTGACCATCCATGGTTGGTAGCCTGATGGAAGATCCTCTTCTCCTGAAATGACCCGATCCTTTTCCGGGGAGTAGCCGACCAGAACCTTGGGCCTTGCTCCGCCGGGAGAGCCCCCGGTTTTAAACAGGACAGGAAGAATCTCGGACGCATGACCGGCAAGGATTCTTTGCGACTCCACGGCCAGTTTTTGCAAGTCGAATAAACCGGAGTCGATAGACAAGTCTTCAGACGGCCGATAAGCCAAGGCCCCCATGGTGCGCGATCCCAGGTAGGCCAAACGATCGAGGGGGCCGATCTCGGTCAGTGATAAACCAAGACTCTGAAAAAATCTGTCCATCAGCAACAGGCCCCACCCGTCAGGCAGAGAATCATCAAAGAGACCAGGCAACGGGCCGAAGGACAGATCCTTGTGTTCGTAAAGACCCTCTCGAAAGGGCAGCCTAAAGGGAGACAGACTCCAGCCGGAGGCGAGGAATGACGTATCATATTCGAAGTAGATGACACCGTTTACCTCGGCCAGGGTGCCCAGCGGACGTTCATTTCGTGCATCTGCGCGAAACAGGACGCTGAGTTTCTTCATTATTTGCGCCCTCTCTTCCTGGCGGGGAGTTGTGTCTTTTCGAGTTCCGCAAGACTTCCAGCCCGGGGAGGATGGAAGATCGTCTCGAAGTCTTCGAGTCGATCCAGGGCGTGCGCAACCAGAAGGACCAGGCTCAAGGATGCCTTTCCGGTGGTTTCAAATCGCTTCAGTGACGATGGTGTAACGCCCGCCCTGGATGCCAGCGTTTTCCTTGTCCAGTTCCTTAGCAAACGCAGTTGACGAATCCGCTCACCAAGCTCTCGTGTGAGTTGCCCTGGAGTGGTCAATGATAGAAGCTTGTCAGGCAATTGATCTGATTCCTTTAGTGGCTATCATGTTATCTATTACTACTTCATCTGGTAATAAATGTCAATATATTATCTTATATGTATAGCTGGATAGCGCCTCATGAAGCATAGGGAAAAAGCGGGCGGAAAAAGCGGGGACGGTCTAAGGTTATTAGGTTTTGGTTGGCTATGAAAAAGCCTGGAAGGAAAATGAGCCATGACCGACACTATCCGCTGGGGCATCATGGGCACAGCCGGCATCGCCTCCGAAATGGTTCGGGCAATACATGCGAGCGACAATGGCCAGGTTGTCGCGGTGGCCAGCCGCACGCCGGAGCGCGCCCGGGCCTGGGCCGCGGCCCATGGGGTTCAGACCGCCTTCGGGGCCTATGACGATCTGCTATCCGCCCGCAATCAGCTGGACGCCATCTACCTCCCATTGCCCAACAGTTTGCATGCCGAGTGGACCATCCGGGCCCTGGATGCAGGCTTCCCGGTTCTGTGTGAAAAGCCCCTGGTGACCAGCCTGGATGAGGCTCAGCAGGTGTGCCGGAAAGCCCGTGAGGCCGGATTGCCGCTGGCCGAGGGGTACATGTACCGCCACCACCCCCTGCTGATCCGCACGCTGGAGCTCGTGCGGGAGGGCGCCATCGGTGAGATAGTCAGCCTGGATCTGGAGTTCACCTTCCTCAACGACGAGCCGGATGCCCTGCCGGCCACGGCAGAACTGGGCGGGGGCGCGTTGCTGGATGTGGGCTGCTATTGCATCCACCTGGCCCGCTGGGTGGCGGGCGCTGAGCCTGTCCGGGTCTCGGCCCACGCCCGGATCGAGGGCGGCCTTGATCAAACTATTGTGGGGATTCTGGACTTCGCCAATGGACCCATCGCCCGCATCGAGGCCTCTATAGCGGCGGCCGAGCGTCACCGGGTGCTCATCGGGGGCACCGAGGCCAGCCTGGTGCTCGATAGACCCTGGGTGCAGGGGCTCGAGCCCGGCGCCATCCGCATCCAACGCTGGCAGCAGCCGGACGAGATTATCGAGGTCCCGGGGGCAGACGCCTACCGGCTGCAGGTGGAGGCCTTTGCCGATGCCTGCCTGGGCCGGGCCGAGTTCCCATGGCCGATAGATGACGCCTTAGGCAACGCCAGGGTAATCAATTCCTTGGACGTGGCTATGCGTGAGCATCGTAGCCTGGAGATCTGTAGTTGACGACCGTACCCGCCCGCCCGACGTCATTGCTTCACTAATCATCCGGGTGAAAGCCGCGGATTATGTACCCGCCGGATTTTTCGTCCAGTTCCAGTTCCAGAAGGCCGTGGGAGGCGGCTTCTTCCAGGAGGCGGTTGAAGCTGCGGAAGCCGTAGTAGGATTCGTTGAAGTCGGGACGCCGGCGCTTTAAAGTCTGCTTGACCATCGAGCCCCAGATCTTCTCTTCGGCGCCGCGCTCCTCGGCCAGGGCCGCCAAGGTGCCCATCAGCAGATCCAGGGCTTCCTGGAGACGTTTCTCCTGCTCCGCGTCTTCCTTGTCGGCTTTCTTGTCGGCTGCACCTTTGGGGGAAGACTTGGCCGTTTTTGACGCCGCGGGGGCGCCGGGCCGGGCGGTCGTCTTCTTGGCACTGGGCCTGCGGGGTTTCTTCTTACGGACCAGGTCGTCGTAGTAGATGAATTCGTCGCAATTGGCCACCAGCAGGTCGCTGCTGGAGTTCTTGACTCCCACTCCGATCACGAATTTGTTGTTCTCGCGTAACTTGCTGACCAGGGGCGAGAAATCCGAGTCTCCGCTGATGATCACGAAGGTGTCCACGTGGGACTTGGTGTAACAAAGGTCCAAAGCGTCCACCACCATGCGGATGTCGGCCGAGTTCTTGCCGGCCTGGCGCACGTGGGGGATTTCGATCAGCTCGAAGGCCGCCTCGTGCATGGCCGCGCGGAATTCCTTGTAACGCTCCCAGTCGCAGTAGGCTTTCTTGACCACGATGCTGCCTTTCAGCAGCAGGCGCTCCAGCACCTTGGATGCGTCGAATTTTTCATAGTGTGCATCCCGCACACCCAGGGCGACATTCTCGAAATCACAGAAAACCGCCAGTCGTTTGCTTTCTGAAAGTTGGCTCATGATCTCTTCCTTTTGTGTTGAATGAACATACCCCGGGGCCCCGCCATAAGCAATGACCTTGTATGATGCGGCATTTGGTGAAAGAGTCGCCCCGGGATGGAAACATGACGGAACTGGGATTCGAGAGTATCGAGGGGCTCAGGATCAGCGATGCCCTCACCCGAGGGTTTGCCGCGGATGGCATCATCTGCCCCACCGAAGTGCAACGCGCGGCCATACCCCCCATTCTGGCCGGCCACCCGGTGGTGGTCCAGTCAGCCACCGGCACCGGTAAGACCCTGGCCTACCTCTTGCCCATCCTGCAAAATCTGCTCAACAATGCCCAGGCCCGGGCAGTGGTGTTCACCCCGGGCACCGAGCTGGCCATGCAGATCCTGCGCACCACCGAAAAATACAAGGATCCCGGGATTACCAGCGGGGCACTGGTGGCCACCGGCAGCCACAAGTACCAGAAGTCCCGGGTCACAAAAAGCACCCGACTGATAGTCGGCACCCCGGGCCGCATCCTGGAACAGTACGCCGCGCGAAAGATGCAGCGGGTCATCAGCGTGGTTCTGGATGAGCCGGATCCCATCTTGGCGGGCAAGGGCGCAGATTACCTGGTGGAGGTGCTCTCCCGTCCCGACCCCAAGATCCAACTGATTCTGGCCGGCGCCACCATGGGGCCCCAGGCCGAAGCACTGAGCCGCAGGTTGATGGGCGTAGATCCGATACGCACGCGGACCAACGACGCTCCCCTGCTCACCCACATCATCCATTCTGTGGAGATTGTCAGCACTGGGGCCGCCTCCGACATCTGCCTGGCCCGGTACCTGAAAAGGCACAAATGCCGGCGGGCGTTGGTGTTCGTGAACCGGCCTAACCTGATCCGGCACCTCTACCGCCATCTGCTAAAGTGCGATCTGAACCCCGTCAGCCTGAGTCCCGAGCGCTCCAAACAGCAACGCCGGCAGGCCATCGCCGGCTTCCGCAAGGACAAGACCAGCGTGCTGCTTGCCACCGACAGCGCAGCCAGGGGGCTGGACCTTCCAGAGTTGGAGTGGGTGCTGCACTACGAGTTGCCCCCGTCTGCCGAGGCCTACCTGCACCGGGCCGGGCGCACCGGCCGGGCCGGCAGGCGCGGCCACTCGGTGGTGCTGGTATCCGCGTCGAAACGCTACCTGGTGGAGCGCTACGCCAAGGAACTGGGGATCAAATTTTCCTGAAGATCCCGCAGGAAGCCGCAGCGCCCTTGTTCGTTTACTTCCAGGACGGGGCATGGTAGTCATGCCGGGAAATTCGGTGGAAGCAACATCACACGGCCCGACAACCAGACCCACAGAAAGATCATATATGACCAGTTTCAAGCAACTTATGTTGATCGATCCCTTACTGCGCGCGGTGGCGCGGGAAAACTACCTGCAACCCACTCCGATCCAGGTTCAATCCATTCCCCTGCTGCTGGCCGGCAGGGACATCCTGGGTTGTGCCCAAACCGGCACCGGGAAAACCGCGGCCTTTGCGTTGCCCTTGCTGCAAATGCTTACCCAAAGCAATGCCGCCCAGGGCAAACCGATCATCCGTGTCCTGGTTCTTTCTCCCACCAGGGAGCTGGCGGCCCAGATCGATGAGAGCTTCCAGGCCTATGCGCACTTTCTGAAACTGCGTCACCTGGTCGTCTTCGGCGGGGTCAAGCAACATGCCCAGGTTGCCGCTTTACACAGGGGCGTTCACATCCTGGTGGCCACCCCCGGCCGGCTTTTGGACCTCGTTGGTCAGGGTTACATTCACCTGGGCCAGGTGCGATACTTTGTGCTGGACGAGGCCGATCGCATGCTGGACATGGGCTTCATCAACGATATCCGCAAGATTTTGCAAGTGTTGCCCGACAAGAGGCAAAACCTGCTGTTTTCGGCGACGCTGCCCCCTGACATTACCGGGCTGGCCGGATCGTTTCTCAGAAATCCCGCCCGGGTGGAAGTCAGCCCGCCCTCGTCGACCGTCGAGCAGATCGAACAACGGGTGATGTTCGTTGACCGCCTGGACAAGCCCGAGCTCCTGATTGATCAAGTTTCTCTCCCCAACATGACCCGGGTGCTGGTTTTTACCCGCACCAAGCACGGCGCCAATCGTCTGGTAAAGCAACTCAACAAGGCCGGTATCCAGGCCTCGGCGATTCACGGCAACAAGTCACAGAACAACCGGCGCAAGGCGCTGGCCGGATTTCACTCGGGAGAAATCGGCATCCTGGTGGCCACCGATCTGGCTTCGCGGGGCATAGACGTCGAAAACATCAGCCACGTATTCAACTTCGACCTGCCCCACGAGCCGGAAGTGTACATACACCGTATCGGCCGCACCGGCCGCGCGGGACTCAGCGGCGTGGCCGTCTCCTTTTGCGACGCCAGCGAGATCGCGGATCTGAGAAGCATCGAGCGGCTGATCGGCTACCAAATTCCGGTGGATACTAACCATCCCTGGCACAGCTCGGCTGCCATGAACGCGGCCCCCATACAGGCGCCAGCCGGCCCAAGGCCCGGATCCCGGCGCGGCGCCAAGCCGGGCAGACCTCGGTCGAGAACCGGGTCTCGACCAAAGTCCACACCGGCGCCCCGACCAGGCCGCAATTCAGGCAATGAGTCCCGCAAGCCCCGCAGGAGGCCCGCAGGCAACTGACGTCCGGGCGAAAAAACCGGCAACAGGCATTAATGGATTGACGATCTCTACGGCAGCGGGCGGGGGTGGAGGCCGGCCTGCTCGACTATCTGGGGGACGGCCTCTTCCCACTCGATGGCCATGATGTGAACACCGGCCACTCCGTCGATCTCGCGCAGGCGCTGGATGGTCTCCACCGCTATGCGGATGCCCTCGGCGCGCCTTTGCTTCTTGTCCACTCCCTTTACCCGCGCTATCAGCGCCTCGGGAACGTCCATTCCGGCCACCTTGGTGGCCATGTATCTGGCCATGCCCAGGCTCTTAATCGGCGTGATCCCGGCCAGGATCTTCACTTTCTTGTCCAGCCCGCGCTCTCTCACACCCTGCATCCACTTTTCGAACTTGTCTATATTGAAGACGCACTGGGTCTGGACGAACTGGGCGCCCGCGGCGGCCTTCTTGGCCAGCCGCGGTACGCGGATGGCGAAGGGGTCGGCGAAGGGATTGGCGGCGGCGCCCAAGAAAAGCTGCGGCCGTCCGTCGACATCCTCGCCGCCCGCGAACTTGCCCTGGTCGCGCATGCCGGCTGCGATCTGTAAAAGGTGCAGCGAGTCGATGTCGTAGACGTTTTTGGCTCCGGTGTGGTCGCCGAACTTCTGGTGATCGCCCGAAAGACACAGCAGGTTGCGGATGCCCAGCGAGGCGGCGCCTAGCATGTCGCTCTGGGCGGCGATGCGGTTGCGATCGCGGCAGACCATCTGCATGACCGGCTCGATGCCCTCTTCGATCAGCAGCTTGCAGGCAGCCAGGCTGCACATGCGCACCATGCTGGTCTGGTTGTCGGTCACGTTGCAGGCATCGACGTAGCCCGCAAGAATCTTGGCCTTCTCGCGAATCACCTCGGGCCGCGCCCCGCGCGGCGGGCCGGCCTCGGCTGTGACCGCGAATTTTCCCGCACCTAGCAGCGCCTCAAGGTTGCTCTTCGTGTCGTTCATGTCTTCTCCGCGAAACGCAGGTTGTTATTTCAGGTCTTCGCGCACTACCTTGCGCGGACCGCCGTCCCTGGAACTCGACCAGTCCGGGATCGGCAGGATGCGCTCGTAGAGATCCAACTGCCCCAGGGCCTCCAGGCGATCTACTATCAGCTGCCAGCCGCAGGGCACCTCGGGATCGATCTCGCAGTGCCCGTCGCTCGATCCGCCGCAGGGGCCGTTCATCAGGCTTTTCGAGCAGCGAGTCACCGGGCAGATGCCTCCGGTCAGGTGCAGCTTGCAGTCGCCGCAGGCCTGGCAGCGCTCGCCCCAGGTGCCTTTCTCTTCGGCGGCGCCGATGAAGACCGTGTTCAGCGCAGGCAGCACGGCAATGCCGCCGACCCGCTCGGCCACCAGCTGCACGCCGGCGCCGCAGGCCATCGAGAGCACGACATCGTGTTGCTCAATGTGCTCGCGCAACTCGTCCACGTACTCCGGGTCGCACTGGCGCTCGAGCGTCATCTTGGTAACCTGTAACTGTTTCCCGCGCTTGCGGCCGGCCAGGCGCAGCAGGCCGGCCAGCAGGTCGACCTCCTTCTCGCCGCCGGCCGAGCAGACTGTCACGCAGCCGTGGCAGCCGACCAGCAGGATCTTTTCAAAGCCTTCGATGTTCGAAAGAATCTCCTTGAGCGGTTTCTGTTCGGCGACGATCATGATTTTTCCTCCAGGCAGGGCACGATCAGCCCGCCGTCGAGCAAGAACAACACCCGGGCCGATTCTCCCTTTTCAAAAAGCGCGTCGTCCACGGCCTGCTGCAGCGAGCCGCACGAGCGGATAAATATCTTCTCGAGCAGTCCGGGATCGAGATCGGTCACCGCCCAGATTTTCGCCCAGCGTCCGATCTCGGCCATCTTGGCGGCCTTGTGGTAGCCGAGCACGTAGCCCTGCTCGATCTTTGCAAGCACCTCGTCGGGCGAGCCGGCAGAGCCCAAAAGTTCGAAGAAGGTGTCCTCGCCGATGCCCTCGCGGCAGCTCGACACCAGAATCATGATGCCGCCCTCTCTCAGCGCATGCTTGGCGTTGTCGATTCCCTTCTGCGACTGATAGAGGTTGATGTCGCCCGGGAACTTGACCACCGAGACGACGATATCGACCTTGGCCTCGATCGGTACGGTGAAGACCTCGTCGGCCTTGCTTGTGGCCTGCTCGAACGAGGCGTGGATGTCGCCGGCTACGGCGGCGTAGATGCGATGCCGGCCGTCGAGCACGGTGTTGATGGCGAAGATTTCCTTCTTGACGGTCGAAAGCGCGTCGATCATGTCCTCGTGCACCGGGTTGCCGGCAAGCGCCAACGCCCGCGCCTTGGGGCTGAGAGCCAGCTTGTGGTTCTGGGTGATCGTGTCGTGGCCGGCGATGCCCGGCAGGAAGGATTTGCGCCCGCCGGTGTAGCCGGCGAAGTAGTGCGGCTCGACCGAGCTGATGATGACGATCTTGTGCGCCTCGACGCCCATCTTGTTGACGCGCATCTCTGTGCCGTTGGCCGATTTGCCAAGCAGCACCATGTCGTCTTTCTTCTTGGCGTCGTGCGCGAAAATGCGATCTTTGTAACGATCGTAGTGCGTGCCGAAGATGCGGCGGTACTCTTCCTGGCTGGGGGCGCGGTGGTTGCCGGTGGCCACCATGAAGCTCACCTTGCGGCCCTCGAGATCGGAGACCAGGATGTCCAGCACCCGGCTGGTCGGCGTCGGGCGCGTAGCGTCGTTGACCAGGATCAACACGTCGCGCGCGTCAGACAGGAATTCCGAGAAGTTCTTCGAACCTGTCGGGTTGTCGACGGCACGCCTGATGGTCTCGCTCTCGTCGCCGATGTCCACTCTCCGGGGCTCGATCACCCCGGCCAGGCGCTCTTCGGGGAGATCTACGCTTGTCTTGCCGTGTTGTCCGTAAGGCACTTCGACGATCATGACCGAACTCCTGTAGCGATCGGCCCCAGGCCGCGCAGGTTTTCCAGGAATTCGGTAGACAGCGACTGGAAGGTCTTCTTGTCGCCGTCTTTCACCTCGGCTACCCGGACGCGTCCGGGATCGACGCCGGCCACCTCGAGCGCGGCGCTGAGCGCCCGCATGCGTTTCTTGACCCTGGCGGCGCCCCCGTGCTCGCAGTCGTCCTCGGGACAGCAGCAGACCAGTACTCCCCAGGCGCCCATCTCTAAAGCGTCGAAGACGGTCTGCTCTCTGAGACGCCCCGAGCAGGCCGTGACAAAAGTGCGCGTCTCCGGCTGATTTTCCTCGTCGAGCGCGCTCGCCGTCTGGAAGCCGGGATAAGTCGACCAGCTGCAGGAGAAGATCACCGCCTTGGCCCGCGGGCTTGTCAGAAAGCGCTCCAACTCGGCGCGGATCTCGTCGGGGTTGGTGCCGAACCCGTGGGTGATGCTGATGCCGCAGGCAGAGCAGATGTCGAGGCAGCTTCCGCAACTCTGGCACTTGGTGGGATCGGTCAGCACCCGGCCGTGGATGTAGCTGCGGGCCTCGTGGGGGCACATGCGCACGCAGTTGAGACAGTGCACGCACTGGTCATGGTCGGTCAGCGAAAGGGTCCCGGAGACTTCGAAGCCGGCGTCGATAAGGTCGGCCCGGGCGTCTGCGAATACTTCCAGCAGCGGAATGCCCGAGGAACAGGCTGTCTCGCAGCGCTTGCAGTGGAAACATTCGAACAGCTTGTTGACCAGGTAGCCCGTGGGCTCGAGCTCGTCGTGCAGCAGGCCATAGAGCAAGCTGAGCTTGCCGCGTGGCGCGTCGATCTCCCAGCGGGTGGCCTTGTAAATCGGGCAGTGCTCATAGCAATAGCCGCAGCGGATGCACTTGCTTAAAGTTCTTTCCCACTTTGAAAGTCTCTTGAGGGCGATCGTCATCGTGGCTAATCCTCGGCTGTGTACCTGAGACGCGAGGCCGAAAGCCAGTCGTCCGGCGCGTCCATCAGCTTGCCCGGGTTGAGAATGTTGTTGGGATCGAAGGCGCGCTTGATCGCGCGCATCAATTCGAGTGTGGCCTGCTTTTCCTTCTTGAACTCCGGGGCCTTCGATAGCCCGATGCCGTGCTCGGCCGAGGTGGTGCCGCCCACCGAGCGCACGTAGTCGTAGATCTCTGCCACCGCCTCGCGGGCCGCCTGCCATTGGACTTTCTTGCTGGTGTCCATCAGGATCTTGGTGTGCATGCAGCCCGAGCCGCAGTGCCCGTAAGCGGTCATGACTATGCCGTGCTTTTTTGCCACTTCGTGAATTTTATGGGCGGTCTCGGCCATTTTGGAGAAGGGCACAGCCATGTCGTCGGCCAGCGCGGTCGAGGAAAGGTACTCGTCGTATTTGGAAAGCGCCGGAAAGAGTTTCTTGCGCCCTGCAAAAATGCGCGTGCGTTCTTTCTCGGCGTAACTCAGCTCTACACCGAAGCCGTTGTGCTTCTCGCAGATCTTGCGGGCCCGCTCGATCTCGTGATCGACCGCCTGCTCGACTTGGCCGTCGGCCTCGAACAGAAGCAGCGCCTCGACGTCGGGCAGCCCCATGTCCATGGCCTTGTTGACCGCCTGGATTGCCACCTTGTCGACCAGCTCGAGCATCGAGGGCTGGCAGCCGCTGGCGATGATCTCCGAGATGGTGTCGCCGGCCTCCTCGAGCTTGTTGAACTTGGCGATGCCCAGACAGCGGAAGGCGGGCACCGGGACGAAGCGCAAGATGGCCTCGACGATCACGGCCAGCGTTCCCTCCGAGCCGGCGATCAGGCGCTCGAGCTGGTAACCCGAGGCGGCCACCCGGGTGATGGTGCCGAGCGGGAGGCACTCGCCCGAGGCCAGCACAACCTCGAGGCCCAAAAGCGAGTCGCGCGCCGCACCGTACTTGACCGAGCGCGTGCCGCTGGCGTTGTTGGCGATCTCGCCGCCGATGGTGGCGATTCGGCTGGAGGCCGGCGTGGGCGGGTAGAAAAAGCCGTAAGGCGCAAGCGCCCGGTTGAGGTCGTCGTCGACCACGCCCGGCTCGACCCGGCAGTAGCCGTCCTCGATGTTGATCTCCAGTATACGGTGCATGCCCTTCATGTCCAGCACGATGCCTCCTTGCACCGGCACCACCTGCCCGCACATGCCCGAGCCCGAGCCCCTGGGCACGACTGGGATCTTCTCCGCGTTGGCGTAGCGCAGAAGTTCTTGTACCTGCTCCTTGTTCTCGGGGCGGACGATCGCCTCCGGCCGCCCCTCGTAAACCGAAGAATCGATGCCGTAGACGTAAAGGTCGGCCTCGTCGCTAAGCACATTGTTTTCGCCGACGATTTCCTTGAGTTTCACAAGGTCGATTTCGCTCATGATCTCTCCTCGCAGCAATACCGGCGGGCCGCGCGCCCGCGACCGTAGCAAGATATTACAGCGGCCCGAAAATCGCAAATCGAAAAGGGCGGGAACTACCTTACGAAGAACTGCGGATTGGAGGCGCGGTAGGCCTCGTAGGTGCCAAGCTCGTCCCGGGTGTTTACGGCATCCCAGTGCATGCTTTTTCGCAGGGATTCCAGTTGGGCCCTGGTCGGTTCCGCGGGCGTCTGCTCGAGTATCAGGCCGCGCCTGTCTCCCTGGATGGTCAGCAGGGGATCTCCCAGGATCACTATCCCCAGGTACCACTCGTCGTCCCACTTGCCGGTGCCGTTGTACCACTGGCGGAACGACTCGCCCCAGCAGTCTCCGGCGGCCAGGCGGCTGTGGAAAGTCCAGGGGGTGTAGATGCCGCCGGTCTTGGTCGAGCCGATGGTGGCGAGGCCGTAGTCGGTGCGCGTCAGGTAGGTCATGCCCAGATTTTCCTGGGTGAAGCGACAGGCCGAGCAGTCGAACATGTTGTAAAACGAGCCTATGAAGTTGTTGCTGGCGATCTCGGCCGTGCTGATGGTGCCGCTGCCGGTGCCCGAGACGTAGAGCGTGGTCGGGCTCGAATGGATCCACTGGTAGACGAACTCGGCGCCGGTGCCGGTCATCTTGGCGATGTAGGCGGCGCGGGTGGTCTGCGCTAGATCCGAGAGTACGTCGACCACGGTGTAGATGGCTTCGAGCCCGTATGTTCCGGCCCATGGCTGCCAATCGTCGTCGATGAAGTTGTAGGCCGCAGCGTCCACAAGCGAGCCCGTAGTGCGGTAGGCGTGGTTCTTTGCGAAGTAATCGTTCAACTGAGTCGCGCTGCCGGTCAGGCGCGAGACGTAGATTACCAGGTTCAGATCCGTGTGGGCGTCGTAGCGCCCGTTGGAGTCGGCGTCGCTCCAGCTCGCGTTGCGGTCTTCCAGGTACAGGTCACACGGGAATTGCTCGAAGGTGTCGAAGGCCGTCTGCTCGTACCAGGCGGCGGGAAGGTTGCCGACAAGCAAGGCGCCCTCGATGCCGTATGAATCGACCTGGTCATACAGAAGTGTCTTCAGGTCTCCAACAGTGCCGCCGGTCCAGTTTTCGATGCGGACCTTGTAGCCGGCGGCGGCCAGGTCGTCCTGGTAGACACCCAGGCTGGCTGTGAGATTGGCCGAGAGCGCATCCTCGACCACCACCGCGATATCGAAGTCGCAATCCTGCGGACAAGACTGAAAATCCTCACCCTGGCCGCATATTCCGTTGTCGCAGACCTGCTCGGGGACGCATGTAAACCCGTCGCCCGTCCAACCGGAGTTGCAGGCGCATGTGTAGGAGCCTGCGGTGTTTGTGCAACCGGCGTTGGAATCGCACAGGTCGCTGCCCTGGGCGCATTCGTCGATGTCGCTGCAGCTGTGGCCGTCGCCGGTGAAGCCCGCGTCGCACTGGCAGGCATTGCCTACACAGCTAGCGTCGGCGGCACACAGGTTGGTGTTTGCACAGCCGGTCAGCGAATCGCAGCTGTCCGCCGTGCAGTCGCTGCCGTCGCTGCAGTCTATGGCCTGTCCGGCCTGGCACGTTCCGCCCGAACAGGCGTCGCCCGAGGTGCAGGCGTCGCCGTCGTTACAGGCGGCCGCGTTGTTCGCAAAGACGCAGCCGGAGAGCGAGTCGCAAGAGTCGTCGGTGCAGACTTTGCCGTCGTCGCAGTCCGTGGCCGTGCCGGCCTGGCAAACCCCACCCGAACAGGTGTCGCCTGAGGTGCAGGCATCACCGTCGTCGCAGGCGAGTGTATTGTCGGCATGTGCGCAGCCGGTAAGCGAATCGCAGGAGTCGTCGGTGCAGCTGTTGCCGTCGTCGCAGTCCGTGGCCGGGCCGGCCTGGCAGGCCCCGCTAGAACAAGCGTCGCCTGAGGTGCAGGCGTCGCCGTCGTCGCAGGAAGCTGTGTTGTTCGCATAGACGCAGCCGGTAAGCGAGTCGCAAGAGTCGTCGGTGCATACTTTGCCGTCGTCGCAAAAGATGGACGAGCCGGAGCAGGCGCCAGCCGAGCAGACGTCGTTTTCGGTGCAGGCGTCGCCGTCATTGCAGGCGAGTGTGTTGTCGGCATGTGCGCAGCCGGTAAGCGAGTCACAGGAATCGTCGGTGCAGCTGTTGCCGTCGTTGCAGTCCGTGGCCGGGCCGGCCTGGCAAGCGCCGCTAGAACAAGCGTCGCCTGAGGTGCAGGCGTCGCCGTCGTCGCAGGCAGCCGTGTTGTTCGCAAAGACGCAGCCCGTAAGAGAGTCGCAGGAGTCATTGGTGCAATCGTTGCCGTCGTCGCAGGATATTGCCGTTCCCGTACAGGCGCCGGCCGAGCAGACATCGTTTTCGGTGCAAGCGTCGCCGTCGTCGCAGGAGGCTGCGATGTTCTCGTTTGTACAGATCGCATCAGTGCAGCTATCCGCCGTGCACGGGTTTCCGTCGTCGCAATCGGCCGAGCTTTCGCAGTTCGCGGCTCCGCCGTCCCCGCCGCCGTCCGCCGGAGAGCCGATATTGCCCGCGCCGCAACCGGCAAGCGCCAGTGCGGCCGGGATAAGACAGGACACCCAAAATGACTTGAAAGCTATGCACCTCATGTTGGCTCCTTTTCGTCTCCGAGCGGAACAGAATTACCAATTTTATCATTAATTGGGCCTTTGGTTCACGCAAATTCCTCACTTTGCTTGACCTTGAAAAATACTGCACATAGACTTCCGTCAACGAACAGGGAGAGACGAGCATGACCGCCAGGATTACGATCGCTTCTTTTTTGTCTTTGCTGTTGGCGGGTTGCGCCGGGTTGGATCTCGAACTGCGCAACGCCAGCGTCCAGAAGCCCGGCAACGTCGCGCTGTATTTCTCGGTCGAGACCGGCGACGGTCTCCCTGTTGCTGGGCTGACGGCCGAGAGCTTCCATATCTTCGAGGACGACCAGCTGATCTCGCCTTTCGAGAGCAAGCAGACCATTCTCAATCCCAAGGTGGCGGTTGTCTCGTACATCGTGCTGCTTATGGATTTGTCGGGCAGCATCACCGAGTCGGGTTCGCTGCCGGCGCTGATCGACGCGGCCAGCACCTTCGCGGAACGGGTGGCCAGGACCCATCGGGTGGCCGTCTTCGGATTCGACGGCGGACCAAAGCTGATCCCGGTCGTCGATTTCACGACCAACCCCCGGGTGGTTCAGTCCGGCCTCAAACGCCTGACACACCGTAAGGTCAAGGATCCCTCGACCAACTTGAACGGCGCCGTGGTTGAATCGGTAAAAGAGATCGAGCAACGCATGGCCGGATCTTCCCAGCCGCTGCGCTTCGGCACGCTGGTGATCTTCACCGATGGCGCCGACCGGGCCCACCGGGTCAGCGAGGACGCCGTGTACGATGTTCTCGACGAATCGAAGACGAACGTCTTCGTCATCGGCCTGGGACCCGAGATCTCGGAGGATCAACTCGCCCGCCTGGGCCGCACCGGATTCGTCAAGGCCGCCGCAGTCGATGTCCTGGGCCTGGCTTTCGACAAGGTAGCCGCCCAGATCGAAGCGGCCGGGAGAAAGTTCTACCTGCTCTCCTACTGCAGCCCGTCCAGGGCCGGCCTGCACACGCTCCGGGTGGAAGCCAACTCGGCCGGGCTCGATGGCGCGCTGGAGCACGATTTCACAGCCGATGGCTTCGGCCCCAAATGCAATCCCAAGAAAGCCCCGGTTTTTTCGGTGGGTCGCATCCGCATCAAGTAACCCCCGCTCTGATTAGAACTGTGATTAGAATAATTCATTTGACATCAATTGATATCATTTGCTATCGTTAGATTGCGTCCTCTTCCAGGTGGAGGTGCTCGATGAAGGCCGCCGAGGTTCCGTTGGGGGCTCGAATTTCCAGCGGGTTGAAGAAGAAATTGAACCGCTTTTGTAAAGAGCATGGACTCAAGATGAGCCACGTGGTGACCACGGCCCTTGAAGACAAACTCGGCGAACTGGAGGAAGAACTTCGGGATATTGCCCTGGCTAAAAAAAGGCTAGAAGACGCCGAGTTTGTCTCCGGGGACGAATATGATGCCTATCTGAAGCGGCGCCTTTCCGGGCATTGATGTACACCATTCTTTACGAAAAGCGGGTTTTCAAGGATCTCGACAGGATTCCAGACGGATACGTGATCCGGATCGACCGCAGCATTCGATCTCTTGGGCAAAACCCGCTTCCACCTGGAACCAAGAAACTGGTCGGCCAGAGAAATCTCTACCGCCTCAGACAAGGGGTTTACCGCATCATATTTTCAATCGATCATCACGCCCAAGAGGTGAGAATCATTGGAGTCCGTCACCGGCGCGAGTCCTACCGCTGAGCGGGTTGCATCTTGCAGGCGTTTTTTTTGCAAAGACGTCGCTTGTTGGTTATTATGCTTTACTTTCTGTCGTCGGGCACCAAATTGTCGGTGTCCGGGCGGTTCGGCGCACGAAAGCCATGGTGGCGCCGAAATAATTGTCAATCTTCGTTTGTTCACTGAAAGATGCGTATGCGAAAGCTTTTGAAAGCCGTTCTCTTCCTGGCAATTATCGGGGTCGGTGTGCTCGCTTTCTGGTACCTGGTCAGCAGCAAGAACGAGCCGCTGCGGGCCGCGGTCGAGGAAATGCCGGTGCTGGTCGAGACTATCGCCGCCCGGGCCTCCGATGAACCGATGATTATCAGCGCCACGGGAACAGTCGTGCCGGCCCGCTCGGTGACGGTCATACCAGAGGTGAACGGGCGTGTCGTGTATGTCAGCCCGCAGCTCACGCCCGGAGGGCGCTTGCGCCGGGGGCAGGCTCTGGTGCGCATAGATCCCCGTGATTACGACCTTTCCATCAAGCAGCAGCAGGCCCGGGTAATGCAGGCCGAGATGGAGATGGCCCGTGAGCAGGGCCTGAAGTCGGTGGCCGAGCGGGAGTGGAGCCTGATTCGCGACCAGGTCCAGCCCACCGCCGAGGGCAAGAAACTGGCCCTGCACGAGATCCAGTTGAAAAACGCTCAGGCGGCCTTGGCCTCGGCCGAGAGCACACTCGAGCAGGCCCGCTTGCAACGCGAGCGCACCGTCATCAGGGCGCCTTTCAACGCCCTGGTGACCGAAGAACTCGTAGACGTTGGCCAGGTGGTGGCCGGCTCCTCGCGTATCGCCACCCTGGTCGACAGCGATGTCTTCTGGGTGCGGGTGGAACTTCCGGTCGACCGCATCGAATCGATTGACTTTCCTGGCCTGCGAGGCGCAACCCGGGGCTCGCCGGTGATCATCGATCAGCAGACCACTCCCGGTCACGCCATCGAACGCGGCGGGCAGGTGGTGCGGCTACTTTCCGATCTGGACCCGAAAGGCAAGATGGCGCGCTTGCTGGTCGAGGTGGACAACCCGATGGGCTCGGGCAAGAGCGATGGACAGGGAATGCCGCTGCTGCTCGGCTCGTACGTGGCGGTCAAGATTCGCGGCCCCCGGGCCGAGGGAGTCATCGCCTTGCCTCGCAGGGCGCTACGCGAGAGCGGGCAGGTGTGGGTTCTCGATCCCGAAAACAAGCTGCAAATCCGCCATGTCGCCGTTATCTGGGCCAGGGACGAAGACGTCTTCGTGCGCGGTGAGCTGCGGCCGGGCGAGAAGGTGATCACAAGCCGCATCGCGGCGCCGGTGGCCGGCATGCGCCTGAGCTCCTTGCCGGACAAAGCCGGCGACAAACCCTCCCCCAGCGGAGCGGAGCGGCCTTCATGAAAGCAGGACCCGATTCCCCGCAGATAGCCGGGGCGCCCGAGGACAGCGCTGGCGGCGCCTTGGCCTGGATGGCCCGCAACTCGGTCGCGGCCAACCTGCTGATGATGGCTTTCGTCATCGGCGGGCTCTTAATGTCTTTCAGGATAAAGAAGGAGGTCTTCCCGCAGATCGAGCTCGACGAGGTCGATATCAGCGTGCCCTACCCGGGGGCCAGCCCGGCCGAGGTCGAACAGGGTATCCTGCTGTCGATCGAGGAGGCTGTCAGGTCGCTGGACGGCGTCAAAGAGGTGACTTCCAGCGCCATGGAGGGCATGGGCTCGGTCGCGGTTGAACTCGAGGTAGGCACTGATCGCAACAAGGCGCTGGCGGACGTAAAGAACGCGATCGACCGCATCACGACGTTTCCCGCGGAGGCAGAGCGCCCGATAGTTAACCTGCCCGAGTGGCGCGTCAACGCAATCAGCGTGGTCATCTACGGTGATCAGCCCGAGAAAGTACTGGCCGCCCTGGGCGAGCAGGTGCGTGATGACGTACTGCGACTGCCCGAGGTCACAAACGCCGAACTTATCGGGGTGCGTCCGATCGAGATCGACATCGAGGTTCCGTCGGACACCTTGCGCGCATACGGCCTGACCCTGTCCCAGATCGCCGCCGTGGTGCACAGAACGTCGGTCGAACTTCCGGCCGGGGGTGTCAAGACAGATGCCGGGGAGGTCTTGTTGCGCACCAACGAGCGGCGCGATCTGGGCTCGGAATTCACCAACATCCCGATCTTGACCGGCGAGGACGGCAGCCCGGTGCGTCTCGGCCAGATCGCCGATATCAAGGACGGCTATGCCGAGACCGATGTGCAGGCATTCTTCAACGGCAAGTCGGCGGTGATGGTGCAGGTCTACAGCGTAGGCCAGCAGTCGCCCACCGACGTGGCCAAGGCCGTCAAGAGTTACGCGGGCACGTTGGCCCAGACCTTGCCGCCCGGGGTACAGGTCGCCACCTGGAACGACAACTCCAAGCTCTACAACGAACGGCTCGACCTGTTGCTGCGCAACGCCATGATGGGCCTGGTGCTGGTGCTCTTCATCCTGGGTTTGTTTCTGGAGCCCAAGCTGGCCTTCTGGGTGACCATAGGCATCCCGATATCTTTCTTGGGTTCGTTGATGCTGCTGCCGGTGCTGGGTATCTCGATCAACATGATGTCGCTGTTCGCCTTCATCGTCACCCTGGGAATGGTGGTGGACGACGCCATCGTCGTCGGCGAAAACAGTTTTCGCTTTCGCCGCGAGGGCATGCCCTTCCTGAAAGCCTCTATCAGTGGCACCAAGCAGGTGGCCATGCCGGTTTTCTTCTCGGTGGCCACCACGGTGGCCGCCTTCTCTCCCCTGCTGTTCATCCCCGGAAACCGCGGCAAGTGGATGTACGGCATCCCGGTGGTGGTCATCGTCGTGCTATTGGTCTCGCTGGTCGAATGTTTCTTCATCCTGCCGGCCCACCTGGGTCACCTGGTGCCGACGCGCGAGGGAAGCCTCTATGGGCGCCTGGTGGCCATCCAGTCCCGTTTCTCGCGCGGCGTCGAGAAATTCGTCGAGCGCGTCTACCTGCCTGTGGCGCGCGCGGCCATCCGGCAGCGTTGGATCACATTGGCCTGCGGCATCGCTGTCTTTCTCGGCGCCATCGGGCTGATCTCCGGAGAACGCGTCAAGTTCATCGATTTTCCCAAGGAGGAGTCCGACGGGGTGGTCGCCGAGGCCGACTTGCCTTTCGGATCGGCCGTCGAGGAGACCCACGCGGTCATGGATCGCATGGTGGCCGCGGCCCAGGAAGTAATCGAAGAAAACGGGGGCAGCCGCATCAGCACCGGAATATTCTCCATGCTGGGCGTGTCCTTTCACCATCATCACAACCAGGCAACCGGCTCGCATGTCGCCTCGGTGATCGTCACTCTGGTACCCACCGACCAGCGTCCCATCGGCGCCGGGGCTTTCGCCGACAAGTGGCGCACGAAGATCGGCCCCGTGCCGGGGCTGGAGTCGCTGGAGTTCGACTCGTCGACCGGGCACGGCGGCTCAAAGCCGATAGACATCGAGCTCAGTCACTCGAACATCAGCGTGCTGGAGGCCGCAGCCCGCGAACTGGCTGCCAAGATCGAGACTTTTGACGGCGTTCGCGACGTCGACGACGGAATCGATTTGGGCAAACCGCAGCTCGACTTCACCCTCTCACCGGACGGAATCGGCGCAGGGTTGAGCACGTTCGACTTGGCCTCCCAGGTACGGTCGGCCTTCTATGGCGCAGAGGCATTCCGCCAGCAGCGTGGGAGGTACGAGCTGAAGGTGCTGGTGCGCTTGCCGCGGGCAGAGCGCACGACGCTGCATAGCGTCGAGGAAATGATGATCCGCACGCCCGCGGGAGGCGAGATGCCCCTGCGCCGGGCGGCCCGAGTGCGCTGGGGCCGAGCCTATACCTCCATAGACCGCACCAACGGCAAACGCACGGTCAGGGTCAAGGCCGACGTCATAGAGGGCAAGGCCAATCCCCAGCAGATCATGTCCTCAGTCTTTGGCAAGGTAATGCCCCGCCTGCAGAGTAGGTACCAGGGGCTGGGCTTCGGCTCGGCCGGGCGGCAGAAGGAGATGCGCGAATTCTTCGATTTTTTGAAGTTGGGATTCCTGATGGCGCTGATAGCCATGTATGGCCTGATCGCCATTCCGCTGCGCAGCTACATGCAGCCCTTGTTCGTGGTCATGATGGCCATTCCCTTCGGGTTCGTAGGCGCGCTTCTGGGGCACCTTCTGATGGGCTTGCCGCTCAGCCTGATCAGCCTGATGGGCATCGTGGCCCTGTCGGGAGTGGTGGTCAACGACTCGATCGTCTTGACCACGGCGGCCAACCGTTTTCGAGGTAGCGGCCAGAGCGCGATAGAGGCCGCCTTGTCCGCAGGGCGGCAGCGCTTCCGGCCGGTGATCTTGACCTCGCTGACGACCTTCGGCGGGCTGGCACCGATGATCTTCGAGACCTCGCTGCAGGCCCGGATGTTGATTCCCATGGCGGTTTCCCTGGGCTTCGGCGTGATGTTCTCGACGCTGGTCACGCTGGTGCTGGTTCCGTCGCTGTTCGTGATGATCGAAAACCTGCGCGGCTCGATAAGATCCTGGCGCGACCCGGCCGCGGCCGAGCCCGGGAGCCTTCCGGGGGAGATGAAGCCGTGAAAGGGCCGGCGATGATTCTCGCATTTTGCGCAACGCTTGTCGTCGTCCCGGCAGCGGGCGCCGAGAGCGACGCGCCCGGCAACGGCTACGCTGCAGACATGCGGTTCGCGAAGGTGATCCCGGGCAAGAGCTTCACACTGGCCGAGGCGCTGCGTCTGGCCGATCTGAACAACCTGTCCGTGGCCGTGGCGCGCGAGGACATCATCAAGGCCCAGGCGAAGTTGAAGGCGGCCTGGTCGGCCCTGTTGCCGCGGGCCTCCGGCGGCCTGATCTTCACCCACAACGACCACTCCGACTACGTCGGCCTGGGGGGGCAGTCCTTCATCGCCCGGCGCCAGGACGATCTGGCCGCGAACCTGATGATTGACCTGCCGCTGGTCGACGCGCGCTCCTTCCTGGGAATCAGCCTGGCCAAACTTTCCGGGCAGGTGGCTGAGTTGAGTTTCGAGAAGCTGCGCCAGGCGCTTCTGCTCTCGGTGGCCCAGGCCTACTTCCAGGCACTGACGGCCCATTCTCTGGTCGAGGTGCACACCAGCCAGCAAGAAAGCTTGCGCAGACACCTGGCGGTGGCCTCCATCCGCCACCGCTCGGGCACCGGCAGCCGCCTGGACGTCATCCGGGCCCAGACCGATCTGCTGACCGCGAACGAGGACATCGTAGCCGCCGTGGCCGCGTTGGAAAATACTCGCGACGCGCTGGCCGTATTGATGGGAGTCGAGGGTCTACCGATGCCGGAGCAAGTGCCGGCTCTGAGCCCGCCCGGTGGCTCTGTGAATGATCTGGCTTCGCGCGCACGCGCGCGTCGCGAAGATCTCAGACTGGTCCGGGCGTCTGTGCGCCTGGCCGACAAGGATCTGACGACCTCCTGGATGCAGTTCTTGCCCAGCCTTTATGGTTCGTGGCAGTTCTCCTACCAGGTGACCGAGCCGTCGTCGTTGAGGTCGGAAGACAGGTCGCGCTGGTTCTACGCCATCACGCTCTCGGTGCCGCTCTACGATCACACCCGTTACGCAGACCTGGACGAAAAGCGGTCCGAGCTGCGAAGAGCCGAGTTGCAGGCCAAGGACACCGAGCAAAAGGCCCTGCTCGAGGTGCGCAGCGTGCGACGCGACTACGAGAAGGCCCTGGCCCAGGTGGCAACGGCCGGAAAGAAGGCCCGCCTGGCGGCCCAGGCGCTGACGCTTTCCGAGAGTGCTTACGAAAACGGCACCGGCAACTCGCTGGATGTGACCGACGCCTTTCGCGGCAAGCGGGCGGCCGAGATCGACCTGGCCGTCAAGCGCTTCGAATCCCAGATGGCTCTGCTTTCCCTGCTACGCTCGGTCGGCGAGGACATCAGCAAAATAGGCCTGCAATAGTCACTTGACGTCTTCTTTCAAGTTGTGATAATCTCTGGTGAATTTGCGAAGCAACGGGGGTTTGTCGGGATGAGCCGCTCGAGTGCAGCCTGTGTGCATGTTGCCTGTCGGCCTGCTGGAATGTTCCTGGCATTGGTCTGCCTGCTTGTCGTGGGAGGTTGTTCGAGTTCGCAGACCGGGAGTGATGGGGACGCAGGACCCGGGGACGCCGACGCCGGGGGAACCGACGGCGATTCGCTGGTCGGGCCCGATCTTAATCCCACCGAGGACGACTGGGACGGCGACGGCATTCCCAACGACAAAGAAGACAAGAACGAAAACGGCATAGTCGACTCCGGCGAGACCGACCCGCACAACCCCGACTCTGACTCCGACGGCGTATTCGACGGCGTAGAGGACGGCAACCACAACGGGCAGGTCGACTGGGCCGAGACCGATCCGCTCAACCCCGACTCAGACTCCGACGGTATCCCCGACGGGGTCGAAGACGGCAACAAGAACGGACAGGTGGATCCCGGCGAGAGCGATCCCCTGAAAACAGACAGCGACCGCGACGGCATTCCCGACGGGCAGGAAGATCACAACCATGACGGCAATCTCGATCCGGGCGAGACAGATCCCGCCCTGGCCGACACCGACGCCGACGGGTTGACGGATGCCCAGGAAGACAGAAACGGCAACGGACAGATCGATGCTGATGAAACCGATCCGACCAATTCCGACTGTGACTCCGACGGCGTGCTCGACGGCGACGAAGACCGCGACGGGGACGGCCAACTCGGCGATTGCGCTACGCCTTGCGTAAACAGCGGACAATGCGCCGCCGACGAGGTCTGCGCCGCGCGCCTGAAGGTGTGCTACTCGTCGGCATGTTCCAGGGGCGAGAGCGATCCGCTCGATCCCGACACAGACGGCGACGGCGTTTCTGATGCCGACGAGGCCAGCACGTTGGTGTGCGCGGACGATTCACTGAAGCAAGTCGATTTCCATTCGTCAGAAACTGCCGACTTTCGTATCGCCCTCGAGACTTTTTTCGCAAACACTTCTTTTCTCGAGCTGGGCGGAGTCGAGATCGGTTTCATGTTCTATGACGAGTCACACCAGATTGCGGGCTTCGTTCTATCGCGCAATCCCGCAGTCCCGGGAGCGGCCCAGCAAGAGGCCGCCGACCGGGCCACCATAAAGACACTGGCGACAATCGCCGCCGCCAGCTCACGGGCGCTGGTCACCTTCGACGGCTACGGGGCCGTCATCGCCGACTATGACATGAACCTGGCCGCGACCACCCCGGCCGAGTTTGCCAACTCGTTGGTCGGCGCTTTCGCGCCCGGGGCGCCAGTCGGTTTGCTGCCGCCTGGCGGCGCACAGGGTACGTCCTTTCACCTGTCGACTGAGACGGTATTTCGCGACTCGTCCCAGGTGCTGGTTGTCGGAGCACTCTCGTCCGCCTCGTTGCTCACGGACGACCAGACCATCCGGCTGAACGATGTTAGCAACGCGACCGCGCTGGCCGGACACACTGACCAGACGGACATCGCCTGCGATTCATTCCTGTCGGTCGGGGTCAACCCGGTTGACTTCATCTGGGTGGTGGACAACTCCTCCTCGATGGAAGACGAGCAGAACGCCGTCTCCGCGGCGGGGGACGCCATGGCTGCTTTGCTTTCCAACACTACCCTCGACTGGCGCATCGGAGTGGCCAATAGCGACGCCGTTTTTGACGGGTTGCTTTTCAGCGGATTCATCCGCGATATCAGCCGCTTCAAGTCCGACATTCGCCAGGGAACCCTCGGCTCGCCGTTGGAACGCAGCCTCGAGATGGGACTCAAGGCAATCGACCACTCGATCGAGGGCGGCTGCACACCTTCGGGCCAGCCCGAGAACCAGTACAAGCTGCGCTGTGAAGCCACCCGCATCGTGATTCTGTTGACCGACGAGGAGGACGAGACGATCGAGGAGCAATCGGACGGAGAGAACTACCCGGGGCCGCCCAATGCCGCGATCGTCTCCCAGTTCGTACGCGCCTACCAGGATCACGGCGCCGTTCTTTTCGCAATCGCCGGCGGCGATCCGCGTTGCCCGACGGCCATGAACGCCTCGAAAGGAATAAATGCGGTGGTCAACGCTGTCGGCGGCGGGGCGGTCGGCTCGATCTGCGACGCCGTTCAGAGCGCCAATGTCGAGAACATCATCCGCGCGGCCTCGGGTGTTTCGAGCACCTTCAGACTGAGCCGACCGGCTGTTTCGGCGACTATCAAGGTGGCCGAAGTAATCGAGCCCGGCCAGGCACCCCGCGAGGTGCCGCGCAGCCGCACGGACGGTTTCGATTACGACGGCGTCGCCAACGCCGTCGTTTTCTACGGCGGCTTCCGGCCGCTGCACGACGATCTCGATGTCGTCGCCTCGTATCGCTACTTCATCGAGTGCCTGCCGATCTTTGAGGAGTGCGACGGGCTGGACAACGACTGCGACGGGCTGACCGACGAGGACTTCGACTCGGACGCGGACGGCTGGTCGCAGTGCGGCGGAGACTGTGACGACGGCGATGCCGCCGTCCATCCGGGTGCCGACGAACTATGCGACGGAATCGACAACGACTGCGACGGGGAAATTGACGAGGGCTTCGACCAGGACGGCGACGGGTTCAGAACCTGCGACGGCGACTGCGACGACAACGACGGCACGGTTTTCCCCGGGGCACCCGAACTATGCGACGGGCTGGATAACGATTGTGACGGAGTAATCGACCCGGACTGGGCTTGTGGTTGATAAAATCGAAATCGGCCCAGATGATTGGGCCGCCTTGCTCAAGAGGGAGGACAGACCATGGTAAAAGCCGAGTTGGTGGCCAAAGTGGCGCAGGAGCACGGGCTGAAGGTGACAATCACACAGAGGGCGGTGGACACGATGTTCACCGCGATGACCAGGGCGCTGGTTGCCGGCGAGGGGATAGAGGTGCGCGGATTCGCTTCATTCAGGGTCAAGCGCTACGAGGGATACCAGGGCCGCAACCCGCGCACGGGCGATCTCATCAAGGTCAGCCCCAAGACGGGGGTGATCTTCAAGCCCGGATCCGAGCTGCGCCAGCGGGTGGACGGCGACGCTTGATGGCGGGGGGACCTCCCGGTCGTGCCGGAGCGCGTTGCGCGGGAGCTTAAGATTTTTCTTGAATATTGGCGAAGTTTGTTCTAACTGAATGATCCAATACACGAGGCGATTCCGGGACAACGGGACAAGGAGAGCCCACGATGGCGATGACCAAGGCGAACATTGTCGAGGAAGTCTACAAA
Organism: Myxococcota bacterium; assembly: GCA_035528415.1. Lineage (GTDB taxonomy): Bacteria > Myxococcota > B64-G9 > B64-G9 > B64-G9 > DATKYQ01. Next base: position 23,893 of record DATKYQ010000076.1, on the reverse strand, counting down.
AAGGTCGGGTTTTCGAAGAGCCAGGCCGCGGAGATCGTCGAGACGGTTTTCGAGACGATGAAGCAGGTGCTCGAGCGCGGCGAGAAGTTGAAGATCTCCGGGTTTGGTAATTTCACTCCTCGGGACAAGAAGACCCGCATCGGCCGCAACCCAAAAACAGGCGAGGCGATCGAGATCTCGGCCCGCCGCGTGGTCACTTTCAAGGCAAGCCCGGTGCTCAAGGCGAAGATGAACGAGCAGGCTTCCTGATCTCGTTATCTGTCTGAATTAAAACCTCTTCTATCAGAAGCGGGTCGAAAAGCCGAGCTCGCAACCTGTGCCGCTGCAGGCCAGCGACGGCAGCGCCGCAGGCTCGTCGCCGCTGACATCCAGTATGAATATCACCGCCGCCGCGCACAGCGCAGCGCCGCCCAGGCCGTAGGCGATGTTGGCGCCCAGGGCCAGACCTTTCGCATCGTCGTAAAGATCGTAGGCCGTGGGTTGGTCTATCCCCGGGGTCTTGGCGTCATTCAACTTCTGCTTGCTGATAACACCCATGATCACGGCCGCGCTCATGGCCGCCACCCCGGCCCCAGCCGCGCTCCACGTCCAGGCGTTCGTCCAGGGGCTTTTTGCCCCGGGCACCGGCGGTTTCGCCCGGATCGCTACGGGTTTTTGGAGCTCGGTTTTCTCGCCCGGCGGCTCCTTCACGGCAGGCGTTTCCGGCCCGGGTTTTGTCTGTGGGGTCAGATCGAGCGCCAGCTCGGCCTCGATACCCAAAAGCCCGCGCAGCAAGGCGGCGGCATCCGTGACAAGATCTTCCTGCTTGGAAAGCTGGCCGAACTTTTCAAGCGTGAGCTTCTTGCCCGGGACATCGACCAGAACGAGGTGCATCAGGATCTTCTTGCCGTCGAATGAGTTCTTGATGTCGCCGTAGACTATCCAACGGGCCTTGCGCCCGCTGCCGAGGTCGGCGATGCACTCGGTCTCGCCCTTGCAGAAGGCCAGCGATTCGGCCGGGGGCATGAGCATTTCGTCGGCCAGGTCCGAAGCCTTGACCAGCTCGTACTTGCCGGTCTCGGTCAGGCTCCAGGCGAGTTGGACATCGAGTTGCTCGAGATACTCGGCCGTAGCCTGGTCAGAGGTTAGCTTGAAAACTATAAGTACATCTTGCTTGTCTCCAGCGGAGGCTGTGGTCGCCAGCATGGCAAGCAGCATTGCCGTCAGCTTTTTCATGGGCGCACAATCCTCAACAGGTTGTTGTGTGTGTCGGCGATTACCAGTCTCCCGTCTTCGATAAAAGCTAAAGAGCTGGGTTGATTGAAGGTCGCCTGCAGGGCGGGGCCGTTTGCAGCTCCCGTCATACCCGCGCCCAGCAGGGTTGCAACCTGGCCGCCGATTGTGAAGCTGCGGACCCGGTTGTTGCCGCTGTCGGCCGTCAGGATCTGCGCCCCCGCCTCGTCCCAAGTGCAGCCTGCGGGCTTACGGAACTGCGCAGCCAGCGGATCGCCGTCGGCAAAACCCGCGCTGCCGGTGCCGGCCAGGGTGACAACCGAGCCATCGGCCGAAAGCTGTCTCAAAGTGTGCGACGACTCATCCGAGACAATCAGCAGGTCGTCGCTGAGAAGCAAGATATCGGTCGGGCCGTTGAAACGGGAGTCGCCGGCCGCGCCGTCCTGGTTGCCGGGAACCTGGCACTTTCCCGAGAAGGTGGAAACCTGGCCGCCTGCAATCTTGCGAACGCAGTTGTTGCCGGTGTCGGCCACGAAAATCGTGCCGTCGGATGCCACGGCCAGCGAGTTGGGCAGGGCGAAGCGCGCCTCACCGAGCGGACCGTCCAGATAATCCGCGAACCCGGTGCCGGCAAAGGTCGTGACCGTGTCGCCCGCAAGAAGCCGGATACGGTTGTTGAGGCGATCGGCAATGTAGATCGCGCCGGCACCGTCTGTGGCCGCACCGCCGGGGTCATTGAAGGTGGCCTCCAGGGCCGGCCCGTCGTGATCGCCGTATGAACCGGTTCCCGCTAAAGTGCTGACGCTGCCGTCGGCCAGCACGCGTCGCAGGGCATGGTTGCCCGAGTCGACCACCACAAGGCCGCCTCCCGGATACGACAGCAGGCCGCGCGGACCATTGAAACGCGCCGACGTGCCTTGCCCGTCCTGAAAGCCGGCTTGCCCGTCCCCCGCCAGGGTGCAGACCAGTTCCTCGTCGGTGTCGCCGTCGCAGTCGTTGTCCAGCCCGTCGCAGCTTGCCTCCACTGGCTCCCAATCGGTTTCGCAAACCCAGCTTCCATCCTGGCAGAGCGGCTGGGTGTCTTCGCACTCCGGGATGGTTTTGCAGGCCGGCGGTTGCTGGTTGCAATCAGCCGGCCGGTCGCCGGCATCAACGTCGTCGCCGCCATCGAGGCCGTCAGCGCCGTCGTCGCCGGCGTCAATACCGCCGTCGCCGGGAGGCGCCTTGCGACAGACATTACACAGGTAGCCGGGATTGTCCGGGCAGGCCTCTCTTTGGCAGAAATAGCCGCCGGCGCAAGCGCCGGAGTCGTCGCAGGGCTTTCCGTCGAGGAAAGCGCCGTCAACGGTGCAGGCAGCGGAGCCGAACAACACGATTAGTCCAAGGCTAAAGAAGTGACGCGGGATGTGCATGGGGAATAGTTTGCCACTAGTAGCCGATAGTTGTAAAGCATAGGCTTGTAAGCGTGTGATTTGACTGGCAGCGATAGAGGAGAGCGAGACATGGCGACTTCCCGCAAGACCAAGGAAGGCAAGGGGCCGAAGAGCTTCGAGGCCTTGATGGAAGAGTTCGAGAAGATCGTTGCGCGGCTCGAAAGCGGCGAACTCTCGCTCGACGAGTCTGTCGAGTTGTTCGAGAAGGGAATGAAGCTGGCCGCCGAGGGGACCAAGAAGCTCGACGCCGCCGAAAAGAAGGTGCAGCTATTGCTGGCCGTGGACGGCAAGGAGCGCAAAGTGGCCTTCGAACAGGACGGCGCCTCCGAAGACTGAGCGCATGATAGCCTTTGCCTTCGATATCGATACCTGGTTTGCGACATACCGTCGTGCTGTCGACGAGAAACTCGATGCGATCCTGCAGGCGGCGACAAGCGAGCCGGACTGCCCGTGTGAGTTGGGCGCCGCCATGCGCCATGCTCTGATGGGCGGCGGCAAGCGTTTGCGGCCGCTGCTTGTGCTGGCGGCGGTCAGGGCCTGCGGCAAGCCCGAGGAGCTGGGCCTGGGGGCCGGCTGCGCGCTCGAGATGATCCACGCCTACTCGCTGGTGCACGACGATTTGCCGGCCATGGACGACGACGACATGCGCCGCGGTCTACCCTCCTGCCACCGCGCCTTCGGGGAGGGCATGGCCATTCTGGCGGGCGACGCCCTGCTGACCCATGCGTTCTGGGTGCTGGCCAATGAAATTTCTGCGGATCTTCTGTCGCGGGCCGTGACCATCGTCTCCATGGCGGCCGGGCCGCGGGGGATGGTGGGCGGCCAGGCCGACGACATCCGGCCGGGCGAGGGGAGACCAACGATCGCCGGGGTCGAGTTCATCCATGCCCGCAAGACCGGGGCCCTGTTCAGAGCGGCGCTGCAACTCGGGGGGCTATTGGCCGGCGCCGGCCCGTCCGAGCGCGACGCGCTCGACGACAGCGGAAAGGCGCTCGGCCTGGCCTTCCAGATTGCCGACGATCTATTGGCGTTTGCCGGAGATTCCAAGAGCCTGGGCCGCCCGGCGGATTCGGACCAGAAGAATCTGAGAAGCACCTATCCCGGCGCGGCGGGCGCCCCATCAGCCGGGCAGCGCGCCCGGGAATTGCTCGCCCAGGCGAACGCGGCCCTCGATATATTCGGCCCGCGCAAGGATGCTTTAGCCGGCATCGCCGGGATGGTCGAGAAGAGAATAACCAACTAAAATTGTGTGGCCTGGCCTGATTTCGGGTGGCGTACGCGGCACGACCAGCGTCATGGCAGCCCCCGCCGCATTCCGGTGTGCCCTTGACCCGTCCCTCGGCGATTACCCGGCCGAGTTCTTTTCCAAGCTTCAGCTTGAGTTCTTGCGATCCAGTCATGAAGGCTTTGGCCCTCAAACGAGTCCCGTAGAGCGCAACCTTTTGACTATCTCCAGCGGGGCCTTGGCGCGGTCCATGCTGTAGATGTGTATGCCGGGAACACCCGAGCGGATCAGCTCACTGCACTGCCGGACGGCGAATTCGACCGCGAACTCGAACAGGGCGTCCTTGTCCCCTTCGGGAAGACCCGCAAGTCCTTGCTTGATCTCGTTGGTGATCGTCGCCCCGCACAGCTCGGCCAGGCTGTACATCATCTTCTCGGAGTAGATCGGCATCACCCCGGGCAAGATAGGAGTATCGACTCCCATGTCGTTCAGGCGTTTTCGAAAGTCGAAGAAAAAGCTGTTGTCGTAGCAGTAGTTCGAAATTATGAAATCCGCCCCGCTGTCCGCCTTGAGCTTGACATAGCCGATGTCTTCTTCGAGGCTCTCGGCCTCGATGTGACCCTCCGGATACCCGGCCGCGGCCAGGCAGAAATCGTAACGCGGCTTGATGAAGGCCAGCAGATCCGAGGCGTGCTCGAGACTCTCGGGGTGCGCCTCGAAGCCTTCCAAATCCTGGGGCGGATCGCCGCGCGCGGCCAGCACGGTCTCGACACCCAGATCCCGGTAGTCATCGAGCACTGAAATAATTTGCTTCGGCCCGAGTCCGTAACACGTGAAATAGGCAACGGTAGTCAGATCATGCTCTTGCATGAGCATCTTCGCCAGCTGAAAAGAACCTTCCCGTGTCGAGCCCCCGGCGCCGAAAGTGACCGAGACAAAATCAGGATTGCATTCGGCAAGTTTGCCGATGATGCCTGGAAGCTTGCCTGCGGCCTTTTCGTCGCGGGCGGGAAAGAGTTCAAATGATATGCTCGGCTTGTCCTTTGATTTCCAAAGTTCTGTCACTTTCATTAGATCCCTCCTCAAAATCGATAATATCCGCCAGGCCGCTACAGTCCAGCAGAAAAATATTGGGTATCCCCCTGATTCTGTGTATTTTGTCCCTGCCTGCGGTATGGATCTTTGCGAGGAGGAATCATGCTATCCCGCGGGCCTCCGATACAACCAGAAGAGAAGCTGACTGTACCCGAGGGCATACCGACAGGCACGGCAGAAAGCGCCGCCGTACAAACCACGGCCGGGAGTCAGTTTCCTCTGCATATAGATGAGGACTTCTTTGCCGATCCTGACTACAGCGAGCTCGACTGCATGGATGAGCCGCCAGACGTTGTTCAAAGCGACTCGACCCAAGTGGAGCGCAAAGATTCAAGGCCCCCAAGAAACCTCCTGGAGCTTGTCGACTACTTCCCCGGCACCATTGCACTCCCCAAACTTCGGGGACCGCACCCCCACACACCGGGGGCCGCACCCATTCGGGTACCATTGGGAAACATGGCTGAGAAACGCGGAAACCGCGGCACCATTGCGAACCAGGTGCCGCAAAAACCGCGGCAAGAGCTTTGCTGCACTAAAGTACCGCTCCATGTTTTGGGTGACCCCTTTTGTGGTCGCGGGGCCTCGGAGTTGCTGGAGGACGAGGGAAACAAGACGTCGTGAGGTTTCATGCCGCCTACCAGCGGTTTTACGCTACCCTTGTGCCCTTGACCCAGACTTATCAGAAGGCGCTATGAGTCTATCAGAATGCCGTCTCGATCAGTTGCAATACATTGATTGTTCTATAAAATGGAGTCTTGTCAAAATTGCCTATGGAGTAAACCTGCGCCCGTGGTAACATTTGAGTTTGGAATTCAGAAATCCTACAAGTTGATCAGGGAGGGTTCCCGTGAGACGTGAACGTTCCATGATGGTGGCGAGATCGTGGCAGGCGGCGATCGCGGTGGCGTTGGTCCTCGGCGCCGGGTGCTACGACTACTCGCTGAACTACTACCCGAACTTCTACGAGATGACCTACGGTAACGGCTTGTACGTCGCCGTGGCTGAGGAGGGGGTGATCGCGCGATCCACGGACGGCAAGCACTGGAGCTTGTCGCCAGCCGGGGTGACCACTGACCTTCACTGCGTTACATTCTTCAAGGGCGTGTTCGTGGTGGGCAGCAAGGACGGGCCGCTGCTCTGGTCCCCGGACGCCGTCGTCTGGACCAAGGTGCCGGGCTGGGACGCGGGCCTGCGCGACTTCGTCACCTGCGGGGACACGCTCTGGGCGGTCGGTGACGACGGCACCATTGCCTCCACCCCCGACGGGATGAACTGGCAGGTCCGCCACTCGGGCAGCGCCTGGCTCTGGCGCGTGGCGTGCAGCGACAACACCATCGTCGCCGTGGAGGGGGGATCGGACGGCGTGCTGCGCTCAGTGGACGGGGGGCAGACGTGGACCCGGACCTTTCTTTCCAACGCCAGCCACTGCGGGCTCACCTTTGCCCTGGACCTGTTCGTCAGCGTGAGCATAGTCGGCGACGTGTACACGTCTTCGGACGCTGTGAGCTGGACGCTGACCGCGGAGGCGATCTGGGAGGCCGACCTGAACGTGCCGTGCGGCCTGGCATGGAACGGGGAGTTCTTCGCCATGGTCAACTGGAAGGGCTACCTCTACGTTTCCGAGGATGCCCAGACCTGGACCGCGCTCTCCTACCCGGACATGGGCGAGTTCACCCTGGTCGACCTCTGGCCGAAGGAGGGAGGCTTCACCGCCGTGGGCGCCGGTGAGTTCGTGGACATCAATTGCTCCGGCGGCACTTGCAGCGCCTCCAAGCCGCGCTACATCAGCGTGCCCTGGCCCGACTGGATCCCCACCGGCGGGAACACGGGGACCAAGTGCGGGGGCACCACCTGCGCCACCGGCGAGGTTTGCGTCTCAAGCCGGAGCTGCATAAACGGCGCCTACTCCTGTGAGTGCGCCGGATCCACCGCCGGCCAGTGCGTGGACTTCGCCGCCCACGGCTTTGACGTCCATGTCTGCGGCGACTGCGGGCCGGACTATACAGCCTGCTGCCCCGGCGAGGTGTGCGTCAACGGCACCTGCTACTCCGCCTCCGAGCTCCCCGCCGGCTGCACCGCACAGTAGCCCCCCGGCCAGAACAGAGAAGAGAATATGACCGAGGGAGCCGATTTCGACGTGTCAGAGTTAATACCGTCCCCATATTCCGTGCAGCGTGGCGATGGACCGCTGGTCGCTACGGCCATACACGACGGCCACGATCTGCGCCCGGAGGTTCAGGAGCACCTGGCCATCGAGGACCAGGAGCGTCGACGCGAGGAGGACCCGTTCACGGGTTTGTGGACCGGAATTGTGCCGAACCGGCTGGTCGTGTCGAGGTCGCGATTCGAGGTGGACCTGAATAGACCCCGGGAAAAAGCCGTCTACCGCACGCCGGACGATGCCTGGGGTTTGAAGGTCTGGAAGCGGGGCCTGCCGGATGCCGTTGCCTCGCGGTCGCTGCAGATCTTCGACAGTTTCTACCATGACATTGGACTGATGTTCGGCGACCTTGCCGCACGGAATGGACGATTCTTCGTCTTCGATTTGCATTCATATAACCAGCTCCGCTATGGCCCGCACGGCCCGCCGGCGGGCGAGGCTGCGAACCCGCAGGTCAACGTGGGCACGGGGACCATGCCGGACCGGGGCCGCTGGGCCGCCGTCATCGACGGGTTCATTGACGCGCTTCGGGGCTTCGAATTCCCCACCGGACCGCTCGACGTGCGCGAAAACGTGAAGTTCCGCGGTGGCGAATTCGGCCGCTGGGCCCATGCAACCTTCCCGGACTCCGCCTGCGTCCTGTCCATCGAGTTCAAGAAGTTCTTCATGGACGAGTGGACCGGCAGGCACGATCCTGCCCTGGTCGCGGCCATCGGCATGGCATTGCGTTCCACCATACCCCGGGTATTGGATGCGATTGCGGGGTTACGATGACCGGAGCACCGAGCAAGCAGCCGGCATCCATCGGGCCGGATCGGTTGGTGAGCCGGGTCTGCTCGCGCCTGGCCGACAACAAGCGCGTGCGGCGCTCGCTGCCTGTCTGGGGCCGCATACACATCGACCGCCAATTGCCTTTCCTGTGCGTCTACCGCCGGCCGTCGGATCGCGAGGACCCGGGGACGAAACGCCTGGTAACGAGCGAGGCCTCGTACTTGATCGCCCGCGGGAGCGGCAGGGTTCAACCCGGGCTGAGAAACATGGTCCGCAGCGTGGCCCAGACCCTGACGGAGCACTTCGGGGCCTGTCTCGTCCTGGAGGTCTGGTCGGCGCGGCCGGAGGCCGGTGACGGAACCGACACGCTGGCCGGACTTTGCCCGGGGTTCCGGCTGGTGATTCCGAAGGGCACTGATGCCGCTTCCTTCATCCACCAGTTCCAGGAGGCCCTGGGACGCGTCAAAGTGGCCCGGCGGCAGGCCACGGTGAGTGTGCCTCCGCCAGCGCGTTGCTGTCCGCCCGGGATGTCCCCTGTCCTGACTGCCGACGACTTGTCCGCGATCGGCTGCCACCTCTTCGGCCTGGAGGTCGCCCCGATCTACCAGGACCCGTCCACTGGCGAGGTCTTTCCCCTGGTGCTCCAGGAGTTGAGGCAGGGCCTGACAAGGGCCCTGCGCCACGTGTTTTTCGCTTACGCGCACACACTGACGACGCATCGACCCCGGCATTTTCACACGCTTGGGAGCCGGACGATGGTGAAGGCCGTCTGGGAAGTCGACCGCATCCTGGCGGAGGTCTCGGACAGCTTCGACATTCTGCTCCTGCTAACCCCGGTCAACGGTAACGAGGCCTGGCAGCGCTTCCAGCACTCACGATTCCAGAAGGAGCCCGTGTTCCAGTACCGCCCCAGGCCGCTTGACCCGGCCGTTCTGAAGAGAAACCTGTACCGCGCCCCGGTGGAACGCCTGGACGACCCGGTCATGGCGCAGCTCTTCCGTGAAAAAATGGACGAACTGGACCGCGAGATAACGCTGCTCCAGGATCGCAACACGCCGCGATTCGTCCATGAGAGCACCCAGCTATTCGGAGACGTCGAGCAGAGCCTGGGCAGGCTGGCCGGGAAAATGCTGCGGAAGATTCCGCGAAGGACCCGGGACGAGTCGGGGACGGAGTACCTGGATGCCCATGCCTTTGCCCGGCTGGCCCGGGAGGAGATCGAATTCTACCGGGCCTCCAGCCCGGAGTTCGGGGCCACTGTCGAGGTCCGCCCCGACGTAATCGGCCTGTTGACGTCGCACGGGTCGCTGCTGGTGGGAAGCCAGTCGCGGATTCCGGCGTCCCGCGCGGACGCCCTGATTCAGCACGAGGTCGGCACCCACGTGCTGACCTACCACAACGGCCGCTCGCAGCGCCTGCGCCAGCTTGCCACCGGGCTGGCCGGGTACGACTCCCTGCAGGAGGGGCTGGCGGTGCTGGCCGAGTACCTGGTCGGGGGGATGAGTCGCCCGCGGCTCCGGCTGCTCGCAGCCCGGGTTGTTGCGGCCCGGGGCATGCTGGACGGCGCGACTTTTGTCGATACCTTCCGCAATTTGCACCGGGATCACGGTTTCGCAGGCCAGACGGCGTTTACGGTAGCCGTGCGGACCCATCGTGGCGGGGGATTGAGCAAGGACGCCGTCTACCTGAGGGGCCTGCGTCAGATCTTGCGATACCTGGCTGGAGGCGGACTGATCCGGCCCCTCTTCACGGGCAAGATCGGCGCGGACCACGTCCCGATCATCATTGAACTGCAGTGGAGGGGGATACTGCACGAACCACCGTTTATCCCCCGTTATCTTGAACGTCCCGACGTGCAGCGTCGCCTGGAAATGCTGAGAGAGGGTCTGTCGGTCATGGACCTGGTGAAAAAGGAGAAGACATGAGAATCGGTTTCGTCGTCAACGACATTTCCACGGAGAGGGAGGGCTATACGACCGTTCGGCTGGCATTCGAGGCGATCAACCAGGGCCACCAGGCCTTCGTGATGGGTGTGGGCGATCTCGCCTACGATCCGGACGAGCACATCCGCGCCCGGGCCAGGACGGTCCCCAATAAGAGATACAAGGCACTGCGGAACTTTCTGGGGGACCTGCAAGGCAACAAGGCGGTGTGCGAGCGCATCACGATGGATGACCTGGACGTACTGATGCTGCGGAACGTGCCCTCGGACGACATTAGCGCCCGGCCCTGGGCGGCCACCATCGCGGCCGAGTTCGGGAGACTGGCCATGCGCCACGGAGTCATCGTCGTAAACGACCCGAATGGCCTGGCCAAGGCCGCGAGCAAGATGTACTTCCAGCTCTTCCCGAAACGGGTCCGGCCCCGCACGCTGATCACCAGGGACAACCAGGAGCTGAGGGCCTTTGCGCGGGAGGAGGGGACCATCGTTCTCAAGCCGCTCCAGGGTTCCGGCGGCGCGAACGTGTTTCTGGCCACCAAGGACGAAATCCCCAACCTGAACCAGATGATCGACGCGGTCAGCCGCGACGGCTACGTGATCGCCCAGCAGTACCTGCCGGCCGCCGCGCAGGGGGACACGCGCTTGTTCCTGATGAACGGCCGGCCCCTGCGCGTGAAGGGGAAGTACGCCGCCTTCCGGCGCATTCGCAAGGGCGGCGACATGCGCTCGAACATCCACGCCGGCGGCTATCTCGCCGCAGCCGAGATCGGGACCAGTGACCTGCAGATCGCGGAGATCGTGCGCCCAAAGATCGTCCAGGACGGCATGTTCCTGGTGGGCCTGGACATCGTCGGCGACAAACTCATGGAGATCAACGTGTTCAGCCCGGGAGGACTGGGCAGCGCCCAAAAGTTCACCAAGGTCAACTTCTGCAAGTTCGTCCTGGGCGCCCTGGAACGGAAGGTCCAGTACATGGACTACTACGTGCGCCAGTTCGACAACATCGATATGTGCACCCTCTAGGATGATGGCACGGAACGGATTGCGAAGCCTGATGCCAGTTATTGTCCGTGAATCTCATTCCGTTTTCAGCAAGATGCGCACATCGACGATTTCGACACTGTCCTTGTAGGCGATCACCGGATTGAGATCCATCTCCTGGATGTCCGGATAGGCCTCTACCACTTCAGAGATGATCAGCAGCAACTTGCGGATTGACTTCTTGTCTGCGGGCGGCCGGCCACGGTAACCGTCGAGCAAGGCCACGGAGCGGATCTCGTCGATCATCAGGCGCGCCTCGCGGTTGGTCAGCGGCAGCACGCGGAACGAGACGTCTTTGAGAACCTCTACCATGATGCCGCCGACTCCAAACATGATCACCGGGCCGAACTGGGCGTCAACCTTGGTGCCCACAATGAGTTCTTGCCCCTTGCGCGCCATCGGGGAGACGAGGACTCCGCGTATCTCGGCCGCCGGTTCGTACTTCTTGGCGTTGGCCATGATTTCCTCGTAGGCCCGGCGCACATCCTGATCGCCAAGCAACTCTAACTTCACGCCCCCGGCCTCGCTCTTGTGCAGGATCTGCGGGGAGACGATCTTCATGGCCACCGGGCCTTCCATGGCGGCGGCGGCCTCGATCGCCTCGGCGGCCGAGCTAGCCAGGCGATGGATACCGCAGTTGGCGCCGTGTAGATCGAGCAGGCTCCTGGCCTCATGCTCCAGAAGGACCGTGCGACCCTCCCCGCGTGCCTGCGCGATTATGTCCTTCCCGTCGCGCTTGGCCTTGGCCCCCCAGTCGAAGACGAAGTTCGTCTGGGCTTCGTGGCTTCGCAGGAAGTTGCCCTGGTCGGCCAGGACGCCGATGCACTTGCAGGCGATCTCCAGCGAGTCGTAGACGGTGATGCCGTAGTAGCGCAGCAGGTCGAGCGCATGGGGCTTTGCGTAATTGTACAGGCTGTGGACCACGATGGGCTTTTTCGTGGAACGCACGAGCTTTCCCATTTGGTGCGCCGCGTCTTCTTCCTCGAAGGCCAGTTTCTCGAAGAAGCGGATGCCGTACCCGCCGAACAGGCCAACCAGCAGCAGCCCGCCGATTTGCGGGTCGTGCAGCAGGATGTTGGCGCACTTGGCGAACACGATCGGGTTGGCGTCGGCTCCGCCGGCCACGTCCACGGGATTGCCAACCGCGGCCGCCGCAGGGAGAATCTCGCGCAGTCTGTCCTGGGTTTTCTCGCTCAGGATGGGGATATCAATGTTCGCGTCCGAGAGCAGGTCGGCGGCGATGGTGGCGTGCCCGCCACCGTCGGCCAGGATGGCGATACAATTATTCTTGACGGGGGGCAGGCTCGATAGTGTCTCGGCCGCGGGAAACATCTCGTCGGAGTTTTCAACGATATTGATTCCGACGCGCTTGAAGGCGGTGCGCGCTACTTCTGACATACCCGCCAGCGCGCCGGTGTGAGAACCAGCCGTACGCTGCCCGGTGGACGAGCGCCCGCTCTTCAGCATGATAATCGGCTTGTGCCGGGTCGTCTCGTAGGCCTGTCGCAAGAACGCCCGGCCGTCGCGCATGCCCTCGACGTACATCAGGATGACCCTGGTTGCGGGATCGTTCAGGAAGAACCTCAGGTACTCATGGAAACGGGTATCGGCCTCGTTGCCGACTCCCACGTAATAGGAGAACCCCTTCGAGCTTTTTATCGAGGCCTCGGTGATCAGCGTCAGGGCCATGTTGCCGCTCTGGGAGAGCAGGGCGATATCTCCGCAGGGCACGTTGCGCAGGCCGACCAGGTTGAGATGGGAAGCGACGTTTATCATGCCCGAGGTGTTCGGACCGATCAGCCGGATGCCGTTCCGCCGAGCGGTATCGGCCAGAATGTTTTCTAGCTTCTTTCCCGTCTCGCCGATCTCGCCGAAGCCACCTGCGACGATCACGGCCCCGCTGACGCCTTTCTTACCGCAGTCATCCAGGATTGCCGGAACGCTGGCGGCCGGGGTGGTAATCAGGGCGATCTCGACCGGCTCCTCGATGTCGGAAACTTTCTCGTAACACTTGATGCCCAGAATGCTCTTCTCGTTCGGGTTTACGGGATAGATGCGCCCCTCGAATTTTTCATCCAGCAGCGTCCTGATCGCCTGGTAGCCTCGCTTGGTCTCCGTCCGGGAGGCTCCCACTACAGCGACCGAAGTTGCTCTCATGGCACGCTCGAGACTCATGGTTCACTTCCCCTCGAAAACAGGTTCTCTTTTTTCGGCGAACGAGGCGATGCCCTCGTGCCAGTCTTCGGTGTTCATGCAGGCCAGGATGGCCTCGGCCTCGGCGAGCAGAACGGTGCGCAGGTCGCGCCCAGGCGCGGCCTGGATCAGATTCTTGGCAAAAGCCATCGAGATTGGCGCCCGCTTGGCGAGCCTGCGCGCGAAGGACATGCTTTCTTGAAGCAGGCTGTCGATGGGGATGGAACGCAGGGCTAGCCCCGCGGCGACGGCCTCCCGGCCACTGAGCACCTTGCCCGAGTAAACCAGGTATTTGGCCGTCTGCATGCCGGTAAGGAGGGTCAGGTGCCGGGTAACGCCGCCGCCGACGAAGGTGCCCAGGCCGGTCTCGGTGAAGGCCAGGCTGGCCTCGTCGGCCATGAACAGGAAATCGCAGTTGAGAGCCAGCTCGGACCCGGCACCCCTGGCCGGTCCGTTGACGGCCGCGATTACCGGCTTGCCCAGATCGTGCAGCCGGCGAGTAGTTTCGTGGGCCAGCATTATGTACTCGCGCTGCTGCCGGGCTGTGCGCTTGCCCGCCGCATGTTCTTTGAGATCGGCCCCGGCGCAGAATGCCTGCTTGACTTTCCCGTCTCGCCGCAAGGCGGTTCCGGTGAGGATTGCGACGCGCACGTCCGGATCCTTGGCAACCTCGTCCAGCACGGTTTGCAAGTCCAGGTACATCTGCTCGATGACTGCATTCATCCGCGTTGGTCGATTGAGGCGGATAACTCCTACCCGCTCGTCTGTTTCATAGACAACGGTCTCGAGATTCATGAAAACCTCTGACTGAATCGATCGTGTTTGGGGTAACTAGGGCATCATAGGGGGTTGCGCCGTGGCCTGTTTTCATATCCCGTTTGTGATCTGAATTTCGTACTCTTCGGCGGTGACCGGGTAGCCCGAGAGGCGGTAGACGCGAATGTAGAAAATATGGTCTTCCTTGTTGCAAATGTTTTTGCCGGGCTCGTTGTTCATCGAGCAGGGGCACTCGCCGATGCCGGCGGCGTCACGGTAGTTGGTGAAGAACTCGAACTGGTTCGAGAGAGTGCAGCCCGACTCGGTGCACGAGTCGGTGCTGACGTCGAAGACCACGCCATCGGGCTGGTTGATGAAGGAGATATGCACGTTGTAGGAGTCGCAGCCGGAAACCTGCTCATCGTCGACCAAGTTGTCAACGCCGGTGATCTGGTACCAGTCCTCGTCGCCGGCCGGAACGAGCAGTCCGGCGGCCGTCTCGATGCCGCCGCCGCCGAAATCGCTCACGTCCTGGAGCCCGATGGCATTATCGCAGATGTTGCCGGCGCCGTCGTCGGAAAGCTCGCAGCCGTCGGCGTAGTCGCCGTTCATGTCCCAGTAGCCCAGCTCGCAGTCCAAAGCCGGGTCTCTTATCTCGCAGGTCGCTCCGGCCCGGTTGCAGACTGCCCCGACCACGTGGGGCGGCAAGGGGCTGCACAGGTCGATGTCGTTGCCCTCGTCCGTCTCGCCGTCGCAGTTGTTGTCGAGACCGTCGCAGGCCTCCGGCTGCGAGTGATCCTGGCTGCCGCCGGGGTTTGTAGAACAGCGCGTGCTGTCCTCGGCGGCACACTCGACCTGGCCCGGGCCGCAGGCACCCTCACCGTTGCAGGCTGTGCCGATGCCGAAATCCTCGTCTGTCTGGGCGTCGCAATCGTTGTCGTACCCGTCACACACATCCAGGGCGCTCTGGTCTCCGCTGCCGCCGGGATCGCTCGAGCAGATGGCGGTCGATTGATCGAGACATTCGATTGTACCGTTGCCGCATAAGCCCGTTCCGGTGCAGGTTGCCCCGATGTTGAAAGATTCGTCGGTGTCTCCGTCGCAGTCGTCGTCGAGGCCGTTGCAGATGTCCTGGGCCGACTGGTCGAGGCTGCCGCCCGGCTCCGTGCTGCAGCGGATGGAATCCTGCATGGCGCACTCGAAAGTTCCCACTCCACACTCGCCGATGCCGTCACACGCCTGGCCGATCATGAAACCGTCATCGATCAGACCGTCGCAGTCGTTGTCCTTGCCATCGCATGTCTCGGGCGCCGGCATCAGTCCCTGGCACAGGCCCCACTTTCCCTCCTCGCATTCCTGCTGGCCCGGGGAGCATTCGCCGATATCAGTGCCGCAGGCATGGGTCTGGCCGCTGTCGCAAGGCAGGCCCTCGTCGATCGAACCGTCACAGTCGTTGTCTAGTCCGTCGGATTTCTCGGCCACCGGGCCCTGGCCCGAGCACTCGCCGTAGACTCCGGCCGTACATGACTGCACGCCGGGAGTGCACTCTCCCATGTCGGTGCCGCAGTCCTGGGTGTCACCGTCGTGGCACGCCCGGCAATCCTCGTCGGTCACGCCGTCGCAGTCGTTGTCCTTGCCGTCGCAGTACTCGAAACCGCCGGGAATTCCGTTTTCGTTGTCGGCCGGATGGGTGAAGGGATCCAGATCGTCGCAGTCGTCGGTGCTCGACCATCCGTCGCCGTCCTGGTCGGATGCGGGGTTGATCAGAACGCAAGTACCGTCACGGCAGACCTCGTCATCTTTACAAGGCGGAACGCAATCGCCCGTGCCGGGTTCGACGCAGATGTTCTGCTTGCAGATCAGCCCCGTTTCACACTGGGTGTCTTTTTCACAGAAGCCGCCCGGGCCGACCTTGGCATCGCTGCCACATGAAGGTGACAGTGCCGCAAGCAGCAGGATCGCTGAAGACAGAACCGCCGAGTGAAAAAATATCTTCATGACTTACCTCCTGATTATTCTACTCGCAGTTCCCTGTTTTGCGGGTTGAATATCTCAGCGGTGTTCGAGATGTCGGGCTCGTCTTTGTTGAGGACTTTGGTGAAGCCACCGGTCAGCAGGATAGTGCCGTCTTGCATGGTTGTGGCCGTGTGTCCCGCTCGCGCTTCATTCATGTTCACCGAGACGCCCTTGATCTGAATGGTCTCGAACGGTTTGCCTGTGTCAAGTAGCCAGGGAGTGAAGAACTCCGCGTTGTTCTGCGGTTCAAAATCGACACTGGACGAACCGGCCGCCGTCAGGCCGCCGGCGATGAGCACCCTCGTTCCATCATCATTCAGGCTAAGCTTTTTCGAAAGGGGAGTTATCGTGTGCAGGGCCCTAAAGAAGTTCATGGTGCTGTTGTCGTTAGCCGGAGCTGCGATTGACTCCATGCCATCTGTAAGATCCACCAGGCGGTACCTCCTGAGCACCTCGGGTTTTTGCAGATCGGGATAGACCGAAAGATCAACCAGCATGCCGCCGGTGAGGAGCACCTGGCCCGAGTCTAGCAAGGTGCCCGCGGAGTAGAAGGACGGAAGTCCCATACTTGCCTGACTAGTGACGAATTGGGGCAGGCTGCTCTGCAGGGATCCATCCTCGGAAACGCTGATGATTTCCGAGAAGGTTCCGGCTCCCGGCTGGGGCGGTGAGTTTCCTCCCCAGATCAAAGCCCGGGTCGTGCCACCGCCGGCCAGCTTGAGAAACAGCATCGACTGGCGCGGGACCTGCAGCCCCGCGGGCAGATCCTCGAATTCAAATGTCAGGGCCTGGTACCTGGTCGCAGCGTCTGTGACCAGGTTACCGATGCTCAACCCGCCGAACAGTAACACATCGCCGTTGGGCAGGGCCATGGCCGAATGCAACGCGCGGGACGTCGGCATGGCCGCCGTGATCGGTTGCACCGTCCCACTGGACGGATCGACGATCTCGGCGGTGCTGCCCGCCGTGCCCCAGCCCTGGTTTGCGACTTCGATTAATGTGCGCGGGCCGTTTACGAAGGTCTCGTACCAGATGGCCTGTTCGCAGCCTCCGGTTACAAGCACCCGGCCGTCGGGTAACAAGGTGGCCGTGTGCATGGCACGCGGTGTTCCTAGCACCAACTCCAACTCCTGACCGGATTCGAAGGTCCCGTTGGTCGGGTCGTAGATTTCGATGGAGTCGCTGGCCGCCAGGCGCAAGCAGTCGCCGTCGGTGCAGATCTGGTCTGTAACCTTGGTCGAGAAGCCGCCGGCGATCAGCACTCGGCCGTCTGGCAGAGCGGTGGCCGTGTGAAATACTCGCGCCGTCGCTAACGTGCCCCGGGTGAGGGTGAAGTTTGAGCAGGCGGAAATGAACATGTTTATCTTGGTAGTCGAGTTCTTCTTTATCGCCACACTGCTGACTTCGCCGCACCAGTATACCTTTTGTTCCGACGGCTCGTTGAGATCGTATCCCTGGAAGGTCACTTTGCGCCCGTCTCCCGCAGGTATTCCGCCGATTCGGGCCTTGCCCCTGGTGAGGTAGTCGTCCAGGTTGAAATTCTGGCACTTGGCCAGCTTCATGTCGGCCGCCGAGACGCATAGCCTGAAGTCGGTAATGTAAGGCGGTGGTTCGCCCTTGCTGGGCGCCTGCTCGCCGCGCAGGCCCGCGGGAGTGTCCGCCGGCTGCGTGTAATGGATCTTGAGATCGATCTGCCCTCCGTCCTGCGGGCCGCAGCCCATAAGGAACATCATCCCCAGAATTGTATACGCTGCAAGGTGTGGCCGTCCGTTCATCTGGTTCCTCTTGGAGAATGTGATGGAGGTTGCGGAAACATCGCAGGCTCGTTCACTCGACACCGTTCGAGATCGAAAGCTGGTAGTTATCACAGGTGGCCTGGTCGCCGGCGGGGCCGTGTACCCTGATGTAGAAGGTCTTGGGTTCGCTCGAGCAGGTTGCCATGCCATTGGTCGGATCGGCGCTGCAGGGGCACTGGCCCATGCCTTCTGTGTCCGGGGTAGTGAGGAACTGGCTGTTGTAGGCGTGATCGTACTCTGTGTCATCGGTGCACAGATCGGTCGGCTGGGTGCAGCTTTCGGCGTAGACATCGATGAGCATCTTGTCGCCCGGGTTTGTAAGAAAGCGCAGCTGAAACTTGAACCGGTCGCAACTGTCGTCGAGATCCTCGTTGACATCGTCGGTGGCCAGGATCTTGTACCAATCCTCGTCCCCCGGAGGCCACAGGTTGCCGGACACGATCAGCGAGGAGCCGTCGTCGGGGATCCCGCCCAGGTCGCTGGCCAAGGTGCAGCTGTTCGGCGCCTCGTCCGCTTCCAGTCCCTCGTCGGTCAACCCGTCGCAATCGTTGTCTTTTATGTCGCAGATCTCGGCTGACGACTGATCGGTCGTACCGCCGGGCATGGTGCTGCAGACCGTGTCCATCTCAGCTATGCATTCGATCTGACCGGCCCCGCACTCGCCCTCGCCGGTGCAAGCAAAGCCCAGGTTGAAACCCTCGTCGATGAACCCGTCGCAATCGTTGTCCTGACCGTCGCAGGCTTCATCCTGCGGCAGTTGTCCGTCGTGGCAGCCGGTCCAGGCGCCCTGCTCGCAGGTCTGGCTGCCGGAGACGCAGGTTCCCTCTTCCAGCCCGCAGGGGAGTTGATCGCCGTCCGTGCAAGGGCACACCTCGTCGGTCATCCCGTCGCAGTCGTTGTCCTTGTTGTCGCAGGACTCGGGCTCCGGGCCCTTGCCGCTGCATGCCTCCCAGTTTCCTCCGCTGCATGACTGGACTCCGGCGGTGCACTCGCCGATGTCGGTTCCGCAATCCTGGTTCGAACCCGCGGGACATGGGGGACAATTCTCATCGACCGAGCCGTCGCAGTTGTTGTCGATGCCGTCGCAGTACTCGTAGGCGCCCGGATAGATTGTGTAGTTGAAGTCGTCGCAATCGTCGCCCTGCGGCTTAACCTGGTGACCGTCACCGTCCTGGTCGTTGGGATCGCCGCCCACAATGCATTTACCCTCGAAACAGGTCTCGAAATCCTTGCAGGGGGGATTACAGTCGTTGGTGTTCGGCTTGACGCAGATGTTGTCCTGGCAAACGAGGCCCGATCGGCAGTTTGCGTCTTTCTCGCAAAAAGCACCTTCTCCGGCCTTATCGCTGCCGCACTGGAAAAACACGGTGCCCGTAAGCGTGAGTAACAAGACGGCCAGAAGTGAAGCTATTGTTCTCGGTATCTTCATTTTCGTTCACGCACCAATTAATTTTTTGGGGACCGCCCGTTTACCTTTTTGTCTTTACCTTCCACGCCATGCTACCATGCTTGGTCGGTACGAGCAAGGACCATGACCCCAGCGTTATTAGGAGCCTACGATGGCATTGCTTAGCGAAATTTACTCTCCGCTCGATCTGCGACGCCTGCGCGAGAACCAGCTCGATCGACTCTGCGCGGAGATCCGCGAACGGATCATCGAGGTGGTCAGCCACAACGGGGGCCACCTGGCATCTTCCCTCGGGGTAGTGGAACTCGGCGTGGCCTTGCACTACGTGTTCCAGTCACCGGTCGATTCCATTGTATGGGACGTCGGCAACCAGGCCTACGCGCACAAGCTGCTCACGGGGCGCCGGGAGCGTTTCGACACGCTACGCCGGGCAGGCGGCCTGTCGGGTTTTTGCCGCCGCGACGAGAGCGAGCACGATTGTTTCGGGGCCGGCCACGCTTCCACCAGCATCAGCGCGGCGCTGGGGATTGCCGAGGCCAAACGCCTCAAGGGCGAGCAGGGCAAAGTGGTGGCCGTCATCGGCGACGGGGGCATGACCGGCGGATTGGCTTTCGAGGCCCTCAACCACGCCGGATCGCTTGAGCGCGACCTGGTGGTGATCCTAAACGACAACGGAATGTTCATCTCGCCTCACGTGGGGGGCATGAGCAGCTGGCTCAGCCAAAGGCTCTCGGGCCCGGTCTTCAACCAGTTCAGGCGGCGTATCAAGGGAGTGCTCAACAACTACCCGAGATACGGCGAGAAGACATTGCACTGGATCAGGCGCATGGTGGAAGGCACCAAGGCGATGTTCACGCCGGGGATCCTGTTCGAGGGGTTTGGCTTTCAGTACGTCGGCCCGGTTGACGGACACGATCTGGGTGCGCTGGTAACCATCCTGCAGAATGTCAGACACCTCGACGGGCCGGTGCTGGTGCACGTGCAGACGGTCAAGGGCAAGGGATATGCGCCAGCGGAGGCCGCACCGAGCCGCTTTCACGGGGTGGGCAGGTTTGACGCGGCCAGCGGCAGGTTTCCGGCCAAGGACCCGCAGGCTCCGCCGTCATATACCTCGGTCTTCTCCGATGCTCTCGTGCGGGAAGCCGAGCGCGACGATCGCGTGGTGGCCATTACCGCTGCCATGCCGGACGGCACAGGGCTTTCCGCTTTCGCCGAGAGGTTTCCCGATCGCTTCTACGACGTGGGCATCGCCGAGGGGCACGCGGTTACCTTCGCGGCGGGCCTGGCCTGTGGCGGGCGGCGGCCGGTGGTGGCGATCTACTCCACCTTTTTGCAACGGGCCTACGACATGTTGCAGCACGACGTCTGCCTGCAGAAACTGCCGGTCGTCTTCGCTCTCGACCGGGGCGGAGTAGTTGGGGAGGACGGGCCCACCCATCAAGGCCTGTTCGATCTCAGCTATCTGGCCAACCTGCCAGGGCTGACCATCATGGCCCCGTCCGATGAGAACGAGTTGCCCCGCATGCTCAGAACGGCGCTCAGCCTGCCGGGACCGGCGGCTTTCCGGTATCCCCGCGGGGCGTCGGTGGGGCTCGAGCCCGACGGCGAGCCCGAGGTACTGGAAGTTGGCAAAGGCCGCATCATGCACACTCCCGGCGCGAAAGCGGACCTGGCCATCCTGACCATCGGCACCATGCTGTATCCGGCGCTGCGGGCGGCCGAGGTGCTTACCGAACGTGGTGTGCATGCAATCGTGGCCGACGCCAGGTTCAGAAAACCCCTGGATGAAGAGCTGATCATGCGCCTGGCTCGCGAGGGCGGCCACATCCTGACAGTCGAGGAAAATGTATTAGAGGGCGGCTTCGGCCAGGCGGTTGGCGCCTGCCTGCAGCGACATGGCCTGCTCGTCCCGCTTCACATGCTGGGCGCGCCGGACAGCTTCATCAGTCAGGGAGACGCGCGGGACATCCGTCGGCAGTTGGGGTTGGACGCCGGGGGAATCGTCAAGGCGGCGCTCGATCTGGCAGGCAAGGCGCGAACATCCCTCCAGAGCGCCTGACAGGGCATGGGCCGGCAAGAAAAGATACGTCTGGATCAACTTCTTTACGAACTGGGCTTGTGCGAAAGCCGTTCGCGTGCCAAGGCGCTAGTTATGGCCGGCAGGGTGACGGTCGGCGATATGCGCATCGACAAGCCCGGCACCACGGTGGCCAGAGACGCCGAAGTCCGCCTCAAGGAGCCCGATCATCCCTATGTCTCGCGCGGCGGAGTCAAGCTGGCCGGCGCGCTTGCCGATCTCGGCCTGGATGTCTCTGGGATGACGGTTCTCGACGTGGGCGCCTCGACCGGCGGGTTCACAGACTGTCTTCTGCAACACGGTGCGGCCAAAATCTACGCCCTGGACGTCGGGCGCGGACAGCTTCACAATAAGCTGGTCCGCGATGAGCGCGTGACGCGCATCGAGGGGCTCAACGTACGTAAACTGCGGCCGGAAGACTTGCCAGAGAGCGTGGATCTGGTCACCTTCGACCTGTCCTTCATCTCGCTCAGGTTGGCGCTACCGCCTGTCTTGCCCCACCTGAAGCCGGGCGGCCGGCTGTTGGCAATGGTCAAGCCCCAGTTCGAGGTCGGTCACGGCAAGGTGGGCAAGGGGGGCATAGTCCGCGACGAGGCGCTGCGCCGCGAGGCCGTCGAAGGGATAGTCAGGTTCGCAAAGAACCTCGGTCTCGAAATCGAAGCCGAGGTCCCCTCGCGCCTGCCCGGCGCAGACGGGAACCGTGAAGTGTTTCTGTTGCTCGCTTTTTCGTCATGATACAGTCTGGCCTCCGGTGAGCTCAGATTTGACGCAGCGCGGGTCAGGTAGTTGCTTCGTGGTTGGGGCTGACCAACCCGATGCTGCGAAGCAGCCAGATGCCGCCGGCGCCTACCGCGAAGCCGCCGATGTGCGCGTACCAGGCCACTCCCCCGGACCCGGTGCTCGAGAACAGAACTTGCAACCCTAACCAGAAAAGAAGGTAGAAGGCCACCGAGACCTTGAACTGCATGAACCAGATCACCTGGTACATGCGCCGGCGCGGATAGAGGACCAAATAGGCGCCCATGATGCCCGAGATGGCTCCACTGGCTCCCAGGGTGGGAATTCCCGGGGACTCGGTCAAGACGCCGTGCAACAGGCTGGCGGCAACACCGCAGGCAAGGTAGAAGATCAGAAACACCCCGAGATTCATACGCTCCTCGACGTTGTCACCGAAGAGCCACAGAAAATACATGTTGCCCAGAAGGTGCAGCCAGCCCCCGTGAAGGAATATTCCCGTGAACAACCCCAGCCAGCCGGAGCCGTCCGACAGGTGGGTGGGGATGAAAGCGTATCGCGCGTAGTAGAATCCGATGTCACTCACCGCGATCGACTGGTACAAGAAGACGGCGACGTTTGCGAGGACAATCAGCAGCGTGATCAGCGGAAAGCGCTGGCGCTTGGCGTCGACCTCGACCGGCATCCCGGTCATTAGCTGGAAGAAATAGACCCCGGCCGAGGAGTGTGAAGAACCCGATGAACCCGAAGACGCGTCGCTGCTTGCCTGCCGGGCGTGGCGGGTGCGCTCGGCCTGCATGAACTCGTGCAGCTTGCGCTGCGACTCGTTGGGTGTCTGCAGGCCGAGAATCCGCTTGCGGGCGGTGACCTGGCGGATTTTCTTCAGTTCGCCTGCATCCAGGTAGATGCCCTTGCAGCTTTCGCAGCGGTCGATATACAGGCCGGTGCCCGGGGCGTACTCGAAGGTGTCGAAAGACCCCTGGCAGCGCGGGCAGATATAGCTGGAAGTCTTGAGATAGTGATCCCCGGCCCCGATGCTCTCGGGCGTGGCCGGCAGGTCCTCGTCGGCCCCGCGCAGGAAGGCCAGTTCACCCGGGTCGAGCCAGATCCCCCGGCACCCCGGGCAGACGTCGACCGTAACCCCCTCGTGCTCGATGGGCGACATATCCGAGAGGCACTTCGGGCAGATTAGCGCCATGAGGGCATCATGCTCCAGTCAGGCGATGTGTGTCAAACTTCGGAAAGAAAAAAAGAAAAAGGCAGGAAAAAGGTAGGGGGCAGGAAAAATGCATCGGAAAGAAAAAAAGAAAAAGGCAGGAAAAAGGTAGGGGGCAGGAAAAATGCAGGGACGGAGGTTCAACCGCGCGTTGACACGACGATATTCGTATTCGACTCACTTCTAACCTCTTCTCTCTTGGTTTTTTTCGACTGACTGCTGGGTGTGCATGCAGTTACAGTTCACTTGGACTGAGATCCGGAGTTCGAGTTGTTGTTAATTGTGATTTTCTTGCTGAAACGCAAAAAGGAGACGCATGTCTCCCTTGTTCCCCCTGTTTTTCTGCTTTTTGTATTCGATTTAGCCGGGGTCGGGCGGGTCCGGGCCCGTAGATTTCTTCTTGAGCAACTTGGACAGCTTCTTCCTCATCTCGTCAACCCAAAGCTCCCCGCCGATAAACAAACCGCTGCCCATGGTCGGGTCGCGCTTCATGCCGTGCTCCACCATGTACCTGTCCAGCATCGAACGATACTTGCGCTGACGCTTGCGGGCGGTCGGAGCGAGTTTCTTGTACCACTCGGGAATGGTCAACATGTCGTCATACGAGTTCTTCTCGCCAAAACAATAGAAGCGGCAACTCGAGAATTCTTTCCAGCGGATGTCCGTGGGTTGTCCGATGATCCCGGCCCGCACCGGGTTGCAGTCCATGTAGAACATCAGGTTCTTCAGCCGCTCGTCGTCCTGGACCTGCAAAGTCTTGGGCCGGTCATGGGCCACCTTGCCAAGGCGCTTGTGGCGCTTGTTGAAGGTCAGGCC
>DATKYQ010000075.1:0-91355 GCA_035528415.1 Myxococcota bacterium | reverse complement strand
TCTCTGGAATTCGGTTTTCTATCTCGAAAATAGATCTCTGACGGTCGGTTGGTCTGAACATGAGGCAAATATAAGCATTGCTTCAGGAATGTCACCTCTTGGGATTGTTCTGGTGTACTTTCTTCTCAGGAATCAAGTGTCATGACCTGACCTCCCCCCTCTTCTGACCTCCCCCCTCTTCGGGCAGGACTATGAGCTATCCACGCGTTCGGGGTTTCCTGCTATCCATTCCAAGATGACTGCCAACAGACGTTCCAGATCTCCGGTAGCATTTCTGGCAAGCTGGTACAGTTCCGCCGTGCCCACCTCATCGTAGAAATGTACCATCCGATTCCGGTAACCAGCCATGTCGCGCATCAGACGGGAATCTTCATCGCACAGTATTTCGTTGGCGGCCAGTTGCACGGCGATTTGCTTGTATTCCACGGCCGCGACGCCCAGTCCCTTGGCCAGTACGTGGCGACCGAGATCGAACAGCGCTTCGAGCGCCCGTCTGAGGTAGGATTCGGCGGCGGCCGGTGTTCGAGGATCTTCCTGGAAAGATTTCTCTGAATCCAGGGGTAGATCCCTCAGCCCTTGCAACATACGACGGATCCATGACACGCGCTCCGCAACAACATTTTCACGGATGCCGGCGGGTGTCATCGCGCGCCTTCGGAAATGATCTGTTGCCGGCGACGTTTCTGGTAGACCATCAGATCGCCTGCTCGGCGCATGACGTAAAGCTCGTACTCGCAGGTCTTGTCCGCATCCAGATCGACGAGTAACTCTCCGCAGACTATCTCCAGGGCCAGAAAAGCCGAGCATCCGGGCAGAACAACGAGATCCACCCTGGGTAGCTGAAAGAGATCCTCCAGGCGTGCCGACAGTCTTACCTTGTCGCGCAAGCTCAATTCCTTGCCGAGAGAAGGAAGAGCTCCGATGTCCAGATCCGATCCGGGCGGTGGGGAACTCTTTTGCCCCCCACGCAACAAGGCAGCGGCCTCGCCGGCCCTGCTTCCATAGGCATACAGAGTAAGAATGCCGAATTCACGGCACAAGTCCTCAAGACTTTGAAGCAAAAGCGCCATTGTAATCCAGGCTAGCTTATCTATACCGGGATGGCAAGAAAGCCTGATTTTTCTTGATCGACGGGCGACATTGAGCTATCAGGAGGGCCGAGGGCGATTAACTCAGTGGGAGAGTGCCATCTTCACACGGTGGAAGTCGACAGTTCAAATCTGTCATCGCCCATTTTCGTAGCCGACGGTCAGAAGCGGGGTGCGGGCATCACGTCCGGACTGGTGTGTGTAAAAACCTTGGCGCTTCCCGAAACCATTACCTATAATGGCGCAAATATCGACGGGTCGCCGGCCCGTGGGAGGCGTGACATGCGTACACAGCGATTATTGACGATCGCCCTGGTATTTTTCGTACTGGCCCAGACACCTGCGTCGCAGGCGGCTGGGCATGATAAGCGCGTCAAGATCGCCGTTCTGGATCTCAAGGACAAGGGGGTCGGTCCCGAGGTGGCCTCGCTGCTGACGAGTGTCGTCTCCACCCGCCTGGCCGAGATCGGTATCTTCGACGTGATCAGCAGGGAAGACGTTCGGAACATCCTGACTCACGAGCAGGACAAGATGCTGCTCGGCTGCGCCGACGAGTCGTGCTACGTCAATATCGGCGGCATCCTCGGATCTCCATTCCTGGTGGCGGGCGAAGTGGGCATGGTGGGCGAGAAGTACGTCATCGGGCTGCAGCGCATCGACGTCAAGGCTACCCGGGTGGCGAAACGCGTTGACCGCCAGTTCAAGGGCTCGCGCGAAAGGCTGCTTCGGGAAGTCGGCAACGCCGCTTACAAAGTGGTTGAGGATATCTTGAAGAAGAGGAGCGGCACGTTGGTGCTGGACGTTTCCGAGGCAGGGGCGGATGTCTCGGTCGACGGCAAGACACTGGGCGTGAGCCCTCTGGCCGGCCTGCGCATCCCGGCCGGGCCGCGGGATGTGCGCGTCGCCAAGCGGGGCTTCGTCGACTGGGCGCGCACCATCCAGGTCGAACCGGACGATGTCCAGGCGCTCGAAGTGACCATGATTCCCTCGGCGGACTTCATTGCCGACTACGAGGCAAAGGCCGGCAGCATGCGCATCTGGGCCTGGATCACACTCGGCACCTGCCTGGCGCTGGAAGCGACCGCCGTTGCTTTACGAACCTATACCTACCTGGAGTACGATCCCATCGAGGACGACTACAACAACAGTAACTTCAGGGGAATGACGGCGGCGGAGTTCTATGCCAGGTACAAGGATGACATGGATCGCGCCCAGATAATGGATTACGCGGCCCTGGCCGGCGGAATCGTCGGCGTCGGGGTAGGGGTTCTGAGCGCCTATCTTTTTATAGAGGGAGACGATCCGGATCGTTACCAGAAGTTCCGGGGAATAGGCGGAACTGCGGCGCCGAGCGTTTCCGTGACACCTTCGGCAACTGGTGGATCGGTTACCTTCGGGTTTTCTTTCTGATTGCCAAAGAGGGGCATTATGCAAGGACGGTACAGGCGCCTGGCGCAGGGTGTTTTGTGTATCACGGTTGCTCTTGCCTCGGGAGCCTGCGACCGGGACAAACCGGGTGACCGGGAGAACTGGGAAGTTCAGAGCCACTACCAGAAAGGCAATCAGGCGCTCGGTAACGGTAACCTTGAGGAGGCCGAGCGCGAATACCGCAAGACAATCACTCTCGATCCCGTGCACGCGGAAGCTCGCATCAACTTGGCCAGGGTCCTGGTGGCCCGGTCGGAAAAAAACACGGCTAACTCAGAAATGCTGGCCGAAGCGGTGAAACTCTTGAAAGAGGCCGTTGCCCGCGAGCCGCGGAGCAAGATTGCCTACAAGCAGCTGGCCGGGGCACTCGTGCTGTCCGGGGAAATCGACCAGGCCCTCGACGCCTACCGTCACCTGGTGGCCATCGATGCACATGATGCCAAAAGCTACCTGGCCATGGCCTCGATCTGCGTCAAGAAAAACAGGCCCGAGCAGGCCGAGAAGATCTACCGCCAGGGTCTGGACGAGGTGAAAAAGGCCGGGGCCGGTGCGTTGACGCTGGCCTATGCCCGGTTCTTGATGTTGCAAAAACACGACCAGCGGGCCATGAAGATCCTTGAGGGCATCGACGAGAAGCAGCCCGAGCGTTACGAGGCCCTCGATGAACTGGGCGCCATCGCCGCCCGCCAGGGTCGCTTTGACGATGTACGCCGCATCTATCAAGCCATGGTCAAGATGAACCCGCGCGACTACATGGTCTTCGAGCTGTTGGCGGCCATCGACGAGAGACAGGGCAAGCTAGCCGAGGCCGAGCAGAACTATCGCAGCTCGCTGAATATCGATCGCCGGCACATATCCGCCTGGACGGGATTGGGGCGCTGCCTGCGCAAACAGGGCAAGAAAGACCAGGCCGTCTATGCCCTGCGCAAGGCCGACGGTTTCCTGGGCCGCAATCCCGTTGCCGCTTTCGAGCTTTTCGAGGAAGTCCTGGCGCTGGGTGACAAGGCATGGGCGCGCTCGGTGCTCGAACGTGCCAGGCTTGCGACCGGCGATCGCACTTTGCAAGAGCGCCTGGATCGCAAACTCAATGACCTGGTGGAAAAGGGCGGCCGGCAATGAAGCGACTCATAAGAGAGGCCATCTCCACAGCACTCACAGACGGCCTCGGCCTCGATCCCGGCCAGATTCCAGCTTTCAGCATTGAGGCTTCACGACAGGCCTCCCACGGAGACTTTGCCACCAACGCGGCCATGCTGCTCGCGCGCCGCCTGAAGCGCCCGCCGCGCGATATCGCAGTGGAGCTGGTCGAGAAACTTGCGGCGCTCGAGTTCGTGGCCCGGGTGGAGGTCGCCGGGCCGGGCTTCGTAAACCTGTTCATCGAGCCCGGCGCCTTTCAGCGTGTGGCCTACCGGGTGCTGGCCGAGGGAGACGACTTCGGCAGCGAAAAGGCCGAGAAGCCCGAAAAGATCCTGGTGGAGTTCGTATCGGCCAACCCGACCGGCCCATTGCACTTCGGACATGGGCGCGGAGCGGTGGTCGGAGACGTCCTGGCCAATCTGCTCAGCTACTCGGGACATGAAGTCACCAGGGAATTCTACGTCAACGATGCCGGCGCCCAGGTCGACGCGTTGGCGCGCTCGGTCGTCTGGCGTCTCATGCAGCAAGCCGGCAGCGAGACGCCTTTTCCCGAGGACGGCTACCGGGGAGACTATGTCGCGGGGCTGGCCGGGCTTCTGCCGGAAAAGCTGGCTGGTTTCCCCCCTGGCGAGCCCGACCAAGAGACCCTGGACGCCATACGCGACTTAGCGATCGCAAAGATGCTGGTAGGCATTCGCAGCGACCTGGATGCCTTCGGCGTACGCATGGATCACTTTACCTCCGAACGCGAAGTGGTCGGCAGCGGCAGGGTGGCGCAGGCTTTCTCTGAACTCGAGAAAGGTGGGCTGCTCGAACGGCGCGACGGGGCGCTGTGGTTTTCTGCGGAGCGTTTCGGTGACGAGAAGCCCAGGGTGCTGGTCAAGAAGAACGGCGACAATACCTACTTCGCAACGGATATCGCTTATCACTTGGACAAGCTCAGGCGCGGGCACCAACGGCTGATAAACGTATGGGGAGCCGATCACCACGGATACGTTCCCAGGATGAAGGCTGCCCTGCAAGCCCTGGGGCGGCCGCCCGGGGCGCTCGAGATTGTCCTGGTGCAGATGGTGAGCCTGTTGCGTGACGGGCAGCCTATAGTGCTTTCGAAACGCAAGGGAGAGATAATCAGCCTGCGGGAGGTGGTCGAGGAGGTCGGCCGGGATGCCGCGCGTTTCTTCTTTTTGCTGCGCGGGACGGACAGCCAGATCGAGTTCGACCTGGAACTTGCCAAGAAGAAGTCGCTGGACAACCCTGTTTTCTATGTCCAGTACGGACATGCCCGCCTGTCGAGCATCCTGGCCAAGGCAAAAGAGCGGGGCATCGATGTTCCCGATCCCACCCGGGCACAGGAAGTCGATCTTGCGCCCCTGGTGCTCGACGAAGAGATTCGGCTGCTTGGGAAGATGGCCGATTTTCCTGAGACGGTGAGGCGGGCCGCGGGCAGCCGCGCGCCGCATCTAATTGTTTTTTACGTGCAGGAACTGGCGTCTGATTTTCACAGCTACTACACCCAATACGGTCGCAGCAGCCCCATCCTGGGAGGGGATCCAGGACTGATCGCGGCGCGTCTGATAATGGTACAGGCGCTCCGTCAGGTCATCAGGTGCGCACTGGCGTTGATAGGAGTTTCAGCGCCCGATCGCATGGAGTCCCAGGGAGAACAAGCGTTATGACCGATCACAGACAGCAGGGCGGTTCGAAGGTGCTGGTGGGGTTATCCGTGGTCATCCTGGGCGGGTTGCTGTTCGCCGCCGGGGTGATGGTTGGTCGCGGGACGGCTTTTTCGGAGGAGGGCCGGGGAAAAGAGACTCTCGGGCAGATCGACAGGCGCGACGAGGGTAGTGATGCCGCCTACCACGAGATGCTGTCCGCTCCGCGGACCAAGCCGAAAATGGCGCAGCCCGTTGCCAAGAATCACAAAAACCCGGATTCCCGGGATGCCGGCAGTGTGGAGGAACACGCCGAGCTGGGCAATGAAAGTACGAGTGGGCGCTTTTGTTTGCAAATTGCATCCTACAAGGAAATGGAGCAGGCCAACCAGTTGCTCGCCAAGCTCAGCGGCCGGGGATACCCTGAGGTGCGCCTGCTAAAGTCGGACGTGCCGGGGAAGGGTGTCTACTTCAGGGTTCGCCTGGGGCACTTTGCCACGCGCGAACAGGCGGAGAAGATCAGGAAAAAACTGGCGGTCGATCAGGCGCTGGACGCCATGATAGTTGTTGGTGACTGACAAGCAGCCATTCCGTGATTACTCTGCGGGCTGCTGGATCCACTTGTCGATCTGGCCGTCGCCGTCCTGATCCATGCCGATACGATCGAGCTTGCCGCCCTTGTAGTACTCCCAGTAGTCGACCCGCCCGTTGAAATCGCGATCGCGTTCGGAGCGCACGAGGACGTTCTTCTCGAAGAACTTCCAGTAGTCGGGCTTGGAGTCGAAGTTGAAGTCGTATGCTTGGCGCTGTTTGACGCCGCCCTGGTAGAAGGTGACAACGTCGAAACGGCCGTCGAAGTCGAGATCCAGTTCGTCCTTTGCAATCTCGCCTTTGAAGTTGAAGTGGCGGCGGATGTCGACTTTGCCGTCGAAGTTGAAATCCCACTCCTTGCGCACCAGGGATTCTGTGGTGCCTGAAGGATTCTTGGGATCGGTCATCTGATCGAAATACGCCCAGACATCCGGTTTGTTGTCGTGATTGAGATCATACTGCTTGAGTTTCTCTCCGGGTGCCGCCGCGCCCGGGGCACCAGGAACCGCGTTTGCGGTAGTCTCGGTGCCCGGCTGTGGCTGATGAACGCTGTCGGGCTTTGTGGGGCTGGCAGAGCAAGCCGCAACCCAGGCGAACGTGGCAACCCAGAGAAATTTCCAACCGCTACGAGAAAAGAGCACTTTCACCACGAAACTCCCTTGTGTGGACAAACGGCCTGAATGGATCGTACCAAGTGATGTACAGTATAGTTACCAACCGGGTAACGGAGTCAAGAAAAAAGGCATGGCATTTCTCTTCTTGTAACGCTTTGTTATAATGCCATTAACACGGACAAGCTTGATCTAACAGCATTTCCTTGACAATACATATAATGACATATATTGTGATGCCCTGTAGGAGGCGCAACCACAGCCTACATCTTGCTTGCCGGAGGAAATCATGGCTCGAAAAAAGATATCAACAACGGTGTACATCACCCAAGAGCAGAGTGATAACTTGAAGCTTCTGCACAAGAAGACCAAGGTTCCTATCTCGGAGTATATTCGCGAAGGAATCGACCTGGTTCTGGACAGACACAAGCAGCAACTGCCCGGCCAAATTTCATTTGAAGACAGGCGTTGAGGTCGCCCTGCAGATGGAAAGGATACTGGTCACGGGCGGAGCCGGTTTCATCGGCTCTCACCTGTGCCGAAGATTACTGGACGCCGGCGCCGAAGTAACCTGTGCCGACAACCTGATAACCGGTTCGCTATCCAATATCGAAGATCTCTTTGGACAAGCGGGATTCGTCTTCCTCAAGCAGGATGTCGCGAATTTCATTCACGTCCCGGGCAGGCTGGACGCCATCTACCATCTGGCCTCGCCGGCCAGTCCGATCGACTATCTCCAGTTGCCGATCCAGACGCTCAAGGTGGGCGCACTGGGAACCCACAAGGTGCTGGGCCTGGCAAAGGACAAACGGGCGCGTGTTCTTTTGGCCTCCACCTCCGAGGTGTACGGCGATCCGCAAGTACACCCGCAGCCTGAGAGTTACTGGGGACACGTGAATCCGATCGGTCCGCGCGGGGTCTATGATGAGGCCAAGCGCTTTGCCGAAGCGCTGGTCATGGCCTACCACCGGCACCACGGGTTGGATACGAGAATCGTGCGTATTTTCAATACCTACGGACCGCGCATGCGCAAGGACGACGGACGCGTGGTGCCAAATTTCATCTGCCAGGCTTTAGCCTGCGAGGATCTTACCGTCTACGGCGACGGCCTGCAGACGCGCTCGTTTTGCTACGTCGACGATCTGGTCAGGGGGTTGATGCTGGCCATGGACCGCGCAGATGCCGATCCAGTCAACATCGGGAACGACTCGGAGATCACTATCCTCGAATTCGCTAAAGTCGTGCTGGAAGTCACAGGTTCCATTTCGCATCTTCGGCACGAGCCCATGCCGGTCGACGATCCCAGGGTGCGCCGCCCCGATATCTCGCGGGCCCGCGAGATACTCGGCTGGGAGCCCAAGGTGGAACTCAGAGACGGCCTGGCCGGCGCCGTCGAGTACTTCAAAACGCTGACGCGTCGGGCGTGAAAATCATGAGATGTCTTATCACCGGCGGGGCGGGTTTCATCGGTTCGCACGTTGCCGAGGCTTGTCTAGCGGCCGGTCACGAAGTGATGGTGGTTGATGATCTTTCCAGCGGGCATCGGCGCAACCTTCAGCGGGGAGCCGATTTCCGCGAGATGGACATTCGCTTAGAGGCCTTTTCTGACCTGCTGCTTGATTTTAAGCCGCAGGCAGTGTTTCACCTGGCGGCCCAGATGGATGTCAGGAAATCTGTCGCCGATCCCGTGCTGGACGCCTCGATAAACGTTTTGGGCACGGTGCGCTTGCTGCAGGCCGCCGCCCGGGCCGGCACCGCCAAGGTTATTTTCTCGTCCACCGGCGGAGCCATATACGGGGAGCAAGAACACTTTCCGGCCACGGAAAGGCATCCATGCCGGCCGGTGAGCCCTTACGGAACCTCCAAGCTGTGTGCCGAGAACTACCTGGATCTTTTCGCTCGCAGCGGTGGGCCCGCCCGGGTGGCCTTGCGCTACGCCAACGTTTACGGCCCACGCCAGGATCCCCACGGCGAGGCGGGCGTGGTGGCCATCTTCGCGCGCAAGATGCTTTCGGGCCGGACGCCTGTGATAAACGGAGACGGCAAGCAGACTCGCGACTTTGTTTTCGCGGTCGACGTGGCCCGTGCCAACCTCCTGGCGCTGGATGCCGAGGTCGAGGGAGAGATCAACATAGGCACCGGCATCGAGAGCGATATAAACACTATGGCCGAGATCTTGCGTAAGCACACGGGGTTCTCGGGCAGCCTGCCGCACGGGCCTGCCATGCCCGGCGAGCAGAGCCGCAGTTCGATAGATCCTTCGAGGGCCGCGGAGCTTCTGGGCTGGAGACCCCAGATCGAGCTTGACAACGGCCTTTGGGAAACGGTTGAGTACTTCCGCCACAATCCCGAGGAAGCGTGAGACGACATGGTGCAAGCTAAGCACATAGACCTGCCCAAATGTTGGAGCCAGCGACTATGGTGGCTGTTTCTCGGTCTGGGGCTGGTGTGCGCCTACTTCGTGCTACACGGTTTCACCCTCGGTTACTGGACGTTCATTGGCCTGCTGGGGCTTTTTTTAGCCGCCTTTGCAGCCGCGGGTCATTTCTTGGGCACCTATATCGACAGGCACAAGCGTACCGCGGCCGGGCTCGGGCGCCAGGAACGCAGGCTCGGAAAGTCATTGCAGAAGTGGTTGCGGCGAATCCTCAGGCGCAAGGGTGACAGGCTCGAGGCGGCCGTCCAGCGCAGGCTCGAGGATCGCATTTCCAGCCTGGGTGAACTGCTCGGCGACAAGAACACCACGCAAGCCGATCTTCTCGCCGAGCGCCGCCACGCGGAGATGTTCATCGAGGAGCACCTGCTGCGTTTCAAGAAGAGTCCCACCCGGGAGTACGTCGAATCCATCGGGGTGGCGGTGATAATCGCACTCATGCTCAGGGCGTTCGTGATCGAGGCGTTTCAGATCCCCTCGGGTTCCATGATACCAACGCTGCGGGTGGGCGACCACATCTTCGTTAACAAGATGTCTTACGGGATCAGGATTCCCCTTTTGCCGCTTTCGATATTCGGTAAAAAGATCCCGGCCGTATCTTTCAACTGGTCAATGCCCGAGCGCGGCGACGTGATCGTCTTCATCACGCCGGAGAACGAAGAAGAAGACTACATCAAGCGGGTGGTGGCAGTGGCCGGAGACACGATCGAGGTCAAGAACGGTATGCTGGCTGTCAACGGCAGCATGCTGCCGATGGCGCAGGGGATACCGTTCGTCTACGACGACCTGGACGAGGACGGAGAGTTCAGGGGCAGGGCGGCCACTAAGCGCTTCGAAGAAAGCATGGGACAGGGTGGCCGGCGCAGGCACGATATCCTTCGCAGGTCGTGCACTTCCTACCGCGATTGTCTGGGAGTGGCCTTGCCGCAGTGCGATCTGAAAACCGGCGCTTGCGTGCCGATCGAGTCCGGTTGTGACCAGGAAACGGGATTGTGCAACCAGGCAAATTACGGGCCGTTCAAGGTGCCCAAGGCACACGTATTTTGCATGGGCGACAACCGCGACAACAGCCGCGACAGCCGCGTCTGGGGGTCCGTGCCCATGGAGTTCATCAAGGGCCGGGCGGTCTTCATCTGGTGGTCTTTCCGCGAGGACCAGGTACGCTGGGATAGGATGTTCACGGCCATCAAGTGACATGGCGAGGGAAATGAGACGCACTGTGAAATTCCGCAGACGAGCACTGGCTGCAAGGGCAGCCTCCGAGAGCGGCAGGGTCAACCTGCTGACGGTTCTGTTGATCCTGATCGTCCTTGGCGCGGTTTACTTCACCATCATGCTGGCGCCGCCCTACATCGAATATTACAAGCTCGACGAGAAGGTCAGGGCCGTGGCCAACATGTCTCATCGCGAGAAGGACGAAGAGGTTCTTCTTGAGAACCTGCGTCGGGAAGCCAAGATTCTCGAGCTCAACCTTCCCCACGATGCTTTCAAGATCAAGAGTGACCCCCAGGGCAAGTGGATCGAGATCTCGCTTTCCTACGCCCGGCTTGTGGAACTGGTGCCTTTCAATCAGCAGCTTACATTGCACTTCGACATCGATGTCGTCGAGAATTTCTGAAAAATCGTTATGCGTCTCTTTATACTTGGAGGACGGGTCATAGACCCGGGTGTCAGATTGAAGCGCCCGGCTGATGTGGTGATCTCCGACGGATGCATCGAGTCCGTCGCTTCCGCGAACCGCTCACGGGTACATCCGGCTCCGGGTGACCGCGTTCTGGACGCCTCGGACTGTATCGTCATGCCCGGCCTTTGGGACCTGCATGTCCACTTGCGCGAGCCGGGCATGGAGGCCGCCGAGGATGTAGCCTCGGGAACCCTCGCGGCCGCCGCAGGCGGGTTTACGACCATCGTCTGCCAGCCTAATACACGGCCGGTTCTCGACAACCCCGATACCCTGCGCAGGCTCATGGCAGTCATAGAAAAGAAAGCCAGCGTGCGGGTGGTGCCGGCCGTAGCTCTCTCGCTGGGGTTGCGTGGAGGCCGGCTTTCACGGGTGGCCGAACTTGCGCGCCTGGGAGCCGGTGCCTTGAGCGACGATGGCCGGGGCACGCGCGATATGCGCTTACTGGGTCGGGCGCTCAGGGCCGCGGACGAGGCCGGGTTGCCGGTCATGGTTCACTGCGAAGACCATGCATTGAGTCACGGCGGCGTGATGACCGCCGGTGCGATCTCCCGGCGCCTGGGATTACCCGGAATTCCGGCTGCCGCGGAGCGGCTGGCGACAGAGAGGGCGCTTGGTGCGCTCGGTCGCTACGGTGGCCGCCTGCATGTGCAGCACGTGAGTACGCGGGGCGCACTCAACGCAATCAGGCGTGCCAAGGCCGCGGGTCTTCCGGTCACATGTGAAGCGACGCCGCATCACTTGTTTCTCACCAGCGCCGCCGTGGGTCAGAGCGCTGGATCCTGCGGGCCGGATGCGAACCTGAAGATGAACCCCCCCTTGCGATCCGCGCGGGATGTGTCCGCCTTGAGGCAGGGGCTGGCCGACGGATCCATCGATGCCGTCGCTACGGATCATGCGCCGCATACCAGCCAGGCTAAACAGCGAGGCTTCATGGAGGCTCCTTTCGGAGTCACCGGCCTGGAGACGGCCCTGGCGCTGGTTCTGCGGCTTGTTGAGGAGAAGGTGATAGGCCTCGGACGGGCGGTCGAGTTGCTCAGTTCGGGGCCCGCCGGGATCATGGGCGGGGAGGGCGGAAGCCTACGTCCCGGGGCGCCGGCGGATGTAACCGTTGTCGATCCCTCGGCCAGGCACGAGGTCTCGAAATCCATGATGCATTCGCGCTCGTCGAACACGCCTTTTCTTGGCTGGAAGCTGCGCGGGAGAGTAAGATGGACCATCGTCGGCGGTCGCGTTGTGTGGGAGTCGAAGAAAATGGGAGGACGACGCTTTTGAAGACAAACATCGAGCAGGAGATCTTCGAACGCATTCTGGCTGAGTTAGCCCGGGGAGAGCATGCCGAGGAGGTCAAGCAGGCGCGCGACGTTTTTTTCGAGCGACTGCGGGACTTACGCGATGACGACCCGTCGTTCGAGCGCCTGACGGCCTGTTTTTTGAACTGGTATGTTTTTGACAGGCGCATGGACGGCTGCCTGGAGACTCCCTTGCAGATCTTCGTGGCCACACACAAGCTGAGCGCGGGCGAAAAGACCCTGTTGGCCGCCCTGGCCGGCAACATCCACAGCCTCTTCGAGGTGCTGCGCATCGATAGGCAGAGCATCGACTTGCGTGACATGTTCAGCAGCGAAACGCTGCGTGTGACAGAACGCCGGGCACTGGCCGGGCTCGATCCCGGCGACATTCTCGAGGCGCGCCTGTTACCGTTGAATGATAAACTAGTGTTTGCCAGCGGCGCCTATGTGCTGCATCCGCGCGCGGCCCGCGGGCTAATCCGCAAGGCCGCCGAGCGCAGCCGTACGAGCGGCACTCCCGAAGCCGCCGAGTTGATTATGAGGCTGCAGGCGCTCAGCTTCCGCTATCTGGATCGCTTCAAGCAGCGGGTGCCGGTGGAGAAGGTCTATACGGACATCACAGGCGGTCAGTGACCGAGGCTGGTTAGCTGTTTGATGGCCTGGCCCATTTCCGTAAGGTGATCGGCAGGCATGCGCAGAGTGGCCGTCAGCTTTTTTGGCTTCGACGAGAAGTTAATGAAAAGGCCGCTCTTTGACGGGGGTAGATCCAGCTTGGGAGCCGGCTTGTCCAGGGCGGCGTAGGTGGTCTCGATGCCCGCTACGATGGCTCGCGACATGGACATGAAGACGAAGCCGCCCGAATCAGACGCATGCGGTCCCGCGGCGTTTATAAAGGCAGGAGAGACGTTGAAGCCCTTGCCCTTGCCCCGGGCGCGATCGATGGCTGCGGATAGATCCTCCACGGCCTTCTGACCGATGGCCAGGGCGGCTTTCTTATCAAAGACGGCCAAGGCCATCTTGAAATCACCGCCGTAGACGTTTTTAATTGCCTTGGCTCTCATCGTGTCCATACCCGATGTGTCGAATCTCATCTTGTAGGTCCACAGCTTGACACCTGCATGCTGGCCGGCGTCGCTGGGGCCTTCGATGCTGAACTTGATTCCCATCACTTCACTTTTGTCGCCCAGCAGCTTGGCCACCAGCGCAAAGCTCTTTACGAACACTTCGCGCGCCTTGGCCTCGTCTTTCACCGTGAACAACTCCACGGCGCTCAGCCCGGAGGCGCCCAGGTTTTCGGAAAAGGCGACCTCTTCGCCCAGGACCTGCCACATCTGCCCAAAGACGGCGATCAGCTCGGCCGAAAGTTCCTTTTCGAAGAAGACCTTGAAGATCTCCTTGGTGAAATCGATCAGATCGGGCTTGAAGAGATCCCACTGGACGTTCATGCCCATCACCATGAAGTGATCATCCGGCAGGGCATCGACAAGCTTCAATGCTGAGTGTTTCTGAGCGGCCAGGAGTTTTGCGAAGAAGGAGCCGTCCTCGGGCTTGATGCCCATCTTGATTGTCGCCCCGGTCTTGTCGCAGTCGGCGGCGAAGGTGACCTCTCTGGTTTGCTCGAAAAAGGCGAGCGTCTTGTCGACCATCCAGCCCAGGAACCACTGCATCTTCTGGGGATCGGGAAACGCCTGCATGGATCTCCCGGCGGCCAGTTGCTGCTTGAGCATGGCCGGCAGGCCGGCAATCTCGGCCGCGAAGATCTTGCGCAGGTGATCCAGGCGCAGCGTGCCAAAGACGCCGTTGCCCGAAGCTAGCAACTTACCCAGAATGGGCGCGCCGGTCTTCATGGCCTCCCGGTCGTTGGCGACGATCAGGGTATGATCGCCGAATTTCAAGAAGATTGACTGCGTAATTTTGTCAACCACCTCTCGGGTGAGTTCGACGACGCCGTCCTGCTCACCCTTCTTGTTCCAGGTTGGCTTGGCCGACTCGAGCAGCGCTTGCCTGTTTTTTACGGTGCAGGCAATGACGACAGGAGCCTTGTGCAGCTTGGGGTCTAGCACCAGCAGACCGGCCGGGCCGTTGAGATCAACCACGCTGGTGTCCTTGAGCCCCACCTGCAGCAGGCCCTGGAGGACGGCGGCGGTCAAGGCGCCCGGGGGCACGGGCCCGACCAGGGCTGCCAGCTTCTCCAGGTCTGCAAAGACGCGGGCGGGCTCGGCGAAGATGGCGACGCCGATGGCCTGCTCGGGAAGTTCGATCGATTCTGGAAGCGCCGCATTGTGTGCCGCCCGCGGGCCGGCCGTTTCTTCTTCTTTTTTCTTCTTGCTGCAGGCGATCGAAAACGCCAGCACGGACATTAAGGAAACAGCGAGTAATTTGCGCAGCATGATTTTCCTCCCTGGTAACCTGGTTCGGGGCGCAATGTACTCCAGGGGCGGGTTGCCTGACAACCAAAATGTCCATACCGAGATTGCGTTGAAGAAGCAGTCGAGGGATGATAACTCCAGCTGTCATGACGGCCCGTTACCTGAAGCTGCCTGCGGGAGAGATCGCGCGGCGCGCACAGAAAGCCTGCGAACTCAGCTCGCCCTGCCGGATGTGCCCGCGGGCCTGCGGCGCCGATCGGCCGGCCGGCGAGGAGGGCGCCTGCGGGCTGGCCGACGTGGCGCGCGTATCGAGCGCCAACCTGCATCACGGCGAGGAGCCGCCCATCTCCGGGCGGCACGGCTCGGGGACGGTTTTTTTCACCGGCTGCAATCTGGCCTGCGTCTTTTGCCAGAACTATCCCATCAGCCAGTTGCGCAACGGGCAACCTTTTTCGACGGCCGAACTTGCGCGTGTCATGCTCAGGCTGCAGGCACGCGGCGCACATAACATCAACCTGGTCACCCCCAGCCACGCCGTGTGGCCCTTTCTCGAAGCGTTGGCGCCGGCTGCCGAAGGCGGGCTCGAGATACCGATCGTCTACAATTCGTCGGGATATGATGCCCCCGCGGCACTCGATTTACTCGACGGCATAGTGGACATCTACATGCCCGACCTGAAGTACGGAAGCGACGAGGTTGCCGCGCACCTGAGCGGTGCCGATAACTACTGGGCCACGGCCACATGGGCTCTTTGCGAGATGAAGCGCCAGGTAGGCGACCTGGTGCTCGATGGAGACGGTCTGGCGACCAGCGGTGTGCTGGTGCGCCACCTGGTGTTGCCGGAAGATCTATCCGGCACCGAACGGGTGCTGCGCTTCATTGCAGCCGAGTTGGGCCGTTCCACGGCGGTCAGTCTGATGCGCCAGTACTTTCCGGCCAACAAGGCGCTTAGGCTGCCGCCGCTCGACAGATCGCTCTCGGCCACCGAGTTCGACGCCGCCCGCGAGATGCTCGAACGCTACGAACTGGACAAGGGCTGGATCCAGGAATGATACTGCGATCATGAAGACTCTCCTTTTCTGCCTGGCTGCCTACCTTGCAGGCAGCTTCAACTTTTCGCTGATGGTGACGAGCATGCTCGGACGGGGTGACCTGAGGCGATACGGCAGCGGCAATCCGGGCGCAACAAACGCCTTCAGGGCCCTTGGACTGGGCTGGGCGGTGTTGATCCTGCTGCTCGACGCCGGGCGCGGGTTCCTGGTTGTCTTTGCCGCCGGCGGCCTGCTTGGGGGATCATGGCCTGTGTTCTTTGCCTGCCTTGCGGTTTTAGCCGGCAACCTGTTTCCACTCTACCACGGCTTTAGAGGGGGAAAGGGGTTCGCGACCACGCTGGGCATTTACCTGGGGCTCGATCCCGTCTCGGCACTGGCCGTGGCGTGCCTGTGGCTTTTGCTGGTGTTGATCTTCAGAATGGCATCTGTGGGCAGCCTGGCCGCGGCGGCGCTGTATCCTATCCTGCTGGTTGCAAGAGGAGGTCGGGGAGACGAGATCTTCCTGGCGCTGATTCTTCTGGTCGTCATTATTACGACCCACCGTCGCAACATTCGCCGCCTGATACGCGGCTACGAGCAGCGCCTGGAAAAATAGCCCCCTAGGGCCTGTTCGGCGGCGATGCCAGGCCGGCCTGCAGGGCGCAACCGGCATGAGAGAGCCGCAGCCAGCCGATTATCAACAGGCATCCCAGCCCGCAGGCGCAAAGACCTAATATTCCTGCTTCGGGACCGAAGGGCCCGCCGGTCCAGGCCGGGGGACCTCCCTGTGCAATCGCGACGAAGCTCACACCGAAGTGTCGACCGCTGACCGGAAAACCGAAGACGCAGCCCTGGAAGAAGTTCCAGCCTATATGCAGACCGACAGAAAGCCCGAGCTCGGAGGTGATCACGAAAGGCAGCCCGAGCATGATTCCCGCCGCCGCCACTCCCAGCGAGGACACCAAGCCGGAGTTGGGATTGAGGGCATGGCCGAAGCCGAACAGCAACGACGTTGTCACCCATGCCAGCACGACCGCCATACGCGCGCCGGTTCCCGGCAGGTTGAGCCCCTCGGCCAGGTTGCGGATGTGGTAGCCTCGGCTGAGCATTTCCTCGTAGAAGCCGACACCGCTGAAGACGGCCAGCATATAAAGCATGGC
Source organism: Myxococcota bacterium (assembly GCA_035528415.1). Classification (GTDB taxonomy): domain Bacteria; phylum Myxococcota; class B64-G9; order B64-G9; family B64-G9; genus DATKYQ01. The sequence continues at coordinate 74,881 of DATKYQ010000075.1, read as the reverse complement.
CGGCCAGAATGTTCCGGGCTCCCCGGGCACGCCGAAGGTCGCATCGATAGACAGCCAACCGGCGCTGAATTCGACTGCAAAGATTGCCGCCATCAGAATGCCGCCCAGGCTGAGTCCGAAGGTGAAGTCTGCCCACCAGCGCTGGCTGAAGTGCAGTCCGAGATCGGCAAACGGTCGTCTATCGAAAAACCTGGCAGCCAGCGCCAGGCTAAAGACGACCGCCAGGCACTTGGCAATAAAGAAGATCCCGGCATAGGCCATGTCACGCGAAGACAGACGCAGTAGAGAGTTGAAGGACAGCCCCTCGGGTAAATGACCGAGCAACTTGGCCGCAAGGCCGACCAGCAGCACCAGGGGCGCGCCGATGAGCAAGAGCACAACTGTTTGCAGACCCAGCCGCCAGGCGCAGCGCGGCCTGCCTTCGGTCTGGTTGACAAATACCTTTTTCAGGTTGGCGATTCTCGCCACGAGATGTATCTCCTTGCAAAAGCCCTGCCGAGAAAGCTACCATATATTTATTCATATATTTATTCTTTTGACGCCCCGTTTGACTTGGGGTAGACTTTTTAGCATGCAGTATATGTACGGGGATTTGACCAAGGCGGATTACCAGGATAATGCCCTGGATCTACTCCAGCGCGTGATCGACATGTCCGTCGAGATGCTGAAGAAGCACCAGGAAATCGACAACGCCCTTCTGACCATGCAGGCCGAGAAAAACCGCATGGCGCAGGTGGATGAAGACATCGAGAGCTTGCGCGCCGAACTGATGAAAGTGCTCCAGTCCAGGACCACGAACAGGCCGGAGCAACACGTGCTCTCGCTGATGGGCCGCGCGGTGACCGAGACGCTCACCAGGCAGGCCAACGAGGGCAAGGCGCGCATGAAGGCGCAGGTCGAGGAAGCGGTCAACGGTATCCAGGCCCAGGTCATCCAGCTTTCGAACCTGGCCTTTGACGCCCTGCGCGAATTCTTCATGGCCAGCGGCCTGCCTGTAAAGGAAGGTAATCTGCGCTGCCGCCTGGATGGTCTGGTCTACAGGGCCGAGTCCGAGATGCTGGATGCCGCCGGCATCCAGTGCCGCTATAATATTTCTTGTGGTGCCTCGGAGTTCTTTTCAGGACCCAAGCGTTTCGGCGACCTCGTGCCGGGCAAGCAGGAAATTCCGCTGGGGACAAAAAAGGCCCGTTTCAAAAAAGAACCTGTCCTGGAGATGGTGCGCATCGACGACGCCATGCTGACGCAGGTGTTCGACAATGAGGAGACAGGCGAGTTCAGGTTGTCAACCCGCGGAGGTGGTGAGGGGGACGGTCTACAGGTTCGGGTCGCCAAGAATCCTCCCGGCCGTGTCTCGGTGTTCACGGTCGTCAACAATGTCATGGGTCAACAGATCCCGTCCAACCTGTACACCGACATGCACATCGATTTACTGATGCGTTTCTGGCAACAGCTCTCGCCGCACTTGATGGCGCTCTATCAGACGAAGGAGAGCCTTGCGTCCGTCGGCATCGGCGGCAAGGACGTCGTCGATGGACGCCTGTTTGCCGAGATCGTCAACCGGCTGGTGCGCTATCTGACGCCCATCATTCGCGATATAGATTCTCACACCCCGGTCGACGGAGAACTGAGCCTATCCATCGAGCACGAGGACGAGGGTCGTCGCGACGTGTTTTTCGTACGCAAGGACAAGCTGGCCAAGAGAATCGCCGAGTTACCGGCGCTGCAGCGTGCCCTGTTTTCACCTCTGGACCTCGGCGGGGCGCCGGCGGCAATTCCGTTTTACGAAGCCACGGTCGAAGTTTCGTCGGACATAATCAAGGGCGTTCTGCTGGACGGCGTTCATCAGAACAGCGTGCCAGGGAAGCCACCCTTCCCGAAGAAAGACAAATCCTGAGTCATGAGATCTTTGTTTGCGATTCTTGCGCTGCTTGCGTTCCCTCGAGGTCAACGGCGGCGGCGGCAATATGCTGAATCCGGACACATCGGAAGGCTGCGGGTGCCGTGGCCCCGGATCCCAAGCTCCTACCCAAGGGGCGCTTATCGCTCTTCTTGTGCTTTTCCTGCTGGCAACCGAGCGTAGAACGAGAATCAAGTCTTCAAGCGATAGGTGAGCTTGTAGCCGCCAGTATCCTGTTTTCGAAAAGAATATTTCTCACAAGAAAGCCGGTTTTCATCGGCAGGTCGACAAAGACATGTTCCGATCCCTGGGCTCTGCAGTTGGCTGTCCTGAGTACTTCGGCAAGCGCCGTGCGGCTGCATTTGGCCACCGCCTCGCAGGCGGTCCATAGTCGTGTGGCAGGCAGCGGGTCGCTGGGCCAGGCGGGAAAAAAACGCTCAACTACGCGGGCGCAGCGGGGGTCTACCGGCTCGATGTCGACTCCGACCCTGGTGCCGCAGGCTGACAAAGCGGCAAGGACGTAGTAGCCGTCATGCGCCACCGAGACTGGGACAGAGCGGCCGTCGGGGAATAGGCAGCAGGAGGGCGTGTCGATCATTCGACATGTCTCGACGAAACGAGGCTCGATATCGGGTTCGAGGCGGTATCCGAGTCGCTTGATAGCCGCCCGGGCGGCAAGCCATGCTCGCCTACGCCCGATGCCGATTCTGCCAAGGAGCTGCCGCTCGGTCGGAGTGAGCAGGGACTCGGCCTCTCGGCAAGCCTTCTCGATGGTGACCAACTCTACATCCAGATCGTGCCATACCGCCGCGTTAGGTGAAAACCCCCTGACAGATCCGACGTTCAAAGCATGCCCCCGTTTATCCCGATCACCTGGCCGGACACGTAGCTGGCCCGGTCGCTCGCCAGGAAGGAAACCAACTCGGCTACTTCTTCCGGCCTACCCACCCGGCCCTGGGGAATGAGCTTGACGAGGTCAGCTCGGTCGACCTTGGTTGCCGCCAGCATATCTGTCTCGATGAAGCCGGGCGCCACGGCGTTTACCAGAATACCGCGGGCGCAAAGCTCGGCGGACAGCGAGCGCGTGGCGCCGATCAGCCCGGCCTTGGCGGCCGAGTAGTTGACCTGGCCTGGGTTGGGCGTAAGCGCGGCCAGCGAGGAGATGTTGATAACACGGCCCCAGTTCTGCTTGAGCATGCCCAGGATACAGGGCTTGGTGACGGCGTAGAAACCCATTAAGGTCGTGTCGATAACCTTGCGAAAACTCTCGAGCTTCATGGCGGGAAACAGCATGTCGCGGGTGACGCCGGCGTTGTTGATCACGATGTCGATCGGGCCGTGCTGCTTGATGTAGCTTTTAACGGCGCTGCTTGCGATTTCGGCATCCGAGACGTCGAACTTGAGAATCTCGCACTCGCCGCCCGCGGCGCGGATTTCCGTAGCGACCGCAGCGGCCGCATCGTCACGACTCAGGTAGTTCAGTACCAGGCGGTGTCCATCACGCGCTAAAGCCTCGGCGATGGCTTTGCCTATCCCACGGCTTGCCCCGGTTACTATGGCCTGGTGTTTCATGCGTGCCTCAAATCGCCTGGATCAGAAATCCCATCTGGGCGTGGAGTCGGTTCTCGGCCTGGTCGAAGACGGCCGACTGCGGACCGTCGATGACCTCGTCGGTGATTTCATCTCCCCTGTGGGCCGGCAGACAGTGTAGCACAATAGCGTCGGGTTTGGCCATAGCCAGTGCCCCCGCGTTTAACTGGTAAGGGCGCATGACCTGCTCGCGCTTTTTCTTCTCGCTCTCCTGGCCCATACTGGCCCAGACGTCGGTGTAGACCGCGTCGACCCCTTCAAGGGCCTCGGCCAGGTTGTGAGTGACGGACAGTTTCGAGCCCGTGCCGGATGCGACATTTCGGGCGGTCGAGAGAATCTCCGGGTCGGGATCATATCCCGCGGGTACCGCCAGGCGCAGGTGCATGCCTACCTTGGCGCAGCCGAAGAGCAGGCTATGGGCCACGTTGTTGCCGTCGCCCAAAAAGGCCATCTTCAGCCCGGCCAGAGGTCCCTTTTTCTCTCGCATAGTCTGCAGATCGGCCAGGATCTGGCAGGGGTGCAGTTTGTCGGATAGCCCGTTTATCACGGGCACAGAGGCGTTTGCGGCCAGTTCGACGATGTCGCGGTGATCGAACACCCGGGCCATGATGCCTGCTGCGAAACGCGACAGGTTGCGGGCGATGTCGGCTGTGGATTCGCGCTTGCCTAGCTTGATGTCTTCGGGACCGAGGTAGATCGCGTGTCCGCCGTAACGATGCATACCGGCCTCGAACGACATACGGGTTCGCAGCGAGGGTTTCTGGAACACCATAGCCAGGGTCTTTCCCGCAAGCGGCCGGAAATCGTCCTTCTGGTAGTGACGCAGCTTGAGCGAGGCTGCACTGTCCAATATCTGCAGGATCTCCTCCGATGTGAAATCCGCGAGCGATACCAGGTGTCTGCCCAGCAGCGAGACGGTCATATCATTCTCCTCATGCGAACTTCTTCTTGATAAGGTTAGCCAGGGTAGGCTCGCCCTGGTCGGCCAGATCGTAATAGACCCGCATGGCCGGCTTGTCGATCTTGATCACCTGACGCAGATCGATCGGGGTGCCGATCAGCACCAGGTCGCAGTCGACGTCGGCGATGGTCTTTTCGAGATCGCGAAGCTGCTGGTCGTGGTAACCCATGGCGGGCAATAGCGCCCCGACGTGGGGATACTTCTCGAAGGCAGCCCGAATAGTGCCGACGGCGGCGGAGTGTGGATCGACAATCTCCGCGGCCCCGGCCTGCTTGGCCGCGAGCGTACCGGCTCCGTAACGCATTTCGCCGTGCGTCAGGGTGGGGCCGTCCTCGACCACCAGCACGCGCTTGCCGGCTACCGCGGCCGGATCCTCGACGGTGATGGGCGAAGCGCATTTGACAACCACGGCGCCGGGGTTGATCGAGCGGATGTTCTTTTCGGTCTCGTCCACCCACTCGGGCTTGGCCGAGTCGACCTTGGCGATGACGGCGACGTCGGCCATGCGCAGATTGGCCTCGCCCGGGTGGTAACTCAACTCGTTTCCCGCCCGGTGCGGATCGACCAGCACGACGTGCAGATCGGGCTTGTAGAACGGCAGGTCGTTGTTGCCGCCGTCCCAGACGATGACGTCGGCTTCCTGCTCGGCCTGTTCGAGGATCTTGCCGTAATCGACGCCGGCGTAGACCACGGCGCCGCTCTTGATGTGCGGCTCGTACTCTTCGCGCTCCTCGATGGTGCACTCATGGCGAACCATGTCCTCCATGGTGGCAAAGCGCTGGCTCACCTGCTTGGCCAGGTCGCCGTAGGGCATCGGGTGCCTGATGGCGACCACCTTCTTGCCCAACTCGTGCAATGCGGCGATGGCATAGCGCGTGGTCTGGCTCTTGCCCACGCCGGTCCTGACCGCACAGATGGCAAGCAGCGGCTTTTTCGACTCGATACAGGTAGCCTTGGGTCCTTGCATGATAAAATCGGGACCGGCCGCGAGGACCTGTGAGCCCTTGTGCATGACGACCTGGTGGGGCACATCGCTATAGGCGAAGACCACCTGGTCGACCGAGTGCTCGCGGATCAGCTCGTCGAGCTGTTCCTCGGCGAAAATCGGGATTCCCCCGGGGTAGAGTTTGCCTGCCAGGATGGCCGGGTAGGTCCGGCCGCCGATCTTGGGGATTTGGGTGGCGGTGAAAGCAACCACTTCGTAGCTCTCATTGTCGCGAAACACAGTGTTGAAGTTGTGAAAATCACGCCCAGCCGCGCCCATGATAATGACCTTTTTCTTGTCCATTTTCACAACCTCCGGTCTGTAGAATGTTTGTGAATATCGCTTGAAGCTCTAGCCGATGGAGCACCTCCTGTCAAGCAGGTCTACTTGTTGCTGGCGGACCGATTCCGTGACTACAATCGACGCGAAAGAGAAAACAGTCAGAGGTGTTCAAGATGGTTATTGCCAGCAAATCCGTCAGAAGGCCCGGGAAGTGGCCGCTATTGGTCGTGGTGGTGGTGCTGGTCGCAATAGCCGGGGGGGCCGCGGCATGGTACCTGGCGCTTTGGCGTCCAAGCGCGCTCGATGCGGAAGCGTGCCGGGTTGCCAGGCAGGCGAAAAGCAAGCAGGGCTGGCAGGTTTACCTGAAACAGCAACCGGAAGGGGCATGCGAGGAAGAAGGCTGGAAGCAGCTTGCGGCGATTGCTTCGGCAGAGCGGCAAAGGCGCGCTCGGATAGAGTCCGAGAAGCGAGCCGCCGAGGAAAAGTTGATCATCCAGGCAAGAAAAGAAGCCGATAGGCTGGCGGCCGAGAACGAGAAGCAGCCGACCGGGGAAGAGGGGGAAAAGCCGGCACCCAAGAAGGAAAACCGGCCGGTGAAGATCGTGAAGATTAAGCAGCCCGGCAAGAAACTATTCTGGCTGCGCTGTCCTCTGGGGCAGAGCCGCACCGGTTCCGTTTGCGAGGGACAGGCCATGGAGATGACCTGGAAAGAGGCTCTCAAGGCATGTCCCAAGGGATTTCGCCTGCCCGTCAGGGAGGAAATTGTCTCGCTGCTGGGAGGATGTAACTCCGATGTACAGCAAGAGAAATACGGCAACTGCAATAAGTGCGAAGAGAGTAAAGTCTGCTCGTCGATATTTGGCAAGGACGGCGGGCGCTATTGGTCTTCAGACGTCTACGCTCATTCCGAGAAGTTCGCGTGGATAGCCTTTTTCAAAAGCGGCATCGTGATCTACGACTTCAAGACAAATCTCAACTACGTGCGTTGTCTGCAGGCCGGTAGATAAGCGATCCGAACGCCGGGGCACCGGGAGAACGTTGTTGACAGTCACGGCAAATTTAGTGCATTGATTTATCCCATGAATGAGCCCGGCACTTTCTCTGCCCGCCCGCTTGCGCCCATTCGCGCGGGCAACCTGGTGATGCGCTTCGGCGAGCGTCCCTACATCATGGGCGTGCTAAACGTCACTCCCGACTCGTTCTCGGACGGCGGGCGATTCTTCGATCGCGACAAGGCCGTCGAGCAGGCTTTAGCCATGATCGAGCAGGGCGCCGATATCCTCGACATCGGTGGCGAGTCGACCCGCCCGGGCTCGGAGGCCGTACCGGCCGTTGATGAAATCGAACGCGTCGTGCCGGTGATCGAAATCGTGGCTAAATACGCCAGCGTGCCTATATCGATCGACACGACCAAGAGCACAGTAGCCCGGGCCGCAATCGAAGCCGGGGCCGCCATGGTGAACGATGTGAGCGCCTTGCGCTTTGATCCGGCCATGGGCGAACTGGTGGCCAAAAGTGGTGTGCCGCTGGTGGTCATGCACATGCGCGGCGCCCCGAAGACGATGCAGTCGGGGCCGATCATCTACCGCGATCTGATGGGCGAGATCCGCGCATTTTTGGAAGAGGCGCTTGAGCGCGCCCGCCGGGCCGGCATTCCAGAGCAGACACTGATAATCGACCCCGGCATTGGCTTTGGCAAGACCGCTGAGCACAACCTGATGATCCTCAAGCGCTTGGGTGAGCTGCGCTCGCTGGACAGGCCGATCCTGGTCGGGGCCTCGCGTAAGGCCTTTATCGGCAAGGTGCTGGATGTCGAGGAAGGCCGGCGCCTTTTAGGCACCGCGGCGGCAGTGGCTGCGGCGGTGCTTGCCGGTGCGCACATCCTGAGGGTGCACGATGTCGGGCCTATGCGCCAGGTGGCGGCTGTGGCCCACGCCATATATCGCGAGAGCCTCCCGCCCTCGGGCGGGTGAGAGGACGGGGAAATGCATGCGTAAGCTCTTTGGAACAGACGGGATCCGCGGCGTGGCCAACGTCCACCCGATGACTTCCGAAATCGCCATGCAACTCGGGCGGGCGGTGGCCCACATCTGCAGCAATGGGAAGCGCCGCCACCGGGTGCTGATTGGCAAGGATACTCGCCTGTCGGGTTACATGCTCGAGACCGCCATGGCCTCGGGAGTCTGCTCGATGGGCGTGGACGTTTTGCTTGTGGGTCCTTTATCCACGCCGGGCATCGCCTTGCTTACCAGCACCATGCGCGCCGACGCGGGGGTGGTCATCTCGGCCTCGCACAATCCTTTTCAGGACAACGGCATCAAGATCTTCGCCTCCAGCGGTTACAAGCTGCCCGATCAAGAGGAAGAACGCATCGAACGTCTGATGTCCGGCGGAGACATCGACCACCTGCGCCCGACCGCCCAGTCGGTCGGCAAGGCCTTTCGCATCGACGACGCCGTCGGGCGGTACGTTGTCTCGCTCAAGCATGTCTTTCCTCCCGAGCTGACACTGGCCGGCATCAAGATCGTGGTCGATTGCGCCAACGGGGCCGCCTACCGCGTGGCCCCGGCAGTCTTTGAGGAGCTGGGCGCCAAGGTGGTCAGCATGGGAGTCAAGCCGGACGGTCGCAACATCAACCGGCGCTGCGGCTCGCTGCACCCTGAGGGTATGTGCCAGGCGGTCAAGAAACACAAGGCCCAACTCGGGATCGCCTTGGACGGCGACGCCGACCGGGTGGTGATCGCCGCGGAAAACGGCGAGCTTCTGGACGGTGATCACATGCTGGCCATCTCGGCCAGACACTTGCTGTCTAAAAAGCTGCTGGCCAAGAAAACGGTGGTTGCCACGGTGATGAGCAACCTGGGGCTTGAGCGGACTTTATCCGGTCTGGGCATCAATCTCGTGCGCACCCCGGTGGGGGATCGTTACGTGGTCGAGCGCATGCGTCGCGGCGGCTACAACCTGGGCGGCGAGCAGTCGGGCCACCTGATCTTCCTCGATCACGCCACCACCGGCGACGGAGTCGTGGCCGCGTTGATGATGCTTACGGTCATGCTGCGCGAGTGCCGCCCTCTCTCTGAGCTGGCCCGGGTGATGCAGCCGGTGCCGCAGGTGATCGTCAACCGTGTAGTTTCTGAGAAGAAACCCATCGAGTCGTTGCCCAAGGTCACCCGGGCGATTACCAAGGTCGAACGAGCCCTGGGTAAGAAGGGCCGGGTGCTGGTGCGCTACTCGGGGACGGAGAAAAAGGTGCGCGTAATGCTCGAGGGTCCGGAGATCAATAAGATCAAGACATATGCCGGCGAGATAGCCGATGCGTTCGGCGCTCAGTCTGGAGGACGCTGATGAACGAATTCACACTTGGAATTAACGTAGATCACGTGGCTACTCTGCGGCAGGCGCGCGGGACGCGCTACCCCGATCCGGTGACGGCCGCGGCACTTTCCGAACTGGGCGGCGCCGACCAGATAACCATTCACCTTCGGGAAGATCGGCGCCACATCCAGGAGCGCGATCTGAGAATACTGCGCCAGACGGTGCAGACGCGCCTGAATTTGGAGATGGCCGCTATCAAGGAGATGGCCAAAGTGGCCTATGAGTTCAAGCCTGACATGGTCACCCTGGTTCCCGAGAAGCGCGAGGAACTGACCACCGAGGGCGGCTTGGACGTTGCCATGGGCCGCGACTCGATCAAGGAGCAGGTGCGTTTTCTCAAGGACGGGGACATCAAGGTCAGCCTGTTCATCGACCCGGACATCGATCAGATCAGGGCCGCTCATAAGGTAGGCGCCGACGCCGTCGAGCTGCATACGGGCGCTTACTGCGATGCGCGCAGCCGCCAGATACAAGAGAAAGAACTTGAGCGCCTGGTTGACGGGGCCAAGACCTGCGCCAAGATCGGCCTGGCCGTCTACGGAGGCCATGGCCTCAACCTGCAAAACGTCGCCGCGGTGGCCTCAATCCTGGAGATAACCGAGTTCAACATCGGCCACAGTATCATCTCCCACGCGATCTTCATTGGCATCGAGCAGGCTGTGCGCGAGATGAAACGGGCGATAGCCGCGGCGCGCGCCTAGGGATTGGACTAATGGCCATTGCGCTTTTCAATGCCGCCGAGATGCGTGAACTCGACCGAATAGCGATATCGGAAATAGGCATCCCCGGGCCGGTGCTGATGGAGGTGGCCGGCCGCGGCTGCGCCGATGCGGTGGAGAGTCTTTTGCCGCAAGACGGGCCGGGCAAGGTTGCGATCATATGCGGCAAGGGCAACAACGGGGGCGATGGCCTGGTGGCCGCCCGGCATCTTTCGCTATCCGGCCGCGAGGTCGACGTCTTTCTGCTGGCCGAACCCGGAAGCCTCTGCGGGGACGCGGCCTTGAACCTGGGCATCCTCGAGAGGCTGGGGCAGGCAGTGCGGCCGGTCACCGATGCCGAGTCGTTGTCTGCCGTGCGGCTTGATGAATACGACGTCATCCTGGACGCCATCCTGGGCACCGGGCTTTCCAAGGAAGTGCGCGGCTTCTTCGCGCGGGTGATCGAGGCAATCAACGCCTCGGGCGTGCCAGTGGTGGCAGTCGACATGCCCTCGGGTATATCCGGGGACAGCGGCCGGGTGATGGGCACGGCGGTGCGGGCCACGCAGACCGTTACCTTCGGCCATCCCAAGCCGGGCCAGGTTGTTTTTCCGGGTGCGAAGTTCGCGGGCGATGTGAGCGTGGTGGATATCGGCATCCCGCCCGGAATCGGGCCCGCTGCCAATACCGCGACTTGGCTGCTGACCGACGATGACATGGCCGGTCACCTGGCTCGCCGCGAGCCGGATGCCCACAAGGGCAGGTTCGGCCACTTGGTTGTTGTCGCAGGCTCGGCCTACAAGCCCGGCGCAGCGGGGCTGTGTTGCCGGGCGGCCATGCGCGCCGGGTGTGGTCTTGTGACACTGGCTGCCAAAGGCGCCGTACTCGATCGAGTCGTGACAGGCGCGGTCGAGTACATGGGCGCTGCGGCATCTGCATTCGATGATCTGGTCGCTCTGTGCACGGGCAAGCAGGCGCTGGCGATCGGTCCCGGGATCGGAACATCCGAAGAGACGGCCGTTTTTACCCGCCGGGTGGCCGCCGAGATAGAGTTGCCCGTGGTGATCGACGCCGACGGCCTGAACAATCTGGTCGGGCACCTGGATCTGATTGCGAAGTGCGAATATCCGCGTATCTTGACGCCGCACCCGGGAGAGATGGCCCGCCTGCTGGAGGTGACGACGGCCGAGGTGCAGAACGACAGGCTGGCCGCCGCCAGACGACTCGCTAACGCACATGGCTGCCTGGTGGTGCTGAAAGGTGCCGGAACGATAGTTGCCGACCCCGGTGGTGTGGCCTACGTGGTTCCCACGGGCAATCCAGGCATGGCATCGGGCGGCACGGGCGACGTCTTGACCGGGATCATCGCAGGCTTCGTCGCCCAGGGGCTTTCGGCCCTGGATGCAGCCTGTCTGGGGGCTTATCTACATGGGCAGGCTGGTGACCGGGTGGCGTTGCAAAGGGGACAGCACGCTCTAATTGCAGGCGACATCATCGAAATGCTGGGCGAAGTAGTGCTGGGATACGAGTCCATTCGGGACGTGGATGAGCCTTGAGATTTTCACTAACTCGGCCTTGGAGACCCGCGCGTTAGGGCGTCGGTTGGGCAAGATGAGCCTGCCGGGTGATTGGATTGGGCTGACCGGCGAGTTGGGGGCCGGAAAGACCTGCCTGGTGCAGGGGCTGGCGCTGGGAGCCGGTGTGGACGAGCGGGTTGCGGTCACCAGCCCCACCTACGTGATTTACCAGAGCTACCCGGGTCGCCTGCCGGTTCACCACCTGGATCTTTACAGGTTGATGAGTTCTGATGAACTCGCCGAAATAGGTTACGACGAGCTTGTCTATGGGGACGGAGTGTGCGTCGTCGAGTGGTTCGAACGCATTGCAAAGGCCCGCCCGGGCAGTGGGCTGACTGTCAGCCTCGAGATCGTTGACGATACAAGTCGCCGACTTTACATCGAGGGAGAAGACAGTCGCGGCATGGTGTTGGTTTCGAAACTCAAAGAAGAACTTTAGACATTGGAGACTTTCCGGACGTCTTTTTCAGGTGCCTGGTAGACCAACTTGCCTCGCTTGATTACCATCCGAGTGTGCCCTCTGCCGAAATGGTAGATCAGGTTGCGGTAGTCGGGAGAGTCGAGTACCAGCAAGTCGGCCTGCATGCCGGGTAGTAGCGATCCCTGCTCGCCCGAGAGGGCAAGCGCCCCGGCCGCCCAGCGGGTGGCCCCCAGGAGCGCCTCGCGCGGGTAGAGGCCGTTTTGAAGGCAAGCCATGTTGAGCATCAGGGGCAGGTTCTCGCTCATGCACGAGCCGGGGTTGAAGTCGGTCGAGACGGCCACGGCGCATCCTGCGTCGCACAGCAGACGTCCGGGGGCGTATCTCTTTTTTCCCAAAAAGTAGGTGGCGCCGGGCAGCAGTACGGCGACGGTGTCGCTCGCGGCCAGGATTTTGGCGTCCTGGTCATTCACTTGTTCGAGATGATCGACGGAAGAGGCGCCGAGTTCCACGGCCAACTCGACAGACCCGCTGCGGGTGAGTTGTTCGGCGTGCAGCTTGGGTTTGAGGCCGTGGGCGATGCCCGCCTCAAGAACCCTGCGCGACTCTGTCAGATCGAAGGCGCCCTGCTCGCAGAATACGTCGCAGAAGCGCGCCAGACCCTGCTCGCTGACCGCGGGGATCATCTCTGCGATCACCAGGTCGAGGTACTTCCTGCGCTGCCTGCGATACTCGACGGGCAGGGTATGGGCTCCGAGGAATGTCGGTACCAGGTCGACATGGTGCCTGCGGCCCACCTCGGAGACCACCTTCAGCATTTTCAGTTCGGAGGGCAAATCGAGCCCGTAGCCGCTTTTTATCTCGACCGTTGTGACACCCATTGAGAGAAAGGAGTCGAGGCGGACGGACAGCAAGGACGCCAGCGTTTCTTCGGAGGCCTCGCGGGTCGCCCGGACGGTGGCATGGATGCCGAAGCCCTCTGCCAGGATCTCCTCGTAGCCGGCGCCCGAGATGCGGCGGGCGAACTCGTGGGCGCGCGAACCGGCGAAGACCGAGTGGGTGTGGCAGTCAATTAGACCGGGCATGGCGGCCGAGCCCCCGGCATCTATGCTTACGGTTTTGGCGTCGATTGATACGGCCGCCGCTAACTCTCTCTCGCGACCGGTCCACAGGATGCGCTCGCCCTTAATTGCCACGGCCGCGTTGATGACGAGCCCCAGGCCCGCCACCGGATCCGCAGCGGCGTCTCCCCGGCCGCCGGATGCCGGATCCATGGTCAATAGCTGGCCGATGTTCCTGATGGCCAGGTCTGCATGCTCCATCAATACACCCTCCCAAGATCGAGAACTGATTACATCATTTTACATTTTTCTAAAAATGTAAAATGATGTCACTCATCATGGGAACAAGGCAGGAAGCCGGAATATTCGTTGTATTGCTCTTGCTCTCGGCAGCGGGGCTGTTCGAGCCTTCATCCGCCACTGCTCCTGCCAATGGTTCAGGGCTGAGCACATCAGAACCAACACAGGAAAAAAGCTCACACTGCCTGGCCGGGCCGAAAAACATCACCGCCCGCCAGCGCCTGCTTCTTGGCCTGCGCATTCCCATAGACAGCGCCTCCGTGGATGATCTGACGGCCATTCCGGGCATAGGTCCATATCTCGCAAAGGGGATAGTGCGGGCCAGGCAGAGCAGGCATGGCTTCGACTCGCTCGACGATTTACTGGTGGTGCGGGGAATCGCCGCCAAGCGCCTGGCGATTATGCGCCCCTACCTGTGCTTTATGGGCAGAAACGGGCCATGAATGGAGAAATGCTCGATTTCCGCGCTTGACGCACCCTGGGACGAGACCTATAATGCCTGTTGTCCGTGAGGTGACGTTTTTTGAAGCAGAGCCACAAGACAATTCTTCTCTGGATTCTGCTGATCGCGATGTTCATCAGCTTTTACCAGATCTTCTCGAGTTCTCCCCAGGAGGGCAAGGTCATCTCCTTCTCCGAGTTCTGGGACGAGGTCGAGAAAGACAATGTACGCAACGTCGTCATCAAGGGCAAAGAGATCTCCGGCGAGTTCGTGGAAGGCGGCGGCAAGCGGGCTTTCCAGACCAGGGCCCTGTTGACCGATGACCTCATTCGCGACATGAAGACACACAAGGTGGTTGTCAGCGTCGAAAAAGAAGAGGAGAACCCCTTCTGGCAGTCGGCTCTGCTGAGTTGGCTGCCGATGATCTTCCTGTTCGTCATCTTCATCTTCTTCATGCGCCAGCTCCAGGCGGGCGGCGGCAAGGCCATGTCCTTCGGCAAGTCCAAGGCGCGCCTGTTGAATTCCCAGACCAACAAGGTCACATTCAAAGACGTTGCCGGCGTCGATGAGGCCAAGGAGGAGCTGCAGGAAATCATCCTGTTCCTCAAGAGCCCCAAGAAATTCACCCGCCTGGGTGGGCGCATTCCCAAGGGTGTTTTGTTGATGGGCCCTCCGGGCACGGGCAAGACGCTTCTGGCCCGGGCTGTGGCGGGCGAGGCGGGAGTGCCGTTCTTCAGCATCTCGGGCTCCGACTTCGTCGAGATGTTCGTAGGCGTCGGCGCTTCGAGGGTGCGCGATCTGTTCGAACAGGGCAAGAAACACGCCCCCTGCATCGTCTTCGTCGACGAACTCGACGCCGTGGGGCGGCATCGCGGGGCCGGCCTGGGCGGGGGGCATGACGAACGTGAACAGACGCTGAACCAGTTGCTGGTCGAGATGGACGGCTTCGAGTCAAACGAGGGCGTCATCCTGATGGCGGCCACCAACCGGCCCGACGTCCTGGATCCCGCCCTGCTGCGGCCCGGCCGCTTCGATCGCCGGGTGGTGGTGCCTCGGCCCGATGTGCGCGGCCGCCTCGGTATCCTGCAGGTGCACTGCAGGAAGGTGCCGCTTGGTTCCGAAGTGAAGCTCGAGGATATCGCCCGGGGCACTCCTGGGTTCTCCGGCGCCGACTTGGAAAACCTGGTCAACGAGGCCGCCCTGCTGGCGGCCAAGACAGACAAGATAGACGTAGGGCAGGGCGAGTTCGAGATGGCCAAGGACAAGGTCATGATGGGCACCGAGCGCAAGTCGATGATCATCAGCGAACAGGAAAAGCGCCTGACGGCCTACCATGAGGGCGGGCACGCCCTGGTAGCCAATCTGTTGCCCGGCGCCGATCCGGTGCACAAGGTGAGCATCATCCCGCGCGGCCTTGCCCTGGGTGTCACCCAGCAGCTTCCTGTGGAAGACCGGCACACGACCTCGAAGACATACGCGACCAACCGCATTCGCGTGCTGCTCGGCGGGCGGGTGGCCGAGGAACTGGTGCTCAAAGAACAGACCACCGGTGCCGGCCAGGACATCGAACAGGCCACCGACCTGGCCCGCAAGATGGTCTGCGAGTGGGGTATGAGCAAGAAGCTGGGCCCGCTGTCTTTCGGCAAGAAGGAAGAACAGATATTCCTGGGACGCGAGATATCCCAGCACCGTGACTACAGCGAGCAGACCGCCCAGGAGATCGATAGCGAGGTGCGTCAGATTGTCGAGGAGGCGTATACAGACGTTCACAAGCTAATCTCCGAGAACCTGGACATATTGCACCGCATGGCCGAGGCGCTTTTGATCTTCGAAACACTAGAGGGCGGGGACGTCGATAAAATAGTCCGCGGAGAATCTCTCGATCGGCCCAGGCCTCTGGAAACCCGTCTGGTCAGTCCCGAAGAGCTGGCCATCGGTGGCGAGCGCAAGGACGGCAACGGCAAGAAGGTAGCCCCCAAGCCCGAACCAGAACCCGAGCCCGGCGTAGCGTAGCACTCCTACATCGCCAGCTTGGTTGCGCCCGCGGCCAGGCTGTAGCTCGTGATCTTGGCCTCGAATTTACGTCCGTCCCAGGTGATGTCGTGGCGCTTTAGCAGGATTGGGCGCCGTGCCGGGGGAGTCCGGAGGACAGCGCTGAGAGCAAAGTGTCCGAGGTCGCCTGACGGGACCAGGATTGCCGATAAACCGCTCTTGGCAGCATCGGTGGCCTCCCCCACGGAAACCTGACTGTTTTTTCTGAGCGCTGCAAGCTGCAGGTCGGCCGATAGATCTTCCCAGGTTATTATCAACAGGCTGCCCTTGCCACTGAACAACTGTAGCTGCTTGAGCTTGCCCTGGATGCTATTGGTGCTCACGCCCTGGGGCGGGCTGGAAAGAAGCCTGGCCAACCTGGTCGCCGACCATAGTTTGGCCCACTGGCGGGGATCTTCGGGCCCTGGACGGCCGGGAGCGCTCGATACCTTGCGTTCCAGGCGCAGGGCCTGGTCCAGGCGCCCGGCGCCGGCGGCCGCGGCAGCCAGTCTCAGCCAGTAAAGGGGTTGCTGGGGATCCTTGTTTGTTAATGTTTCGTACTGGTTGTAGGCCGGGTCGTACCAACCGTGAGCCAAGTAAATATCTCCCAGCAGGCGCCGGGACAAGACGCTGCCGGGGTCGAATTCGACGATCTCGGAATAGGTGCGAACGGCCTCGTCGGAGAGTTTTCTGGATGCCAGAACATCACCGATTTCACGAGCGAGATATGGGGTGATCAGCCCCGAGTCCCTCAGTCTGCGACCCTGGATCAGGGCCTCGTCGATTTGATCGTTTTTCACCAGCAGATGCATCAAGCGGACGATGCCGTTTGGATCGTCCGGCGCGCGGGCCACGATTTGCCGCAAACGCTCAATTCGCCGGGCGAAGTCTCCAATGGCGGCCAGTTCGTTGTCAACACTGGCCCAATTTATCTCGCCGCGGAAGAGGATTTTCTCGACCACTGCGATGACTCGCTGATCCACCGCCCGGCGAAGAATCAGGCGAGCCAGGAAGCGCTGGATCTCGGGTCGTTGCGAGAAGAATTCAAGAACGTATGACGCGCTGCCCTCGTCCCTGATGAAAGGTCTGAGGACGCGGAAGAAAGCCGCCTCGGAGCGCCAGTCGAAGATCTCGCAAGCGGCTCGCGCCGCCTGGTAGCGAGCCACGATTTCCTGGGGACTGCGCGCCGTGCGCATTCGTTTTCGCCACATTATTACTCTTTCGCGCAGTGAGCGTCGGGAAACGTCGGAGCAGGTTTTCATCAGTGAGACCATGCCTAAGGCGTTCTTGGTGCCTTCTTTGGCGCCGTCCGACGAAGTGGTTTTCGCTTTAGCTTCCGGGCGAGAGATTTTCTTGGTTGGCGCTGCCATTGTCCTCTCGGCCAGGCCCCCGGTAGCCACTGGAGCCATGCGCTTTTGCTCGTATTTCCCGCCGGCGGAGACGCTGGGCCTTCTGGCCACGTCCTCGGTTGTGGAAATTTTACGCGATGTTCCCGGGGCCGACTCCTGGGCGGTCTTCTCGCGGCTGCAGCCGAAGCCGATGCTGTCGGTCGCGATCTGCGCGTAGTCGGTCTCATGTTCGCCGCCCTTGACCCAGTGTGACAGGCGCGCGCCCCTGAGAGTAGACTTCCGGCGGAGAATTCCCTGTTGCCGGTAGGCCTGTTCGCTATCGAGGGCCAAGATGCTGGTAAAGGGCGTCATCAGACCGTAGTCCATGCCCAGCTTCATGATCTTGCCGCGCCGGGACTCACTGTCGGTCACGGAGCCCGTCAACCTGCGCAGGTACTCGGCAGCCCAGAGGCGAGCGACAAAGGATGCGACAATGCTGGAGTCGGGGCTGATCATGTACTCCTTAACGATCTTCTCACCGGCAAGTTTGCCCTTGACGACGATCTTCACGGGAATGGAATGGTGAGTCCTGGCCAGCACGATGACTTGCTCGCCATGTTTCACCTTGCCGTTGGCCGAGACGAAGACTTCGTCGAGGCCCGCGCCAAGATCCATGTCGAAATCTGTCATGGTCGGGGTCTTGAGGGCGGCAACCAACTGCAGCACCTGCTGATTGATTTGCTCGCTATCGCCGACCTGGAATGCCTCGCCTCCACCGGCCTGGGCGAGAGTGGAGAGCAGCGAGTAGTTGGCTCCGGGGCCGACGGCGACCGTGAAAAGGCGCGCTTTCGAGGTGGACAGTTCGTGATGCAGGCGTTCGACCAGTCGATCAGAGTTCATTTCACCAGATGTGGCGATGCCGTCTCCGATATAGACCACAGCCGGTTGTTCGCCGCCGTGCAAACGTTCCAGTGAGGCCTCGAAGAGAGCCGACAGGTCGGTTGCGCCGCCGGAGGCGAACTCTGAAAGCCGCTCGAGCGCTTTGTTTATTTCCGCCTCGCTGGCCGGCGCCAATCCTTTTGCCGGATACAGCACCGTGGGACGCACGTCCAGAGCGATCAGGGCGAAGCGGTCCTCCCCTGACAGAGCGCGCAGAATGGCCTCGGCGGCATCAATCTTCATGGATCGATTGGCCGGATCCGAATCGGCGGAGGTGTCCACGACCACGGCGATCTCGCCCTTCAGCTTGCCTCCCTTGAGCCAGTCGAAATCCGGTGTGTAGCGCACCATCAAGTAGTCGGCCGTATCGCCCGCGGCCTTCATGGTGGCAACCCGGATGGGCTCGGGCGGAGTATTGATGTGCGCCTCCAGCATGAAGTCCGCGCGCGGCACATAGCCCGATCGACGCATGCTGACAAGTTCTCCGCCTGACTCGACGCGGGCGTCCGCCAGCGTGGTGATCTCCATGTCCTTGCCTTCCGCGCCCAGGTCGATATTCAATGAGAATTCACCGATGCGCACCGGTTCGCTCGATTGCAAGGGGTAGACGTAGCGCAGGGTTCCCTTCACGACCGGCAGCAACTGCAAGTAGCGTAGTACAACCCGGCGCGAGCCGGCGGCCGGAAGCGGGTAGATTCGTGCCCGGAAGGTGCGGCTGTCTATCCATTCCAGGAGCGCGGGTTGGAGGCTGCTGGCAATAGCTTGCTTGTACTGGCGGGCGGCCTGGCGGCGCTCGACGAATTCTCCCTCGACCAGCACCCCGTTCGTTTCCAGGGCAAAACCCGTAACGGAGGCTTCCTGTGGAACCGAGAACCAATACCAGCCCTCGAGCGGACGGTCGGTCGGATTGAAGAAAGTCTGATCCACCTCGGTTTCGGCCAAGCCCGATCTGATTACGACACGCACCGACTGGCGGGCGATCTCCATGGTCATAGCCTGCGTGCTCGTTGGGGAGTTCAGATCGACGCCGTAGACTTGGCCCGATCCGGCTCCGGCCAGGCTGCCTTTCAGAGGGCGGTCGGCCATCCCGCCGGTCCAGTCTTCCCAGAAGACGACCGGCTTGACCACGGGCGCCGCCGATCCGATCACGCCGGCCTGTTCGCCGCCGTGCACATCCACGCGCCCACCGGGGGCGTTGATTGTGGCGCCGCCGCGAGCAACGTAGACATCTGCACCCTGGGCGGTTTTCTTGATCGAGAGTCCTGCGTCCACGGCGAACACCGTCACGGCGCCGATTTTGTGCGCGATGGCCTGGCGCTCGGTGGGTGGGGCGTCCAGCCAGATTTCCCCCTCGAAAAGCTCCACGGCCTCGCTGCCCAAAAAAATCTTGCTGCCGCCGCGCATGAATATGGACGCACCGTTGGAAAGCCGAACCAGGGCCCGGGCGCCTTTGCCCGTGGCTAGGTGCGAGTCGGCCAGGAGTGCCGCCCCCGAAAACGCCGGCCCGCTTGTGCCGGCCTGTTCCAGCGATACATCGCCGGCCGCCAACTCCAGCCTGGCCTGCAACGGCGAGGCGGGCTCAGGCGCCGGGCAAGCGCCGATGAAAAACGGAGGTACCCAAACAAACAGCGCCGCCAGAATCAAGAATCCCTTGTACCACAAGCGTCCCGTTTTCTCTCTTTTGATTTCTATCTTCATGGCATTCTCCGTTCTGTCTGCATCCGGACCAACATCGACTTTGTGAATAGAGACGATTGATGTAAGCACAGGTTCTCTCTGATGACACGAAAAAACCCTGAAGCTTTTTGAGCCCTTTGGCCTTGATCCGCGCCTGGCCCTGGGTTATTATTTTTCGTGGGCATCGCGGGCAGGGCCGTGCCCGGTTTGTTGTTTTGATAGGGGAGAAGACGGCATGATCGAAAAAGTTCCCATGACTCCCGAGGGATATCGCAAGCTCCAGGACGAACTGAAACGTCTCAAGGCGGAGGAACGCCCACGAATCATCAAGGCCATCGAGGAGGCCCTAGACCACGGAGACCTCTCGGAAAACGCCGAGTACGACGCGGCCAAGGATGCCCAGCAGCATCTGGATCAACGCATGCGGGAGATCGAGGACAAGTTGTCACGTGCCCAGGTCATCCGCCCGGAAGACGTCAAGGGCGACCGCGTGGTTTTCGGCGCCAGGGTGCTTCTGACCGACCTGGAGAACGAAAAGCAAGTCAGCTACCAGTTGGTGGGCGAGGAAGAGGCCGATCGTACCCAGCGCAAAATATCGGTAAAGTCGCCGCTGGCGCGCGGCATGATCGGTAAATCCGTCGGCGACATGTTCTACGTTCAAACTCCGGCCGGCGAGCGTGAGTACCTGGTGGAAAAGATCCATTTTGAGTGATCCGGCCGAAAAAACACAGCGCGGCCTGTGGATCGCCCGGACGATGATGGTTTTCGTCCTGGAACTCGCTTGGCTGAACCTGCTTGTTGCGGGTTGCTCGCCGGTGCCCGATCTTCTGCGCCGCGGGGACGGCCTGGCGGCCGAGCACAAGTACCAAGAGGCACTCGCGGCCTACGTCGAGGCCGATTCCCACGAGAGCGAAACAGCCGCGGGATTGTGCCGGGCGGGGAACCTGCAACTAAAACTGGGACGGCCCGACCTGGCTTTAGGGGCATTCGAGCAGGCGCTGTCCAAGGTTCCCGAGTCGCCGCGAGCCTACCTGGGCATGGCCAAGGCCTACCTTAAGAAAGGCGTCGAAGCCACCGCCGTACAGGCGCTGGACAGGGCGATTAAACTGGATCCGCAAAACCCCGAGCCCTGGTTCATCAAGGGCATGGTAATAAGAAAGAAAGGCGACATGGCCGGGGCTCTGGTCATGTTCGAGAATGCGATCAGGCGCAACAATATGTACACCCAGGCTCACCTCAGACGCGCCGATATTTACTTCTCAAAGGGGGACCTCGATAAGGCCATCAAGGCATACTCGCTGGCGGTCAGATCCGATCCCAACAACTCCGAGGCATTGGTGCAGATCGGGCGCACCTACCTGCTGGCCAAGCAATACGGCCGGGCCGAGGAAACCTTACAGAAGGCGGTGCTGGTCGACCGCAAGAACGCCTGGGCGCAGTTCTACCTGGGAGAGGCGTTGATCCACAACCGACGCACTGAAAAGGCCATAATGGCGTTTCAGCGGGCGCTGAGGCTCAATCTTCATCTCGGCCTGGCCTACGTCAGGCTGGGGCAGGTCTACGAAGCGAACCTGATGGCCGACCGGGCCTTCGACTCGTACCGGCGCGCCGTGCGGGCCGATTCCAGTTGTTTCGAGGGATTCTTGAACCTCGCCCGCATGCAACTCGACCGCAAGCAAAAGAAAAAGGCCAGCCGCACGCTGCAGAAAGCTCTCGATGTAAATTCCGAGTGCATGCCATGCCGCGTTTTGCTCGGCCGGCTCAACATCGAGCGCCGGAGCTACAAGAAGGCCATAAACGTGCTCGAGAAGGTCGTCAGGGCGGACTACTCGAACAACGAGGCTCATTTCTTCCTGGGCCGGGCCTACCTTGGGGTTGGCATGATCGGCAAGGCCACTGCCGAATACAATGCTTTGGCCATGGCGAACGACGAGCAGCGCGCCAACGCCCTGCTCGAAATGATAAACAGAAAAAACCGCCGGCGCTGACATGCCCCAGCCCAGAAATTCCGGCGGCGGTCTCGATACCCCGATCCAGTATATCAAGGGGGTGGGGCCGCGGCGGGCCGCCAGCCTGGCCGGGCGCGGGATCCAGACGGTGGCCGAGGCGCTTTTCCTGCTGCCGCGCAGCTACGAGGACAGGCGCCGCATATGCACCATTGATGGTCTTGTGCCTGGTGAACGTTCGACTTTCACGGCCGAGGTGGTCGACTTCGGCGTCCGGCGCATCGGTCGTTCCAGGCGCTTGTTCGAGTTGCTGCTCGAGGACGATACGGGCCAGATTCGCTGCCGCTGGTTCAACTTCAACCCGGCTACCTTCGCCAAAAGGTTTAAAGTCGGCGAGCGGGTCAGGGTTGCCGGGCGGGTCGAGGTCTATCGCGGCCAGCACGGGATGGTGCACCCCGACATCGAGAGGTTCTCGGAAGGCGTCGACGCGGCCGGTGATGATTTCGGCGCCGTGATTCCCGTCTATCCCGAGGTCGAGGGAGTGTATCCCAAGGTGCTGCGGCAGGTCATGCGCCGCGTCGTCAAGCGCTACTGCGCGCAGGTCGAAGAAACACTCCCAGAGGAGGTTCGTGCCCGTCACGATCTGCCTGGCATCGTCGCTGCGCTCGAGCAGGTTCATTTCCCGGCCCCGGACGCCGATGTGGACGAACTCAACCGTTTTCGTTCCCCGGCCCACCGACGCATGGTCTTCGAGGAGTTTCTACTGCTTCAGCTCGGGCTTGCCTTGCGGCGTAAGCGCTACAAGAAGAACGGAGGCTTCTCGTTGGCGGCAGCCTGTGATCTCGAGTCGCTCTCGCGTTCGCTCTTCGGCTTCGAGTTGACCGCGGGCCAGAAACGCGTGCTTGATGAAATCGTCGCCGACATGGCATCCGCAGAGCCCATGAACCGCTTACTGCAGGGGGATGTCGGTTCCGGAAAGACAGCGCTGGGCATATTGGCCGCAATAGTGGCTGCCCGTTCGGGGGCCCAGACGGTTTTCATGGCTCCCACCGAGATCCTGGCCGAACAGCACTTCAAGCAGATAAAACGATTGATGATCGCAGGCGGCAGACGGGGGGAGGGTCTCGATGCGGTTTTTATATCCTCATCGGTAAAGGGGGCGGCTCGCCGCGAGGCCCTCGAAAAGATATCCTCGGGCGAAGCACAACTCGTGGTCGGCACCCACGCTTTGATCGAGGAGCGGGTCAAGTTCAAGCGCCTAGGCCTGTGCGTGATCGACGAGCAGCACAGGTTCGGTGTATTGCAGCGGGCCAGCCTGAGAGCCAAGGGTCACAGGCCCGATGTCCTGGTAATGACCGCCACTCCCATCCCGCGAACGCTGTCACTGACGATCTATGGTGACCTGGACGTCTCTATTCTCGACGAGCTGCCACCGGGCAGGTCGCCCATTAAAACGTTTGTGCTCAGTGGCAGCCAGGTTGGCCAGGCCTACCGCTTCGTACGCAACGAGGTGGCCTGCGGCGGTCAGGCCTACCTGGTCTACCCGTTGGTCGACGAGTCCGAGAAGATCGATCTCAGGGACGCCAGCCGCATGTTTCAGAAACTCGGGGCAGGGGCGTTTGCCGGCCTGAAGCTGGGACTGCTACACGGAAAAATGGCCTCCGGCGAGAAAGACATGGTCATGTCACGTTTCACTCGCGGCGATCTGCAGGTGCTGATCTCGACAACCGTGATCGAGGTCGGAGTGGACGTGCCGGCGGCAACGGTCATGGTAGTCGAGCATGCCGAGCGCTTCGGTCTCAGCCAACTGCACCAGCTTCGCGGGCGGGTGGGCAGGGGAAAACGCCCGGGTACCTGCTTTCTCGTCGCTTATAACCTGGCCTCTGAAGATGCCCGCACGCGTCTGAAAGTCATGGAGCGCACAAATGACGGGTTCGTGATCGCCGAACAAGATCTGGCCATCCGCGGACCGGGCGAGTTTATCGGCACGCGCCAGTCGGGGCTGCCGGTCTTCCTCTTCGGCGATCTGGCGCGTGACGCTGATTTGCTCGACGAGGCCCGGCGCGAGGCATTCGCAATCGTCGCGCTGGATCATGATCTGTCGCTGGCCGGCCACCGCGCGCTGCGGCAGGCATTGGACGTGCGTTGGGGTAGGCGGCTTTTACTTTCTGAAGTTGGTTGAGACAGAAAGGAGGAATCTCATGCGCTGCGAACACTGTGGAGCCGAGCAGGCTGCCGGCAAGTTCTGCGACAGCTGCGGCCGCATGCTGACACGAGTACTGGTTGAGACCGAGTCTGAAAAAGCGGCCGCTCCGGACGGTTTTGATACCGGCTTGTTGAAGTGCTCTCATTGCGGCTCCCAGCAGGCCGGGGGACACTTTTGCGACAAGTGTGGTCTGGAGCTCGACATCTTCAGGGTCGAGGGAGATGATGTCGTGTCAGGCGGCCGTTGTCATCAGTGTGGACACTGGTCGAAGACGCGCCTGTGCCCCAATTGCGGGATTCCCATTCGCGACTTCGTCGCCCCGGAGGAGTGACTTGACAGCTTGTCGTATGCCCGGCCGTCTTTCCGATCGTCATGCCGTGAAGGTCAGGCTGCGCCGGGCAGCGCTGCACACAGTCTGCGAAGAGGCCGGCTGTCCCAACATTGCCGAGTGTTTCGGCGCCGACACTGCCACCTTCCTTGTGTTGGGCAATGTCTGCACCCGTCGCTGTCGTTTCTGCGCCATATCAAAAGGAAGCAGACCCATGGCGCCCGATCCGGCCGAACCAGCCCGTCTAGCCGCGACGGTCCGTGATTTGAAACTGATCCACGCCGTAGTAACCTCGGTCACCCGGGACGATCTGCCCGACCACGGTGCGGGAGTTTTTGCAGCCTGTATCAAGGAGATTCGCAAACTTTGTCCGTCGACTACTGTCGAGGTGCTGGTGCCGGATTTCCAGGGAAGATGCGATCTGCTTAGTGAGGTCTGCGCTGCGCAACCGGATGTCCTGAATCACAACATCGAGACGGTCGCGCGTCTTTACCCCCTGGTGCGTCCCGGTGCTGGGTTCGCGCGTTCCCTGTCATTGCTCGCGTATGCCGCCGAGAAATCGCATGCGCTTGTAAAATCGGGTCTGATGGTCGGCCTGGGTGAGCGTGACGACGAGGTGACGGAGACGCTGCGAGCGCTGGCCGATTCCGGTTGCAGCGTGGTCACCATCGGTCAGTACCTGCGGCCGAACGGAGAGTGCCTGCCCGTGGCTCGGCGCGTGAGCAGGGAGCAGTTCGACTCTTTTGCGGAAGCGGCTGAAGCGCTCGGGATCGAGGCGCTGTCCGGGCCGTTGGTGCGCAGCTCCTACCACGCAAGCGATATGCTGGCTCGGGCGCGGCGTTCGACTTTCAAGCCGTGGACATGAAAGCAAGATGATGCTAGAATCGACAAATTATACTGACAGGAGGGAGTAGACGAAATGTCCGTGGCAACGAAATCAACCGAGGTAGGCGTCGCACCCGAGAAGATCTTCGATATCATCGCCGATTTCGATAGTTACCCCGAGTTCCTCTCGCACCTGGGCATGGTGGCGGTCAAGACCGAAAGCGGTGCGGGCGACCGCAAGGTGGTCACTCAGTCGGTCAAGAAGATGGGTAAGGTCGTCAGTTACACCCTGGACTACACCTTCGATCGTCCACGAAAAATCAGCTGGACCTTTGTCAAGGGCCAGATGATGAAGGACAACCGTGGATCGTGGACTTTCGAAGAGCTGTCAGAGGGACACACCAAGATCACCTACTCGGCCGAGGTGAAGTTCGGTATGCTGGTGCCGGGCTCTCTGGTCAGCATGATGATCTCCAAGGAACTGCCCCAGTTGCTGGATGCATTTAAAAAACGAGCCGAGAAAGGGTAGAAAATATGGGGGACGGACCATGACAAACGCAGAGGGCGGGCTGTTGCCCGTGGGCGAGAAGATCAAGCGCTTGCGCGAGGGGGCCGGCCTGAGCATAGAGGAACTGGCGGGGCGCGCGGGCATAACGGCTGAGGAGTTGAGCAAGATCGAGCAGGACATGATCTCGCCGGCGCTGGGAGTGTTGACCAAGGTTTGCGACGGGCTGGGCGTGCGGCTGGGTCACTTCTTCCAGCAGGGCCCGCGCAAGCTATTTGCCCTGGTGCGTGCCTCGGACGACAAGGTGGGCACGCGTTTCGCCTCGAAAAACGGTGCGGATCACGGCTACGAATACCTGTCGCTGGGCTCCGAGAAACGCCAGCGGGTGATGGAGCCGTTTTTAATTACCATCACTCTTCCCTCGGATTCCTCGGGCAAGCCGTCCAGGATCGAAGAAGAGCCGGGTACGCACGCGGGAGAAGAATTCATCTACGTGCTGGAAGGTGAAATATCGGTCGACCTCGACGACCAGAACTTCATCCTTGGATCCGGAGACTCCATCTACTACGACGCTTCCATTCCCCACCGCGTTCTGCACCACGGCGAGGTAGCCAGCAAGGTGCTGGCGGTGATCCACCTTCCCGAAAAGGATTGAATAACCCGGTTACGAAATTTTTTCGCCCCGGCCTGACAATTCTTGCGTTCTTTCAGTTAGTGATCATATTGCGGGTTGTCGGCGGGATTGTTGCCCGCTGCAATAAACCCTTTGGTTATCGTTGGTTGAAAAATTGCCGGCGAGACAGAACTTTGGTACGCTTCTTGCGTCAGATAGTAATAGAAAGGCAAACCAGGAGAGAACAGTGCTGGATGCGTTCATCATAGAAGAACTCAAGCGCCGCGAACAGAAACGGCACAGCCGGCCGCGGCCGAGCCTCGATCTTCCAGATGAGCTGGACTTGCCGGAATGTGACGAAGTAGATCAGGATCAAGAAGACGAAGAAGACAGCCGCGTGATAATCATCGATTACGACGAGTAAACTACACGTAACTCACCTGAAGTTTTATTACATTTTACCAATTGACATTTTTCCCGTTCGGGGTGTACGGGTTATACCATTACTCGCGGGATTTGCACTGATCGCGCAAATCCCGCGATAGTACTGCGCAGATTTTTTGGTTACCGGTGAGGAGCCGCGCTGCGCCTATGGATTGAGTTCATGCCCGCTCGTCTGCTTTTCTTCTTGGGCTTTTTGGGAGGTCGTGTAATGACAGAGATTATCGATGTGCGCGCGAGAGAGATTCTTGATTCCCGCGGTAATCCTACCGTCGAGGTGGAGATGGGCCTGGCCAGCGGCGCCGTGGGGCGCTTCGCCGTGCCCTCGGGGGCCAGCACAGGACAGCACGAGGCGCTGGAACTGCGCGACGCCGACAAGAATCGCTTCCTGGGTAAGGGAGTTCTGAAGGCCTGCGAGAACGTTGACAAGGTCATAGCGCCCGAGATAATCGGTCTCGACGCCGCCGACCAGATTTCGCTCGACAAGACGATGATCGAGTTGGACGGAACCCCCAACAAAACCAAGCTGGGTGCTAACGCAATCCTGGGTGTATCGCTCGCCGCCGCACGCGCCTGCGCCATGGCCGCAGAGATGCCGTTGTACCGCTACATTGGAGGAGTCGACGCGCACATCCTGCCGGTGCCGATGATGAATATCCTCAACGGCGGGCAGCATGCCACCAACAACGTCGACCTCCAGGAGTTCATGGTCGTTCCCCTGGGGGGATCTACCTTCCGAGAGAGCCTGCGCTATGCCGCCGAGATCTTTCATCAGCTTAAGAAAGTTCTCGCCAAGGCCGGCAAGTCGGCCGGGGTGGGGGACGAGGGCGGTTTCGCGCCGCAGCTCGACTCCAACGAGGAAGCACTGCAGGTCATCATGCGGGCCATCGAAGCATCCGGGTTTAAGCCCTTCGACGACGTGGCCCTGGCCCTGGACCCGGCCGCCTCCGAGTTCTACGACACCAAGCGCAAGGTGTACATGCTCAAGGGCGACGGCAAGGAACTGGACTCGGCGCAGATGGTCGACTACTACGCCGGCCTGGTGGACAGGTATCCGATCGTCTCGATCGAGGACGGGCTTGCCGAGGATGACTGGGAAGGATTCGCTTTAATGAACGAGAAGCTGGGCGACAAGATCCAGATCATCGGTGATGATCTGTTTGTCACCAACACCGAACGACTCAAGCGCGGCATAGAGCAAAAGGCAGCCAACTCGATCCTGATCAAGGTCAACCAGATTGGCACTTTAACCGAGACGTTGGCATGCATACGCATGGCGCATACACATTCCATGACAACCGTGATTTCCCACCGTTCCGGTGAGACCGAGGACACTACCATAGCCGACCTGGCCGTGGCCACCAGCGCCGGCCAGATAAAGAGCGGTTCGGTGTCGCGCTCCGAGCGGGTGGCCAAGTACAACCAGCTCATGCGTATCGAGGAGTGGCTGGGCGACCAGGCCGTCTACGCCGGCCGCAAGGCTTTCGCTCACTTGGATAAATAAGACTACAGCAGAGTTACACCAATCACCGCGTTGGTGACGATCCAGACCGAGGGCAAGCCGATTTGGCCTATGGCGTTGCACTCGAGGCCGATCCAGATCCGGCGGCGGGGGGTGTGCCAGCTGAAACCCAGACCGCCAAGCCAGGAGAGGCTCGGCTCCGAGGCGAAGTCGTCTATGCGTACCAGGATGTTGGGACGCGACCAACTCCAGCCGGCGCCGCCGCGCAGGAACAGATCGAAGGGTTCCAGCGGCAACGTCAGGCGGGCGCCCAGGTTTAGCGCCTGGGTGGCGAAGGCGCCGGGCGCCGGCGGGAAGGGCGCGTCGGTCTCGTGAAAACCCGCCGACCAGTTGGCCTCCACTGCCAACCAGGAGAAAAGCTCGTACCCGACTCCGAAGGAGAAGGCCACTCCCGTGCGACTGACCCCGCCGACGGCGCCTGTCCAGACGGCCGCCCCCATGCCAGCGCGAACGGTCAGCCCCCGCGGCACGGAGGGAGGCCGGTTACAGGCGGATTCCGCCGCCCCGGCACCGGTTGTCGGCGCCGCCAGGATCAACGCGCAGACAAATAATGAACGCGCGACTTTCAAGATCAGTCGTTCTCCTCGATGCGGAAAGTGAACTCCGCGTTCACGTTGGGCGCCGTGTCTTCATCGAACGCCAGGCCGTAGATGATGGTCGCCTGAGATGGCAGCTCTTGGGGAGACTGGTCGCAGGCCGGGTTCTGCGCGATGGCCAGGGCCAGGTCGAGCGCCCTCATTTCGTCTTCGAGAAAACTTTCACAGACTTCCCGGCCAGGCGTGACTTGGTGGTGATGCTCGGCAAGCACTTCAATCTGCGGCAACTCTAAAAAGAACTCCGGCGCCACCTCGTCCGGCCCGACCTCGCGTCCAACCCAGACCATCACGTTTACCGGCTGGTCAGTGGACGATGTGACAAGACGGTAGTCCAGGCGCGCGTCCTGCTCATTCACAGTCAGGACAGGATAGTCGCACAGGCAGGGAACTTCGCGATCCGGTTCATTGGCCAGGCAGTCGGCCAGCTCAGTTTGTTGGTCTCGATCCGCTGTGTCGAGCGGAAAGCGGAAGGTGCGGGAGACGGCGTCCTCCTGCAGCTCGGTTGGCAGCGATAGAATATAAGGGCCGAAGTATTGCTCATCGCGGCAACCTGTGGCCAGGCTGACGATGAGAGCCAGACTCAAGTTCAAAAATCCGCGCATCATTTCCTTCCGAAGGTAAACGGGTAAATCACCCGTACCTTACCTCCGCGCGGCTTGGGAAAATGCCAGCGCTTGATGAACTTCATCAGGCAGCGGGAAACGTTGCTGCGGGCCGTCGCCTGGGTGAGGCTGCTTTTCTTGATGCCGACCGATTTCACGGATCCGTCGATGTCGATGATGAAGTCGACGGTTACCTGGCCGCGCAGGGTGGGGTAGCGCATCAGTTGAGATTCATAACAGTAACGAATGGCGCCCTTGTTGCGACTGACGACCGTGTAGATCTCCTTGCGGGACAACTCGCCGCCGGTGACCCGGGCGGCGCTGGACGGCATGGCCAGGCTCACCTGCGCCTCGGAACGAGAGGCCAGCCTGCTGGTGCGTCCGGCCCGGCGTCCGCTGCTGCCGGTATGCGGGCGGGCCTCGTCTATTCCTTCGCCGATGGCCTCGGCGCTTCCGCGTCTTGCGACCAGGCCCGGCAGCGCGATGCCCGTGCTGCCGGTTGAGGTCAGCAACCTGGCACTGGCCGCGCCGCGATCGAGATTGCGCACGGCCGCGTTGAGACTCATGCCCAGCCCACCCTTGCCCATCACATCGTGCAGGGCGCCTTTCTTGCGGGCGATCGACAATGCGCCGACCACGCCCTTGCTGGCCACCTTCTTGCGCATCTTTTGAGTTTCCCGATCGAGCGGCGGCTCGTTCTTTGCCGGCTCGCTTTTCTTGCGGCGTTCGTGCTTGGCCTTGCGGGTGTCTTCTTGTTCTTGCTGCTGTTTCTTGCGCTCTTCCTGCTGGGCACGCTTGATCTCCTGATTGAACTCCCGGACGGTCTCGGGATCGTCCACCACGAACGAGGCCAGCCTGTCGGGGAGTTGCTCGACTGTGTATCCGGGTGTTGAGCCCGCGAACAGGCGCGATACCAGCGAGAACATCAGCACCATGGCCAGCATGATCCCGAAGATCTTGTTGGTGAAGGAGTCGTAGCCCACTATCTGTCTCAGGCTGGCGGCCGGAGCCTTGAGCTTCTGAACCACGGTGTCGAACTTGAGCCCGGCGCGTCCGAAGACCAGTACCCCTCCGTCGCCCTCGCCGAGGTTGAAACGTATCCCCCCTCCGTCATGCTCCTCGTAGGATTCGTTGTTGAGCAGATCGGAGACCTCGCGGGTCACGCCTGCGATTCTCACCCGCCCGCGCATCCCGGGCAGCAGCCAGAGCAAGGTGCCCCGGGACGTCTGCCTGAACACCGTCAAGCGCTTGCCCGTGGATTGTCCGCGTAATGTGAAGGTAGCGGCGGGGCTCTCACCCACGGACACCCTGGAGCCCGGGCCGAAGAGGCGCTCTTCGAGCACGGTTCGCTCCCAAACCAGGGCGCAGCGCAGGTAACAGGTGTCATTCGCCATAGACGGATTCTCCGCTACCATCATAGACGTGTCAAGGCACACAAATGTTCCCGGGGAGGTTGTTAGAGATGGACACTAGTCTAGAAAATCGGCTTTGCGTGACTTTATGATCTTCTTTTCGAAATGCTGCGCGGGGAGCCTGAACGATCTGAATTTGTTTCTGATGCGCTTCAGGAAATACATCAGGTGGGGAGTCTTGACGTGGCCTTCGATGTCCAGATTGTCGAAGCGGTAGACCCTAACCGAGCCGGCTTTCTTTTTCTTGGGTGCGGCCGAGGCCGGGCCGGCGGCCAGAAATAGGGCCGTAAGCGTTGCTGCGATTATCTTCTTCACTTCGAACCTCCCTTGCAGGCGTTGGGATCGGCCAGGTGGATGTCTTCAATGTATCCCTTGGCTCGTTTTGCGTGTTCGGGATCGGTGCGGCCGGATTTTAGATAACGCATGAAGGCCTCGCAGGCCCAGGCGGGTTTCTTGCGGTAGTTCATGTAGAGCAGGCCCAAGTTGAACAGCGTGGCCGGGTTGGTGTGATCCAGTCCCAGGATCTGCTGGTAACTCTTCTCGGCCTGTTCGAAACGGCCCAGCCCCCGGGTCGCCACCGCGTGGCCTACCAGGGCGGGCAGGAAGCCTGGGATGGCCTGGACTATCCTTTTGTACATCGAAGCCGCCCGGGTGTAGTCGCCGCTGTCCATGTAGGCAGAGGCCGCGTTCAGGCCCGCCTCCGGCAGGTTCTTGCCTTTTTCGAAAGCCTTGTTGAACAGTTCCAGTGCTTCTTGAACCGCCTGTTCTTTCAACCTGGCCAGTCCCTTGTTATTGAGTACCCGTGGATTGTCGGGATCCAGCGACAAAGCGCGGCGGAAGAGATCCCGGGCCATCTCGTGCTCTCCCTTTTCAGAGAAGATCGTGGCCAGGTTGTTGTAGGCCAAGACCTGCCCCGGATCGCGCTCCAGGACGTAGCGCGCCTGCTGCATGGCCTTGTCGTACTCGCCCTTGAGCCTCAGCAGAACCGAGAGGTTGTTACGGGCCTCGAAGTCTTTCGGGTTGTCGGTAATAAATTTTTCGAGGATTTCTATGGCCCGGTCGTATTTCTTGTTCTTACGGTAGACGTCGGCCAGGTTAAACGAGGCGGCCCTGTCTCCGGGCCGCACCGCCAGGGCCGCGCGGTAGGCGGCCTGTGAGTTGGCCAGGTCGTTGCCGCGCGCGTACAGCAGGCCCAGATCGAATTGGGCCTCATAGAGCTCGGGATTCAAGCGCACGGCCTCGATCAGCTTCTCTACTGCCTTGTAGTAGTCGGCTCGGCGTCCTCGCAGCAACGCAACGGAGCCGTTGAAGGCCGCGATCGCGTCGTCTTTCTGCTTCTGCAACCCGTCCGGTACGACTTTCACTTTCACAGGCGCACAGGCGAAAAGCGTAAGCAGGCCCACCGAGGTCATCAATGAGAGACGCCGGAGGTTCATGGCTGTCCCGCCTTTCCAGCCTTACGGCGCTCGATCTTCAGCTTGTCCATGATCAGCGGGAAAGTAGTGAACGAATCGGACCAAGCCTTGCCCGGCCTGATCTCGTCCTCGGCCGGGTACTGGCCGGGATCCAACTTGCGAAGCTGCTTGAGTGTTTTCTCGCTCCACTGGCTGTAGTAGGCGTGCTTGAGGGCCATCGCGTGACTGATGCTGAAAGCGCTTTGGGCCTTGTCCTCGATAGGAAAGGCCAGCGATTGAAGCTCATTTCGATAGACGTCCAGTTCTGCAGCCGACAATCCCTTGGGCATGGGGGCCTTGTAGATCGCCTGGGCGAAACGCGCATACATGTCCCCGATTCGATACAGGGCTGCAGACGCCCATTCCATGTCTCCGGCGGCGACCACGCGGGTGAACATGCCCTCGGCCTTCTTGAGCAGGGCCGCTTTCTTGCCGAGCAGCTTGACCAGGCGTGCCTTGGGGGGGCGCAGCTTGATCTTCTGGTAACTTGAAAAAACCATCTCTCCCATCAAAAACAGACATTGCGAGGCCGCGGCGAGCTCGGGACCCTTGGGCGGGCGCCGGAGCGCAAAGCTTCCACACTTGTCATACTGCCTTCTGGCACGCGAGCTCTTGCCCAGCGCCTGCATGACCTGGCCCAAGTGCAAGGCTGCCTGGTGCACTCGCTTGTCGCGCTTGGCGAATTTCGTAGAGTAACTCGCGAAGATCTGCTCCGCGCTGGCCGGCTTACCGGCCCGCGCGAAAGCCAGGCCGGCTCCGAACAGCGCCTCGGACGCTTTCTTGTGCTTCGGATAGCTTTTGGTGAATTCCTGCAGGCTGGCTGCCTCCTTCGAGTAGGCTCGCCGGGCCCGGTGAAGCAGTGCCGCCTGCAGCAAGGCGTTCGGGGCCCGCGCATCATTGGGGTACTTGGCGGCGAATTTCTCGTAGTTAGCAGCGGCCCTGTCGTAATCGTATTTCCGCTCGTAGATGCCGGCCATCACGAAGGTGGCCTCGGCCGCCCGCTTTGGGTAGCTCTTGATTATTTTTAGATAGCTGTCGATTGCCTTCTCTTTCTGGCCGGCCCGCTCCTGGTTGACGGCTGCCAACAAGAGCGCCTTGGGAGCCAGATCGCTTTTTGGAAACTCGCTCGCCATGCGCTCGTACTCGCGGGCGGCCATGCCCGGCTTGCCCTTCTTGGCCAGTGCGGCGCCGGCCTGGAAGATCGCCGCGGCGATGAATTCGGGAAGCCTTTTGCCCAACTCCTTGCCGGCGAAGGTTCCGTGCCTATCGAAGCGACGGGCCTTTTTTTCCAGCGAGGCCCAATCACGCAGGCGCGCATAGCAGTCCAGTGCCAGGTCGGCCGCCGCCGGGGCGAAGGCGTCTTTCGGATGGTTCTGCACCAGGGACAAGAAACGTTGCGCCGCCCCCCGGAAATGGGCGCGGTAGTAACACGTCTTTCCCTGTTCGAAGCGCAGTTGCGGAACCTTCTTGTCGCCGGGGGCCAGCCGAGCGAACTCGTCGACCGCCCCGATGAAGCCTTGCTCGCCCTTGGTGAAGTCTTGTTTCTCAACGGGCGGCTCATCACCGGGAAGCCCGCTCTGTTTGCGAAGCGCATCGAACGAGAGCACGGCGGCATAGGCCGCTTCGATACGCAACTTGGTGTCTTTCAGTTTGCGCACTGCCAGAAGGTAATTCTCGGCCGCCCGGGCGAAGTTATTAAGCTTGAAGAGCACCTCGCCCAGGAAAAAATGCATCCTGGGGCTTTGTGCGCTCTCGGGAAACATGGCCAGATACTCGCTATATGCGGCGGCGGAAGCCTGGTAGGCCTTGCCGTCGTGCGACTTCTGGGCCTGCTTGTGCCTGTAGAGCGCCACGTAGCGCAGGCTTTCCTCGCTCAGGCGATGGGCTTCCTGTGTGGACTCCGTGTCGGCGGCATTTTTCCGCGCCCAGGATGAGCCCGGCCCGTAGTTTGTGGCCACGGCCCGCCGCTCGGCCAGGGCGCGCTCCACGAGTCCTGCGCGTTCGTAGGCCTCGGCCATCTTGACCCGGATGGCGGGGTTTTCGGCCGAAAAAGGGAACTTGTCGACCAGCATGCGATAGCTTTCGATGGCCTTGGTGTAGCGTGCCTGACGGAAGAAGACCTCTCCCAGCGAATGCAGCACGCTGATCGAGTATTTCTCGCCGCCGACCTGCTTCATGAAGCGATATGCCTCGCGGGCGCCGCCGGATTCGGAGAACGTCAAGGCCAGGTCTTCGAGCGCCTCCTTCTTGAGTTCTGTAGCCGAGTTCACTCGTCCGCCGGGACGCCGGGGTTCGTCTGCGTGATAGAGAATGCGTTTGAATCGCTGGGCTGCTTGCTCGGCCTTGCCCAGTTTGAAATAGCACCAGGCCGTCTTGTAGAGCGCCAGATCCTCGAGCGGAGTGCCGGGATATTCGAGAACGTGACTGTAGGACTGCAGGGCCTCGGCGTAGCCGCCTTTTGAAAAAAGGTACTCGCCGACAGCCAGATGGGCGTCGGGCACAAAAGCGCTTTTCGGGTATTTCTTAATTAATGTGCGATAGATCGAAAGGGCCGCTTGTTCGTTCCCCTGTTCGTTGAGCCCGAAACCGTATAGATAGAGTACGATGTCGGACTTGTCGAAGTCCTGGTGCTTTTCGAGAATCTGCTCGTAGACGCCAATCGACCTGGCCAGGTCGATGCGCGGCTCTGGAGGACGGGCTTTAAGGGCTCCCGAGCGAAAGGCGTCAATCTGCGCGTCGTAGGCCTGCATCTTGTGAAGAAAATCGGCCTCCGAGCTTTCCCAGTAGAGTTCAGCCAAGCGAAACAGGGCGTTGGCCCGCTCGGGGGCCCGGGGATATTTTACGAGAAAGCCGTTCAGCAACTCGATTGCGCGCCGGCGCTCGACGGCTACCTTATTTTCGCGCGCCTGCATGCGGTCTTCGAGCCAACCGGGCTCTCCCACCGCCGGCGGACACTTTTGGGGTGATGCGCCGGAGGCGGCCGCCGCCAAGAGGGCCGACACGAGTAAGATGATACTACTGAACTTCATCCGGCCATCCCTCTCCGTCGAAAGGCCAGTATTCGTCACCGGCGTCGATGAACCCGGCCTCGGATAGTTCCTGGTACACCGAGAAAGGATAACGACCCTGGGCCAGGTTCTCGACCTCGGTCTGCATGGCCTGCTTCTTGCCCAGGGCCGTATCGATGCGGCCTAGAACGGCGAGATGGATCCAGCCAGCGGCCTTTGCAGTCGCGCGCGCCCACCAAGTCCCCAAAGCGGTATCCGCAAGCTTGCGCGCCTTGTCCCGCAGGGCGCGCGCAGATTCTGCAAGTCGTGAAAGTTCGACGTGCTCGTTTTTCATGTAGGTCTTGGGAAGTTGTTCGTCGGTCACCAGGCGCATCTCGCCGAGCGGGCGCCGCCCCTGCGCGCTTTGCAACTCTTCGAGGGCGACTCGGGCGTTGTCGCGCGCGGCGAGTGCCTGGGCCTCGAGGGTTGCCAGCGCCGTCCGCGCTGCCCCGCTTCCCGGGCGCGAGCGAACATCCGCGATTCTCGAAAGTAGACCATCGGCTTGCGAGAGATCGGCTCGCAGGTCGGCGGCGGTCGCGGTCTCGGGCCTGGGATATGACTTGAGCGGCATGCCCGAGGCCAGCTTCGAAAGCATGTCCTCGGCCCATAAGAGACGCCCCACGAAACCATCGACGCTTGCGGGCAGGGCCATTGCTTTCTGTTCGTCGCGTTCTGCAGGCACCGCGGCAAATACGGCGCGTGGAATGGACGCCGCCCCGCTTGACTTGACGCTGCCAAGCAGCTCGACAACTTGATCGAATTTTTTCCTAGCCTGTATAAAGAGGCAGTTGTCGAGCAAGGCATATCCCGAAAGCAGACGAGCGGCCGGCCAATCGACACGGTCGATATTTTGCGCGCCGCGATCGGTAAGAGCACGCAGGCAGTCTTGATCGCGGCCCAGGCGGTAGAGTGACCAGGCGGCCTCGTAACGGGCCTGCGGATAGGCGCCAGAGCCGGGTGAGATCATCGCATAGCTGTCTGCGGCGCGCCGGTAGTTGCCCTGCTCGTGGCGGATGCGCGCCAGCGCCAGCCAGGCCTGATCGATCACCTCGAGCGTGTTCTTCGACACCAGGAAAGTGTAGCGCCCGCTGCCGGGCTGGTGAACGATGGAGCAGAAGCGCGTCGTGGCCGCGTCGCGATCGCCGCGCTGCAGATCGATCGTGCCCAACAGATACAAGGCTGGCGCCCTGAAACGGCTGTGCCGCGAGACCGACTCGAAGGCCGCCCGGGCTTGGTCGAGAAAACCCATGTTCACAAGGGCTCTTCCCTTGAGGTAGGCCAATTCGTCGCGCTCGTCGGATCCTAGCTCGACAGAGCCGAGCAGTGTGAGGCTCTGTTCGAACTGACCCGAGGCCAGCGTCAGATCGACAAGCTTGCGAAAGGCCGGAGAGGAGAAGGCCGAGGCCGGCTTGCGCTTGACGAGCGCCACCAGGATCTCTCTCGCGCGCCCGATGGCGCCCTGGCGGAAGAGCGCGGCGGCCAGGTCGTAGCGAATGTTGTCGTGTGCCTGGGTGTTGGCCAACTCCCAGAAGGACGGATCCAGAAGAAGCGCGCCCAGAAGATCGGCCGCCGCCCGCTCGGCCCCGTCAAGATAGAGAGCCTCGCCGCGCCTGAGCAGCTGGTCGAGCCGGTCGGTATCTACTTTTCTCGACAGCTTGCCGGTCTTGATCATCCAGCCCAGCAGCGCGCCGCTGGGATCCTGCCCCGGCACCGGCAGGGTGGAAATTACGCTTGGCGCTCCCATCGGCAGGCAGGTAAGCAGCAATGAAAATGTCAATGCGCCGTGCAGCACCGTCACCTCATTTGGCTTTGGTCTCGAAGCCGGCGTTGATCTCTATGTTCCAGCTTCCGTCTGGCTCCGGGTTCGATAGCACCCGTGAACCCGGCGAATCGCCGTCCTGCTCTACATCGAATGATGCGGTGCAGGTTGTCTTTTCGCGCAGGTGCACGGTCAGGCCGCTGCCTGCGAAGTAGCCCGGCTGCGATCCCGGCGGGTCGTCGGGGCCGCGGGCGAAAACGCGCAGCCTGAGCAGGTGTCTTCCCGGTGGCAGGTAGCCGTCGAAGAGCTTGATCGCCTGGGCGGTCGGCGCCTTGTTGAAATCGTTTCGATAGGCCCGGGCTCCGTCGAGGTCGAGTTCGATGCGCGCCACGCGAAAGGGCGTATCGGTCTCTCCGTGGTAGCGGACAACCAGGCGCGAGTCGAACACTTTTTCGGAAAGTAGCGCCAGCCTGGCCTCGACCGCCATCAGAGCGTCACGGGCGCGGCTGTGAGCCAGCGCGAACTCGGCCAGCGCCTTTTTATCCAAGGCCCGTGCGGCGGGTTGCTCAGCCGAAGCCTTGTCTTTCGATATAGGCGGGCCGGCCGACAGGCCCGCGGACCACAGCAGGCAGGCGAGCACCGGCAGCTTGGCGAAGTGCAGGCGTTTCATCAGAAACCTCCTTCGAATGCGAACCACCCGCCGAATCTCCACCCGCCCGCGAAAGTCTTTCGTTCGGACGAGGCCGGCGAGTCGTATGAGCTGAAACCGTTCGGCGAGTCAGCACCCTCCCAGCCGTAGTCTGCGTGCAGCGTCCTGAGTGCGGCCGAGAGAGTGATGTATTTGAAGATGGCCAATAGGCGCCCACGCCTGGGGAAAGTCATCCAGGACATGCCCAGCCTGGCCCACCAGGCGATGTAAGAGCTGAGTTCGCGATCCGCCGACCAGTAGGACCCCTGCGGCCCGTCCGGGTAGTCATCGCGGTAGAAAATCGCCCGCGTCTGGTGATAGGCGCCGCCGGCGGCCGACACGATGAAGTTGTCGCCCAGGCGCTGCAGGTAGGCGGCCTCGATCGTCTGGTGCTCGACTCGCCAACTACCCGAGCCGTAACCGGCGCCCAGTTCTATCGCCGCGGACAAGGCCTGTATCATGCGCCGCAGCCGCAGCATAGTTCCCCAGCGCACCCGCGAGCGCGGGTGTCTCTCGGGCTCGCTGCGCGGCACGCCCGGAGCATTGGTCTCCGAGCGCCCCGAGAAGAGGGACACCAGCCTGTAGGGGCTCTGCAGAAAGCCGTCTTCCAGCCGGGCGGAGACGTCCAGCCGCAGGTTCCAGCCGGGCAGGAATCCCTGCTCGCAGGCCGCGAAGAGCTGATCGGCGGTGTAGTCGTCACTAACGGCGTCTCTGGCCGGCAGATGGTCTGCGGGAATCGTCAACGAGCGCATCGAGCGTCGGTAGCCCAGCAGTAAAACCGTGTCGCGACCGAGTACCGTGGTTCGCGCCCCGATCGAAGGCTCATGCAACCAGCCGTCCCAGGCCATGCGCAGACGGTAGCCCGCGCGCAGTAGGCTGGTGCCGTCATCCAGGACAAGGGCCGCGTCGGGACCGTGACTTACGGCCCGATCGTCTACGGGTCCTGCGTAGCCGGAAAGCTTACAGACGATCTGTTTCCTGTAGTCGACACCGTAGCCGGCCTCGACACCGAAGCCGCCTGCGATCTCGACCGAGGCGCGTGTGCTCGATTCGAGCCAGGTTCCCTCGACTTGCTTGCCCGGGTCGGCCTCGACACGCATGCGGGTAGTGACGGTATTGGGCGGCAGGGGATCGTCGGGCCCGGGAGCATTCATCCCGAGGCTCTCAACGGGTCGGGTTGGCCCGAAGCGCATGGTCGGGTCGGAGAGAACCTCGCGGGCGACGATCGGTCCTGAGGCGCAGCCGGAGAGATAGCCGAGAACAGCCATACAGCAGGCCGTCAGTAGCTTTCGAAAGGGATCCAAAAACCGACTCCCAACGTGACCGCCAGGTTGTTGGTCAAGGCCTCGGAGGCGAGCAACTGCTGGACGTATATGTGATCGCGGATCTCGACGCGCACCGAAAGCCACTCTGTTGTGAAGATCTTGATTCCCGCGCCGGCGGTGTAGGTCAGTCCTTCGCTGGTGTTGCTGTCGGTGATGCCCACTCCGGCCGTCAGGTAGAAATCGAAGTGCGGCACAGAGGCTCTGAAAAACATGAATTTGCCGTGGAACGGGTGCCACACCAGGCTGCCCATGTAGATGAAGGCGTGCTGTTTCTCGAACAGGTTGTAGCCCGTGAATCGCTCCACCGGTCCTGAGAAAGACGAGGACAGGTAGGCGTAGTTGAAGCCCGCCTCGAGAGCGAAGTCTTCGTTGATGTGAAAAGTGTATGACGCTCCGCCCATGGGAGATGCGCCCATCATGTCACTCGAGTAGACCCCGCCGAAGATGTTGATCTCGTGGCGCAGGCTCTTTCCGAAGATTCGCCTGGCCAGGCCCTTGCGCTCACCGCCGTCGCTTTCCGGCGGCTGGGGACAGACGGCGAAAGAGATCGGCCCCGCCGACAGGACGATCAACATGGCCAGCCAGCCCATTGTTCTTGCCCGGGGTTTTTGATGTGAAAAAAAAGTCCTCATCAGAAAGTCAACATCGCGCCACCCGTCAAGGCCAGCGCGCTCCATGTGTCGTCGGGGGTGAAGAGCATCAGGTGCCTGACATCGAATCTCACAGCCAGCGAACCTCGTAACTGAAAAATCAGTCCGCCCCCGGCGCTTACCAGCGCCCTGGTGCCGGTCTTGAAGATTTCCACGTTGCGATGCGGCATGAAAGTGCCTCCGCCGCCTCCGACGGCCAAGAAGGGGACAACCGAATGCCATGGGCCCAGGGTGACGAGCAGTTCGCCCCGGTAGGTGAGCACGTTGCCCAGCCCGCCGGCCGACTGGCCCAGCGCGAGTTCGAGCAGATAATGACGGCTGGGCTGGTAGGCGAGGCGCAGGACGAAGAACCCGGCGCCCGCCAGGGCGCCGCCTGCGATGGACAGGCCGACGTTTCCGTCTCCCAGGCGCGACGGCCCCAGGATGTTGCGGTGCAGCCAGTCGGAGGCTTCGGCTAAAGCGCTCTCGTCGACGATCTCGAAGGGCCAAACGAGCTCGGCCAACACCCAGCCCGAGGTCCCGCGGGTAAGACGAATGCGGTACCAGGCGCCGTCCGGGCTGCGGTCGATAGCCGTGAAGACCTGGCCGGCCCCGACGCGGCCCAACTCGCGAAACGAGCCGCCCGGTCCCGCGCGCACCGGGACGCTGCCGGCCATGACCCTGAGCTGGATGCGACCCTCGTCGAGCGAGCCGGCCCCCGCGCGAGCCGCCGTGGCGACGATAAAGAGCGCAAAGATAGAGGCGCAAAGCCGGGCCGTCGTCATCATGTGCCCTCGAGCCAGTCGACGATCTCGGAGCGGGCGTCAGCCTCGAGCGCCTGTCCGCCGGGGTGGGCCTGCTGCCGGCCGTCGCTCCAGACGAGCAATGGGCTCGACAGGACCAGGTCGAGATCGCAAAAAGCCATGACCAAGAAGTAGTCTTCTTTCAGTGGCTGCGGCAGGTCGTAGGGATCGGTCATGTCCGAGTCGGACGGCAAACTAACCTCGGTAAGGTGCAAGGTCAGGCTGCCCGCCCGAGCATGGCAGCCCGAGGTGGCGCAGCTGTTGATTAGGGCGGGATGGATCTTGCGGGCGAAGGTGACCGGCGAGGGCACCGTCCGCCAGCGGGAGAGAGTAGTCTCCCCCGGATCGAGCGAGCCGCAACCGGTAAAGAACAACAGGCAGAATGCAAAAACGCCAATGACTTTCATGTTCGAATGAGCCTCCACCGCGAAAAGAGCCTATCGGTCATAACCAAGAAAATCAAGGAGGTAAAAGCCGGCGATGATTTGTTCTTTTGCGAATAGCCTGGCGTGGCGGGTCATGAACGTGTAAATTGCTGATCCGGTTCTACACTTTTCGGGAGGTGAGATGGATTTTGCGTTCTCAGACGAGCAACTGGCCTTCAAGGAACAGGTGATCAAGTTTGCCGCTCGCGAGATCGTGCCGCGCTGCGCCGAGCACGATCTCAAAAGCGAGTTCGATCGCCAGGCCTTCCGGCGCCTGGGAGAGTTCGGTATCCTCGGGCTTCACTTTCCCGAGGAACTCGGCGGCAGCGGGGCGGACGTGGTTACCACCGTGCTGGCCGGCGAGGCCCTGGGCGAGGCCGGGGTGGACGGGGGCCTGATGCTTTCCTACGGGGCGCACACTTTCCTGTGCGCCGACACAATCTTCGCCCACGGCAACGACGAGCAGCGCAGGCGCTATATACCGAAACTGGCGAGCGGAACACTAATCGGCTGCATGGGACTGACCGAGCCCGGGGCCGGCTCGGACGTGGCCGCCATGCGCACCCGGGCGGTGCTGAAGGGCGACCGCTACGTGCTGAACGGCTCGAAGATCTTCATCACCAACGGACCGGTCGCAGACGTTGCGGTCGTATACGCGACTGTCGATCCCGAGGCCAAGCACGCTGGCATCAGCGCCTTCATTGTCGAGCGGGGGACTGCGGGATTCAGCGCCGGGGCGCCGCTTCACAAGATGGGCGTGCGCAGCTCCCAGACCTCGGAGCTGTTCTTCGACGACTGCGAGATCCCGCAAGAGAACCTGCTCGGTGCCGAGGGCGGCGGATTCCCGATGGCCATGCAGACGGTCGAGTGGGATCGCTCGGCGCTGATGGCTCCCTTCGTGGGCGGGATGAGCTATGCGCTTATGAAATGCGCCCGCTACGCTCAGGAACGGCGCCAGTTCGGCCGGCCGATCGCAGAGTTCCAGGCAATCAAGGAGAAGCTTGCCGCGATGAAGATTTTTCTCGAGGCCGCCCGGGGGCTGGTCTACCGCATCGCCTGGTGCAAGGACCAGGGGCGGCCCTTGAACCATCTCGAGGCGGCGGTTGCCAAGCTCTTCATCGGCGACTGGTCGCTGGAGCCGGCCAATGCCGCGATGTCCTTGATGGGCGGCTACGGCTATTGCCACGAGTACGAGATGGAACGTATGTTCAGAGACGGCCGCCTGGCTCCCATCGGCGGCGGCACTTCGGAAATCCAGAAGATGATCATCTCGAAGCTGATGTGAGGACCGCAAGATGGACTACGATCTGAGCGCAACAGAAAGTGAGCTGGTCGAAAAAATAAAGATGCTGGTTGCGGACAAGAACCTGCCCGAACCCGAAACGTTAGAGAAAGCTGGACCCGGCCAGATCGCGCCGGTATTGCGGGCATGGCTTGCGCGCCTGGGAGATGCGGGCTACCTGGCCGAGCAAGCCGGTCCCGGCAGACTCGCGGCCCAAACAGAGCTTGCCCGCCGCTCGTCGTGGATTGCCTTGGCCGCAGACATCGGCGCGCGCTTGCTCTGCGATCTGATTTCCAGGCACGGATCGCCCGAACAAAAAATGTTTATCGATCCGATCCTGCAAGGCAAAAGCATCGCGGCCGTGGCAGCCTCCGAACCGCTATCCGGCTCGGTTCCGAAGACACTCGAGACGCAAGCCCGCAAAGACGGCCCGGGCTTTCTGCTCAGCGGCAG
This sequence comes from Myxococcota bacterium, assembly GCA_035528415.1. Classification (GTDB taxonomy): domain Bacteria; phylum Myxococcota; class B64-G9; order B64-G9; family B64-G9; genus DATKYQ01. Next base: position 32,459 of record DATKYQ010000075.1, on the reverse strand, counting down.
CAAATCCACGGTAAGCCTGGCGCCCATGGCGGATGTGATCGGGGTGTTGGGACGAATCGGGGAGCGGACGGCGCTCTTCCTGATAGACGGGACGCAAGCAGGCGTCGAATTCGGCGAGCGCCTGGACACGCTTGGCTACAAAGAATTGTGCACCTGCCCGCTTGAGCTACGCGATGTGCGCCTTGAGCCGGAAAGGGTAGTAGGTCCCTTCGATCCATCCGAAGTAGATCTACTGCAAGAACTGCGCGCAAGCTGGGATCGCGCGCTTACGGGCGTAGCCTGCGGGACGATGCGTCTCTGTCTGGATCAGGCGCGGGCAAGCGCCGACGTCAAGCGCACCCACGCAAAGCCCCCGGCCGGCTACCAGAGCGTGCGCTTTGCCCTGGCCGAGATGCTGACACTCTCCCAGACGGCGGAGCTTCTGGCCCTGCGCGCCGCCTGGGCCGCGGCAACAGGCGATCGCGGGGCCGCGTCTTTGGCTTTGTGCGCCAAGGTGTTCGCCACCGAAAACGCCGGTAAACTTGCGGACAAGGCGCTGCAGATCATGGCCGCAGCCGGCTACAGCCAACCCAACCCGGTAGAACGAGCCTTCCGCAACGCCCATCTAGGCACCATCATGGGAAACACCTCGCAAGTTGCCCGCATGGACATAGCCGACGACGTGCTTCAAAAGGTTGGTGAAGCATAAGAAGAGGCGGTCGGAACTCATAAATACCCCTGGAAGGAGACGCCCCGTGTTCGGTCCATCACCAAGTTACGTTGGGAGGAATCCTGACGAGGTCCGAACTGCAAGCGCCTCCATCCAGGGCGGGGCGTGACGGGGCCAATGCCAATGCCCTGTGCTTCATATCGTTGTGGGAACAAACCTGCCTGAATGATTATTCCATTACGCGTTGACTTGTTGCCCGTGTCCTAATACCTTTTAGCCTCGTGTACAAGCCACACGGATGGAGGCGGGCATGGAAGTCATCGAAAGCCGTGTCGACGTCGAGGGAGACGATTTCAGGGCCAACCGTGAGCAGATGCAGGGCCTGGTTGACGACTTGAACAAAGAGCTTGCCCGCGCGCGGACGGATCGTTCGGAGAGGGCCCGCAAGCGCCACGCCGAATTGGGCAAGCTGCCGGTCGAAGAGAGGATCGAGCTTTTGCTCGATCGCGACTCTCCTTTTCTCGAGATCGCTCCCCTGGCCGCTATGGACATGTATGACGGGCGGGTGCACGGCGCGGGCAGCACGGCCGGGATTGGGCGCGTGCAGGGGCGCGAGGTGCTGGTGACGGCCAACGACGCGCGCATCAAGGGCGGTACGATCTACCCCATGGGCGTAAAGAAGACACTGCGCTGCCAAACCATTGCCATTGAGAACCGCCTGCCGATGATCAACCTGGTCGACTCGGGCGGCGCTTTTCTGCCGCTGCAGAGCGAGCTGTTTCCCGACATCGACGACGGCGGGCGCGTGTTTTACAACCAGGCTGTCATGTCCAAGATGGGCATCCCGCAGATAACCGCCGTCATGGGTCTATGCACCGCCGGGGCAGCCTATATTCCGGCCATGTCGGATCACGTCGTACACGTCAAGGGCACCGGCGCGATCTTTTTGGGCGGGCCGCCATTGGTGGCTGCTGCTACCGGCGAGGAGGTCACGGCCGAGGAACTCGGCGGCGCCGAGCTGCACTGCTCGGAATCCGGTGTCTCCGACTATCTGGCCCAGGACGACAGGGATGCTGTGCATATCATACGGGACATCGTCGCCCTGCTGCCTGCGGCTCGCAAAGAGTGGCCTCTGCTCAACGACTCTGAAGAACCGCTCTACGATCCAAAAGAGATCTACGGCATCGTCCCGCGCTCGCTGGCCACAGCCTACGACGTGCGCGAGGTGATCGCCCGCATTGTGGACGGAAGCCGCTTCCACGAGTTCAAGAAACGTTACGGCCCGACATTGGTGTGCGGCTTTGCCTTTCTGCATGGGATGCAAATCGGCATTCTGGCCAACAACGGTGTGCTGTTTTCCCAAAGTGCTCTCAAGGCGACTCAGTTCATCCAGCTTTGCGACCGCGACGGGGTGCCGCTGGTCTTCTTGCAGAACATCGCCGGCTACATCATCGGGCGCGAATACGAGCGCGGTGGGATCACCAAGGACGGGCACAAGATGGTCTGTGCCGTTGCCACCGCCACCGTTCCCAAGTTCACCGTCATGATCGGACAATCATTCGGGGCAGGCAACTACGGCATGTGCGGCCGGGCATACTCCCCACGCTTTTTGTGGATGTGGCCCAACGCCCGTATCGGGGTGATGGGCCCCGAGCAGGCGGCCAGCGTACTTGTCTCGGTCAAGAACGAGCAGTTGATCCGCGAGGGCCAAGCGCCGCTTTCGAAAGAGGATGTCGAGGCCATCAAGCAGCCGATTTTGCAGGCCGGTGAGCAGCAAGGCGGCGCCTACCATTCGACGGCCAACCTGTGGGACGACGGCATTCTCGATCCGGCCAAGACGCGGGATGTCTTGGGTCTTTCGCTGTCGGCTTCGTTGTGTGCCCCGCTGCGATCGGGCCGCTTGGGCTATGGGCTATTCAGGATGTGAGGAGGCCTATGTTTACGAAGATCCTGGTTGCCAACCGCGGTGAGATCGCCGTCAGAATTTTTCGTACCTGCCGCGAGATGGGCATTGCCACGGTGGGGGTGTGTTCCGACGTCGACAGTGACGCCCTGCACGTCCAGCAGGCCGACCAGGTGGTTGCGCTGGGGGGCGACGAGCCGGCAGACAGCTACCTGGCTATCGACAAGATAATCAGGGCTGCCAAGGACACGGGCGCCGAGGCGCTGCACCCGGGCTACGGCTTTCTGGCCGAGAGCGCCGATATGGCCGCCGCCTGCGAACGAGCCGATCTTACCTTCATCGGGCCGCGATCCGAGGTGCTGGCCCTGGTGGGCGACAAGATAGCAGCCCGCAAGCTTGCAAAAGAGGCGGGTGTGCCGCCGACTGCGGGGACGGAGTTGCCCTCAGACGACCGCCGGGCTCTTCTTAAGCAAGCTGAAAAGCTAGGATATCCTGTGATGATCAAGGCCGCCGCCGGTGGGGGCGGCAAGGGCATGCGCCGGGTGGAACGTCCGGAGGCGCTCGCAGAAGCACTTGAACTTGCCGCCGGCGAGGCCCATAGCGCCTTCGGGGACGGCAGGCTTTTTCTGGAGCGCTGTGTCGAGAATGCTCGCCACATCGAAGTGCAGATCCTTGCCGACGAGCATGGCAACCTGGTGCATCTTTTCGAGCGCGAGTGCTCCATACAACGCCGTCACCAGAAAATAATCGAAGAGGCGCCTTCAGCGGCACTCGACGCCGAGTTGCGCGAGAAGTTGTGCCGGGCGGCAACCAGCGTGGCCCGGGCAGCGGACTACACCAACGCCGGCACGGTGGAGTTCTTACTCGATGACCAGGGGAATTTCAGCTTCATGGAGGTGAACGCCCGGTTGCAGGTGGAACACCCGGTTACAGAATTAATAACCGGAGTCGACCTGGTCGAACAGCAAATCCGTATAGCCGCGGGCGAGACACTTTCGATGGCACAGCAAGAGATCTCTTGCCGCGGCCATGCCATCGAGTGCCGCATCTACGCCGAGGACCCGGCCCGGGGATTCATGCCCAGCCCCGGCACAATTTGTGCTCTGGAGGCTCCTTCAGGACCCGGTGTGCGCTTCGATAGCGGCATCATGCCGGGCAGTGTCGTCCCGGTTCACTACGATCCGATTCTTGCAAAGCTGGTTACTTTCGCGGCCAATCGCGACCGGGCGGCGACTCGAATGGCCCGGGCGCTGCGAGAGACATGTGTTCTCGGGGTGAAGACGCCTGTCGAGATATTGATCGAAGTTATCGAATCGAAACAATTTATGAAAGCGGAAACGTCCACGGATTTCCTCGAGCGATACTTTAAAGATTGGAAGCCATCTGAAGAGCGCGCTCGGATGGCATTGTTCGGCTGGCTGGCGGACCGCCTGGCTGATGAAGAGCGAGCGGGAAAGTCACCTGGATCACGTGCTGACCGTCCGGGAATGGGAGGCGGCCATCGGGATGATCCCTGGATCAGACTTGGCCGTTTCCGTAGCTGGGGATAAAAAATGGGTGCCATGAGACGCGTGAGGATGAACGACGCCGAGCACGAGATCGAGGTGCTCGAATACACACCCGGAAGGGAAGGAGAACCCGCCAGGCTACGTGCGCGCATCGACGGTGAGACGATCGAGGCCGGAGTACGCGCTCCGGTCCCTGATCGTCTTCATCTGACGTTCGCCGGCGGAACGGCGCTGGTCAGGCTCGCCAGGGTCGGCCATGACTTCTGGGCTTTTTGCGCCGGAAGCCAGGCATTGATAGAACCGCTGGCCGGCGGGCCGGCCACGGCCCGGCCGCCCGGAGATGTCACCCCGCCGATGCCGGCCGTCGTCGTCAGGATACTTTCTGAGCCCGGGCAGCATGTCGAGCGTGGACAGGCGCTGGTGGTCGTTTCGGCCATGAAGATGGAAACCACGCTGGTCGCGCCCCGGGACGGAGTCGTTTTAGCAGTGAACGTTGCCGAGGGCGATAAAGTTTCACCCGGACAGGTCCTGGTCGAGTTAGTGCCCGAGGAGGATTGCGATGGCGAAGGATGAGCCGAAGCTTATCGTCGCGCGCGACGGCCACGTCGTGACTTTGACACTCAACCGCGAAAAGCGCCGCAACGCCCTTGACGCCGAGCTGACCAAGGCCCTGATCGGGGCTTTAAAAGAGGCGGACAGCGAACCAGGCGTGCGCCTGGTGTGCATCACCGGAGCGGGCCAGAAGGCCTTTTGCGCAGGCGGTGACCTGGCCTCCGACATGTCGGCTGAACATGGCGCCGCAGGGGCGCTCGAGTTGTTCGGCGATCTGTTGCTCTGCATGGAATCCATGCAGACGCCTCTATTAGCGCGGGTGGCAGGCTATTGCCTGGGTGGCGGGTTGGGACTGGCGCTGGCCTGCGATCTGGTCGTTGCTTGCGACGATGCTGTCTTCGGCACGCCGGAGGTGCGCGCCGGGATGTTTCCCATGATTATCGCGCCGCTGGTCATCAGGCACGCGGGATCCAAGCGCGCCATGGAGATGATTTTCTGCGGTCGGAAGGTGCCGGCCAGCGAGGCCATGAGCATGGGGTTCGTAAACCGGGTGGTGCCCCGCGCCGAGTTGGACGCCACGGTAGAGGAAGTTTCAGCGGACATTCTGGCCGGCTCTCCCACGGCCATCGGCATCGGCCGCAGGGCACTGGCAAAGACGCGCGGCATGCAGAGCGAACAGGCCACTGCAGAGCTGATTACGGAGCTTATGAAAGTCATTGCCAGCCAGGATGCAATGGAAGGCATCCAGGCTTTTTTGCAAAAGCGTAAGCCCATATGGAAGGGAAGGTGAGAGCCCATGTCATTCTTGCCAATGGCACAGCATCGCGATCCCGAAAGACCCTGCATCATCACCTGCGCGCTCAGCGGAGTGGTGGCCAGCCGCGACCAATGCCCGGCTATTCCCTACACTCCAGAGGAATACGCCGCGGAGGCCCGGAGGGCCTATGAGGCCGGTGCCGCGGTAGCGCACATCCACGCCCGCGATCCCGCGGACGGCTCGCCGAGCTACAAGGTCGAGCACTATCGCGCAATCCGCGACGCGATTGTTAGCGCCTGTCCGATCGTGATCAACTTCTCGACCGGCGCTGTCGGTATAAGCAGCGAAGAAAAAATCGCCCCGGTGCGCGAGATCCGACCGGCTTTAGCGGCACTCAATATGGGTTCGATGAACTACGCCAAGTATCACCAGAAGAAAAAGAGCTTCGTCTTCGAGTTCGTTTTTGCGAATCCGTTCTCCGAGATCGTTAAACTGATAGAGACCATGAACGAGGTGAATTCGAAGCCGGAGATGGAATGTTTCGACGCCGGCCATGTGGCCAACTCGTACCCGCTCGTCGATATGGGTTTACTCAAGCCGCCCTTCCAGTACTCGCTGATATTAGGGGTAACTGGCGGTATAGCGCCCACGATCGACTCATTGCTGCATATGTCGTCATGTGTGCCGGAGAAAAGCGAGTGGGAGCTGATCGGTATTTCGCGCGACCAGTGGCGCCTGGTGGCCGGCGCCATAGCAATGGGCGGCAACATCAGGGTAGGGCTCGAGGACAACTTCTACGTGGAACCCGGCCGCATGGCCGGCTCCAACGGCGAACTGGTGGAAAAAGCCGCGCGCATGATCCGCGACCAAGGCCGTGAAGCGGCCACGCCCGAAGAGTGTCGCCGGCGCCTGAAGCTTACAAATAGGTGATTGTATGGCCTCTTTCAAACCGTAACTCTTTGAAATAACTGTGCTGAGCTTGACAAGCGGTGCCGTTTTCTGTAGTCTCCGTCTCCTACAGGCGGGCTGCCGGAACTAAAATCTGGCAGTCCGCTTTTATTGCACAGGGTAGGGGGTGTTTGACACTCAGAGGAGGTTTTCTGAATGGAACAGACCAAGGCACGCAAGGATGAGCGTACCACCCACCGAGCATCCAGAGAAAAGACATCCAAGTCGCAGGCCGCCCAGGCTCGCGTGAAAAAGGCTCCCACCAAGGCCAACCTGAGACAGATGGCCAAGGACTGGGACCACGTCACCTGAACCTGTCTTGAAAAGTCATAGATTGTCCGCACGGATTGAGGCGGCGCTGGCACCCAAGGGCACAAGACTTGCCCGCAGAGGTGAAGGCGACTTCGAGCTTTCTCGACTCAGCTGTAGAGATCGTGCCATCTCACGCGGTCTTGCCGCCCTGGTATTCGTCTGCGCCGCCGTCGTCATGAGCGGGACGACCTGTCGCGGAGGATCCGGTGCGGGCCCTTACCTGGACGCGCCCGCCTGGGTTGCTAAGTCTGTCGGCTACGAGATCTTCGTGCGCTCTTTTTTCGATTCGGACGCTGACGGTGTCGGCGATCTTGCCGGTATCTTACAAAAACTCGATTACCTGAATGACGGAAAAACGGGCGGATCGGATCTGGGGGTCAACTTGTTGTGGTTGACGCCAATCTTCGCCTCGCCTTCGTATCACGGCTATGATGTGAGCGACTACCTGACCGTCAGTCCAGAACTTGGATCGCTTGCAGACTTTCGTGACCTTGCCGCAGCCGCGCACCAACGCAGTATGCGGGTGATCCTCGATTTGCCGTTGAACCATACCTCCCGCCTGCACGCCTGGTTCGCGGCCTCGTCCTCGGGCACAGACGATCCCAGGCACGACTGGTACCTGTGGCGCGCCGACGACCCGGGCTGGAGGCGCCCCTGGGGAGACCACGGGTCGGTCTGGCACCTGCTCGGTGACAGCTACTACTACGGCATCTTCTCGGCGGAGATGCCTGATCTGAACCTGCAAAATAGCGCGGTCGTCGACCAGGTCGAGGCCGGCATGCGTTTCTGGCTCGATCAGGGAGCGGACGGCTTCAGGATCGACGCCGCTCGCTACTTCACAGAGGATCCCGACGGGACGTTGGCGGACACGGCCGGCTCACACCAGTTGGCGAAGGATCTCAAACGTGCCCTGCGTGAGAAGCGCCCGGATGCTCTCATGGTAGCCGAGGCATGGGCCAAAAGTGAAATAGTGGCGGCCTATCAGGGGCGGCGCGACGAGTACGACCTGGCTTTCAATTTCGATCTGGCCGAGGTGCTGCCGCAGTGCCTGTTGGCCGAGGATCCTGAAGAGATCGAGAGGGTGCTCACCCGTGTAGAACGCTCGTTCTCAAGCCGTGGCTTCGACGCGCCGTTTCTCGAAAACCATGATTTCACGAGGTTGGTAACCAGCCTGGGCGGCAGGCGCTGGCCGCTCAAGCTTGCCGCCGTTCTGTTGCTCACCCTGCCGGGCACGCCGTTTCTGTACTACGGCCAGGAGATCGGTCAGGCCGACGCATCCCGCTGCTCGGGCGACATCTGCAAGCGAGCTCCCATGCAGTGGACCGCAGGATCGGGTGCGGGTTTCACGAGCGGCACACCCTGGACCCCACCCGCCGACGGGGAGGACGGTATCGACGTCGCCTCGCAGGCCGGTGATCCGAACTCGTTGCTTGCCCTGTATCGTGAATTGATTCGCATCAGGGGCGAATGGCCGGCACTGACATCGACCGCCCGCAAACGCCTGGCAATCGATCGCGGGGCCGCGTACGCTTACCTGCGCGGGGAGGGGGATCACCCCGTGCTGGTAGTACTCAACTTTTCCTCGCTGCCGGAAAAGCCGACGATCGATCTGTCGAGTGTCGGTCAGCCCGGGCGCGAGCTTGAGGGAGAAGATTTGTTCAGCGGGCGCGAACTTGTAGTTCCCGTTACGCGTTCAAGATACCTGCTTGATGAGATACCCGCATGGGGAGCGCTGGTAGTGGGGTTTTGAAAGCTTCGTTGATGGATCTCAGGGGATGTCTCGTTCCTTCACCGGTTCCTTCTTCTTGATTGCGTCGTTTTTAGATTTTTCTATGAGTTGTTGCTTCAGGCCGAGTTGTTGGATCTCTTTGTCGTGCCTGTACTCGTCGAAAACTTTCCAGCCGATATACACACCCGCCGCGAGCACCAGCACCAGAAGCAAGAGGATCACGTCTCGCACTGTCACGGTGAAAACGAATCGGCGCCGGACGACTTTCTTCGAACCGGCCATGGGTGCCGGGGCGGAACGCGGCAGGAACCTCGACTGGCTGCTTTTCTTTCTTCGCCGGGGTCCGTCCGCGGCGAAATCGGTCATATCCAGCGGCGTCATGCCGGCGGTCAGGCCCTTTTTGAAGCGGGGCTTAGGTTTTGAATCGCTGCCCGGAGTGGTAGCACGCGGTGCTCCGGGCATGAACAACGGCAGGCCGCCGGCCGGCGATCGTTCGCGCTCGGGAGCAAGGTGTACGGCCGCCGGCTCCACTGGTTCATCGTCTCCCATGGGCGCGTCAAAGAGGGCTTCGAAGTCTGGTCCCAGGGGCGCCCTCGACGCCGGGGAGGGAGACTTGTTCCGGGCGGGGGGGAGCGGTGAGGGGGTCCGGCGACCAACGGGCACGTAGAAAGGCAGCGCCTCCTGGTCGGACGATTCCGGCAGCGACAGATCGATAACGTCCTCGATCGGGGAAGGATTTATTTCGAGCGGCGGCACCTCGCAGGTATCCTCGGTATCCGTGTCGTTGAACAGGTCGGAGACCCTGAACTCTCTTTCGTCCACGTCGATATCAACCTCGAAGGCGTCATGGGCGCGGACCGGTCCCAGGGGCTTCGTCTGCGTTGAAGTAACCGACCGCCTGCGGGTCGGGTTTTCCTTGCTGTCGCCAAAGCGCGGCTTGGTCTGCAGGCGCGTGGGCTCCTGGTCCTCTTCCTCTTCGGGCGGATCGTTTTCCGGCCGTTTGCTCATGCGTTATCCCCGATCTCCGAATCTTACTGTGGAACGTCCACAAGACGCAAGAACGTGGACCCTATTGTCACAACCATGTTGTCACTGACTTGACACCAGACGCATGCAGTTGTTAGCTTTATGCCCGTCCCTAATACCCATTTTTCGAAGATGGGCACTGGTTTGGACGCGCGGTTTGACGTGATTCTGAGGACTTGCATACATGTTCCAGCCCCAGCAGTTTGGAAAATATTACCTCTACGAGCGGTTAGCCGTCGGGGGCATGGCCGAGATCTACAAGGCCAAGCTTTACGGTGTGGACGGGTTCGAGAAGAACATGGTTGTCAAGCAGATACTGCCCCAGTATGCCCGCCACCGCGAGTTCATCCAGATGTTCATCGACGAGGCCAAGATCTGCGTCAACCTTTCCCACGGTAACATCGTTCCGGTATACGAACTGGGAGAGATCGACGGAATCTACTTCATCTCGATGGAGCACGTAGACGGTAAGAACATGGGCGAGTTGCTCGACGCCGGCCTCGACGAAAACAAACCGCTTTCTGTTCCTCACGCCCTGTTCATCGCCTCGGAGATTCTTTCAGGTCTCGACTACGCCCACCGCAAGGGCGACGAACGGGGCGGCCCGCTGGGAATCGTCCACCGCGATGTCTCCCCTCAGAACGTCCTCGTCTCGTACGATGGTGAAGTGAAAATCGTCGATTTCGGCATCGCCCGGGCGGCCAACAAGATGCACGCCACCGAGGCCGGGGTGATCAAAGGCAAGTTCGGCTACATGTCTCCGGAGCAGGCAACCGGAAAGGACGTGGATGCGCGCAGCGACGTCTTTGCAGCCGGCATCCTGCTTTTCGAAATGCTGACGCTGGAGAGATTGTTCCACGGCGGAACCGACGTGGTCACCCTCGAGAGAGTCAAGCGAGCCGACGTGCCCACGCCCTCGCGAACCAATCCCAAGTTGCCGCCGCAACTCGACGCCATCGTTTTCAAGGCACTGGCCCGCAATCCGGCCGACCGCTACCAGTCGGCTGGCGAAATGCGTCTGGCCATATCGCGTTTTTTATACAAGCTTCCGCAGGAAGCGTCATCCAAGACCCTGTCTGGCTACATGAATGACTTGTTTGCCGCGGATCTCAAAGAGCGCGCCTCCCAACCGCGACTGAAGATACCCTTGGCTCAACCCGCACCCCAGGCTCCGGCCCAGCCAGCGCCGGGTCCGGCGGATCTGTTTGGAGCGCCGGATGGCCCGGCGGCCGTGGCGGGCAATCCGGCGGCCGGAGTGGAAATCGGGCACGGGGTTGCACTCGATGGCGATCTCGATACAAGCTTCAGTTACAGCGGCGCAGGCAGGAAACTCAAGTGGCTTATTATCGGGGTACTGGTTGCGAGCCTGGTCATCTGCGGCATTGTCTTTCACGCTCAGATTTCGCATGTCTTCGCGACGATCGGCGACGTAGTCGACGAATCGGCGGACCGCCTGGCCCAGAAAAAGCTGGGCACCCTGATAATCAGATCGCGTCCGACGGGAGCCGCGGTCTATTTCGACAACCGCAAGGTCGGCACGACAAACATGCGCATCGGGAAGATAGATCCGCAGAAGGAATACGAGATCGTGTTGACCATGCAGGGATATCCACCTTGGTCGCGCCGCCTGCTGGCGTCGGACTGGAAGCAGGGTGACAAGATGCGCATCCAGGTCTTCAAGGATTGGACCGCCGACAGCTTCAAGTGACTGTGGGGCTGTGCCTGAAAGAGCATCAGCCGGAGGAAGACGATGGCCTCAAAAATCGAGAAAGCTCAGAGCGAGTTCGAAAAGCTCTTGTGCGACCTGGCCGAAAAGGCCCGCATGCTCGACCTGTTCGATCAGGCCGATGACGCGCTGATCGAGTCGCACCGTGGGGCGCAAGAGGGGCTGGACGACCGCAAGCTGGAACTCGAATTCATCGAATCCGAAATCGAGCGGATGGAAAAGAGCGAAAAACAAGACCGACAGCAACTCGAGGACGAGCGGGACGAACTGCACGCGTCTGTCAAACAGCAGAAGAAGATCCTGTCGGTCAAGAAGAGCAAGGTCGCTCCGCTGACGAAGAAGCTCGTGGGCGAAGAATACGACTTCAAGTTCGCCGACAGGAGCATGGAGGAAGAAAAGGCCAAGTTTGCGCAGGCCAAGAAGGTCGAGGATTTCGACAAAGCCAAGGTCCACGAGAACAACCTCAAGCGGATGAAGATAGATATCCTCAAGCGCAGGAAGAGTCTGGATGATCTGCGGCGTAAGATCCGCGAGCACGAGAAGCCTATCAAGGATATTGAAAAAGAGATTACCGCTGACACGGAGCGTGCCGCCCAGATAGATCTTTCGCTCGAGGAGATGGACGAAGCCTCCATCGAGGAAATGCTTGCGGATCTCAAGCGCCAGCATGGGATGAAATCGAAGGAGATCAAGCGCGCCGAATTACTGGTCGTCGATACCCTGGCGGACGTGGGAGAGAACCTCTTCGACAGGAGAGTCAGTCACCCCGTACTCGACAAGTTCTATGCGGATATAGACGCGGTCGCCAGGTTGATCGACGAGATACAGGGCGCTGGTATATGAACATGCGAATGCAACTTGTGCTTGCCGTCCTGGTCGCTTGCTGTCTGCCCGCTTGCAGCAAACGGCCTGACAAGTCTCGTCCCTGGGCCGTGGTCCTCGACGAAGCCGCTACCCAGGCGATGGCCGAGAAGCTGCTTGCATCATTCAAGAACAAGAAGAATGCGGCAATGGAGGATGCCGCGGCTCTGGCGATAAGAGATCGCGGCGTGGTGCGCCACATTGTGATCAGCCGGGGATTCGCGGCCCGCACGGATGCCGAGAAACTCGCCGGCCGGCTTTCAGGCGGAGCGAAGCTGCGCCTGCCGCTGGTGGATCTTTCCAAGGTCGAGATCCCCGGCGAGGAAGATGAGCAGTTCGGGGGTATCCCGGAAGGGCTCCAGGCCATCGAGAACCTTGCCGCGGCGCTTCCTACACCAGGCGCTGAGAATCTGGAGTCGTTTCTGCTCGTTCCCGATGCCGCACGGCAATGTTCGCGACCGGAAGATTTCGGCGGAGTCGCACCCTCCGAATGGAGGCAGGGATTTTGCCGGTTGGGATTTTCGGCCACGGCCGAAGCCGCTTACGGTATTCCCGGTCCCAACGGTGTCGAAAGGGCGCTGGTATTCGTCGGTGTGGGCCGTGGCCCATCGGGCCACGGCGGGAAGGAAGTCGGAGAGAAACAAGATATTCTTCGGGACAGCTGGGGTTTCTTGCTTGCCCACCGGGCTCCCAGCCCCGAGGAGTGGGAAAGGACCAAGAAAGAGATAAAAAGAGCACGGCACAGGCGCCGACGGCGTCGGCTGCCGGCACCCGTCGTGACTCAGGATTCTGCCGGTGTCATTAAATTACCGGCACCGCAAAAACGCCTATTACCGTGGGGGAATGCGCCGGTCTTTTCGATGACCGGGGTGACTTTGATGCCATCGAAGAACTACCGGGAAGGCACGGTCGCATGGACCGCCTGGATGGCCCGCCTGCCGGGTGGGAACGGCGTCTGGCTCGCCTTGTTTAAAGACGAACCAGCGGTCAAGGGCTTGTTTGAGCCCGTCGGGCTCGGTGAGCCGCATGGCATCGCGTACCTGCCTGAGTTCTTGAGGCCCTGGACTCTGTTGCCGGAGGTTGCGGTCGAGGATGAGTACCTCGTTTTTCTCGGCACGCAGCGCTTCGGGCGCTGGCTTCAGAAAAAGCAACGCCCGCGTGACTGGGCCAAGCGGAACGCCGGGCGCACGATCACCGGCGCGGGCTTTGCCAAGGGAGAGAAACGCTGGCGGGTCAACTGGATTGACTTTGGTTCGGAGGCCGAGGCAAAGCTGGTGTTCAGCGAGGGGTTCGTAGCGCCGCGCCAGGAGATCATGCAGAGGGCGCTCAAGAGCAAGAGACAGGTGCGCTACGAACTGGGAGTCAACCTGGTCGAAGTGGGCGATACGAACGCCTGGTATTTCAAAGGGGCCCGTCACGGTCGCAGGCGGGAGATGTACTTCGGTTACAAGACCCGGGTGTGGCTATTTTCAACGCCTCAGGGTGGGGAGCAGGGACTGGCCGAGGAAGACCTGCTGGCCCGGGTCGAGCTACTGCAGATATGGGACGTGGCCAAGTGAAAAAAACCTTGATCTATCCTGAAAAGTTGGTAAACTCCGCCCCCTTGTTCGTAAGCATGCCTGATTACCAAGGAGCATGAAAAGATGTCGACAACAATCCTGGGCAAGAAGATAGGCACTACTCAAATCTTTGATGAGACCGGCAACCGTGTGCCGGTAACGGTAGTGGAAGCAGGGCCGTGTGTTGTCGTGCAGAAGCGCAATCCCGTGAAGCACGCCTACAGCGCCATCCAGATCGGCTTCGGGGAGATTCCGGGTCGCAAGCTTTCAAAACCCAGACGTGGTGTGTTTGAAAGCGTCAACCTGGCTCCGATGCGCTTCCTGCGCGAGGTACGCCTGCCGCCGGCAGAGGTCGAGGCGTACAAAGTCGGTGACAAGATCACTGTGGCGATCTTCGCCGGCGGAGACAAGGTGGACGTTACCGGAACATCGAAGGGCCGCGGATTCCAGGGCGTCGTCAAGCGCTACGGATTCAAGGGCAACACCAAGACGCGCGGCACTCACGAGGTCAGGCGGCATCCCGGAAGCATCGGCATGTGCCAGTTCCCCGGTCACGTCCTCAAGGGTAAAAAACTGCCCGGCCAGATGGGCAACAAGCGGGTCACCACCCACAACTTGAGGGTGGTCAAGGTTGACGAGGAACGTAACCTGCTGCTCATTCGCGGCGCCGTCCCCGGTGCCTCAAACGGCTTGGTGATGGTGCGCAAGGCCATCAAGACCCGTACGCCAACGGCCTGATCGACAGGCACTTCCAATCTCTCCCTCCTTTCCAAGAGGGATTTGTGAACAGATGTAGTATCAGGTGCGAAGTGTAGGGAATCCTGGCACTAATCGAAAAAATCCTTGCCTTCCAGATTGTGCTGTTATAAACGCAATTCAATGGCAAATCTGGCCCTTTCACATTCACGCAACCGAGCGAGGAATACCATGCGTAGTGGACGGAGTTTGCGCGCGATTCTTATGGTAGTGGCGATTTGCGTATCGTCGGCACCGGCACGGGCCGACGAGCCCGTGGTGGCCAATCAACTCTATGACATGGGGGGCAAGTTTGAAGTGGCTCTCAGCCCGGTGTCGATGTCGATCGTCGACAAGTACACCAGGCATTTCGGCTTCTCGCTGGGATTCGATTACTTCTTCAACGACTACCTCGGTCTCGAGTTGGACGCTGGTTACAACTATATTAACGGTGACCGCAAGTTGCTGAATGAGATCTTGCGCACAGCTCAGACGTTGGACGGTATTCACAAGTTGCCGCTCACCGATCTCAAACACATGACCTGGTTCGCAAACCTCGGTCTGGTGTTCTCTCCCCTTTACGGCAAGCTCGATTTCTCGTCAGAATTCGCGGTCAGCATACATCTTTATTTCGTTGCAGGCGCCGGCGTGGCCCAGTACCAGTACACCGAGTTGGCGGACGACCCCGGCAACCCCGAGTTTGGCTCGTTCAAGAAGGTAACCAAGACATATGAGGGGGGTCTTTTGGGCGCGGCGGTGCAACCCACCTTCCACTTCGGAGGTGGCCTGCGCTTCCACGTCACACAAGGCTGGGGCATCAAGCTCGAGATCCGCGACGTGTTTTTCTACGACAAGTACAAAGCCGACTGGAAGCCGGCCGGTATAGACGTGCAACAGAAGACCATCAAGGATTTTGTCCACATCGTCTTCTTGAGGCTGGGCGTGTGTTACACGTTCTGAGCGGAGAGACACCATGAAAATGTTCTTTCTCACACTCGCGTCCTTGATGCTGATATCGGCAGGCGCGCTGGCCGAGAGTCCCAACGAGCGGGTTCACGTGCTGCAGAAGCGGGATTACTCGGTCAAGAACAAGATCGAAATAGGCGGGCTTTTCGCCATGTCGGTCGACGACATCTTCACCCAGCACTACGCGGGTGTGTTGTCGCTCGACTACCATATCGACGAGGCATTTGCGATCGAGTTTACCTGGCTTTCTTGCAAAGTTCCGTTTTACATGGGCGACAAGGTTTCAGACGATCCCGCGGCCTACTCCGGAAGCTGGCTCCGCAAGGGGCATTCCTATACTGACGCTTACTACAACATCAAGAACGATGCCCAACTCAGCCCCTCGAACGCCGACCTGGCCATGATTGGCAACTACTGGGGTCTGAATGTAGAGTTCAGTCCCATCTACGGTAAGTTCTCTCTCTTCAACTGGGGCCTGGCCCGGGCCGACTTCTACGTCACCGCCGGCGGCGGCCTGGCCACGACCGAGTACATGCGGCCGGACAAGACCTGGGTGGATACGGGCCTCTACTTCATGGGCTCCTTTGGAATGGGGTTCAGGATTTTCTTGGCGCGCTGGT
This sequence comes from Myxococcota bacterium, assembly GCA_035528415.1. Classification (GTDB taxonomy): domain Bacteria; phylum Myxococcota; class B64-G9; order B64-G9; family B64-G9; genus DATKYQ01. The sequence continues at coordinate 16,608 of DATKYQ010000075.1, read as the reverse complement.
TTGCCATCAGACTCGACATGCGCGACCTTACGTTCGCAGCCAAGGTCGAGGGCGAGGCCGGCGCCACCGGAACCACCACCGAGACCAAGATCCGCAGCACGCTGTTCGTCATGCTGGGAGTCAGCTTCCTTTTCGGAGGCGAAGAGCCGGTGCAGATATGGAGCCCGTATTGATTCTTTGGAGGATTCAACCGTGAGAAAAATCGTCTCGATTATTTTCGCTTTGGCCGTTCTGCAGGGTGCATTGGCTTTTGCCCAGGGCAATAAGTCCGATCAACTCAACCAGGCTGTTGAGGCCTATAACGCGAACAATCTGGCCCAGGCGGCCAAGCTGTTCTACGACGTCAAGATGAGCGATCCGCAGGCCGGAAACCGCGCCCAGGCGGAATACTACCTGGCGCAGTCGCTCTTCAAGATGGGCATGTACCAGAGCGCGCTGGCTTTCTACAACGCGGTCTTCGTGGCCGGCCCGGCCCACCCGTACTACATCAAGGGCGCGGAGGGTCTGGTCAACGTCGCCCAGGCGCTGCACGACGACACACTGATCCCTTCCCAGATCAACAAGTACTACAATAGCCAGGAATTCGCCAAGATGGATCCCATGATCCTCAGTCGGATCAACTTCTACGTGGGCTTGCTGCTCTACCGCCAGGAAAAGTACGGCGAGTCGATGGCGTTTCTTTCGGCCATCGACCAGAAGTCGCGGGTCTTTCCCAAGGGCCTTTTCCTGCAGGCCACCATTCACATCCGGCTGGGCGTGCGTTACAACCTGGCCGGTGACGAGGCGCGCACCCGGGCCGAGTACGACCAGGCCATCAAGCTCTTCGAGCAGATCGTCGATCTCAGCGGACGCGAAGAGGCCAAGGCCATGAAGGCCATTGCTTCCTATGACAACATCGTCCGCCTATGGCAGCTTTGCACGTTGAACCTGGCGCGGGCCTACTACGGCAAGGGCGACTACGCCAAGGCGGTCATGTACTACTCGCGCATTCCCATGTTCAGCCAGGACTGGGCCGACGCCCTGTTCGAGATCGGCTGGGCCTACTTCATGCGCGAGGAGTACGGCAGGGCGCTGGGAGCCCTGCATACTCTGCACTCGCCGCGTTATCAAAACCTGTTCGCGCCCGAATCGTGGATACTCAAGGGGACAATTTATTTTCACGTTTGCCTTTACGAGGAGGCCACGGCCGCCCTGAACATCTTCAAGCAGCGCTACGAGAACATGCTGCCGACGCTCAAGGGCATCCTTGATGCCGGCCTGCCCAACGAGAAGTTCGCCTCGCTTTTACTGCTGGACAAGCTGGACAAGGCGGATCCCATGGCCAAGGTGCCCGATCTTGTGCGCTCGTCCATCTTGACCAGCCCCCGGGTAGAAAACTTCAGACACTTTCTACGTTCCCTCGAAGCGGAGGCCAAGGCGATCGAATTGGTCGGCGAGTGGAGGGGCATCCGCCTGCACGACGAATTGGCCGGCGTGGTGACGGTCCAGCGCAACTTGCTGGTCAGGACGGCCGGCGGTTTCGTAAAGGCCAACCTGCAGAACAGGTACCAGACGATTCTCGGCTTCGTCGGGCACTCCAAGATGATCAAGCTGGAGATCACCAGCCACGAAAGATTGTTGTTGAAAGCCGGCCTTTCTATCAAGGCCCAGGAGCGCGGTAAGCTCGCACCGCGCCCTCGGGTGCCCGATGAGACATACAATTATTGGCCCTTCAAGGAAGAGTATTGGAAGGACGAGCTGGGATTTTACGTTTACACGGTTCGACGCGCGTGCCCCGCTAAATAGCGGCACGGGCGTGCGGCTGGTGTGCAAGACAACCGGAGGCAATCGATGCGGAGCTTCTGTTTTAGATCTTTCTGGGTGTTCATTCTGGCCGTTGTGTTTGCGTTTTCGGGCGGATATTCAGCCCCTGCGCAGGCCGAAGACGGAGTGCTGATAGCCAAGGCCAAGAAGCGCAAGCCCAGGAAGAAAAAATCACGAAAGAAAAAGCGCCGCAGGAGAGGCCGGACACGCAAGATGACCATCCAGCCCGAGAAGGAAAAGAAGAAGCCCAGGGTGGTCGAAGAAGAGGAGATACCTGCCGGACCGGCCAAGATCAAGCTGCCCATGGTCGAGGAAAAGAAGGCCGCCGGCGCCACACTGGAAGAGAAGCTGCTCGACGAGGAGATCAAGCAGCTACGCGACATCATTCGCACCACTTCCGAGGGGCCGACGAAAGCCGACCTGCTCTTCAGGCTGGCCGAGCGCTATTACGAGAAGGCCCGCGCGATCTACTACACCGAAATGCAGGAATACGACAACAGGGTCAACAAGTGGCAAAAAGAGCTGGAGAAAAACCCGGACGCAACCGAACCCAAGATCGACAACCGTAAAAGTCAAGTTTACACCAAGCAAGCCATGGATGTGTATCGCATCATCCTCGGTCGTTATAAGAACTACCACCGGCGCGACGAAGTTTTGTTCACCATGGGGTACAATCTTTACGAGAGCGGCAACAAGTCGGAAGGGGTCAAGATGTACTGGGACCTGATCAAGGGTCACCCCGAAAGCCGCTTCGTGTCGGATGCTTACCTGGCGATGGGCGAGCATTTCTTCAACTCCAACGACGTTTTCAACGCCAAGAAGGCCTACGAGAAGGCGCTGCAGTTCAAGACATCAAAGGTGTACACGTTTGCCCTTTACAAGCTGGCCTGGTGCGATTACAACCTTGGCGACTACGACAACTCGATCAAGAAGTTCAAAGAGGTGATCGAGCAGGCCACGCTGGAGGCCGCCCGGGGTGGCGGGGCCGACAAAAACAAGATTCAACTCAAGCGCGAGGGATTGCAGGACCTGGTCTTGGCCTTCAGTCAGGTAGATGCCTTGGACGTGGCCGAGGAGTACTACCTGTCGCAGGTGGGCAAGCAACGCACGAATGAGTATATGCGCAAGCTGGCCCACACCTACGAGAAGCAGGGCAAGGCCGAGATGACGGTCAAGTCGTTCCGCCGCCTGCTGAACGAGTACCCCGGCGATCCCGACTGCCCGTCCTTCCACAACTCGATTGTCCTGGCCTACCGCAAGATGAACTTGCGTGACAAGGTCAGGCAAGAGGTCAACCGCCTGATCGATCAGTACAAGCCGGGCACGCGCTGGGCCGAGGTGAACAAGAACAACAAGATGGCAATCAAGAAGGCCAACTCGCTGGTCGAGGGCTCGCTCAGGGACCTGGTCACCAGCTACCATAAGGAGGCCCAGGAAACCAAGCGCTGGGACACTTACAACCTGGCCCGGGTCATTTATGCCAAGTACATGGAAACGTTCCCGAACTCCGAATATGCCTACAAGCTTAGGTGGTATTACTCTGACATCCTTTACAAGATGGGTGACTTCTACGGCGCGGCGCAACAGTACGCCAAGGTGGTCGAGAAAGATTCCAAGGGGACTTTCAGTCAGGAGGCCGCCTACAACGCTGTCCTTAGCTGGGACAAGTGTATTGCACTGCGGGATAAACAGAGCATCGACTGCCGTAAGTGGCAGCCCAAGAAGGGCAAGGGCAAGCTGGGCAAGGAGGAGACCCGCGCCATCAAGGAAGAAAAGATGGTCTTCATCGCCAAGGGCCAACTCAAGAAAGAGGAGATGGAGAAAAAGGAAGTTCCGTTCTTCGAAAAGAAGTTCCTTGGCTCGGCGGACATGTTCGCCAAGGTGGCGCCCAAGCACGACATGTATCTGCCGATCCGTTTCAAGAGCGCCTTCTTTTTTTACAAGTATCACCATTACAAGGAAATGGCCCGCCGCTTCGGCGAGATCATCGAGCGCTACCCAAAGAACAAGTTCGCCCTCAGGGCGGTCAGGCTGTCGCTCAACACGATGTACGTCAAGGCAACCAACAAGGACGAGAAACAAGAGGTCAGAACCTCGCACTGGAAGGAAATCAACCGCTGGGCAAAGACCTTCCAGAAGAACATGGTCTTGATGAGTTCGAATGCGGCCAAGCGTGAAAAATTCGGTCCTGAGATACAGAGCTTGGTGGAAGAGTCCGGCTACAACGTCGTGTTGGCTTTGCGCGAGAAGAACCCGCTCGAGGCTGCCAAGGGCTTCGAGACATTCGTCAACGATTACCCCAAGAGCAGGTATGCTCATAGAGCCTTGTATGCCGCGATCGTGATCTTCAACGAGGCCAGTCAACTCGACCTGGCCATCATAGCCGGCCAGCGACTGTTGAAGCAGTATTCAACGAGCGATCGCTACAACCAGACGATAGAGTACCTGGCCGACTTTCACACCCGGGTGGCCGATTTCGCGAGGGCTGCCAATTACAACGAGATGTTTTTCGATCGTTACTTGAAGCAGGAAGGTAAGAAGTCCAAAAAGGACAAGAAAAAGAAGACCCGTGCCAGAAGAAAAGCCAGGGCCAAGAAGAAGACCGGCGCAGAGACCCAGAAAATCCTTATTACCGACAAAGAGGCCAGAGACGCGCTGTACAACGCCGCTTTGCTACGTGAGAGCATGGGACAGTTCGATCTGGCCGTCGCCAACTACGTGAAATACATCAAGAACTTCCCTGATACCAAGGACGTCCCGGACATCTTCTACAAGATTGGGGAAATCTACGAGCGCCGCGGGCAGTGGCGTAAAGCCGATCGCGTTTACCAGGCCTACCCTGAAAAATACGCCGACCGATCGACTCCGGGCCGCATGCTGGCTGTAAACTACAAGCATGCCATGGCCTTGAGGCAACTCGATAAAAAAAAGGAATCCGACAAGCTCTTAGACGGCATCATCGAGGACTACAACAAGCTGCCCGAAGAAGTCCGCAACGTCGAGTCCAGGACGGCCGTGTCGCACGCGCGCTTTTTGCAGCTAGAGGAGGAGTTCAACGATTACATCAACATCAAGCTGGTGTTGCCACCGAGGACTCTGAGGCGAAACCTGTTAACGAAGATCGATATCAGGCCGAAGCTCGAAAAGAAGTACGAGGAGGTCGTCGGTTTCAAGGATCCCGACTGGTCCATCGCGAGCCTGGTTCGCATAGGTCAGCTCAGTCAGAATCTCAGCCAGTCCATGTACGACGCGCCCGTCCCGGCCGGCTTGACCCCCGACCAGCAGGACATCTACGTCCAGGAACTGCAGAACCAGGCCTTGCCGCTCGAAGAAAAGGCAATGGTATTCTATCGTAAGGCGATCGAAGTGTCCGGTTCCAAGGGGATCTACAACGGATGGACGATCAAGGCCGAGGAACAACTGAAGATCTACCAGCCGAGCAGCTACCCCGAAGCATTCAACGCAGAGTTGGTATCCACCGAGTACATCTATCAGCCAGGATGCAAAATTGAAAAAATGAAAGTATCACCGCTGCCAGAGCCGACCCAGGCGCCGGTGGTGGGCCCTGAAGGGGCTGCTTCGCAGCCCGAGTCTTGAGCCGGAGGGCCAACCGATGCGAGGAATAAACACAATGCTAAGAAAATCTACGCTGTTGACAGTCGGCTGCCTGCTGGTTCTTGGAAGCGGGTGTCCTCAGAAGGAAGTCGTTAAGACTCAAGAAATCGTCAAGGTGGTTCGCGTCATTCAGCCCGAGGAGATCTACAACCAGGCCCTAGACGCCGTGAAGCACAACCAGCCCGAGCAGGCCTTGGCGCTTTTCCAGAAAGCTCTTTCCAAGGCAAGCGACAGCCCCAAGCTCGTCGATGCACACTACAACGTGGGCGTGATCTTGCTCCAGAAAGGCGATTTTGCCGGCGCCGAGCGGGAATTCAGGCAGACGCTTATAAAAAAGCCTGATCATCGAGACGCCATTCTGAACCTGGGCGTTGTTTTGAAGCAAAAGAAAGATTACCCGGCGGCCATCAAGCATTACAAGGCGGCTCTGAAAAAGATTCCCCGGGATCCCCTGATCATGAACAACCTGATCATGATCTACAGGCTGAACAAACAGTACAAGGAAGCCGAGAAAACAGGTCACAGCCTGCTGGCCCGGACGCCCAACAATGTGGAAGCCTACAAGAACATGACGCTGGTCTACTATGACCAGAAGAAGTACGAGATGGCCGAACTGTTGTGCATCAACGCCGGCAAGATGCTGGAAAAGCAGCGCAAGAAAGATCCGTCGGTCAAGGAGGACGCTGGTATCTACAGTAACCTGGGCATGATCTTCATGCAAATGGGCAAGCCGCGCAAGGCATTGGTCCAGTTCACCAAGGCGCTGGTCGTCGACCCCAACAACATCGATGCATTGATCAATGTCGGTGCCATTGCCCACAAGTATCGCGACTACCCGAGAGCGGCGGCTGCTTATCAGAAGGTGCTCAAGCAGAGTGCGGATAACGATAACGCCATGCAGGGCCTGGCTTTCGCCGCCTACGGCGAGGGTAAGGCCAAGGATGCCATTCCGTTGTTCGAGAAGATTATCCGCAAGCACCCGGACGACGAGCGGGCGATCTTCGTGATGGGGGAGATCTATTACACCTTCCTGCACGACTACAAGAATGCGATTAGTTACTACCAGCGCTACAAGGCGAAGAAGGGCAGTGCCTTGCAGGCATCAGACCCGGTCAACAATCGTCTGCAGGCGGCCACGGCCAAGCTGCAGATGGCAGCACAGTTGAAAAAGGAAGACGAGGAGGCCAAGCGCAAGGAAGAAGCCCGCAAGAAAGCGCTCGAGAAATCCAAGGCCGAGTCGGCCAGCAAAAAGAAGGCGGACAAGGAAAAGCTAAGGGAGATGCTCAAGCAGGGCGTGGAGAGCGAAAAACCGGTTGAAAAGGCGCTCGAGAAGCCTTCTGAAAAACCGGCCGAGAAGGCGATCGAGAAGCCTTCTGAGAAACCGGCCGAAAAGGCGGTCGAGAAGCCTGCTGAAAAACCGGCCGAGAAGGCGGTCGAGAAGCCTGCCGAAGAACCGGCCGAGAAGAAGGCCCCTGCTGCGTCAGGGAAGCCGGCTAAACCCGCCTCGGAAAAGAAGGACAAATGATTGCTCGGAGAAACCTTTTTGGTCGTATGGTGTCGATGTAGAAAGGTGAAGCGCGTTCCCGGCCCGCGTTGGCAGGGAGGAGGAAGTCATGAAGAGATTGATTCTGACACTGGTTCTTGGCATGACGCTGGTGCCTGGGCTGTCTGGAGTCGCTAATGCCCAGGAAGAGGGAACCGCCGCGGCCGCTGAAGAACAGATCGTCTACAAGAAGACGACCATCATCGACTTCTCCGATGTTACCATCACCGGCGAGTTGACGAAACCTGAGGGCTCGTATCTGATGAACAAGAAGAAGGCGAATTTCAACCTCTTGATCAGGGTCAGGGACAACTTTCTGCCCGAGATGCTCATGACGGTCGATAATCTTTGAGACATACGTGATTGTCACCAGGCAAAAATGGAAGGCGAGGTCTTGTCATGGCGAGTAAAGAATCCAAACTGAGCATTACTCTCGAAGTCGAGGTGCAGGGAGCAGGCGGCGGCCGACATGAGTTCGAGCAGAAGAGCGTCATCATCGGCAGCGGTTCGGCTGCCAACCTGTGTCTTGACGACACCTCGGTCTCAAGCATTCACGCCATTCTCAAGGTCGGCGAAGAAGACGGCACGGCCTTGCTGAGCGATCTTGGATCCGAGGAGGGTACCAAGGTCAACGGCGAGGAGATCCGTCGCGAGGCCATCGTCAAACGCGGCGACACTATCTCCGCCGGTGCGGTAGAGATATTCGTCGTCGGTGTCGGTTCGGACGAGGTGGACACCAAGGCGGACAGGCCCTCGAAGAAAGACACAGACATTCGGGAAGAAGCCGCACAGGCCTCAGAAACCTTCGAAGAAGAACTCGGCCAGGATGAGACCGAGGAGCAGAAGGAGCCCACTCCGGTCATGCGGCCTCCGCGGCGCAGCCCCGGGCGCTCGGCACGGCCTCCCGCAATGCCGCAGGCACCGCGAACCGAAGTCATAAGACGCAGGGAGATTCCCAGGGCAAGCGAGATCGAATCTCCCGTCAGCGGCCAGAACTTCTTCGAACGCGAGATGCTCGCCATGGAGCGTCCCCTGCAGGGAGAGAAGTTGGTCGAAGTCAAGGTGCTGTGGGGCCGGATCGTGCTCGACACGCGGCAGTTCAGCGAGGGCGAGAAGGTCACGGTGGGTGACGCCCCCGGTGCCAGCATATCGATAACCACGGACAGGTTCGGCGGTGAGTTATATACACTGGTAAGTCCCGGGGGCAAGGCGGGCTGCGTCGTCAACCTAGCCAACGGGATGGAAATCGAGGTTCGCAAGAAGGGCAAACCCGTCGATGTCGGCAGCTTACCTTCCGCGGGGGCCGTGCGCACCTACGCCCTCGACCTAGACGAAAAGTGCCGGGTGATGATGGGTCAGTTGGCTTTCGTCATCCAGTATGTCTCGCCGGCCCGGGGCGTCAGCGCCGGTGTGCTGTCTTCTTCGGATCTGAGACTCTCGAAGTGGTTTTTGATCTGCCTGGTGCTCTCGGTCGGTATGTGGGTGCTGATCCAGGCAACTCCCGAGTTCAAGACAGAGGCCTCGGACTACCTGAAAAACCCGGCCCGCTTCGCACAGTTGATCATGCCCAACCAGAACGCCGAGAAGAAGAAGACCTTCGAGGAGATCAAGAAGAAGAAAGAAGAGAAGATCAAGGTCGCCGAAACCGGCAAGTGGAAGAAAGTGGAGTCGAAATCGAAGTCGAAGGACAGCAAGGAAATTCCCCGGGAAGTCAAGGAGAAGATCGATCGCAAGGTTGCGACATCGGCCGGAATCCTGGGTCTTCTGAAGGGGCGTGGCGGAGGCACCGGCGACAACTCGTCATCGGTTTTCGGCGGCTCCGCAATGGCCAGCCTCGACCAATCGCTGGCCGGCCTGCGTTCTTCGGGCATGGGCGACTCGGGCGGCTTCGGCGGTCTCGGAACCCGCGGCGGGGGTCCCGGCGGCGGCGGTGGCGGGTTGGGCCTTGGAGGCCTGGGAACCCACGGCTACGGCCGCGGCAGCGGACGGGGGTTCGGAAGCGTAAAGATCGGTCACCGTGGCAAGCACTCTGTGCGTGTCGTCAAGGGCCGCACCCGGGTTATCGGCGGTTTATCGCAGGAGGTCGTCGGACGCTACATAAAACGTTACTGGGCTCAGTTCAAGTATTGCTACGAGCGCGAACTTTCCAAGGATCCGAACCTCTACGGCAAGATCACGACAACCTTCACCATCGCCGGCAACGGGCGGGTGAGCGAGGCCAACGTAATCCAGAGCACCATGCACAACGCCAACGTCGAGGAGTGCGTGCTGCGCGTGGTGCGCCGTATTCGGTTCCCGGCTCCCAAGGGCTCGGGCGAGGTCATCGTAACCTACCCGTTCATGTTTACTACGGCGGGATAGTGGAGAGACAACCATGAGAATATGGTTACTGATGTTGGCGTCGGCGGTTCTCCTGTTGTTGGTGTCGCTTCCCGCGCGGGGGGCGGGCGACAAGGCGGCCGGGGCCGAGAAGTCAAAAAGCGAAGACAGTGCGACCATCGCCGTTGATCAGGGCGAAGAGGTCGACTTCGAGCGGGTGACCGGATGGTATTTCGAGGGCCGCGGCGGGATCTTTTTCACGCTGGCCGGGGCCCGGGGATACTCGAACGGCCAGCCGTGCTTCGGGCTCGAGGCCGGTTACGATATCAGCGATGCGCTGTCGATCCAGTTCTCCTACCTCAACGGCTATCAGGCATCCAACCCGCTCGCGTACCCCGAGGAATGCACCGGGACCAACTGCAGCGACTATCATCTCGATTTCGGCATGACCTTTTTCAATCTGTCTGCCGACTACGACGTGCTTTCAGGCCGCCGTTGGGCGCTTGAAGGCAGGCTGGGAGGAGGGATCGTGCTGATCAATCCCTCGGCCGAGCCCGACCAGTCACCGGTGGACGGCGACGTTTTCGCCGGCATTCGCTTCGAGTACTACACGCTTCTCAAGCACTTCACCGTCGGCCTGGAATGTGACTTTTTCTACGTGCTCCCCAGCGGTATTCCGGCCATCTCGGGGCTTTTCTCGATCCTCTACAATTTCTGATCGCCGGAGTTGCGCTCCGGCGCCGGTGTGATACCATCGGGCCGGAGCAATACGATGAGCGGGCAACGCTATAAGATCCTGGCCGTCGACGACGACGTGGACGTCCTCGACGTGCTTGAGCGAGCACTCGAGGACTCCTACGATGTTTTAACCGCCAGCAGCGGTGAAAAGGCCCTCGATATTCTTCAGAACCAGTCGGTCGACATGCTGATAACCGACCAGCGCATGCCGCAGATGTCCGGCACCAAGCTGCTTGAAAAGACCAGGCAGATTAATCCCGCCATGGTCAGGATAATTTTAACCGGTTACACGGAGCCTGAAGATCTGATCGACGCCATCAACCGGGGCGAGGTCTATCGCTACATCGTCAAACCCTGGGACTTGAACGACCTTCTGCTGACCATTCGACATGCTCTCGAAAACTACCAGCTTCGCAAGGATACCGAATGCCTGCTTCAAGATCTCGAGTTGCGCCTGAACGCCATGACCGTCTTTCTCGATCTGAGCAAGGAGGCCTCGCGGGTACGCTCTTACGAGGAGATCGTTCAGGCTGTGGTCAAGTACCTGCCCTACATAGTCGAGTTCGACGCCTGCGTCTCGCTGATCGAGGAAGAGGGGAGTTCGAAGGCTCTTCTGAATATTCACTGCCGGCGGCCGCTGGAAGAAGATCTGCTCTTTACATTGCGCGAGAATGTCATCGCCGCTTACCGTGAGAGTTGCGGCAGGCAGATCGACGACACGGACGTCATGATCCGTATCACCGGGGAGCCGGCCGTTGCCGGGGACTCACGGCAAACGATAAACTCAAGCCTGAGCGTGCCACTCAGGATCGCGGGTGAGCCCAGCGGATTGATAATGCTCTGCTCGACCAAGCCCGACATCTTCAGGGAGGACACGCGCCAACTGCTCGACATACTTGCCAACCAGACCGCGGACATCATCCGCGGGATGAAGCTGCAGCTTGCGACAGAACGCCAGCGACTGGATCTCATGGTTCAAAGCCTGGCCGACGGTGTGATCATGGCTGACGAACACGACCAGGTGTTCGTCATCAATCCGGCCGCCCGCAGGCTCTTGCACCTTCCGCCGGACACGCCGGTCAGCACCCGCTACCTCAAGGAGGTGCTGGGGTTCTACCCCTTCGACCTGGTTCGCGGCTGGCAGGTGACCGAGAGGGCGATAATCAAGGAGGAGATTCACGTCTTCGATCGCGTGCTGCACTCGATAGTTTCACCGGTCGTCCAGGACACACGGCTTGTCGGAGTGGCCGTCGTGCTGCGTGATATCACCGAGGAGAAGAAGCTCGAAGAGCGCAAGGAGGAGTTTGTCTCGATAGTCTCACACGAACTGCGCACGCCCTTGACCAGTATCGGTGGCGCCTTGGACCTGCTGCTCAACCACTTTGCCGGAGATCTCAATGCCAAGCAGGAGAGGTACTTGAGCCTGGCAAAGGGAAGCTGCGACAAGCTGAACATCATCATCGACGAGCTTCTCGATCTTAGGCGCCTGGAGCAGGGCCGCATGAAGATGGAGATGCGCCAGGTCGATCTGGTCCACCTGGTAAGGGATGCGTCCGAGAACTACATGGCGGCCGCGGAGGAGGGCGGGGTGTCATTGGAGTTGGAGGTCGGTGGGCAGCCCATGAACGTGCGCGCAGACCGGAACCGGCTGCACCAGGTGCTGAACAACCTGCTCTCCAATGCGCTCAAGTTCACCCGGCAGGGCGGTCGTATTAAGGTCAGGCTTTTCCAGTCGGCGGCGATGCCCGACCTGTTTGGTGTCAGCGTCTTCAACGACGGCGTGGAGATTCAGGAAGAAGACCACGAACGCATCTTCGACAAGTTCGAGCAGGCCTCGTGCAGCCGTGGAGGGGTGGTGGCCGGTTCAGGCCTGGGGCTCAGTATCTCCAAGAGCATCATCGAGGCGCACGGAGGGCGCATCTGGGTGGAATCCGGCAGGGGAACCGGCACCAGCTTCATATTCACGCTTCCGCGGGCGGTCGGGGAAATCGAGCCATGCGTAGAAGAGATTCCCCCGCTGAGTAAGTCACCGTCGCCCACGTTGCGCTTCAGGTCTCCGCCCAGCATCCTCGTGGTGGACGATGATCGCGGCACGACCTACGTAATCAAGGGGCTGCTGATGTCGCAGGGGTTCAACGTCAATGTGGCCCACAACGGAAACGATGCCCTGTTGTTGGCCAGGGAGAGGCACCCCGACCTGATCATCATGGATATCCGCATGCCAAACCTGGGCGGTCTCGAGGTCACCGATATTCTTCAACACGACCCGGAGACCCGTGAGATACCGGTGCTGGTACTGTCTGTCCTCGAGTCGCAGGAAGACGCCTACCGGGCCGGGGCCTCTGCCTACCTGGCCAAGCCGGTGCCGCTCGATAAACTGGTCGCGTCGGTGAAACAACTGGTGACGTCGGGCGGCCTGGCAAAGCGCATGTTCACCGTCCTAGTGGTCGACGACGATCCCGCCATCCGCTCGGTATGCAAGGACGTTCTCGAGGAGCAGGGCTATGCCACCCTGGAGGCCGGATCGGGGCGCGAAGCGCTTGCAATGCTGGCCAAGAGCAACGTGGATGCGATCTTGCTCGATCTGATGCTGCCCGACTTCGACGGTTTCCAGGTCACCGAGAAGGTACGCTCCCAGCGCAGCACTGCCGACATACCCATCATTTTCATCAGTGCGCGCGGAAGAACATTTGACAAGGTCCACGCTTTAAAGATGGGCGCCGACGATTACATGGTCAAGCCCTTCGACGCTCTGGAACTCGGGGCGCGGGTCGAGTCCGTCATCAAGCGCAAGGAGCGCGAGCTAGACTCCAGCCCGACCACCAAGCTGCCGGGCAGCGTTGCCCTCGAGAGAGAGCTGAACCGACGACTGGTGTCGGACGAGGCATTCTCGCTGTGCTATCTCGACCTGGACAACCTCAAGGCTTTCAACGATTACTACGGTTACGCCAAGGCGGACGGCGTCATCCACCAGACGGGTGACTTGATTCGCAAGGCTGTCGAGAAGTTGGGCGATCCGTCGGATTTCGTGGGACACATCGCCGGAGACGACTTCGTGCTGGTAAGCGCGCCCGACAGGATACAGTCGATAGGCAACGAGATCATTGCCAACTTCGACAGGCTCATTCCGCTCTACTATCACCCTACCGACCAGGCTCGCGGCTACATCGAGGCCGAGGACAGGTTCGGCGAGATGCGTCGTTTCGGAATCATGACCATTTCTCTGGCGGCCGTTCATGTCGAGCCCGGCCAGTTCAGGTCGCACGCCGAGATTGCGGAGAAGGCGGCCGAGTTGAAGAAGAAGGCCAAGTCGATAGCCTCGAGTGTTCTGGTCAACAGTTCTAAAGAGGCTGCAGAGCCCGCAAACCCATGAAGTTGTACCAGCAACTGATCATCTTCGTCCTGGCCGCGACTGCCATCCCGCTGGTGGTGGGTATGTTCATCCTGCACAACAACGAGCGCCAGCTCGAAGATCGCCTGCTGGCTTCCCGCCGGGATTCCGCCGTCGTCCTGGCTGGAGTGGTCGAGCGGGAGATGAAGGAAATCTTCGGGCGTATCAGGAGGGCCATGGGCTACCTGTCGGTCGAGGAAATGTCACCGGAGGAGCTGGCAGGTTGGCTGGGCATCCTCTACAAGCAGAGCGAGGACATCACTCAGGTGGCGCTGCTGAACAAGGACGGCGGCGAGATCGTGCCCGGTGTGTACCTCGATCACCCCGAACGCTACCCGGAGTACGCCGGCCGCAAAGGCGTCAGCCTCGCGGAACATACGCTTTTCCTGGCCGGTTTGCCGCGCAAGAAGGCAACCGGGGTTTCAGCGGACAGCCTTGTTCTCGGGGAAGCGCGTTTCGTCGGAGACGGCCTGCGCATCTCGTTTGTCGTTCCGTTGCTGCTCCCGGATGGCCAGAAGCGCTGGTTGATTGCGTTGGAAATGTCGCTCGAGCGCATCGTGCGCCGTGTCGTCGAGGCCGGAGATACTCGGGGCTGGGTTGCCTGGATGGTTGACGACAGGGGCCGGGTGATCGCGCATCCCGACAGAAAAACCGCTAACGGGCTGCGCGACATGTCCGGCCATCCCGCGGTCGCCGCTCTCGGCAGGCGGGAACAGGGCTCATTCTTCCTGAGGGATTCACTGGCGGCATATGCCCGTGTGCCGGAGTTGGGTTGGGGCGTGATCATCGACCAGCCGCGCTCTGAGGCCTTAGCCGAGATTCGCCGCACGCGGCGGGTAACGCTTGCCTGGACCGGCATTTCGATCCTGGCCCTGGTGTTTCTGGGATGGCTTTTCACGGGCAGGATTACAAAGAATCTCAGGTTGCTCGTTGCCGGCGCCGAGGAGTTCTCACGGGGCAACCTGTCCGCGCGGGTGGCCGTTGCCTCGCGCGACGAGGTGGGTATTCTGGCCCGTACTTTCAATCACATGGGTGAGGAGCTAGCGGCCTCCAGGGAAGAGATCGAGGCCTGGAACCGCGAGTTGGCCAGGCGGGTCGAAGAGAGGACCCGCGAACTCGATCTGGCCCACCGGCGCCTGCTCGAGACCAGTAAACTTGCCGCCATTGGGCAGCTGGGCGCCGGGGTGGCGCATGAGATCAACAACCCGTTAGTGGGCATTCTTGGCAACGTGCAGTTGATTCTTAAAAAGCTCGAAAGCTCTCCGAGAGAGCTTGAGATGTTGAAGAAAATCGAGTCGGCCGCTAAGCGCTGCCGGGAGGTTACACAAAACCTGTTGCGCTTCTCGGAACAGGAGGAAGATCCCGAGCACGTCGAGGTGGATCTGGACCAGGTCCTCGGGGACGCATTTTCGTTGACCGAGCAGCAGCTCAGAGAACAGAATATCAACACGAGCTGGGACGTGATACCCGGAGTCAAGGTGACCGGCGACCACCGCCAGTTGATGCGCGTGTTTTTGAGCCTTTTCTCTAACGCCAAGACGGCCATGCGGGAGAAGGGCGGAGTGTTGATCGTTCGCTCCAACAAAGTTTCCGCCGGAGAAGTCAAGGTGATGGTCGCGGACACGGGCAAGGGTATTCCGCCCGAACAGCTCGATCGGATCTTCGAGCCGTTTTTCACCACCAAGGACGTCTGGACCAACACCGGGTTAGGGCTGTCGGTGGCTTACCGGGTCATCGCAGATCACGGCGGGCGCATTGAGGTCGAGAGTGAACCGGGCCGGGGGAGCACTTTCAGTGTTTTCCTGCCGGTGGCAGGAGAAAACGCGTGAAGGGGCGCCTGTTTTTCATTCTGGCCGTGCTGGCCTTTGTAGCGCTGGTGCCGCTGGTGTACTACCTGTTGTTCGAACGCGGCCTTTCCGTTTCGGGACCGGTTGAGAACCCACCCCGGGCGCCTGGCGACCTGAAAGTCGCGCCGACCGAGACACCGAGCGAACCACAATCGATTCCAATGGCCTTGTCGCTGACAGAGGCGCGAGGAAAAGTTGAGATCGGCCGGCGGGGTAAGAAGTGGCAGACGGCCGAGGTGGGCATGGTTCTGGAACCGAAGGATCGCATCAGGACGGACGTCCGGGCCCAGGCGGTGCTTTCGAAGCCGGGGGTGTTCTTGGTGGAGCTGGACTCGGCCTCGGAGTTCGAGGTCAAAGGCCTGACCGAGGGAGTGTCGCGTTTCTTGCTGCAAGAGGGCATGTTGTCCGCCGACGTGATCAAGAATCCCGGGAAGCGCTTCGAGGTGCAGGCCGCGGAATCGGTGGCCAGGACCAGCGGCGGCGCGTTCAAGATGGGTGTCGACAGGCGCGGCCGGGTGGCGCTGGGCACAAGCCGGGGCGAAGTAGAGGTGGAGGCGGAAGGGAAAGTGATAAAGGTCCCGGCCGGATACCTGACGAGAATTTCCAAAGGCAGTCCTCCGCAAGATCCGATCAAGGTACCTCACAACCTGTTTCTGAAGGTTCGCTGGCCCCAGAAAACCGAGCTAGCGAACCGCAGTCTGCTGGTTGCCGGCAAGACCACGCCCGGCGCCCGCGTCAGGGTTGGCGGCGCGATAATCCGGGTAGACTCCAAGGGCAGGTTCCGCCAGGTAGTCGCCCTGAAGGAAGGATCGAACCGGCTCCAGGTAGAGGCCTACGACGTGGGAGGAAACCTGACCAGGAGCAAATCTCCGGGTATCGTGGTCGACACGCGACCCGACGCATTTCACATCCGCACATCGCCCGAGATGTGGAAAGACAACAAGAAGAACCCACATATTTCTCCTTGACAAATCGGCAGGAAATACAGTATAGTCTACAAGGTAGGAAGAATAGATCGGATGAGCCATCCGATAAAGGCAATCCAGGAAGTTTCTGGAGCGCAAAACCCTGATCCGTAGAATGGAAAGAAGGGTTGCCGAAGATGGCCGCGAGAAGACGAGAAAGAGGACCCGGCGGATCGCCCACTTGAAGTGGCGGTTCGTTTTTTTATTGGAGGAGATGGAGAGGGAAAGGAGATCCGGATCATGAACGGGAAAATCTTGGTCGCGTGCGGGCTCGTGGTGCTGGCTGCTTTCCTTGCGCTTCCCGCCCAGGCTTATCGCTTCGAGGGAACCGAGTCTCAGCTTACCACCGATCCCAAAGACCAGTTCGATCCATCGATCTCCGGGGCC
>DATKYQ010000074.1:0-27580 GCA_035528415.1 Myxococcota bacterium | reverse complement strand
CTAATCCATGAACTCGGCGATACTGCTATGCTTGCGCTTGATCTCTCCAGCCAGGCGATCGTGGTGGTGGATCCGGACGATGGAACGGATGATCAGGTAGCCGCCGAGCAGGGCCAGAGCCCCGCAGATGATCAGCACCGGAACGAGAAGGGGGATGACTTGCAAAAAGTCGTAGTATCTCGAGGTGGCGATCAGCAGGCCCAGTACGGTGAGCGGCAGGGCGAAGACGGCAATGCCCGTCCGCAGGGCCGAGAGCGAGGTCCGCTTCTCGGCCAGGATCAGCTGGACTGCGTTCATGATCAGGGCGTCCGATCCGGATACGTCTACAACTTCCCGGGCCTCGCCCTGTGCGTCAACGGCCCTGGTCATCGCTGAAACGCGTGATACTGCCGTTTACTCCGGTTACAATAATATCCACCGGGTCGCAGACTATACCGCCGTCGGAGTCGGTGCGATCGGCCTCGGAGCGCGGCTGGGTGCCCCAGATGCCCTCCACCCGGGTTACCGGCAACTCTCCGAATGGGCAGATCAGGCGGTCGTGGAAAAAGAAGACCTGGTTGTCCCAGCCAATGAAGACGGCCCAGGAGGTATCCACCGGGTCGGTGCCTCCGTCGGGCACCGGGCCGCACTTGGCCTGGTAGAAACCCCAGGTGCCGCGCAGGTAGATCTTGTTGACGTTGACGAAGCCGCCCTGCGCCTCGGCCAGGTCTTGCAGGTTCTCCCACTGGCCTGAGTTGTTGCGGCGCAGTATGGTTCCGTCGAGACCGACCGCGAAAATCTCCCAGGCGCCCCGGCCCCAGACCCCGTTCAGGTGGGTGGTGAAATTGTTGATTGTAAAACGCGTCCAGGCGTTGCCGTCGTACTCGAGGATGGTTCCGTTGTTGCCTACGGTGACGAAGAAATCCTGGGCGCTGCCGAACACGCCCCCCAGACGCTCCGGGCTGAAGCGTTGGTAGCTCGTGCGGGTGCAGGTGCCGGCGTCGCAGGGATATTCGAAGTCGACCCGCTGGCGCATCTCTAAAAACTCGGCGTCCAGGGCTTCCCAGCGCGCGATCAGGCCCTCGCCCCCGACGGCGATGACGGTCGGTTGCTGGTCGGGGTTTGGACCGGGCGCCGCCACGCCCCAGACGTCGTGGAAGTTCCCGGTCACCGGCTGGGGATCGGGATTGGCGGGATCGGGATCGTTGATCACCCGCTGGGGCTGCCAGGAGCTTCCGTCGTAGCGCAGGATGGTGCCCTCTTGCCCGACGGCGAAAACGTCGGTGCGTGTGACCGCACCCAGATCGTCTTTCAATACATAGCCCCAAACACCTTCGAGGTTGGCCGTTGAGCCGGATTCCATCTTGGTCCATCTGTTGCCGTCGTAGTGTATAACGTTGCCGGCGAAGCCGACCGCGTAGACGTCGTCGGGGGCACTGCCCCAGACGTCCATGATATTGATATCGGGAGTCAAGCCCTCGAGCCCGGACGTCTCGACCGTGGATCTCCATATTGACTGCCATTCGGGGACGGCGGCCAAACAAGGATCGACGTCACCGGCGTCCTCACCATCTTGCAAGCCGGCGTCGTTGGAGCTGGCGCCGCCCGTGCAGGAGGCTACCAGCAGGGAAAATAGCAACATGTGCCACTTGCGCATGATCCGGCTCCTTAGTTGTTGGACACGCTCATTCGGTCAGCTCGATGCTGACGGGTGTCGTTTGTCCATGACGCACCCTAACTGCCTTGATCTTCTCAATCTTAAGTTCGGGATTGTAAAAACGCAACCTGTGTTTGCCAACCCGCGCTCGAACCCCGAACAGCGGCGTCTCTCCGGGCAGGCGCCTGCCGTCCAGCCAGACATAGGCCCAGGGACGCGAGTTGATGTTCAGCTGTCCGTAGCGCGCGGGCGGCCGGACGGCGGCCGTCCGGTCAGCCGCGCGTGGCTCGTCGGCAGCCACACGGCCGTCATTGCCGACAGACGCTTCTGGATCCGCGCCGGCATCGGGCGCGACAGGCCGGCTGTCTCCCGCTGATATTACACCCGCATCCGGGATGTCTCCCCCGTCCGGGCGCTCGCCGAAAAGGCTGGCTCTCAGGGCGGGCGAGAGCCAGATAACCAGACCGAGGCCCAGTACGAAAAGCAAGGGGATCAGAAGCATCCAGCGGCGCGAGCCAATCTTGCTTGTGTTGCCCGTCGTGATCGACAATGTTCCCATCTGCAGGATCTCGCCGGTGGTCAGGGTATTGCCGGAGCTGTCGCCCTCGCGCGCCAGCCGTTGCAGCATGCGCTCGCGGGTCGTGCGGGCGATGGTCTCGCGGTTGATGTCCTCAGAAAAATAGGCCCGCATCCACTGTGCCAGCTCGGCCGAAGTGAACCCCGGGGCCTGCTCGTGGAGGATCCTGGAAAGAACCACCTGCAAGGCGCCGGTGTCCGCGAAACGGCGCTCGGGATCGCGGTTCAGGCACTTGAGCACGGCGCCGTCCAGTTCGGACGGAATATCCGCACGCAGTCGCGAAGGGGCCTGCACGGCCGCCCTACACACTTTGGCAAGCGTTTCGATTTCGTTGGTGCCCTCGAAGGGTCGCGTGCCGGTGAGCATCTCGTAAAGCACAACCCCGAGGCTGAAGAGATCGGATCTGCCGTCCAATTCGCGGCACTCTGCCTGCTCGGGTGACAGGTAGCAGGCCTTGCCGCGGATGATACCCTGGGCGGTGCTGCGGATGCGGCTTCTGGCCTTGGCGATCCCAAAATCGGTCAGCTTGACCTCGCCCTGGAACCCCACCAGGATGTTTTGCGGCGAGACGTCGCGGTGAATGATCCCGCTTGGTCGATCGTGCGGATCACGGAAGCGATGGGCGTAGGCGAGTCCCTTGGCGACCTCGGTGGCTATGAACAAGGCCACCGGAAATGGCACCTTGTCTTCAGCCAGTTTCATCCTTTCGAGAACAGTCTCCAGGTTGCGGCCACGGACGTATTCCATGGCCAGAAAGTAATCGTTGCCCTCCTGGCCGAATTCGAAGACCTGGACGATGTTTCCGTGGTTCAAAGGCATCGAGATGCGGGCCTCGTCGATGAACATGTCGATGAAATCGCGGTTTTGGGTCAGGTGCGGCAGGACCCGCTTGATAACCAGTTCTTTCTCGGTGCCTCGGGCGGAAGCCAGCCGTGCCCGGAAGATGTGGGCCATCCCGCCGGTTGCCAGCAGTTCGATAAGTTCGTAACGACCGAAGCTCTTGGGAAGATCTTCCACGATCATAAGAGAATAGCATGGAAGGGCGCGGACTCAAAAAAAGAGGGTAAATCCGAAATGACTACTCGGCCTGCGGCTCTTGTTGCTCGTTTCCCGAAATCTCCGGACTGGCTCGATCTCGCTGCCTCTCCATCTCGATGATGAAGACGGCCACGATGCGCGGATCGAACTGGGTGCCGGCGCAGCGCTTCAATTCGGCGACGGCGATCTCGTGCGACAGGGCGGCGCGGTAAGCGCGATCGCTGGTCATGGCGTCGTATGTGTCGGCCACTGCCAGGATACGGGCCTCGAGCGGGATCTCCTCGCCCTTGAGGCCCAGGGGATAGCCCGTGCCGTCGTACTGCTCGTGGTGGTGGTAAACGGCCGGGACGATGTCTTTCAGAAAATCGATCGGTTCCAGGATGCGGCGACCCTTGTCCGGGTGCTCCTTGAACATCTCGTACTCGGCCTTGGTCAGCTTCTGCGGTTTCTTGAGCGCATCCAGGGGAATGCCGATCTTGCCGATATCGTGCATCAAGGCCGCGGTGCAGATTCTTAGCACATGCTCCCTGTCTAGGCGCAGCCCCTCGGCGATCAGCCGGGAGTGCTGCATGACCCGGTCGGAGTGGCCATGGGTGTACTGGTCGTTGGCCTCCATTGCCCGGGCGAAGCCCTGGATGGTTTGCTGGAAAGTGCTTTGCAGGTTCTCGAACAGCCTGGCGTTGTCGATGGCCGAGGAAGCCCTGTCGGCTAAAATACTGAGCATCTTGCGCTGCCCCTCGGGGAACTTGTGGCCGCGCGTGAACGAGCAGATGTTGAGCATGCCGATGATCTCGAGCCTGATCTTGAGAGGAACGCTGATGAATGAAGAAAGCTGTTGCCCGCCGGGAAGACGCTTGAAGAAGCGGTTGGCCCTGGTGCCGTGGTAGAGAATGGGGCGATCCTCCCTGTAGTGCTCCAGGATCTCGACCAGGTCCAGCTCCTCGGTATCCTCCTCGCCCGGTGAACCGCCCTGGCTGCGGCGTAGCCGCTCCTCGAACTCCTTGCTGACCGGGTTCATCAAGACCAGTGTGGCCACGTCGGCGGCGGTTTCCTCGAGGGTGGTGTTGACGATGATGTCTAAGATGGTATCCAGCGAGAGCGTCTTGGTGAGCGTCTCGGACATGGTGTAGATGGATAGGGCTTCCCGGAGCTGGATATTCTCTTGCTGCAGTCGCTGCTGTTCGAGCCCGCGCTGGACGATGTGGATGACTTCCTCGACTTTGAACGGCTTGAGGATGTAATCGTAGGCGCCTTTCTTCATCGCCTCTATGGCCGTCTCGATCGTGCCGAAGCCGGTCATGATAACAGTCAGCAGGCTCTGTTGTCGCTGGTTGATCTGTTCGAGCAGCTCGATGCCCCCCATGCGGGGCATTTTCAAATCGGTGATTACCAGGTTGTATGAACGTTGCTCGATCTCGTGGAGGGCCTCGATGCCGTCCTCGACGGTCTTGACCACGAAACCCTCCATGCTGAGAAAATCGCTGAGGATCTCGCGGATGACCTTCTCGTCGTCGACTACCAGCACACGCTGGGATTCTTCGTGGAAGCTATATTCCAATTCAACCCTGCCTCTCGCTTGCCCCAAGCGATATCATGAAGCGGGCTGCGTTTCAATGTGTCTTGCCCGAATCTGTAACCAGCCGATTGCGGCCGCGGCGTTTGGCCGTATACAAGGATCGATCCACGCGACGGAGCAGCGATGTGGTGTCATCCTTGCCGTTCAGCATGCTCAACCCCGCGCTGGTGGTCAAGAAAAGCTTGCCGGCCGTGCTGTTGAAATGCTTGTCACTGATTGCGAGCAGGATTCGCTCTGCGATGCGGCGTCCCTGCACCAGGGTGGTGTCCGGGAACAAGGCCAGAAATTCCTCACCTCCCCAGCGCACCATGACATCCGTCGAACGGCTCTCGTGCCGGAGCCTCTCGGCGAATTCATACAGGATCTCGTCTCCGACGTCATGCCCGTGGCTGTCGTTGACCCGCTTGAAGTGATCGATGTCGAGCATGGCGACAGCCAGTGGCTTGTTCTTGCGCCGGGCGGCCTGGATTTCTTGGGGCAGCCTGTCGTCCAGGTGCCGGCGATTGTGCAAAAGCGTCAGTGGATCGCTCTCGTTGAGCCGCATAAGGCGCGCGATCTCTAGCCGCGGTTCTGAAAGTTGCCCCACGAGCTGCAGAAGGCGCAGGTCGAGATCGTTGTAGGGTGCATGAATCTTCTTGGAGACGCTCAATACCCCGATGCAGTCCTGGCTGCTGAGCAGCGGAACGGCCATCACCGCCCCGGGTGTCCACACCTGGCCGGTGCGGGATACGAAGCGCGGATCGGAGGCGGGATGGTTGGTATAGGCCGGCCGGCGGTGAACCGCCACCCAGCCGATGAAACCCTCGCCGAATCTGAAGGCGGGCGCCCCGCGCTTGTGAACCGAGGGGCCAATGCGCGCGCTGGTCAGAAGCCGCTTGCCGCTCTCGTCGAGCAGCCGCAGAGTTCCCTGGATCGAACGAGTCAGATCGACGGACAGCCTGGTCACCGCCTGCAGGGTGGGCTCGAGCAGGCTGGCCCGGCGCAGTTCGACTCCCAGTTGCAGCAGGCGATCGCTGGCCCAGCCCAATGAGCGGCGCCCGGGCGCCGGCCCGGAGCCCCCCGGTCCATCCTGTCGGCGCCGCTTGTGATTCGCCATGACCGCGTCCTCGCCGAAGACGGCATTTCATACATTGAAGCGGAATGATACCACGTCGCCGTCCTGCAGGACATAGTCCCGGCCCTCCAGTCTCAACTTGCCATGTTGCTTGGCCTCTTCGAAGCTGCCGAGAGCCAGCACCGTGTCGCAGTCGATCACCTCGGCCCGGATGAAGCCCCGGGCGATGTCGCTGTGGATGGCCGCGGCGCCCTGCCGGGCGCTGGCGCCTTCGGGAATCGTCCAGGCCTTCACTTCGTCTTCGCCTACGGTGAAGAAACTCATCAAACCCAGCAGCTCGTAACAGCTCCTGATGACCAGCTGACCGGCCGGTTCATCGATGCCGTAGTCGGCCAGGAAAGCGCGCGCCTCTTCCTGCGAAAGCTCGGCGATCTCGGCCTCCAGGGCGGCGGCCAGGGCGAGCACACGGTCTTGCGGACCCGAGCGCGAGTCGAGCGATAGTCCGGACTGCACGGCATCCTCGGCCGTGTTCAGCAAGGTGATCATCGGCTTGGCGGTAAGGAAGGCGAAGCTGCGCAACTCTTCAGAGGTGGCCAGTTCCGGCACGGTCCTGAGCGGCGTCCCGCGTCCGAGAAATCCTGCGGCCTGGGTGAGGAGCCGGCTTTCATGAAGCACGGCCCCCGCGCGTTGGCCCTCCTTCTTGATGCGCTCGAGGCGCTTCTCGCACTGGTCGAGATCGGATAAGGCCAACTCGGCGTCCAGTGCCTCGACCGCCCCGCTGACCTCGCCGGCGTCGCCGGGCAGGCTGAAGGCGTCGATGACATGCACCAAGGCGCTCGCCTGGCGCACCGAGTTCAGGAAAGACTGGCCCAACTCACCGGCTCCAGCGCGCAAGCCGGCGGCGTGAGCCAGGTCGACGAACTCGACAGTCGCCCGCGTAGTCTTGCGCGGATGGTATATGGCCGCCAGGCGATCGACCCGCGCGTCCGGAACGGGCACACATGCCAGGGCCTCCTCGACGCCGCCGCTGGCCGGCCGCCCGCCCAGGGCGCGAAAAACAGTGGACTTGCCGGAACCCGGAAGGCCGATGATGGCTACACGCATGTCATCTCTCCAGTCTGCGGCGAAGCGGTTACCCCGCCCCGGCTCCCGTGTCAAGGAAGAATTCAGCAGGCTCGGCTTGTAGAGCAAACCCCGCGGGGGTAGAGTTTTCTTCCGAGAACGTATGGAGGCTTAGGTGGATCGGGAACGGGAAGCGCTCGAAACCTATTTGCGAATTTTCTCGCCCGTCTTGTTGGTAGCCGCGCTTTTGCCTTTTGACTTTCTCGGAAACGACCCGGTCTGGCCCTGGATGGGGTTTCTCGATGCCGGCTGGGCCGGAAGGGTCGCCATTCTGGCGCCCGTGTTGTGCGCCGCATCCTTTTTCAGCCTCTCCCGGCTGGGTTGGCACAAGGCGGCCACATCGGCGGCCGCCCTGTCTCTTTTGGGCCTCGGCTGGCTGACAGGCCTGTTGGCGAATCTCGGACCGCACCCGTTGAGGGTATTCGGGCACCTGACGGACGGGTTGCCCCCGCTTTTCGGCCGCGCCTTCTGGCTGCTTCTGATGGGAATCTCGTTGCTGGCCGCCGGGGTCAGGCTGGGGGCCAAGGGTTTTTATGCAATGCCCGGGCCGGGACAATCGGTGGGCGATCCCTGGTGTGCCGCCCGCCTGCTGACCGGCGCGGGGATCGTCTTGGGGCTGCTTTTCTACCTGCTTCCCTATCGCGGAGATGTGCCGCTGATTACGCTGATCGGCGACATCGCTCAATTCGGCACACGCCTGGACGATCCTATGGTGCTGGCACTGGCTGCGGGCCATGTTCTCTCACTTGGGCCTTTGGCCCTGGCCCTGGCGTCGATCCCGCGCTTGTGGCGCCGGGCCCCCGAATCGGGCGGTATGCTGCTTTTGCTTTTACTGGCCTACCTGCCGGTCTTGTCGCTGCTGGTCGGGGTGCGCAACCTGGTAGTGCAAGCCGGCTACACCTTGCTGCATGTCAGGGCGGCGGCCTTGATCCTGGCAGTGCAAGCCGGTGCGGCCCTGGCCGTAGCCGCTCTTGTGAGAAGCGTCTGGTTCGAGGTGCCCTGGGTGCTCGGTAGCCTGACGCGCATGGACCTGGTTCTGGCTTCGGCGCTGGCGCGCGGCAGCCTGCCGCATGACATCAAGCGGCTCAACGTGCTGGTGCGACCCTTCGCCGGAAGGCGCCTGGCCCTGTGGCGCCTGGCCGCCGCGGAAGTTCCCGGGGCGCGGGAGGCGGATCTGTCACGGGTGATACGACTGGTAGAAGAGCGTCTGCGTGACGAGAGCGAGCCGGATGAAAAGCGCCCGCGCACAGACTGGCCGTGGTGGATGCGGGGGCACAGGCCGACCGTCATGATAGCCTGTGCGCTCCTGGCGCTTTCGGCGCTCAGCCTGCTCGCGGTTCACAGACAGCGGGTAACCAATGTCTGTGAGTTGCGGCCGCCCGACAGTCTGCTGGACGAGATCTTCGCAGAGCAAATTCCAGCCATGATCATCGAGCTTTCGCAAAAGCACGCAGCGCCCGCGGGCCTGCCTGCCTACGCTGTGTTGCTCGGCGGTCTTACGGGCGCGGAGAACGCCTGCCCGGGAATCCGCGCGGCCGTGCTCGAGTTGATCGACCTCGGTGGCCGCGGCAGGCTGCGGCTGCATTCGATCTGGCGGGCGCGGGATCGGCTCAATCGTCTCCTGCGCGGCCGCGGCATTCCATATTTTGTCCGTGGCCGCATCAGGGCCGCGGCTGCCCGCGGCGAGCGGGATCTTTTCTACCTGCTCGACTACCGCATAACCGGTTGTCGCCGTTATCGCGAGGCTGGCGGGAGCGAAGTGCTGCCGGTCTTGTTGCTTGCGCGTGCGGACAGGCTGAACATTGTCGAGCAGTATGTGGGGGCCACGGCCGAGGAGGAAGTCTACGCGACAATTCTTACGGATCGGGTGGCCGAGTTGATGGCCAGGCGCATAGCGCCGCTGGTTGAGAGAGACGACGCCCTGGGCTCGGCGGCCCGGGCCGGGTTGGCTGCGGCGGGAACGACGCCCGAGGAATTGTCCGCCGGCCCGCAAGGCAGACTCGGCCAGCTGTTGATTGAGGGCCTGACCAGGCACGAGTTGCACCATCGCTGGCTGGGTCTGCAGCCCGAGCCGCCGCCGGCCATCTGGGCACTGATGAGCGCCGACTCCGAGCAGGCGGTCAGCGGCGTGACTTCCGAGCTGGGAGCCTATCTGGGAGAGTTGGGCTACAGCCCGGCTTATGCCCGCCTGCGCCTGGCCCTGATGATGGCCAACCTGGAAGAGCCCCAAGGCGTAACCGGTATACACGGGCGGGCGACACTGTTTCTGCTGGCGAGCCTGTTCAAGATCGATCCCCACCTCCCGCCGCGCTGGCTTGCCGAAGGTGTAAAGCTGGCAGCACCGATGCTGATCACGATGGAAGACGAAGAGCTGATGCACCGTCTGAACGCCCTGCACCGTGAGCTGTTCGGACGATCGATACCCGTCTTTGTGAAAATGCAAGACCCCGGTTGACAAGCCGTCGGGGCTTTGGGATGCTTCTGGCTGCTAATAAACTTCAAGGAGAAAATCATGACAGACAGCGTTTACAAGATTATTGAGCTGGTCGGTACGAGCACTAAATCATGGGATGATGCGGCCAAGAACGCGGTGGAGACCGCTGCCAAGTCGCTCAAGGACGTGCGCATCGCCGAGGTGTCCACGCTCGATATGAAGATCGAGGACGGAAAAGTCGCGGCCTTCAGGGCTCGCGTCAAGCTGTCGTTCAAGTACCAAAAGTGAGACTGAGGCCCCTTCGGGGGCGGGCCTTGGAGGACGCATCCTGGCGATGAAAAGAATCCTGTAGACTGCGATTCTAGAGTTTCCCCCGTTCGTGGCGTTCGCCGAGGACGCGAAGCATGTCCTCGGTCATCTTCGGCAGGTCGTACTCGTGCTTCCAGCCCCACTCGGCGGTGGCGCAGGAGTCGTCCATCTTGTTGGGCCAGGACTCGGCGATGGCCTGGCGGACGGGGTCTATCTCGTAGTCCATGGTGAGATCGGGGATGTGCTTCTGGATCTCTGCGCAGATGTGCTCAGGCGCGAAGCTCATGGCGGTGACGTTGAAGGCGTTGCGGTGATCGAGCTTGTCCGGGTCGGCTTCCATGATGTCGATGGCCGCTTTGATGGCGTCGGGCATGTACATCATGTCCAGGTGAGTGCCTTCCTTCAGGTAGCAGGTGTAGCGCTTGTTCTTGATGGCCTCGTAGTAGATCGCCACCGCGTAGTCGGTGGTGCCACCGCCGGGCAGTGTGATGTTGGAGATGATGCCCGGGTAGCGGACCCCGCGGGTGTCGACCCCGAAGCGCTTGTGGTAGTAGTCGCACAGCAGCTCGCCGGCCACCTTGGTCACCCCGTACATGGTGTTGGGCCGCTGGATGGTGTCCTGGGGGGTGTTGTCCAGGGGGGTGGAGAGGCCGAAGGCGCCGATCGAGCTGGGGGTGAACACCGCGCAGTTGCGCTCGCGGGCGATCTCGAGGACGTTGTACAGCCCGTTGATGTTGACGTTCCAGGCGAGCTGCGGCTTGGCCTCGGCCACCGCGGACAGCAGCGCGGCCAGGTGGTAGATGGTGTCCACGCGGTGTTTGGCGACCACACCGTCGAGCTTTGCGCGATCGGTGCAGTCGGCGAACTCGAACGGGCCCGAGTCGCGCAGGTCTTCGCCGGGCTGCGTTTTTCGCCCGCAGGCGACCACGTTGTCGCCGCCGAAGCGCTCCCTGAGCGCCATGGTCAGCTCGGATCCGATCTGCCCGACCGCACCGGTTACCACAATACGCTTCATCGCCCCGGACCTCCACGCCCAGCCCGCCGTCCGGCGGTGGGACTATTGACGGTACTAGAATGACACCTTCACCCTGTTTGTTGGTCGTCATTCGCCGGCAGCATCACATCGTTGTTCCGGCTTGTCAACGACGATGAACACCGGTAACCTGTTGGCTCACGAAAGGCCGTGGCGCTTACGACGGCGGCCACCAGCAGCGTCAGTCCGGCCGAGAAGATACAGTCGCTCGGGAAATGAGCGCCTGCCAGGATGCGCCCCCAGGCGACAGCCAGGCCATATGCCAGCACCAATATCCAGGCGATAAACCCCCGGGCGCGGCTCAGGTAGCGGCTGGCGTAGAAGGCCAGCGGCGCGACCGAAAATGCCATGGCCACATGGCCGGAGGGGAAGGATTCTCCGGCCCCGGGCCCGGCCGGCAGGTAGAAGGGCGTATAGGCCGAAAGGCCCGGGCCCAGGTTGCGCGGGCGCACCCGGCCCCACAGAAACTTGAGTGACTGGGTGATGAGAAGCGGCTCGACCAGCGCCACCACCAGGACTGCCAGGGCCAAGGGCCGCAAGCGGCGCAGGCGCGAGCCTTTCTTTCGGCCGCTAACAAGAGCGAAAACACAGCCCGCGACCACCAGCCAGGCGGGCAGCTCGCCGAAGCGTAAGACAAGCTTGCCGTAGACGGCCGAGGCGTCGGCGACCTGCAGCGAGAAGCGCAGATCCCAGGACGAGCCGACTGTCAAAAGCGCAACCCATAAGACGAATCCGCTCGTAAAAGCGATCCAGAAAAGACGGCTTCCGCCGCCGCCCGCTTGCGCGGCCGTTTTCATGCCTCACCTCGGGCCGAAGATGGCGCTGCCGATGCGCACCATGGTTGCGCCTTCCTCAATGGCTACGCGGTAGGAATCGCTCATGCCCATCGACAGCTCGTGCATGTTCACGCCCGGCAGGCCGGTCTTGGAAAGCCCGTCGAACAACTCGCGCGTCAGCCGGAAGCAGGGGCGGCTCTGTTCGGGATCGGGAGAAAAAAGCCCCAGCGTCATCAGGCCCTCGATGCGGATGTGATCGAGCCCGGCCAGTTCGCGGGCGATGCCCTCGACCTCGTCCGGGAGTGCGCCGCTTTTGCTGTGCTCGACGGCGCTGTTGACTTCGATCAACACGGGCATGACCCTGCCCGCCGCCGCGCAGGCCCGGTCGAGGGCCAGGCCCAGCCTGACGGAGTCGACGCTTTCGACCATGTCGAAAAGAGCCGCGGCCTTGCCGGCCTTGTTGCGTTGCAGGTGTCCGATCATGTGCCAGGCGACCGCCGCGCGGCCGACCGCCGCGATGCTGCGCTCGGCTTCCTGGGTGTAGTTGTGGCCGAAGGCGGTCACCCCTCCCTCCATGGCCGATTTAATCTCGTCGGGAGTGCGGGTCTTGGCGGCGGCCACCAGGCTGACGTTTTCGGGAAGCGAGACGACGATTGCGGCGGCCTTGCGTGCGATGTCTGCGTTCACGATCTGCATGCTAGCGTCAGGAATTTCGTTTTGCAAATTGGCCCGCTTTTTTCATTAGCGGGGTGCACGACCTGATGGCCCCGGTGACCTGATATTTGGAAAGAAGGCGCCGGAAGAGGTCTACCCGTTGGTGGACGAGTGGATCAGATCGCTGCCTGCATGATTCGCTGATTGTTCGCCCATGAGGTTCAGAAAATCACGCTCGCTTATGATGGCGATGCGTGCTCCGGATTCGATCATGGCTTCGGCTTTCAGTTGCTTGGGTTTCTTGTCCCCGCCGTAGAACGGAGAATTTTCGTCCCCGACAACCAGGTAGTCGAGATTGTGGCTCAGGCCCGACGGGCATGAGCCGCCCTGTGACTCCACGATCGCGCGAGCTTGCTCGCGAGTCATGGAAGATAACTTGCCCACGAAGAGAAAACTTGTACCGTCGGGGATCAAACCCATTTCGCACCTCCGTCGAGTATTTTACAACAGCTCGTCAAAAATCGTCAATGCCACAAGATTTTAGATGAGCTGCGGGCTTGACTTCGGGTGACTGCTGGGAAAATATGTCAACCGACCATGTTTGGCTGCCTGAAAAGAACACGCCCGTTCGTGATTGTTTTACTGTCCGTGTTGGCGCTTGCGTTTCCAGCCGGGGCGGGCGACTCGAAACCACCCGCCAGGGTGACGGTGCTGATCTCGGCCCAGGATGTCTTCAGCCGCGGCGTCGTGGGTCTCGTCGAGCACCTGGGACTGGAGAGATTCCGGCGCCAGGAGGGTTTTGTCGTCCTCGATACGGACGACATCCTGCGCGGCAACGGCGAGGTGAGTCCCTCGCCTGATTTCACCAAGGCTCATACAGCGCTCGGGCGGGGACTTGCGGATTACGAGAACCTCGATCTGGCCCGGGCTGTGGACGAACTGACCAGGGCCGCCGGGTTGTTCGAGAGCGTGCCGGCAGAGGTCGAGACCGATCCCCGCCGGGGCTACATCGCCGCGCTGATATACCTGGGGGCGGCTCAGATTCTCTCGGGAGAGCTGCAGCAGGGGCAGGAGGCTTTCCGCCGTCTGCTGGTGCACGACAGGAGAGTGCAACTTGATAAATCGGTTTTTGCGCCCGGCATGGCCAGGACATTCGAGAGCGTCAGGCGCATGGTGATCGGCGGGCCGGAGGGAAAATTCTCTCTGTTTTCAATGCCGGGGCAGGCCAGGGTCTACGTTGACGGTCTCTTCAAAGGGGTGACACCATGTACGCCAGAGCATCTGGCAGCCGGTCGGCACTTGGTGGTGGTTCGCAAGACAGGCTATGAAACCTGGCAGGGAAGAGTGGTCGTGGAAGAGGGCCAGGAAAACAAGCAGCGTTGCCGTTTGCTCGATATTCCCGGCGGCGAGGAGCTGACCCGGAATGTGGCCCGTTTCACGTCAGGCATGGAAAACGCGAAGCGGCTGGACGGCAACTTGCTCCGCATCCTCGCCGCGGCCGGCTTGAAGATCGTGGCCCTCGGCCGGCTGACTCAAAGCGGGCAGCAGGTCTTCGTTTGCCTGCGTCTGTACGCGGTCGACGGCGGCGGGCTTCTGGGAGCCGAGGACGGTGTTTTCCGGCCCGATTCGCCCGATTGCAGCCGGATCGTGGATTCACTGTTTTCTAAGCTTATCAAGGGCCGTTCGAATGTGCTAGAATCAACAGCGGTCCTCGCTGGTGAAGTCGAAGTCTTGCGCCTGAGGGACGAGGAGCGCTTCGAGCAGCACACGCCGGTCTACAAGACCTGGTGGTTCTGGACTTCGCTGGGCGTGGGTGCGGCGACGCTGGTGACCTTGTTGGCGGTTCTGTTGCCGCGCAGCTCTGAGCCGCAGAGCCTGATCTTGTTGCAGTTTGGCGGATAGCCCTGGAAAAGGAAGGTGAGTTGGATGAGAGCCCTGCCGAAAGAGCCAAGCGTACGTTACATGACAATGGCCCTGCTCGTCGCTTGCCTGATAGCTCCACTTGTATGGAGCACGGCGGCCGCGGCGGGCGCGCCGACAGCCTGTATCAGCGTGCCCATGGATAAGTTTTCCGAAAAGGCGGCCTCGATGCTCAACCACCTGGTCAGGGAAAACTTCTCCCGAGCCCAGGAATTCGAGCTTGTCGACTTACGGGCCTTTCTCAACGAGGGAGCGAGTGATCCCCGCTTGGCCGCCCGCGCCAAGGCTCTCGAGTTTTTCAAGAAAGGCAAAGACCAGTATGATAACCTGGAGTTGGACGCGGCGATCGATGCCCTTGACAAGTCTGTCGAGCAATTCAAGAAATCCGCCGGAAGGCTGGGAGACGGCAAGGAGTACCTGGAATGCCTGCTCTATCTCGGGGCGGCCTACATTCTCTCGGGTGACAACGAGCAGGGCACCGAGAAGTTCCGCACGGTGGCCATGTTTGACAAGCGCAAGAAGCTCGACACCAAGACATTTCCTCCGTCGATGATCGAGATATTCAACCGGGTCAAAGAGGAAGTAGCCTCGGCACCGACCGGGACGGTTCTGATTCAAAGCACGCCGAACGCAGCAGAGGTTTACCTGAACGGGGTCTTCAAGGGAATTAGCCCGTTGACCCTGGTGAAGATCCCCGAAGGCTCCCATTTCATGAGGCTGGAAAAGGATGGCTACTTGCCCTGGGGACAGGTGGTGGATTTCTACGCCACCCATGAGGAAACAGCCGAAGCCAACCTGCAAGCGGCTCCCCAGGCTTCGACCTTCAAGGGAAAGCTGAAAGCCTTGATGACCGACCTCGACGAGGATCCGCCTGAGAAAGGCGTGCTCGAATTCGGTGCCTGGACCCGGGTGGAGAAGGTGCTGGTGGTGAAGGTCAGGCAGCGCGGCGACGAGGTGACCGCGGAGGCCGTCCTGGCCCAGATGGAACCGCCCAAGAAGCTGCAGTATCGGACGGCCACCCTCAACCTGACCAGCAACAACTTCTTGGCCCGCAGCGACGCATTTTTCTCATCGCTGTATCGCAACGTGAAATTGCCCGAGGCCGAAACCGGAAGCAAGAAGCAGCACCTTGCGGTGGGGGTTGCGCGATGCAACTCGGATTCTGATTGCACTACCGGGGAAATATGCGATGGGGCTTCCGGGCGCTGCATTCCCTATGCTCCTCCAGGAGCTGCTTTTTATGAGAAATGGTGGTTCTGGGTCATTGTGGGCGGCGGGCTGGCCGTGGCCGGCGGGACGGCGGCGCTGGTATGGTACCTGACGCAGCCCAACGAAGGAGCCATCGAGTTTCAATTCTAATCCTGGAGAAGGTCATGTCTCAGCCCGGTACCAATTTCTTACTCAGGACGTGGCTGCTGGCCGCGGGCTCGGTTCTGGCGCTCTCGCTAGCGGTTCAGGCCAAGGCCGTAATGCGCGATCGCACGCAGGTGTTCGTCGTCGGGATGGCGGATGATCTCGCTCACCAGGCGGGAACCATCACTCAGATCCTCAGGAAGGTGATGCGGGAGACGCCCAAGATCCAGGTGCTCGATCTGACCAGCAAGCTTCAAGCCAAGCCGCCTCCGAAGATTAAGGAGTTTCTCGACAAGGCCCGCAGCGCAATGAAGGCGGCAAAGCAAGCCCTGCGCGAGATGGAATTCGGAACGGTAGTCAAGCAGGCCACTCTTGCCCGGCAGGCATTCGAGAAAATGGGTGGCTTCATCGAACCGCTGGCGCGCTACAAAGAAAGCATCATGCTAATCGCGGTCGGGCGCGCCATGCTTGGAGACAAAGAGCAATCCAAGAGGGCCTTTATCGACTTGTTGCTGTTCGATCCGCACCTGAAGCTGTCGAAAACGGCGCACCAGGATTTCGTCATCAATCTCTTCAACGAAGTCAAGGCGTCGCTGGCCGGGCTTCCGCTCGGCAGTGTTGCGATCAAGACGAATCCCCCGGGTGGCAACCTGTACCTGGACGGCAAACTCAAGGGAGTCACCCCGGAGAGTCTTGACGGGCTGGTTGCCGGCAATCACCTGCTGGTCGTGAAGATGCCCGGTTTTCAAAACTGGGGCAAGGTGATCAAGGTGGACGCCGGCAACTTGCTTACGTTGGACATCAAGATGATCGCCGGCGCGGCGGGTGGCGGCTTCGCCCGCATCTTAGAGAGGGCCGGCCGGGCGGTTTCCGACTCCAAACTTCGCGGCGAGGTGCTGAGACTGGGACAAACCCTGGGTCTAGACTGGGCCTGGCTGTGCCAGTTGAAGCACGGTGCCTACGAAGTGACCTTGACCGGGTACCTGTTCGAGTTCAGCCAGGCGAGGGTCTTGCACCAGGCCAAGCTCACCATGGATGTTGCCGGATACGGCATGGAAGAAGAAGTACGCAACTTCGGGCGCAAGTTGATACGTGCGGGACTGGAGAAACTCAGGAAGTTCCGCGAGGAAGGCGATCCACTTGCCGGCCAGTCGGGCACCGAGGACTGGTACAATAACGAGAGCAAAAACGCCCGTAAGGCGCGGGATAAACGGGCACATCAAGAAGATCAGGTGAAAGACCGCCGCAACGAAAGCGGCGATCCCCTCGACGATCGCGACGGCACTGAAGACTGGTGATGAGTACTTTTCAGGAAATTCGCGCTAGTCTTCTTTCTTGACGATCTTCTTGGTTGCCTGGCCCGGAAAGATATCGATCGAAAATGTTTTCTCGCCACCGTCGTTGAACTTGACGGTGACCGTGTGCGCTCCCGCCGACAGCTTGTAGCCCGGCAGGGGCGTGTTCTGGTGGATGTCCTTGCCGTCGATGAATACCTTGCTCCACGGCCTGGTGTTGAGGCGCAAGGTTCCCATGTCGATTTTGCTCACCGCATGCTTGGTTGGCGACGTTGCCGGTTTACGGTGTGGCACGGCTACGTGCTTGGCGGGTTTAGCCGGGGACGGCGACTTGCCTTTCGGGGCAGGTGGGGGCTGTTGTTTGGCGGGCAAGGGGGTCAACGGCAGTCTGACGGTTTTGGTCGGGAGGCCGTCGAAGATAATCGTGCCGGACCACGTACTGTATCCGCGCATATTGATGTCCAGGTGGTACTGCTGCGTGGCTTTCAGGTTCTTGATGATTTTCGGCGTCTTGCCCGCGGGTTTGCCTGCCATGGACAAGTGTGCCCCGCTGGGGACGGTATCGATGTCCAGATCGAAGATCTTTTCTTCCAGGACGATCTTCTCGCTGCGATTTTCACGCGGCTTCAGCGTGAATGTGCTCGTCTGCGTCTTGAACTTGTTGTGCTCGAAGCTAAAAGAGTGGGCCAGGCCGGGTAAGACGTCCTCCAGGCGGACCGGGCTGCTGTCACCGACCTGCTGACCGTCCATCTTGACCACGCTGTCGGGCGGGGTGACGTCGAACTCTATCACCGCCGGCACGAACTTCAGGCTGATGGCGACGCTTTTTTTCTCACCGGCGACAAGCTTGATCTCTTCTTTGAATGGATGGTAGTTGTCGGCCTTGGCTTCGAGGAGATGTATACCCGGTTTTATGTCGCCGACCAGGCCGCGGACCGATTTTCCATCCAACCATACCTGGGCGTTTGGCGGCGTGCTCTGGATGGACAAACTGGAGCTGCCGCCGAGCAGCCCCTGTTGCTGAAGGTATTTGAAGATGGCGAAGGTGAACAAACCGACGGCTAGTACGGCCAGGACGATTATGATCGTGTTGGTCGGTGAGCGCTTCCTGGTGATCGGGCGTTCTTCCGAGACCGTGGCTTCGGTGGTGGGGAAGGGATCGTCATCCAATGCGAACGGTGAATGCATGTCCGGAGTTGGCTCACTGAAGGTCTCCTCGGCCAAATCGGATGTGGTCTCATTATTTTTCTGCCGCTCGTCATTCACCTCCGCAGTCGCCGCCGGTCGCGGCGGGGGCGGCGGGCGAACGGTCTCGGCATGGGCAGTGGGGCGTGGAGGCGGCAGGGGCGGAACCTTGGTCGCCCCACGGTCGGTGGGTTCTTCTTCCGGAAGCCCGGCTCGCATGTCCCAGACGATGGTCTCGACTTCGTCGTCCTCATCATCTTCATCTACCGGCGTTGCCTGGATCTCTCCGATCGCCACGGGGGAAGGTTTGATCCGGTTTGTGGGCAGTTCGGGTTCTTCGACCACGGCCGGGCCGGGGGCCGCCGTGACCTTCTCAAATTGCTTGTGCCTTTCCAACTCGCGCTCGATGTCGGATTTGAAGGCACGTTTCATGTAGGACGCCAAGTCCTTGCGGGTAAAGCCCAACTTGTTGATGATCAAGAAGCGTTGCAGTTCCTCCTGCATGTTATAGGCCGTCTGGAAGCGATCGTCGGGATCCTTGGAGAGCGCCTTCAGGACGATTTTCTCCAACGAGTCGGGAATGTTGCGGTTGTATGTCGAGGGTGGCAGGATCTCGACGTTGCGCACTTTTTCTAGGGTGGAGAAGTCGCTCTCTCCCACGAAGAGGCGCTCACCGGTAAGAAGTTCATAGAGAATGATACCCGCCGAAAAGATGTCGGAGCGGTGGTCGAGCGGCAGCCCGCGCACCTGCTCCGGGCTCATGTACCCGAACTTTCCCTTGAGTATGCCGGCCTGGGTCTTGGACGCCTTGTTGGCGGCCTTGGCGATCCCGAAGTCGATGATCTTCACCTCGCCTTCGTAGGAAAGCAAGATGTTCTGTGGGCTGACGTCCCGGTGGACGATATGCAGTTCGCGTCCGGCGGCATCCTTCTTGCGATGGGCATAGTCGAGACCCTCGCAGACGCGGGAGGCAACATAGGCGGACATGGGGATTGGCATGCGCAAACCGCGCCGCCTGTGGCGTTCCCATATCGTTCGCACGTCCTTGCCGTGCACGAACTCCAGGGCGATGAAGAAGCTATCGTCGATTTTGCCCAGGTCGAAGATCTGCGCGATGTTGGCGTGGTTGAGCTGCACTGCGATCTTGGCCTCGTCGATGAACATGGTGATGAAGTCTTCGTCCTCGGCGATGTTGGGCAGAATGCGCTTGATGGCGATCAGCTTCTCGAAACCCTCCACCCCGAAGCTCTTGGCCTTGAAGACCTCGGCCATGCCGCCGATGGCTATTCTCTCGAGCAGGAAGTACTTGCCGAATTTCACAGGTTGCTTCAAAGGCTACCCTGACGGTCTTGAAAAAGCTCTCCGCGATGCATCGAATCCTCTTAGATCACGGAAAGTTATCAATTGGCGCGGGTGTAGTCAATGCTTTTTACAGTCAAGAGAGATCCGCACCTCAACGGCCGGTCAAGGCGCTTGCCGGATCCATCGTCGCCGCGCGGTGAGCCGGGAAGAAGGCTCCCAGGGCGCAGAACATTATCGCGAACCCGATCGCGCCGAAGAATAGCCAGGCCGGGTAGGTGAAGAATGACTCGGGCTTGAAGGGAAAGTCGGGCAAGAAGTGGGTCACGAACCAGTCCACCAGCCGGCAAAACCCGTATCCCAGGCCGATACCCACGGCGCCTCCCAGCACCCCTATGAAGGCCGCCTCGCCGAGAATTATCCCGCGGATGTCGGCCCGCGTGGCGCCTACCGCGCGCAGCAAGCCGATCTCGCGCTTGCGCTCGTAAATGATCATGAAAAAAGTGTGCGCGATACTGACCGCCGCGATACCCACGATTATCAGGCTGATCAGCGTGAATCCCAGCGTTACCAGCGTGACCACCAGGCCGATACTCTCGGCCATGCGCCGCTCGCTGATGTCTATGTCGAAACCCATCCCGCGGACGGCCTGCTGTACCCGGCCGAGATAGTCGGAGGACGTTACCTCGACAACGGCCGCGTCGTAGGTGTGCGCCGCTTGCTCGCCTTTGAAGCGGCGGTTGTACTTGCGGGCCGTCTCGAGCGGAATACTGATGCCGCCCATGATGGCGTGGTGGCTCAGGCCGACTATCTTCATCCTCGTCTTCAGCGGCTGGCCGCGGGTTCCATGTGAGATGAAGGAGTTGTTCAACGTCAGCGGCACGGGGGGAAGAAAAGGGATCACCATCGTGGTGATCTGCGGCAGCGAACGCGCTTTCGCGAAGCTGGTATTGTAGATCTCGATCATGCGTTTCGAAAGCAGCACCGGGATCGGCTGATCCTCGGGCATGTCCTTGAACTCGCCGGCTACGAGATCGCCTTTGACCAGGCGCGGATCGACGCCGTTGCCCATGATCTCGAGCCACATGCGAATTCCCCTGACGCCGTCCACCATCGAGCGGTTGATGCCCGGGATCTTGGCCATCAGACCCAGCGCCGCCGGCGAGATGTTACGCCCGTCGAGAGAGGAGGTCGCTAAAAACGCCAGCTTCATGCGAGGATAGACGTCCTTGACTCCCGTAAGCCGCTTGAGCTTGCCGATTGCCTCGTCGTCTATGATCCGCCCCGCGGCCATTGAGCCGAATTGGGCGGTCCGGGCGACCGCCTTGATGCGGTTGGCTTCCACGGGGAAGATCTCGGTGGCCACGACGCGCTTGACGCCGTTGCCTAATGCTATGAAGAAAACGAACGACGAGATGCCCACCACGATGCCCACCGAGGAAAAGACCAGGTTCTTGCGATTGCGCCGAAGGTTGCTGGAAATGAGCCCTGCCAACTTGCCGGGTTTCATGAGGCGGCCCCCATTACTCGGCCGTCCTCCAGGTGCACGGCCTGGCTGGCGTTTTTGAACAGGAATTCCTCGTGGGTGACGGTGACGACGGTCAAGCCATCGTCGCCGTTGAGCGACTCGAACAGTTCGATCACATGCGCGCCGGTGCGCGTGTCGAGGTTGCCGGTCGGTTCGTCGGCCAAGATCAGCCGGGGGCGGGAAAAGAGCGCCCGCGCGATGGCTACCCGCTGCTTCTGGCCCCCTGACAGCTGGCCGGGAAGCTTGTCCAGCTTGTCCGAGAGGCCCACGCGCCCAAGCACCTGCTCGGCCCGATCGCGGGCCTGGTCCTCGTCCTCGCCGGAAAAGAAGGCCGGCAAGGTCACGTTCTGCAACGCGTTCAGGTGCTCGAGCAGGTTGAAGTGCTGAAAGACGAAACCGACGGTCTCGTTGCGAAAGCGGCTCAGCTGCCGATCGCCGAGCGACTTGAGCTCGCGCTCGGCCACCACCACCTTGCCGTCGTAGTCGGTGTCCAGTCCGCCGACGATGTTCAGCATGGTCGTCTTTCCCGAACCCGAGGTGCCGACCACGGTTACGAATGCACCGGGCGCGACGTCGAGAGAGACGTCGCGCAGCGCGGTCGTGCCGGCCGTGCCCTTTCCGTACACTCGATTGACTCGCTCGAAGTGTATCACTTGATCTTCAGGTGCGCCCGGAAAAGCACGCCGTCGGGCCGGGGGAGGACGACCGCGGTCAACTGATCGAGGTTCTTAACCGCGCCGACCGCCATGTCGATGATCATCTTGACCATCATACCGCTCTCGCCCAGCGCCGCGGCATCCAGTTTGGAAAGCAGATCGGTCACCCGGCCGAAATCGAAAGCGGCGGCCAACAGAGACGGCTGGCCGAAGAGCTTCTTCGAATCGGCGGACAGGCCGGTTGAAAGGTTGCCGCCCTGTCCGGTGATCATCCTGGCCGCCACCTGGGGGCAACCCCGTCCGAGGCACATGCCGGCCAGGTTGCCGCTGTCGAGCAGGTTCACCTCGACGCCCTTCTCGGTCGGCAGGCTGATTACGTCGAGAGGGCCTTCCTTTGTTCGCTTGCCCGGAAAGCGCTCCTCAGCCTTGGTGACGATTTCGTCGAGCAGGCTCTTGTAGCGCGTGCCGTCCTTCAACTCGGCCCAGATGAACATCTGAAAGGCCGCGTTGATATCGCCGCCGGCCCGTGCCTGGCTGGCGATCAGTTTGTTGATCTCGTCTGCACCGGACACCGAGATGCCCAGGACAGCGTTGCCGGTCATGTTTTCGATCGCGGCCTTACGCACGTCGACCTTCAGCATCCTGGTTGCCAACTCGATGCTCTTTTTATACTCGTCTTTCAGCTCGGAATTGGCGGCGAAGATCATCTCGAGGGCATTGTTGAGATCGGCCTTGATCTTGAAGGCCAGGATTGTCTCCTTGGGCAGGCGGCGCTCGAGATGCGCGTCTTTGATGTTCTCGGTAAGCGCCATCAGTTTTTCCGAACTGGCTTTTACCAGGCCCAGGAAACAATCGAACGAAAGGCCCTGCGGGCCGAGGGAAAAAGACAGGGCCGTGCCCTGTCCCATGGCGGCGGCCAGTTCCGGCTTCATTTGGGCCAGGGCCTTTGAGATGACCGGACCGTTTGCGAAAAGCAAAAAATCTGCGCTCTTTTCGACCTTGCCCGAAAGCTGGCTGTACCACTTGGCGCCCGCCAGGCTCTTGGCCTTGTCCTGCCCGGCTGCGGCGGCCAGGAGTTCGGGGCTGCCGGTTGGTCCGCAGAGCAGCGCGAATTTGCCACTAAGAGCATAGTGCAGGCGCGGCACGCTGCGCTCGCCTACTTTTGCCGAAAGCGTGGTAACCGTCAGATCTCCGACTTTCGTAGTCGATGACTGGTCGGCGGCGGCCAGGTCACGCATCCGTTTTTGGATCTCCCCCTCGAAGACTTTGGCGTCGGCCACTCCCGCGACCAGCAGGCTGCGCCCGGGATCAAGCCCCAGGGCGATTCCCTTACCGGGGTCCAGTCCGACGGCTTGCCAGCCCTTGGCATCGAACACATCGAAGCCCAGCCTGCGTTTGAGTTCGAGCTTGCCCTGACTGATGAAAGTGGCCAGCGGCCCGACCGAAAACTTGGTAAGCAACGAATCGAGATGCTTGGCGCTGGCCGACAGATCCGGCAAGATCAGCACCGCCGCCATGTCGCCTGGGATCAGGCCTACCAAGCTGGATGTGTCTTTTTTCCCCTGGCACCGAGAGCACGAAAGTGAACCCGCCAGGAGCAGGAACAGGCCGCCGAGAAGGACGTTTTTTTTCATGGTTGCAGCTCCTTTCGCCTCCGACTTCATCTACCATCGCCCATTGATACAGTCAATGCATTGACAATGTCCCCGACTTGTCACAAAAGAGATAGCGTGTTCGGAAAGACTCCCATTCTCGATTACCCGGGCCGCGGCCGAGCGGTGCTTGAACCGGTTGGGCCGGGCACGCGCGCCAAGCGCCTGCCAAGGCGTTGCGTACTTTGCTTCTTCGGCGAGGTGATCGAGCGCGAACGCCGGCGCCAAAAGTTGCATCTTGCCTGCCGGCTGCCCGGCGAGGGAGATCCGCTCAAGGTCTACGTAAAGGGCTCAGGCAGCAAAGCCGTCACGCTGGCCTGGCCCGGCATGACCGCTCCTTTTGCCGCTGCGGTGCTCGAAGAGCTCAGCGCGCTCGGCTGCCGCGACTTCATCGCCTGCGGCGGAGCCGGCGTACTGGACGGGTCGATCCCCCCCGGGCGGGTGATAATACCCACCCAGGCGCTCAGGGACGAGGGCACCTCGTATCACTACCTCGAGCCGGCCCGCTATGTCCGCCCGCACCCGGAAGCACTCGAAGCCGTGCGCTTAGCCTGCCGGGAAGCCGGGATAGAGTTCATAGAGGGCAAGACCTGGACGACCGACGGGCTCTATCGCGAGACGGCCGGACAGGTACGAAGCCGGCGCCGGGAAGGTTGCCTGGCGGTAGAGATGGAAGCCGCGGCCTTTTTTGCCGTGGCCCGTTTTCGCAAGCTGCGCCTGGCGCAGATTCTATACGCCGGAGACGACGTCTCAGGCCTCAAGTGGAAATCACGCGCCTGGCGTCATCTCCGGGACACGCGTGAGCAACTATACAGGTTAGCGTTGGACGCGGTTTCGCGGCTCGATTGATTTCCATAAAACGGAAGACAAGCGGACGGCAAGATGAAAACTTCACTGAAGCCACTTTCTAGATTCTTCTGGCCTGTGGGACTTTCGCTGGCCTTGGTTGCTTGCCATCATACCGCACCCAAGATGCTATCACTTGAGACAAGTACAGGATCAATTTCTGCTCCTGCTATCGAACGGCTTCAACACGAGGCTCGATTGCTCGCGCCGGAGATGACCTCGGAGTTGGGGAATCGTTTCCTTGCCGCGACCGCTTCCCTCAAGGCACCGGCGCCAAGGGTGCTATACAAGAATATCCACACCCACCGGTTTTTCACCTCGGCTGCGGCAGCCCGGTTGCCAGAAGCCGAACGACAGTCCTTGGTCGAGGTGACCGGCCCTGAGATGGCCGAGTTTTACTACTTCACTTACCATGGTAGCCCGCTCGCCTATGCCCGGGCCATCGATTTGCTCGGGACCGCAGGGGTGAAACCATCCAAGGGTCAGAGCCTGGCTGATTTCGGTTTTGGAAATATCGGGCAGCTTCGCTTGCTGGCCTCGTTGGGCTTCGACACAATCGGGATCGATGTCGCGCCTTTTCTCGGAGAGTTGTACTCGTATCCTGACGACCAGGGCTCATTCGGCCCGGGGCGGGTCAAGATCGTTATTGGCAAGTTTCCCGCAGATACCAAGACGGTTGAGGCGCTGGGCAGCAAACTGGACGTTTTTCTTTCCAAAAACACGCTCAAGCGAGGATACATTCACCCCTACCGGACGCCTGCCAAACCCGAATGGGTCATTCACCTCGGCGTTACCGACGAAGCCTTTCTCAAGGCCATTCACGAAGCTCTCAAGCCCGGCGGCAAGTTTCTTGTCTACAATATCTGCCCGGCTTTGACGCCGCCTGGCAAACCCTTTGTCCCATGGAGCGACGGACGTTCCCCGTTCAGCCGCGAGCAATTTACCAAGGCCGGCTTTTCGGTAATTGCATTCGACCAGGACGACACCGACTTTGTACGTCGAATGGGACGGCTGCTGAGCTGGGACCAGGGCCCGGACGCCATGGATTTAGACAGCGACCTGTCGGTTATCTATACCTTGGTGGAGAAAAATACGGGGACGCGTTGAAACCACATCAAGGATCACGGTTAAAGGAGGGAACCCATGCCGGGACCGAGTCAGGACAACGTGCGAATCATGGCCCAAGTGCAGAACGAGGTGCGCCAGATCCACGACGCCCAGCGGGCCACGGTGGACGCCCTGGACGAGATGGCCTCCGCCGTGGCCGGTCTCTTTCATAACCTTTTCTCCGGCCTGGTGGAAAGGGAACTGCTGGATCCGGATGATCCGGCGATGGTCAACGGCCGCAAGCTGATCGACAGCCTGCACAAGGTCAAGGAGCGCATCGGCAAGTACCAGGACATGTTCGAGCGGACCGAGCACCGGGTGACCTGCCCGAACTGCCAGGCGGCGCTAAAGACCCTGCCGGGCGAGAAGGTGTCGCGCTGCCAGTGGTGCGGGACGGAGTTCTAGAAGAAATATCTCTTCCATATCAAGATCTCATTTTTCACTCCGTCCCTGTTGTTCACACCTGAGCGACAAACTCTTCCTGAACCTGGGTTGCATTGCATCGGAGAATGTCAGTGTCCGGCTCGGCCTGAGCATCGAGCTCTAGGGCGTCCCGGATTCTCTGCTCCTTCTCGGGTCCATAGTGGAAAAGTGTCACTTGCTGGACACGGCCTGATGATAGCATCTGTTGACGTCGAGCATGAACGAAAAGGTGAGCGAAAAGAAGTGTGCTAAATAGTCGACACCAATTCTATTCTGGTCGAGCTTCAGGTTCCTCGTGTAATCAAAGTCCATGCAGAACCCATTGCGCCAACACCAGCCCAAACCCGCCAGCAATGCAATCCCCTCAGAGTTGCTTGAACGTGACTCACAATCGAAACAAGAGCTTTGGTAGAAATATCCAGGTCCGACTTTGAAAAAAAGCCATTTTTGTCCCATGGAAACACGAAGGCCTCAAGGTCGGCCTGGATGCTGGCAACCCAGATTATCCATCGAACATTTAGATTCGCCACAACATTGACATGGTTGCCTATCGCAAGCCCCGGGCCAAACTCAAATCCCATCAGGATCGGGAGGGCATCATTGTCGTCTGTTGCGGAAAACGCCAACCCAGTATTGATACCGACGCGAACGTCAAGCTTGATGTCAATGGGAAACGGTGGCGCTTTGTGCTCTGGTTTGTTACTGTCGCCCGGTTTTTCACGGCTTAGCTTGACGTCCAGCCGCTGCCTTTCCCTGGTCGGCGTGAACGCGGTCGAGAAGCGTAGGTAACCCGGTCGCTCGATTGATATCTCGTATGTGCGCCCCCGATCCAGATGAAGTGCCAACGTCGACTCTCCCGCCAACTTGCCGTCCACAAAAACTCGGGCCCCGGAGGGCTGCGTGACGACGATTACGAAAGCTTTCTTGGATTCTTCCCGTTCTTCGCTGCCGGCGGTTGAAGGCTCTCCTCCCTGCTGCCGTGCGAACGACTGCCCCGATACAGCAGCGCATAACATGGCGAAGAAGGCCGGTAACATGACGGTCACGGGCCTGTGGAAGGGAAGCAAGAACACCTCCAGACCCTCCATTGTTCGTCCAGCCTTTGGCTGGAGGAGCCGGTCAAGTCTGAAAACGGCCTTCAGCCGGTTCTTTGAACGCATTGTATCTTTCGAAGCTCACCCGCCTCAGACTGCGAGGCATGATACAATTCCCACCGCAGCTGCAGGTTCATCCAGAAGGCCGCAGAGGTGCCGAAGTATTTTGCCAACCGTAAGGCGGTGGCAGGAGTGATACCGCGACGCCTGTTGACCAACTCGTTCACCCGCTGGTAAGGCACGCGGATGCCGTTGGCAAGCTCGCTCTGGGAAAGTTTCATCGGCTTCAGAAACTCTTCGATAAGCATCTCGCCCGGATGAGTCGGCTCACGATGAGTGGGTACGCGGACCATCTGTCACCTCCGATTTGGGTCAACCC
Organism: Myxococcota bacterium; assembly: GCA_035528415.1. Taxonomy (GTDB): domain Bacteria; phylum Myxococcota; class B64-G9; order B64-G9; family B64-G9; genus DATKYQ01. The sequence goes on along the minus strand of DATKYQ010000074.1, from coordinate 634 downwards.
CGGTGATAATCATCAATCTCAACTTCTCCGGGGCCATTGTCAGTCCAGAAAAAACAAATACGGTACTGCTCGTTGATTCGGATGCTGAATTGCCCCTTGCGATCTCCGCTCAAGGATTCGAGCCGATTGCCCGGCGGAATCCGCAGTTCATCAAGGGTCTCCACGGAATCGAGTTGGTCGAGCTTTCTTGCGGCAATTTTCCAAAGGGATCGCGGACATGTGCTCCGGACACCTTTGCTGTTGCGACCATTGAATATGTCCTCCGTTCCCGAGTCAGCGAAAGACCGTATCATATATACATGGTAGCACGGCTATCATGCTACTGCAAGTCTGTCGGGAAAAAGGAGAACAGAGGGACGTTGGTACATTAAGAACATTAATATTGACTGCCCGTTTTAGGTTGAATTCCGTTACGCGCGCGCCACAAGGGCCGAGACTGGATGCGCCCGGTTGGTCATCGCGTATGGCCGAGAAAAGAGCGGGACCTGTTGGATTAATGTTCTTAATGTACCAACGTCTATGAAAACGCCTGTCAAGGGAAAACACCTCTCCCGATCTGTCAGGAATGGATGAATGTTTCTGACAGTGCGTCCTTCGCGTTTCGAATACTCGTAGCCACTCGGATGACTCTCGG
>DATKYQ010000073.1:0-14219 GCA_035528415.1 Myxococcota bacterium | reverse complement strand
GACCCTGACAGCCGAAGGCGACAACCAGACCGGTGGCTGCTCGACCGCGGGCAACGGCGGAATGGCGGGCCTGCTGGGCTTGCTGCTCGGACTGGCGTTGGTAATCAAGAGGCGCTGACCTGAAATCGGAAAGGCTTCCTTACCCTATCCCTAGCCGGGCCGCGACACAACGTCGCGGCCCGGTTCGTTTCCGCCTTCCGAAAGATGCTTCCAGGCCTATCTTGTGCCGCGACTTTTGCAGTGTTAGTCTGTTTTGCAAGAGCCCATGAAAAGACTCGTATTACTTCTAGGTTTTTCGTTTTTGTCCGCAGCTTTCACCGGGTGCGGGGCCTTCGAGGATGCTGCTTCCCCTCCGAATACAGGCCCGGGGCTGATCATCGAGCCCTTCTACATCCAGCAGGGCGGCTACAACGAGTTCACCATCAGCTATACAACGCCTCCCCCTTGGGCTGCCGAAACAGATGGCCATGCCTATGTCATCTCACTCGACCTGGGCTCTGGTATACAAGCCCAATCATACAGCTACAACGGCGTCAAAAAGGTTCAGGCGGTTCTGGTGGCCTCGGGCACGGCGGCGGACGGAGACCGGAAAGTCTACCTGACCTGCGGTTTCGAGAAGTTTGGCCACAAGCAGCAGAAGTTCTCCGCCTGGGGCATCTTCTACGTCAAAGCCAGAAACTCAATGGACGGGGGAGTTCAATGAGGCGCTTGCTCGTCCTGTTGGTTTGTTTGGCCCTACCGAGCCAAGTCTTTGCCGGGGAAAGCTTCGCCGGACAGAATGACCTGGCAGCCGGCCTAAACTGCTATCGCGAGATGGACATGCGCTGCGCGCGGGCGCGACTCGAATCGGCCCTTTCGCACTTCTCACCAGAAAATGACAGTCATTACATCGATCACGTGAGCCAGGCACGGTTGATGCTGGCCATGATCCACGTGGCGGCAGACGAGTTGGAAAAAGCCGAGGGCGAGTTCAAGACAATCTTGCTGCTCGATCCCGAATTCAAGCTCCCCATTGGCGAGCATCCTCCCAAAGTCATCTACATCTTCAAGCGGGCCCAAACGGCATTCGAGGCTGCCAGGAAAAAGGAGACGGTGGTGACCCGTCCGCCAGTGAAAAAGACGCAACCGGAACCCACGATGCGACCAAGACCGCCCGTCATTCGCAAGGTTCCCACGCAGCTGTCTCACGAGCGCGTCTTTCGCCCCTGGTCGATATCGCCGGAGGCGCGCTTCGTGGTCCTGTTCGGTGATGACGCCGGCGCGCTGGCGGCGGGACCAGGCGCCGCGCTGAGCGCGGCTTTCAGGCCCTTCGAGAGGCTCGCCGTGCAGGCGGGGTTCTCATACGCGCACCATGCCAGCACAAGCAGCGGTCCCGCACTGCAGACAGTGTCGCTTTCCATGGGTGCCTGTACTACCTTTTCTCTGGATCCCGTCGAGTTCAGGGCCGGCGGCTCGTTGGGAGTGCTCTCCATGGGCACCGCCGACCGCTACGACCACTGGGGTTTCACGCTAGGCCTGGCAACTTCAGTGTCCTGGCCGACAAAAGGGCCCTGGGCGCTGGTGGTGAGCCTCTACCCCTCGCTGGTGATCACCGCGGGAGGTTCATCGTTTTTCCTGCCCATCGGGCTATCGGGGGAGATCCGTTGGTGAACTCCTTCATCCAGGAAGTGCGCCTCGAAGTGCAAGACGGGGCCGGGGGGCCGACGCGGGTTGTTACGCTCGGCGGCCCGCTGATCCAGGTCGGCCGCGGCGAGGGCAACGACCTGTCGTTCGCCGACCCGCGGGTGTCCGCTGTGCACGGGCGCATGCAGATAGACAACGAGCGCATCGGCTATCACGATCTCGGCAGCACCAACGGCTCGGCGGTCATACGGGACGGCAGGCGGATCGCCGTCGAACGCGGCGCGAGCAATGCTTTTATCATGCAGTTGCAAGACGAGATCCTGCTGGGGGACGCGGACCGCCCGACTTCCATACGCATATTAGAGATCGTCCTCTGCGCGGCTCCCATGGTCGAAACCGCCACCGTGGTGGCCCAGCGCTCGCTGGGCGAGGTTTCACGGTTACCCGACGGGGAAACCCTGCGCCGCCTGCTGGAACTACTGGCGGCGCTCAGAACCGACGTGGATTCGCTGGCCATGACCAGGCGCGTGCTGGCCTTTCTGCTGAGCGCGCTGCCCGAGGCCTCGCGCGCCGAGTGCTTCATGAAGGACACTAACGGCAACTTCGCACCGGCCATAGGCCTGGGGCCCGGCGACAGCATGCTGGTGGGCAGCCCGCCGGCGACCAGCCTGGTTCGCAGGCTGACCTCGGGACGCGAATCGATCCTGGTGCATGATACCCAGGCGGTCGAAAAAACCAGCGCCAGCATTCGCACCCAGCCTTCCCGTTCGCTTGTGCTGGCACCTTTGGTGGTCGAGGACGAGGTCATCGGAGCCATCCAGGTCGGCTCGCGCCAGGGCGGGGTTTTCGCCGAGCGCGAACTGGATCTGGCAAGCGTCCTGGCCCAGCAACTCTCGACTGCCCTGGTGGGAGCCCGCCTGATCGAGCGCCTGAGCGAGGCCGAAGCCCGCCTGCGCGGCGAGTGCGATTACCTCAAGGAGCGCATGGGACACCGCCCGGCTTTGGACGAGATGGTTGGATCCTCCAGTGCCATCCGTGATGTGCGCGGGCAGATCCTGGCCGTGGCCACCTCGCGAACCACGGTGCTGATCCAGGGAGAGACGGGCGTCGGCAAGGAACTGGTCGCCCGCGCCATCCACGAGCAGAGCCCGCGCGTGCAGGCAACCTTCGCCGCCGTCAATTGCTCGGCGCTGTCGGCCGGCCTGCTGGAAAGCGAACTGTTCGGACACCTGAGAGGGGCATTCACCGGCGCCCACCGCGATCGCAAGGGCCTGATCGAGGTGGCTCACCGTGGCACGCTTTTTTTAGACGAGATCGGCGAGATGCCGCTCGGGCTGCAGCCCAAGTTACTGCGCTGTCTCGAGGAAGGCATGGTGACGCCGGTCGGCTCGACCAGCCCCCGCCGAGTCGACGCGCGCCTCGTCTGCGCAACGAACCGCGACTTGGAGCAGGAAGTCGCAGCCGGCCGTTTCAGGCAAGACCTATTGTTTCGTCTCAACGTCTTTGCCCTGCGCGTCCCGCCCTTACGCGAACGCCGCGAGGATATCATTCCCATCAGTGAGCATTTTCTGGAGATCTTTTCTCTACAGCACAACCGCCGGCACCCGGGATTGGCCCCCGAAGCCGTCGCCGCGCTGCAAAGCTACGACTGGCCGGGCAACATCAGGGAACTGAAGAACGAGATGGAACGCGCCTCGCTGCTGGCCGCCGCAGGCCAGTCGATAGGGCAGGCCCACCTGTCCGAGCGCCTGGGTGGAGGGCGCAACCTGGTCGACGCCGTGCAGGGCGATCTGCGGGAGATCATGGAGCGGCTCGAAAAGGTCGTCCTGCAGGCGGCCTTGAAAAGGCACGCCGGCAACCGCACCCACTGCGCTCGCGCCCTGGGAATCAGCCGCCAGGCGCTGATTGCCAAGATCGCCCGCCACGACTTGCAGAAAACTTAGCGCTTGGAAAGGCCGGTTTGAGCCTTGATCGGAGAGCCGGTCTATGGTTCCATCACAGGCGGAGGAACGACATGCCCAGCCCGCTTTCCTGGATCGAGGTGGATGCGGAAGCGATTGCCTGTAACCTGCGCAAGTTCAAGCGCTTGCTTCCCGGTGACACAAAGCTGATGGCCGTGGTCAAGGGCGAGGCCTACGGGCACGGCATGGTGCCCACAGCCTTGTGCGCCCTGCGCGCCGGGGCGGACTGGCTGGGGGTCTTCAACCTCGGCGAGGCGCTTGAGTTGAGACAGGAAGGCGTCCTGGCGCCGCTGCTCGCACTTGGCTACGTGCCTCTCGCTGATCTTGAAGAAGCGCTGGCGCTTGATGTGCGCCTGACGGTCTCCAGCCTCGAGACGATCTCGGCAGCCAAGGAGGCCGCCCGAAAGACCGGCAAGAAAGCCCGCTTGCATCTTAAAGTCGAGACGGGCACTTACCGGCTGGGTTTCGACGAGGTTGGTATCAAAAGCGCGCTCGAAATGTTTCGAAAAGACGATCTGCTGGTCTTACAGGGTATACATACACACTTTGCCAATATAGAAGACACCACCGAGCATGGCTACGCCAAGGACCAACTCGAACGTTTCAAGCACTATCTTGCGCTGATCCGTGAGGCGAACTTCGACGCGCCCGTGCCGCACACCGCCTGCAGCGCCGCGGCGATCCTGTTTCCCGACACCTACTTCGCCATGGTTCGGGTGGGCATCGGAATGTACGGCATGTGGCCCTCGAAAGAGACATATCTGTCCGCGCTGCAGGAAGGCAAGGATCCGCTCGAGTTGCGCCCGGCCTTGACCTGGAAGACGCGGGTGGCCCAGGTCAAAGGTGTGCCCAGCGGGGCCTATGTCGGCTACGGATGCACCTATCGCACGACGCGCGAGACGAAGCTGGCCGTGCTTCCGGTCGGCTACGCCAACGGCTACGATCGCCTGCTGTCAAACCGCGGGCACGTGTTGATCCGCGGCCTGAGGGCTCCAATTCGCGGCCGGGTTTGCATGAACCTGACCATGGTGGACGTGACCGACATTCCCGGTGTTTCTCTCGAGGACGAGGTAGTGCTGCTCGGCAGGCAAAACGCAGAGGCGATCGGCGCGGAGCAGATGGCGTCATGGGCGTCGACCATCAACTACGAGATTGTCACCCGGGCCGACCCCTATGCCAGAAGAACCTTCATCGGCCAGGTGGATGAGTAAGAGGAGGCGACACAGATGACTCTTCAGCCCGTCCACCCGGACGCAGAGTTCGCAACCGGCATTGAGAACCTCGGGCCGTGCAAGATCGCCAACCCGACGCACTACAGGCGCTTCACCACTGACGACCAGCGGGTGCTGTATGACAAAAGCGCCAGCGACATTACCGGGAAGATCAAGGCGGGCAAGACCGTTTTGAGCTTCGAGGAAGCCGGACCGCGCGAGAAGATTTTCTTCGAGCCCGAAGCCACGACGGCTGCGGTGGTCACCGCCGGCGGCCTGTGCCCCGGCCTCAACGACGTCACACGCTCGATCGTACACGAGTTGCACTTCAACTACGGTGTCCAGCAGATCAAGGGAATTCGATACGGGTACGCCGGGCTGAGCCCCATCTCGGGCTGGCCGATGATCGACCTGACGCCTGATCTTGTCAGGCGCATCCACGACGACGGCGGCACCGTGCTGGGCAGCAGCCGCGGTCCACAGCCGGTCGATCAGATGGTCGACACGCTCGTGCGAGAACATATCAACATCCTCTTTACTATCGGCGGCGACGGAACCCTGCGCGGCGCCTTAGCTATCCAGAAACACATCGCCCGGCGCAGATTGCCTATCGCCGTGGTCGGCGTGCCCAAGACGATCGACAACGATATCGATCTGGTCTCGCGCACTTTCGGCTTCGACACGGCCGTCGGCGAGGCCGTCGAGGCCATCCGCTGCGCCCACACCGAGGCCGAGGGGGCGCTCAACGGCATCGGCATGGTCAAGCTGATGGGCCGCAACTCGGGCTTCGTCGCCATCGAGGCAGCCCTGGCCGAAGGCGACGTCAACTTTGTTCTGGTTCCAGAAGTGCCCTTTGATCTCGATGGCCCGCGCGGATTCTTGGCTTGCCTGGAAAAGAGACTCAAGGCACGGCATCACGCGGTTATCGTGGTGGCCGAGGGCGCCGGCCAGAACTTGTTCCCTGACGATCTCGGCCAGGACGCTTCGGGCAACCGGCGCCTGGGAGACATCGGCCTGCTGCTCAAAGAATGCATCAAGGCCCACTTCACTGGCAAGCAGATCGGCGTCAGCGTCAAATACATCGATCCCAGCTACATGATCAGGTCAGTCCCGGCAAACGCTAACGACTGCGTCTTTTGCGTTTTCCTGGGCCAAAACGCCGTGCATGCCGGCATGGCGGGCAAGACGGGCCTGCTTGTTGGTAGCTGGCACAATATGTATGTCCACGTTCCAATCGCATCCGCTATCGCCCGCCGCAAGTGCCTCGATCCGCAGGGCAACCTATGGCGCAGTGTTCTCGAGGCGACCGGACAGCCTGAAAGCATGTCGCTGCTAAAATGAAGGCTTACCTGGTAAAGACAGGCGCGCTGATCGAGCCCTTCGGCGATGAGGTCGGCGAGGCGTATATAGGCGGGCAAGGCCTGGCTGAGGCGACAAGTGCTGCTTTGCTCGAGGCCGATGTCGAGATCGAAGCCGCAAGCTCGTCGAATGATTTGCCGCTTTCCGGCGACTACCTGGTTCTGCCGGACAGTTTATTTCTCACCCGGCGCTGCATACGCGAGTTTCTCGGGGCAACCGCGAGCTTGCGGGAAATCTCACGCCTGGCGCTTTTGCGCTCTGCCGCCACCGATTACGCCGCTCCCTTGCAAGACACAGACGAGAAAGACGACTCGGTCGCCTACGATCTGTTCCGTTTCCGCGGAGCCGAGATGCCGCGCGATCTTTCGTGGCCAGAGTTGAAAAGCTTTCTCACATCGCGGACACGCTTGACGATCCTGGATGCCGATCCGCAGATCGAGCAACTGCCGCAGTCGCGCCCCGGCCCGCCCTGGACGACACTGGAACTACCGCGCACTACCTTGCTGGCCGCCGAGGTGCGACACTGGGTCCACCTGGTCTGGATCAACCACCTGCTCCCCTGGGTGCGGCTCGAAGAGCACTGGGAGGATCGACCCGGGCTGAAAAGGAGCCTTCGTTCACGGGGCCGCAATCCCTACAAGCGGGCGGCGCGCCGCAGCATCATCGGCGCGAACTGCGACATCCACCCGACCGCCTATATCGAGGGCTCGATCCTGGGCGACAAGGTCAAGCTGGGCCCCTTCGCCAGTGTTCGCGATTCGATCATCGGTCCGGGCGTGGAGATCGCGGATCTCACCAAGTTCAAGCGCTGCGTGGTAGGTGAGGGCTGCCACACGCTGAACGATTCGTATTTCATCGGCTGCACTTTCTACCCCGGTTCCACCCTGGCGAGTTTCATGCTGCGCAACTCGATTCTCGGACGGCGGGTGTTCATCACTTCGGGAGTCATGTTCTGGGACGAGGCCATCGAGGCGCCGGTGTCGGTCAGGCAGGCGGGCGGCGAGGTCGACACCGGGCGCTGGCAACTGGGAGGCTGCGCCGGCCACGAATGCGTACTGGGCACGCGGGCCATCTTCCTGCCCGGCCGGGCCGTGCCCAACCACACCATGATCGTCATGCGTCCCGAGGAGGGCGTCGTCAAGCTGCCGCAGTCGGCTGAAAAGCTCGTCCCGCACGTCTACCACCAGGGACGCATCCGCAAACTTGCCGAAGTACTTCCGGATTACAAGCCTTTGGAGATCGATCCATGAAAATGTACATCTATCACAGCGGCACCACGCTTATGCCCTTCGGTGATGACGTGCTCGAAGCGCAGCTGATGCTGGGGACGCTGGCCCGGGCGCAGGAGCGCGCTTGTTCGCGTCACGGCGTCGAACTTGTGAGAATAGACAAGCCCGCACAAGCGCTCGACAGGCCCTGCCTGCTGGCCCCGGACTACGTATATTTCAGCGAGAAGGCCCTGGGTGATTTCCTGAAAACGGCCGCCGAAAAGAAAACTTCCGCGGCCACACTGGCACTGGGGCGCTGCGTCTCGGTCGAGCACACTCTGCCGCTTCAAGACGTGGTCCTGAATGACTGGGAAGACGATCGCGGCCAGGTGGTCTACGACCTGTGGCTCGTGCCAGAGGGACCACTCCCAGACGAACCCGGCCAGGTGCGCGCGGACCTGGCCAAGCGTTGCCCGGCTCTTACGGTGCCGATGCGCGAGGTGGTACACTCCGTCAGGCTACCGGTAATCGACGAGCAGGAGCGCTATTTCAAATATCCGTTCACTTCAACTGTCTGCTGCCATATCTCGCACTGGACCCACCTGCTGTGGCTTTCGCAACTGGCTTTGGGAATCGGCTGGAACAACTACTTTCGCAATCACAAGTTTCGCGCTACCGGCAAAGCCGTCTGGGCGGTGCTGCGCAGGATGTCTTTCAACAAGTGGAAGATCCTCTCGGGCATGAACCTGCGCGGGCCCGGCTGCGACATCCACCCCACCGCCTACCTCGAGTTTTCGCAACTCGGCCGCAACGTCAAGATCGGCGCCGGGGCCTGCGTGCGCAACTGCCTGATCGGTGACGACGTGGTCATCGCCGACCACGCGGTGGTGATCAACTCGGTAATCGGGAACGGCTGCTACCTGACCGAGAACTTCTTCCTGGTGTCATCACTGTGTTACCCGGGCTCGACGCTCGGCAACCTGAAGACGCAGATGGCTGTAATCGGGCGCGACGTCTACCTTCACGGCTGGTGCAGCCTGCTGGACGCCAAGTTCGTAGGCGACATAAAGGTAATGCATCACGGCCGGCGCGTGGGCACCGGCCGCTCGTTCATGGCCAGTTGCGTAGGTCACCGGGCCGTGCTGGGAGCCAAGGTATTGATCCATCCCGGGCGCGAGATCCCCAACGACCTGCTGCTGGTATCGCGTCCTGAGGACGTAATCGCCGAGGTGCCCGACAACATCCCTCCGCGCACACCGATGGTGCGCGACGCCGGAACACTGGTGACGCTCGAGTCGCTGAAGAACAGGCCGTCTGACTGAAGGAATCAAGATGAGCCGCAAATCCTCCGGAACCTGGGCCCCCCCGCCTCCGCCGAGCAACAAGGCCTGGAAAGAAGCCAGTCGCGATCGAGATCTCTCCTCGCCGATCCCCTACGACCCGTCTGAGACCTACTCGATTGGGCAGGTAATAGTTCACGTAGGGTTCGGAGTTGGGGTGGTAATGGGCGTCAAGCAGTCAAACAAAATCATCGTCGTATTCAAGGATACAATCCGCAAGCTGCTCATGGGCCGAAATAGAGCAGGGTGCGGCCTTCGAGGCGTCTGAAGCCCAGCAGGCTTACGGCCCCGGGAACCATGGGAACTTCCAGGGGGCCTAGCTGCGCCAGGAGCAACTTGGCTATCCTGTCCAGCGCCTCGGCCACCGAGGCTCGCAGGCTGCCGGCCGCCTCGGTCAGCATCTCGGAATAGTCTATCGACAGCTCGCCTACATGGGTCTTGACCAAATCCAGGAAGACCTGCGTGCCCTCGATGCGTGGAGCCAAATCCAGATTCAGATTGGTGCTCAGGCCCAGCATGCGCATGTCGCTGCCTTCTATACTGACGTAGAGATCAACCGCCAGTGAAGGCAGACTCAGAGACAGGCGCGGCAGGCTCTCGCCCGCGGCCGGATCCGCCGGCGCGAAGGCCAGTTGCGGTTGCCCGCCCGGCCAGACTGCTACCCTGACAGCACCAAGCGGCCCCCAGGCAGCCAGGGAGGGAAATAGATCCACGAGATCCATTGTCTGCAGATCGCCGTCTGCGGCCTTGCGGCAAAACAATCCGCCGCGCCAGGCGGCGCTGAATGCCTGCTGCAGAAAATCGTCGCTTATCGAGATGGCGCACTGGTATTCGTCGCCCGTGCCAGGCACTCTTTCCGCGAATTCGGCAGGCGCCTGCTTTGAGCCTGGAAAATCGGCCGCAGCCGCCGGCACGCAATCGGCCCGCGTGGATTCGAACCCGCCGCCAAGACCCACCCGGCTTCCCGTGGGCGAAAAGACATCCGCATCCGTGCCCAGCCAGAACTCGAAGTGCAGCCTGCCTTGATCCGCGTCCGTTAACGACTGTCCGGCGACACTGCCGGCAGCGGCAGTGTCCAGACCGAGTGTATTTCCCAGCGCCTCGGCCAGGGCACCCGAAAGCTGCGAACTTCCCTGTAAAAGGGCTTGTGTGACCGCGTGGGATACGGCCATCTCGACATCCTGGCTGCCGTACGCCGGACAGTAGGGATCCGTCGTCACCGAGATTGGATCGCCCGTAAGCTCAAGCTCACCGTCTATGAAGATTAATGGTTGATTGTCGTTGGCCTGCCCCGCGATGAGTTTTACCAAGACAACCTGCCCGGGAATGGACACGTGTATCTCGCAATTACTCACAAGCTGCCCCCCGGAGAATATCCCCAGGCTCAAAACTGGATCCGAGACATCGACCTCCAGGCTTGCTTCCACAAGACCTTGCGAGATCACCATTTGGATCGCAGACAGTTGCACAGAAAGCTCCGACGGATCCGTCTCGAAGCTCGAGCTGTCGAGCGAGCCGGCTACGGCCGGTATGACGGCATCCTGACTGTTAGCTCCGGCCTGTTCGAGAAGCCCCATGGCCAGAACCGCAAGCCGCTCGCCGGAACCCTGGGGGTAGTGGAACTCGATTACGTCGGTACCGATTGCGGCTTTTGACAGATCCCGTTCGGGAGGATCGAGCCGGCAGCCGGGAAGCGCTAAAATCAAAAGCGCCGACACTAAACCAACGCGGCTGCGGTAAGTGAGGCTCACCAGGCACCTCCCTTGCCTGCACCTCCCTTACCGCCGGCCATGAGATCGAGATCCGGCGAGAATACCTGCGCCTGGAGATCGCCCTTGGCGCTCCGGGAATAAGTACAGCTTACCGCGCGCGAGTCACGCAACAGATTGTTATAGAAACCCGTCGCCCCGTCGGAGGCGATTACCAGCGGGGCCTCGAAGCCCCCCTCGCGGTCGGCCACGGAGTAAAGCAAATCGAGATTGGCCGCGTCCAGATACAACACGCGCGGCAATCCGTCCGCGCCGAAGGCCAGAGAGCAATGCTGTCCCACCGGGTAGCGGCGCACGGCGCCGCTGGTATCGGCTATCCTGCCGGCGTTCACGGCAAGCCTTGAAAGAACCCCGCCTTCGTTCCAGGCGTACATCAGGCTGCCCGTCGTGCGGTTGTTGTAGGCAACCGCCATGTTGCCGTCGCCGTCCAGCGCGGCAGACACCCAGTTGGCAACGTCGGGACCGGGATCGACCAGCAAAACAGTCCAGCCCTCCTGCTGCCGTCCGGCCACCTTCAGTGAACCGTCGTGAACGTCGCGAAAGGCCACCCACTCGCGATCGCCTGAGTCGAGCACCAGTGAGACGATGCGTCCGACCTCTCCGCCGAAACTGCCCGGCCAGCCGCCGCGACCCGCGTCCAGCGGCACCTTTTCGAGCGACCAGCGCCCATCGGACAGCTTGCCTGCGACTTCCAGTTCACCGCTGCTCTCGTCCCAGAAGGCAATATGCGGCATCCCCGTGGAATCAAGACGCAGCCAGCAGGCGCGACCGTAGACGTCGTCTTTACCCGCCGGGTGCGGGACGGTTACCACGCTCCATCCCTCTGAAGATTTCCTTGCGTACTTCAACTTGCCGTGAGTGCGATCGAAGTAGGCAACGTGTGGGCGATCGAACACGTCCAGGTCGAGCGAACTGTACAGTCCGACGTCGTCACCTAAAATATCCGGCGCGCCCGTTTGTCCTCCCGATCCGCTGGTGCCGTCCACGTACTCACAACTGGCCGTGCCATCGGGCAGCAGCCGCCCCACCACCAGGTCGCCGTACTCGCCGGCGTAGGCAGAAAAGACGATCTGCTCTGAAGAATCTACCGCCGCCGACAGGAAGCGCCCGAGATCCCGGGGACAGTCGGGAGGTCTGGCCTCGACACAGCGGTTGTTTTCGTAGTCGCAAACCATACCCGCAGGGCACCCATGGCCACAGACCCCGACCGCCGGGCTCGCGCACCCAGCCACCAGGAAACCAAGGCTAACACTGATTGTAAGAACGATTGCGCGCACCGCTACCCGGCCCTTCTCGAATCTCCCCGGCTCCGTTGATTATAGATCGAAAAGGGTCGCCGACGCCAGCTTCAGCGCACGTGACTTCAGCGCACGAGGAGATCGATGGCCGAAGTCCAGGGATCGGTTCGCAAGTTGTGCTTGAAGTTGCTCACCTGAGCCAAATCGCCGGCCTGGTTCATGATTTGATCGGTAAAGAACCCGTAGGCTCCGACGAAAGCGTCTCCATCGAGCTTGCGGGCGATGATTTCCACGTTCCAGATGCCCCCGGCATTGCGAATTGCGTAGTCCAGATCGAGCGAGGTGCCGTCCTGGTATGCCACCCTGACGTCGCCGGCAGCGTCAACCGTGATGCTTGCATAGTTGCCGACCCAGTGAAGATCTCCGATAGCGTTGCCAGCATCGGTGGGGTCGCCGTTCGCGTCGCGTGCGCCCAAGTCGATCAACTCGACCTGAGCGTTGCCGACCTGCTTGTCGGGGAAGGTCATGTAGTACAGGTCGCCCAAGTCGGCGTCCTGGTAGCTCAAGTGAACCACGTTGCCCGGCGCCGTAACAAACATGCTGACATCGGCCCCCAGGTTACCCAGATCGTTGCCACCAGCGTCTTCTCCCGCCAGGATGACCGGGGGATCGAAGTCGTTGGCGCCCGGGTTCCACCAGACCAGCATCAAGTTGCCGCGCAGGCTGTCGTAGTAACCCACCACCGGGCTGCCGTCGGCATACAAAGCCAGGTTGCAAAAGACTCCCACGCCGAGCGGTAAATCTTCGAGAGACGATTCTGAGGCTTCGGCCTGGCAAGCAGCGGCAAAGCATACCTCTCCGGAGGCGCAGCCGTCTCCACCGTTACAGTTGGCCGGGTCGTCCGGAACGACGCAGGTACCCGTATCGGCCAGGCAAGCCTCACCGGCGGCGCAGTCACTCGGCTGGCACGGTACAGGAGCCGCATCGGCGACATATATGTCCCAATCCGCGTTCGAGGCGGGCGAGGGATTCTTGGCCCGGGCCACCTTGAGCATTGAGGTCAGGTTCTCACGGACGGTCATATAGGCCACCACCGGCCGGCCGGCCGAGTCGAGCACCAGCGACGAAAAGCGCCCGCTGATCCCGGCGTTGTCGACCGTGTGGATCAGGAAGCTCCCGTCAGCCTGCTCTGCCGCGTACTTGAGGTCCCCGTTGGTGCGATCGAAGTAAGAGATGCGCGCCCGCCCGCCGTTGCCGGTGACTATATCAGTGTCCCAGCCAACGTCGTCGCCCGGTTCGGCTATTCCTCCGCGCGGACCGTCCGCGGCGCCGACGCAAGGAGCGTCGGCCGGCACCCCGTCTATGAACCGCCAGCTGACCGCCGCGCCGGCCTCGGCCGAGGCGGCCGTCCCGAAGATCAAATCGCCGTAGGGCTGGCCGAAGTAGCCCGACAAGACCGGGATACCGTCGCGATCGAGAGCGATGGCCGAATGCTGGCCGGCGAAGGCGTCCGGCAGGGGCGGCATAGGCTCACAGTGGCAGTCGGCCCCGCTGATATTGCAGTTGTCGTCGTCGAGCGTGCCTCCCGGGTCTGAGTTTATCTGTTCGCAGGCCGGACATGTCGTGTCTGGGCAAGGATCCGGCAGGGGATCGCAGGTGCGCGTCGCCTTGCAGCAATAGAGAGGATCCTGGCAAGGAGCTCCGCAGGGATGTGAGCAGACGCAGGTTCCCTGTTTGCATTTGGGCAGGTAGTCTTCATCGGTGCACTCGACGTACAACTCGAAGTTCGGATCTTCGCATTGCTCATCCGTCTCGCAACGGACGTAGTCGCAGCGCCGGCAACCCAGATCGGAATCGAACTCGGCACAGTAGCGCGGCAGATCTCCGTCGGGTGGACAATCGTCGTCCGACTCGCAGGCGAAGCTGGCGCAGCACTTGTCCACACAGGCCATACAGACCCCGAGACTTTCACAGTCGGAGTCGCGGCCGCAGGCGTTGGCGCAAGGCTCGGGGCAGTTGTCGGTAGTGCACTTGTGATCCTTGCAGCACTCGCCCCCGGCCTGGTCGCAATCGACGTCTTCGGTGGCTACGGTACAATCCCAGACCACCGGTCCGCCGCAGCAACCCTCGCTGCAGTCGATGCCTGGATCGCAGTCATCAACGCTTGTGCAAATGCGATCCCCCGGGCACTTGAAGGTAGTGTCGTTGCAATCGCAATCAACCAGCGAGCCTACGGCAAAAACGGATATCAGGACTAAAAGGGGTATTCGTCTCACAAGGCCACTCCCTGCCGGCAACTCCGGCACAAATAGGCTGATAGGGTATTATGCACCGAGTTGTCGGTCTGTGGCAAGGGACTCAAGGCGTCTGTGTGATAGCCCAGGGATTATGTCCTACGCAACTGCCCTGCGAAAATGTCCTATATGGGACGACTAGCTATGACCGACAGGGAGCTACAAAGACTACATGTTCTTACAGTCGTTCTTGAGGGGCAGCTGCCCCTCAAGAAC
>DATKYQ010000072.1:0-8001 GCA_035528415.1 Myxococcota bacterium | reverse complement strand
CCCCCCCCCCCGGCCCCGGGGGCCGTGATGCGCAAAGGGCGCTTGCCGATGATGTTACCAGTACCGCGGTTCATTACCGGCCTGTTGGCGGTCGTATTTTTGGTCCCGCTTGCAATAGCCGAGGAGGGGCGTGAGACCGTCGCTGACGAGGCCGGCCTGCTTTATTCGTCCCAGGTGCTCTTTGGCACAGACGGTTTTCCGCAGGTGACGATCGGGCTTATGGATGGCCAGCAGAGCGTCAGACTGTCCTCGCCGGAAGGCCTCGTATTGACATACATGGCGGCCGACTCCGGGGACACAAGGCAGACGACTCTCGATGTTGTCGACGGTGCGAGCCGTGGCTTCGAGATCGAGGATGCCACCGGGGCCAAGGTCACATACAGGTGTGGCGTTGCCAGCCTGCGCTTCAACGAAAAGAGCCTGCTCGACAAGCGGATTGCCATGTGGCGCACGCGGGGCGAGCGAGTCCAGGTGTTCGAGACGGGCAGTGTCTTTGGCATTCGCGGACATGTGATCGACAATCGCACATATGTCCTGGCGATTCGTTCCTTCGCGAACGAGGACGAAGCCCGGCGAGCCGCGGCGGGGATCTTTGATCGCTTCGGGACGCGGACCTTCGTGCATGCCCATCTCAGCCGGCGCCCTTCGGGCACGATTCGTGTCATCGACGAGAGCGGAAAAAGGCTCGCGCTGGCATCCGACCTGGTGACTGTGCGTCCGGCCGGCAGCGGTCCGATCAGTGTGCGGCGAGTGGAGTATGGCAAGGGATACAGGTGGCATGGCTTCGAAGACCGCCGTTATGCGGGAACGATCCTGATAACCTTCGATCGCAACGGCCGGCTTGCCGTGGTCAACCGCGTGGGTGTCGAACGCCTGCTCGATGGATTGGTGCCTGTCGAGATAAACCCGGCCGCGCCGATGGAAGCGCTAAAGGCCCAAGCCGTCGTGGCCCGTGGAGAGGTCTTTGCTAAAATCGGCGCACGCCACTTCATGGATCCCTATCTACTGTGCGCCGCCACCCATTGCCAGGTGTACTCGGGTGTCGATGTCGAGAAAGATCGCCCGGGACGGGCCGTCCGCTCCACACGCGGCGAGCTGCTCTTCCTGGGCGCGAAACTGGTCGATTCGGTCTATAGCGCCTCATGCGGAGGCCACACCGAGAACAACGATACCGTCTGGTCAGATCCTCCCAGCCCGGCTTTGCGCGGTATTGGCGACATGCCCCTTGGGGAGGCTCTCAACTGGCCTTCTCCCGAAAGCGATCTGCACGCCTGGTTGACGGTCTCGCCGCCGGTCTGGTGCCGTTTGTCCACGCTCAACCGGGAAGGCCTCTTCCGCTGGAGCAAGGTTATATCATCTGAGGAGATGGATCGGTTGGTGGCCAAGGTGAAGCCCATCGGCCAGGTTGTGTCAATACAGGTCCTGTCCCGGGGGGTCTCCGGGCGCGTCAAGGTCGTCAGGGTAGTGGGCACCGGGGGCGATTTGCTGGTGCAGCGTGAATGGCCCGTACGGCAGCTTTTCGGCAACTTGCGCAGCGGCATGTTCGAGGTCGAGGTGCAGTTCGACGCCGAGCAGATGCCGATCGCCTTCTCTTTCCACGGTGGCGGATGGGGTCACGGAGTGGGTTTGTGCCAGATAGGGGCGGTGGGGATGGCCGAACATGCCCATGACTACGGCCAGATCCTGGGTCACTACTACGGAGGTGCGCGGGTGTTCAGGCTCTACGGCGCGATCAGGAATCTGGCGCCGGGGAGCCTCGGGCACTGAGAGCGATACGTGCGAGGTTGATGGTGTTTATCGCCAGATGGCAGGCGATAGGGGCCAACAACGTGGATGTCCAGGTATAGAGCCAGCCGAGAAGGAATCCCATACCGATAGCCATTAGCGTCCATGGCAGGTAAATGCGCGTGGGGCCGAGGTGAGCCAGTCCGAACACCAGGGCGGTGAGTGTGAGCCCCAGGGTCGGCTGCATGGCGCCGCGGAAAAACGCCTCCTCGGCAACCGAACTGGTCACGGCCAGGAAGATCACCTGGCCGGCAGACAGCGGGCCTAGGATTTTTGTAAACTCTTCTTCGAGCCGGCGGGCCCAGGTGAAGAGGCGCACGGAAAGCCAGTCGCCGGTTACGACGACCAGGCCGGCAGCCAAACCCATGGCGGCTCCCGCAAGATGGCGCATGAAGGAGACGCCCGCGGGCGTAGGCAGCGGGCCATCGCCGCGCGCCATGGACCAGGCTAGAGCCGCAAAAAGCAGCACGGCGTAGGCGATGCCGATCTGAATGAATACCCGGCCGCGACGGCCAGAGTAGCGTGGCATTGTTGTGCCTTTAATTCAGCGAGCGTGACGTCGCCAGCGATTCCAAAAGTGCTTGAAGCGTTTCAAGATGCCTCTCCTGGTGGGAGCTTTTGTCTTGGCGGTTTGCTCGAAGTCGGCGCGCTCAGGGTTGGCCACATCGCGAATCGGCTTGAAGCAGCGCGAGCAGATGTTGCTGCCGACCACATTGAGTTCGCCGCAATAGGGACAAGGAATCGTGTCCTCCATGTTGCCCTCCTAGCATTTACCAAGGCGAACGCCTCTCATGGTAGGTGTTGCCACCGGGTCAATCAAGTTTTTTCCTCTTGGCGAGCCGTTCGGCCGCTAATCAACAGTGGGTCATTTTATACCCACTAAATCGCGATCCGATCGCGGTTATGGTTAATGCATTGTTTATTATAGTTAAAAATCACGATGACCAAAAAAATGGTCACTTGAGTTACCAGTTACGTAACTCGTGAGAAAGCCTTGAGAGTTTGTAACTAATTGTAATTGCATAATAAATATTTTCATCCGACTGGTTCAACGATGTTGACAAAGCTCTGGGGTTGGGCTAGTGTTCCTCCTGTAAACGACGAATTCCAGGAGAAATAGTATGTAACATTCTTTGGCTGTTTGGGCGACGGTTGGCCTTCCCGTTTCCCCCTGTCTTCGTGGCCAGAGAATGACGAGGGACCCTTCATGGGTCCCTCGTTTTTTATTCATGAATGATCGTTTCCTGGATGTTTCTACTTGGCGATTCGTCCGGACTTGATGCAAGTGGTACACACACGCTTGGTGACACGCCCGCCGTTTTCTACAACGTGGACCTTCTGCAGGTTGGGTAGTTGGCGCATTTTGCTCTTGTTGTGCGCGTGAGATACGCGATTGCCTGACAGCGGCCCTTTGCCACAGATTTCACATCGCTTGGCCATTTTTAGATCTCCTTGCCGCGGGCGCGTTCCGTGCTCTTTCCGGCACATCAACCCACGCGGAACACGGAGGTAGCATATAGCGCCCAGAGAATCAACCATTTTATGCCCCATACCCGTCTTTTTTCGTCGAAGGTCAAAGGATTTTTTTCAACTTCAGCTTTTCGGTCAGGAGATCTACGGTCTGCACGGCCGTCTTGGCGGAGCCTTCAACTCCGAGACCGGGGATTGTCTCCGGGCCGCAGAAGAAGATGTTCTTGTAGGGCGTTTTGCCCGGCAGGACGGCGCAGCTCAGGCTGACCTCTCGCTTGCATTCAAAGATGGGCCGTAGTGACCAGGGATTGGGATGCGGCTCGTCATCCGTGCGTCCCTCCCAGAACGGGCTTGACTGGCTCTGCAGGAATTGATCTAAAAACGGGATCAGCCAGGTGGCCGCCTCGATCATCTCCTTGTGCAGCGGCCCGAGGTATTCACGCCCCAGCGAGCGCTTCTTGTACGCAACTCGGCAGGCCAGGCTCAGCATGGACCTGCCCAGCTTATCGGGCAGATCGAACCTGTGCAGCAGGATCAGGTTGCCTTCCTGCAGTTGCTCGTCCGGGCGGCGAACCATCAGCAGGTGCTTTCCCATGCCGACCGGGAGGCACTCAGTCGGCAGCATCAGGTTTACCATGAAGATACTGCCCTGTTGCCGGACTGAGTTTGCCGCGCCCATCAGTCGCTTGTGTCTTCCGTCGAGCGGAAACAATTCGAGGCAGCTTCCTATGGGCAAGCCGGCCAACAGTGCTCCGCAAGTATAGGTTTTTTCTCCGCGCAGGGTTTTTACACCTGTCGCCTGCCTGCCCTCGGTCAGGATTTGCTGGACGACTGTCTTTTTTTCCACTGCACAGCCGCTTTTTTCAATCGCCTTCGAGACGAGCTCTTCGAAGTTCCATACCGTTCGCGGCCCGCCGAGTAGCGCCTGCACGAAATGACCGCTGACGAACAAGGTTCTTGGGTCCTCGTGCAACCAGGAGTGAAAACCAGCGCCAGAGGCCAGGATTCTCAGGGGAAGCGGCCAGGCAGAGAACGGGGGCAAGGTCTCGTGTGCCAGCCTCTCGCCTGCGCGCCTGGTTTTTACCTGTTCAGGCCAGCTGTCAGGAGGAAGGTGTGGCCGTGATAGAATCTCTGAGCGGAAACGATCATCCAGCGAACGCAGGCCGTCGATCATTTCGAGGGTGGCCTTCTTTTCGGTGGGGAATGACCGTTCGAGCTCGGCCTCGAGTCCTGATCTGTCGGGAACCAGGTCGATGCGTTGCCGGGGGGTGACGAGTTGCAAGGGCGGATCACCGGAGCCGAGCAGGTGCACGGGATCTTCCACTCCCAGTTCGTGCAACACCCGGTCGAGCACGGGAGCGTGTCCGAACGGTGGCAGCACGGTCGGCAGGGCCGGAAAGAGGGCGCCCTGGATAGAGTACATTGACCCGGGATTGCCTTGCCCGATCTGCAATACTCGATAGCCGTGCTTTGCAAGCAGGCCGGCGGTCATCAGCCCGGCAACGTCGGAACCGACGACGATCACATCGTGATAGCTTCCGCGCGACATGTGCTCGTGTGTCTCAGCTGTTGTCGGTTGGCAACAGGACGAGTTCCTTGGTTGGGTCTTGTCTTTCGATTACCCGGCCGATTGGGAAGCATTCCACGCCGTGCCGCGAGGCGACTTCGCGGGCGGCTTTTAAGCCAGCCGGGTTCAGGACGGCAACCATGCCCAGCCCTAGGTTAAAGGTAGAAAGCATCTCTTGCTCGGAGACGCCACCCTTGCGCCGGATGAGATCGAAGATCGCGGGCTGGTCCCAGCTCGATCGGCGTATCTCGGCGGTCAGGTGACCGGGCAGCACCCGGGGCAGGTTGCCGGGAAGCCCGCCACCGGTGATGTGGGCTAAAGCATGCAAGGGTGTCTCTTTCACAAGGTCGAGCGCCAGGCGCACGTAGATGCGCGTAGGTTTCAGAAGCTCATCTCCCAATGTTCCATCCAGACCCTCGCAGGCGGTCCGCAGGGCCGCGGGATCCGGATCGACGAGCACCTTTCTGGCCAGCGAGTAACCGTTGGAGTGCAACCCGCTGGATGCCAGGCCGAGCAGCACATCGCCGGAGCGCACGCGCTGCGAGCCCAGCATGTTTCCGCGCTCGACGACGCCGACCGAGAACCCGGCCAAATCGTAGTCGCCCGGGGAGTAGAAGCCCGGCATCTCGGCCGTCTCCCCGCCCAGCAGCGCGCAGCCCGCCTGGCGGCAACCGTCGGCGATGCCGGTCAGGATCTCCTTGCCAAGGGCGGGATCGAGCTTGGCGGTGGCGAAGTAGTCGAGGAAGAACAATGGTTCTGCGCCGGTGACGACGATGTCATTGACGCACATGGCCACCAGATCGATGCCGATGCTGGAATGTTTGCCGACCAGGTTGGCCACCTTGAGTTTGGTGCCCACCCCGTCGGTGGAGGCGACCAGGAGCGGATCTTCGTAACGGGCCGGATCGAGTGCGAACAGACCGGAAAAACCGCCCAGCGAGCCGACCACCTCGGGCCGCTGAGTGCTGCGCACCAGCGGGGCGATATCCTTGACGAATTGTTCGCCGGCCTCGATGTCCACGCCGGCATCGCGATAAGTGACGCTCATGGAAAGAAGCTATAGCCCAGGTGGTGCCCGCTAGTCAACGTGCGTATGATACATCCATGTTCCGACCGCCTTTCTCAGCGGTCTTTTGCGGCGCTAGGTCCTAATGCCTTAGGGATCTGGTTATTTTCCTCGATGAAATCGGCGATGATCTCCGCGATCTCCTCGGGTGACTGTTCCGCCGGTTGCACCACCAGGGAGGGACTGACCGGCTTCTCGTAGTCCCCATCAACTCCTGTGAATTCGGGGATCTCACCCTGGCGGGCCTTCTTGTACAGCTCGCGCGGATCGCGCTGTTCACAGAGGCTCAACGGTGTGTCCACGAAAACCTCCACGAACCCGATACCCGACCTCTCGTGTATCTCCCGCGCAAGCTCGCGGTCCTTGCGGAAGGGGGAGATGAAGCTTGTGATCACCACGATCCCCGCGTCCGAGAATATCCTGGCGACCTGACCGATCCGCCGGATGTTCTCGGCGCGATCCCGTGGCGAAAATCCCAGGTCGTTATTCAGCCCGTGGCGGATGTTGTCCGAATCCAGGACATACGTCAGGTACCCGCGCTGGAGCAGCTTTTTTTCGAGACTGAAGGCGGTGGTTGACTTCCCGGCGCAAGGCAGTCCCGTGAGCCAGACGGTACATCCCTTTTGCCTCAGCAGCTCCTGCTGTTGCTCCCGCCGCACGGAGCTTCCCGGCGAAAAGCGCGGGAGCCTTTCCATCCTCGGACCCGGCTTACCGCCCAGGGTTTTCATCAGCTCGGGTTTGAGTTCGCGAACTGTTTCAATGATCTTATCCGTGCAACCGGTGTTGAAGAACTCGACCATGAATGACTGGAGGCACAAATCGCCGCGCAGGTCGACCCCGATCCGGCTGGCTCTCTGGTAGACGCGGTAAAGAGCATCCCCATTGGCCACCGCCTCGAAGAGAACCAGGAAGGCGAGCGGCTTCTTCCCGAACCGTGAGAAGGCGTAGATCGGCGCGTTGGCCGGGTCATACACGATGTGGTAGTATCGGATCACGTCCTGTAGCTTGATGTCCTCCCGGCTGATGGGTATGTTCACGTACTTGAATCCCTTCTCGATGGCATGCTTCTCGACGTACCCCCCGAACTTTTCTTGATCCTCCCTTACGTCGACGAGGGTTCTGTATTTCAGGTCCTTGAGCTGGGCAAGATCACTGTCGTCGGGCACCCGTCCCAGGGTTATCTGGTCATCAAATTTGATCGCGTTTCTCATCGTTCTCTCCCGGCAAATGAGCAACAGTTTTCGACTTCCATCGTAAGGAAAGGTGATACAAAAGTGAATCGTGTTTTTTGCTATTTCAGGGTCGCAAAAACCGCTATCCGTCGGTACGGCAGAGCAGTCAGAATTATTCTTTAAATGTAAGGGGTCGGGTCTTGTCAATTGACATTTATTCGATCTCCTGCCACTCGCGAATCCATTTTACCAAGGGTGCCTTTTGTTCTTCTCGGTGAATACGACTGAGCAATCCGGATACTTGATAGGTCGGCATCGCTAGTTCAACGGCGATTTCCTGGTGGAACAGGCCAGCGCCGTACCGTAGCGCCCACACCGCAAACCTCCGCGCTGGATTCGCTCCCGGCCCTCGGCAAGAGCTTATAATTTCCTCCCTGCTCGCACCTGTGAGGCAATAGACCATTGCCAGTACATCCGAACGGGACTTGAACCGGCTCCGTTTGGCCCACCCCCGAATGCTTCCCGCCCGTCGGGCGGAACTCCGCTCCGGCTACGCCTCCACTCCGTTCCGCCCTCGTCTCTCTTCCGATCATCGCTCATCTCCGCTCCTCCTCTCCGACGACTCCCGTCGCCTCAAGAAGGAGGCATTTAGTCCACCTATTTCTACTCCCTAACTTTCAAGAATTTCGGGAAGGGGTACAATCGTCCGCAGCTCCATCCGCTCGTCGGCCGATGGAACACAGACTTCAGCCGCCCTACCCGTAACAGATCGGCGAGCTCGGTCGCATCCAGGAAGTCGTTCTTCGCCGCGCTCGACTTGGCTATGGCCACCGGATTGGCCACCACCAACTCGTCGACCTCGTCCTTGAGCAGGATATAGAGCCACTGCGAGAGCGTGCTCTCCTCGAAGGTCAGCGCCTTGGTTCCCTTGAGCGATCGTA
>DATKYQ010000071.1:0-7983 GCA_035528415.1 Myxococcota bacterium | reverse complement strand
GAACATTCTCTGGAATTCGGTTTTCTATCTCGAAAATAGATCTCTGACGGTCGGTTGGTCTGAACATGAGGCAAATATAAGCATTGCTTCAGGAATGTCACCTCTTGGGATTGTTCTGGTGTACTTTCTTCTCAGGAATCAATTGCCGGTGTCTGACCCCGTATCCCCGGGAACCTGTTCAATCGTTTATGGTCTAAGGGTCTATGGATTCTACTTTCAAGATCATAATCGTCGTGCTGCTCGGCCTCGCGGTTTCTCTGGTCGGAATCTCCCGCTGCAATTCGGCCCCGGCCTACCAGGAGGCCTCTATCGAACATGGAAGCCTGAAGCGCCAGGGCGGCACCTGGGTGCTCAGGCTGTCGGGTTCGGCGCCCGAACGCGGAGAGGCTGCCGGCAAGCTGGTCGGCGAGCAGATCCGCTGGCTGCTTCCGCGCTATCTGAAGGCCAGCCTGGGCCGCGAGAAGCTCCCGGCCGGGGCGGCCGGGTTGCTTTCGAAATACGAAAAGGTCATTCCCGAAGATTATCTCGCTCAGCTCGGCGCGCTGGCCCGCTCCGCCGGGGTGGATCGCGACAGCTTGCTGGCGGTCAACCTGGCGCCCGAGATGTTCGTCGCAAAGGGCTGTTCCTGCCTGGCGCTCGAAGCCGGCCGGACCAGCGGCGGGAAGGTGCTGCTCGGCCGCAACCTGGACTGGCAGGCCGGCGAGTACCTTACCAGCCTGGGGCTTTTGGTAATCGAGAAGGGTTCCGGCCACGCCTTCGCATCGGTAACCTGGCCGGGACTGGTGGGAGTGGTCAGCGGGATGAACGAGCGGGGGTTGTCCGTGGCCAACCTGGTGGTGTTCGGGGAGGGCGGCGCCGCCGGCGCGGGCATGCCGGTGCTGTTCATCCTGCGCAAGGTGCTCGAGCAGGCGGACGATGCGGCCGGGGCGGCCGGGATGATCCGAGATCTTCGGCGCTCGGTCTGCCAGAACTACGCCCTGGCCGATGCCGAGTCAGCCCGGGTAGTCGAGAGCTGTCCGGATTCGGTAAGGATACGCTCTCCCAAGGACGGGGTTCTGGCGGTGGCCAATCGGCGCAACGAGGACAAGCATAGCGGGGCAAACAGCCGCTATGCGAAAATGATCCGGGCGGCTAGTGCAGGCAAGCTCGATCTCGAGAAGCTCGAGGCTGTTCTTTCGCAAGTCGCGCTCGGCAAGATGAACGTGCAAGCCGTGATCTTCGAGCCCCAAGGCCGCGTCCTGCATCTATCGATCTCGGAGGTTCCCGCGGCCTCCGGAACCTGGACCAGCTTGCCCCTGGAATTTCAGTAGAATACCAGGGACGAAGTAGATCTAACCTGGGTGATAACCACGGCACCCAGAGCGATCGAAGTAACGTCGAAGCAATCCAGAGCGAAGCTGCCGTCGGCTGCTGTAGTCGTGGCAGAGTACAAAGTCGGGGTTGGTAAGGTCAGTGCTTCTATGGGTGAAATGGCGGCTACGCCGAGGGAATTCCGGGGACGGGGGTAGATGCTTTGCCTCGAAATTTTCATTTACATGCTAGGCTGGTGTGTTATCATCCCCCGACACGAAGGGTATGGGGATCAAGATAAAACCCAATAGTCAATCTCAGATGCATTCGTAAAAAGAAACCGAAAGGAGAACCGAATGAAAAAGGTACTTTTACTATTATCAGTCGTAGCGATCTTGACGATGGCGGCCGCGCCGGCCGCCCTGGCTCGCGGCGGCCATGCTGGCATGGGGATGGGGGCCGGGATGGCCCTGTGTCCCTGCATGAAAGAGAAGCTGGCACTCACCGAAGATCAGGTCAAGAAGGTCGACGAGCTTAAGGCGGGCTTCGAGAAGAAGATCGCCCCGGACATGAAAAAGCTCAAGACCAAGAAAGAAGAGATGATGAAACTGTGGATGGCCGCCAAGCCCAACCGCAAGGCCATCCTGACCAAGAAGGCCCAGATTAACAAGATCAAGATGAAGGTCGGCACGCTCAAAGTCGATGCGCACCTGAAGATGCTCAAGATTCTGACCGCCGATCAGAAGAAGAAGATGGGCGAAGTGATGAAGACCTGCGCCACCGATTGCAAAGGTATGGCCCACCACGAGGGCTGTACCTGCCCGAAATGCGCGAAAAAGGATGCCGCCGGTGATAAACCGGCCGAGAAGAAACCCGACTGCGAAGGTTGCCCCGGCGACTGCGGGCATAAATAGTTGCCAGCCGCGGGTGACAACCATATCGGGCGCCGCAAGTGAAGGGCCAAAATTAGACTCGCGCCGGACGCGAGCTTGAGGGATGCCCTGAATCAGTAACACCACATTCCCATGTTGACGTTATTTATTGACAGCAGATGGCAGGTCGTGCCCTCGGGGCAGCTGGCATGAGTGTAACACCAGTGCGAGCAATCGCCGATCGGATTGCCGCCATCGTTATAGTGGCCGATGCAGGTCAGACCCAGCTCGCAGCCGGTCTGCGGGCCGACACACTTGTTGGCCGGCGAGCAATCGCAAGAATCGCCGACTGTGGCGTCACCCCATTCAGGGCCGAGCGGGTCACCCTGGCCGCAATCGACCAGGCCGTAAAGGTCGAGCTCTTCACTCATTCCGGAGATCGTCGATAGGCTGCTTCTCATGTCCGCATCGATATCCAGGCTGACCTCGACCGGGGAGGCAGCCGCTTCGACGGCCTGGGCGTTGGTCTCACGAATCATCGTACAGGCTGAATCGTCTATCTGCCCCTCGCCGTCGACGTGCAAGACCGCATAGCCGTTCGTCCCGCCGACTTTGCTCGAGTCGCTTATCAGAAAGCCACCGTCATCGGTCATGATAATAGAGGTGCTGGCGGGGCCGCCTGGCAGACTGAAGGCCCGCTGCCAGCGGATCGAGCCGTCGGGAGCCAAAGCCACCAGCCAGATATCCTGCTGCTCGTCTTGCGTATCCATGATGGTGCCTAATACCGCGATGAGACCGTCGGGCCGAACGACAACATCCAGGGCCTGCTCGCCGCCGGAAGTTCCGATCAGCTTTCGCCAGACGAGCTGACTGTTCTTGTCGAGCTTGAGAACCAAGATGTCGGTTGCCTCATCGCCTTCGGTCGAACCGACTGCGACCAGCCCGCCGTCGGGGGTCGGCTGGACGGCAACGGCCCATTCTTTCTTGTTGCGCTGATCGTCATAATACCTGGCCCAGCTAACACCACCGTTTGGATCGAACTGGGATACTAAAAAGCGGTTTGCGTTTCCACTGGATTGCGAAATGTCGACCGTACCCGCTATGGTATGGCTGCCATCCGAGTTTTGGGCGACATCCATGAAATTAATATCTTTGTAGGTCGAGCTTCCATAGCCGCGCTCCCAAACAACGGCGCCTGCCGATGAGAGCTTCATGACCCGGGCTTGCCCGTATAGCTCTTCGGCAAGCAGCAGGTCGCTTACCAGGAGCGTGCCTCCGTCTTTGGTCGATGTGGCTGAATACAAATGCCAGAACTCGGCGGATAGTTCAAAGACCTGCCCGCTAAAGGTGCTGCCATCCGCGCTGAGCTCTAGGCGTACCAGGTTTTTGTTGTCGATAGATTCACCGAGCAGGAGATAGGCTCCGGATGCCAGCGCGGCTGGATAAAGCATGCGGTAGCCTTCGATGAATCGGTTCCAGGTGACGTCGCCCGAGTTGGTCAGACTCAAGACCCAGCTGCCTCCCGGATCTCCCATCCAATTCGATTGCCCGATAACCAGATAATCGCGATCAACCGTCTGCAAGCCGGCTCTTGCGCTGCTGGTCAGGTTATTGGAGGAAGTATAGCACCCGTAAGTACGCGCCCAGGTGGGCAGCTCGGGTTCAAATACATAGGGGTCGCTGCCGCCTTTAGAGCACCCCAAGACAACCACTATCGACATGCAACAAACTAGACTCAAGCACAGCTTGCTATTCATGATCACTCCAAAATATCTACGGTATGTATCGACCAATTTGTCCCGCCTCACCACAATCGACAAGCACGATCATCTCGACTCCGGACCAAATTGCACTGGGATAGCCGCAGGCCGGCGGCGCATTCAGTAAGGGGGTCGGGCTCCAGCTGTCGTTTGCCAGGTTGTAGCGGCCGCCATCTTGGAAGTAGCCTGAATTGTAGCCACCCCAGACTATTAATTCGCTGCCCGTCCAGACGCCGGCCCGCCCGGATAGCGGCGCGGGCGCCTCCACGGTCGAAAGGGCAAGCCATGTGTCGCTGACTGGATTGTAGCGACCGCCGCCGCTTGCCGGATTGCTTGATTGATAGCCGCCCCAGACGAGCATTTCGGTTCCGGTCCATACGGCCACATGGTCCGAGCGCCCTTCGGGAGCATCGAGCGTGCTGATCGTGCTCCAGCTGTCGCTGACCGGGTCATAGCGCGCGCCCGTATTGAGGGCACCTTGCCCGCCCCAGATAATCATTTCTTCACCGGTCCAAACAGCCGAGTGCAAGTAGCGCTCGGAAGGTGCATCGACATTCGAGATCGATTGCCAGCTATCAGTCAGGGGATCATAGCGGCCCCCGTCGCCCAGCTGGGTGGGTCGATCGTAACCTCCCCAAACAATCATTTCGTCACCGGTCCAGACGGCGGTGTGGTACTCGCGTGGAGCGGGAGCATCGACGTCGCTGATCGGCAGCCAGCTGTCGGTGCTCGGAGAATAGCTGGCCCCGGTATCAAGCGGCCCGGAATAACGATCGCCGCCCCAGATGATCATCCGGCTACCGGTCCAGACCGCGCTGTGATTCGCCCGAGCCCCGCCTGAGTCGGTAGTGTTGAGTGCGGTCCAGCTACTAGTTGCCGGATCGTAACGGCCGCCATCTCCGAGCTGGCTGACACCGTCCCAGCCGCCCCAAACAATCATTTCACTTTGGGTCCAGATCGTACTGTGCTCCATGCGCCCCTTGGGAGACCCATTGGTGGCCACGGCCTGCCAGCTAGCGGCGACGGGGTTATAGCGGGATCCCGAGTTGAGGTGGTCGTTGGCATCTTCGCCGTAGCCGCCCCAGATGATCATTTCTGTGCCGGTCCACAGTGCGGTTCCATCTTGGCGCGCCTCGGGTGCTTTTTGATCTCTTTCGATCACGGCCCAACTATCAGTGACAGGATCGTAACTACCAGCGAAGGTGCCAGAGAAGATCAGCCCGACCCATACAATCATCTTGTCTCCGGTCCAGACGACATAAGGCGGCAGGCGATCCAGGCGCAGCTCGAGTGCATTCTCGGTCGCAACCGTCTCCCAGCTATCGGCCACAGGATCGTAACGGCCGCCCGAGCCCGGCAAGCTTCCGCCCCAGACGACCATCTCGGTTCCTGTCCAGACGGCTGCATAACCAGCGCCTGTGGCCGGCGCGTTGCTGACCTCTGTAGCTGACCAGCTGTCGGTGGCCGGGTCGTAGCGGCTGCCGGTGTTCGGCCCGCCACCCCAAACGATCATCTGACTGCCGGTCCAGACAGCCACATGCTTGGAGCGTCCGGCAGGCGCGTCAATAATATTGGTGGGAGTCCAGCTGTCGTTGACCGGATCATAACGACCGCCGCTGTTCAATGCATCGCCGCCCCAAATGATCATCTCGCTCCCGGTCCAGATCGCCGTGTGCTCGGCGCGGGCATCCGGGGCCCCGACATTGGAGATGGGTGACCAGCTATCACTTATTGGATCGTAGCGCGCGCCGCTGCCCAGCCGGCCGGTGGAGTCGGCGCCGCCCCAGATTATCATCTCGCTGCCGGTCCAGACGGCCGTGTGTTTGAAACGCTTATCCGGGGCGCCCAACTCGGGCAGTGGCGTCCAACTATCGGTCGCCGGATTGTAGCGCGCACCGCTTTGGAATCGATTAGACCAGTTGTTGCCTCCCCAGATTATCATCTCGGTCCCGGTCCAGACGGCCGAATGCCAATTGCGCGCCGCGGGGGAAGTGTCTTTGATCCAGACATTGCTGCCGCGAATGACGATCGGAAACTGATTTGACCAGTCGTCGTTGCTGGTAGCTAAATGCACTTTGGTCGGCCCGCTGCTGACACCATTAGGTATCTGTATTTGAACGCCCATGTTGCTCCAGGCCGACACTTGAGCTGCCAGACCGTCGACGAGCACTGAGCCGGTGTCCTGACCGAAAGCATCGCCCGTAAGCCTAAGCGAATCGCCGGTACTGCCGTCGCAAGGTTCGACCACCCAAATCCAGGGGATGATTTGGTAATGGGCGGGCAGGCTGTAAAGGTCTGCGGCGTCGTTGACGACTACGTTGTAGCTGCCACTTGCGTAGTTAGTCGGAACGGTGACTCCAATGTAGCTATCGCTCCAGGTCGCAACGCTTGCCGGTCGGCCGCCGACGCTGACGGCGCCGTTTTGCGTGCCGAAGTCGCTGCCGAAGATTTGCATGAAGGTGCCGGTCGGACCGCTCTCGGGCTGGATGCTCGAGATGGTCGGGATTGTCGTGCCGCCGACCGCGATCGTCAGGGTAGCCGTGTTCGAGCCGGCCGTGCCGTCGTTGGCCGTGAATGTGAAACTGTCTTGGCCGCTATAATCTAAGTTGGGAGTGTAACTGAAAAAGCCGCTGTCGGTGTCTTCTACTAAAGAGCCGTTGGTCGGCCGAACAACAACGGAGTAAGTCAGCGAGTCGCCATCCACATCGATGGCGCCCATCTGTCCGTTGAAGTCTGAGTTGATCGGCGTCCCGCCCCCGCTATCGAAAGCCAGGGGAGGATCGTTGAGACTGCTGACGCTGATGTCCACCTGGGCTATGACCGAAAAGCTTTGGGCATCGTTGGCCTGATATGAAAAAACGTCGCTGCCGTGAAAATCGAGATCGGGGGTATACTCGAACGAGCCGACGAGGTTGAGCGTCAGCGTGCCGTTTTGCGGCGAAGCAAAAACAATTACCTCGAGGGTATCTCCATCGACGTCGAGATCATTGGCCAGAACTCCCTGAGCGGCGTCGATAGTCAGGGGCGTGTCTTCGTCTGTTTGATAGACATCGTTCTGTACCGCTGGTTGGTCGTTGATCGGGTTTATCGTGATCGTGGCCGTGGCGTCGTCAGACTCCAAAGAGTCGGCGCTCACTTCATAAGTGAAACTATCCGTTCCGAAGTAATCGAGGTCGGGTGTATAGCTGAATGAACCATCGTCTGACAAATCCAAAACGCCGTTGCTCGGGCCGGCCGTCAAAACAGCCGTGATAGCGTCGCCGTCCGGGTCGTAGTCGTTGGCCAGGACGCCCAGGACCGCATCGACAACCAGCGGCGAGTCTTCGTCTACTTCAAAGTTGTCGTCTACGGCGACGGGTCGGTTCTCGACCGGATCGATTACGATAGTGACAGTCGCGTTTGCAGAGTTGTCGACCTCGTCGCTGGCGTAATAGGCGAAGCTCTCGGTGCCGCTGAAGTTCAGATCGGGGGTATAAGTGAACGAGCCGTCGACGTTCAAGAAGACCGTGCCGTTGGTGGGTCCGACAGCCAGCACGGCGGTCAGTGAATCGTTGTCGGGGTCGCTATCGTTGGCAAGCACGCCGCTTGCGACGTTGACTGTCAGGGTCTGATCTTCAAGAATCTGGTAGCTGTCGTCAGTAGCGACTGGCGCCCTGTTTTCGCCAGGCGTCGATCCACCGCACCCACAGTAGAGTAAAATCAACCCGATTGTGCCCCAGATATTCTTCGATCGGATATTCATATGTACCTCCGTGGATTTTAGGCTACTTTTTTTTGTGTGAAAAAGCCAACCGGCGGGAATTCCTGATCCTGGGCCGGGCGCTGGCGGTCTTCTACGGCCGGGACGGATTCACCTGGCGGCCTCTCTAGAACGGTCGTCGCCATAACACAAAGGGCCGCGAAAAAGAATTTCGCGGCCTTTTTATTTGTGTGCCCAGCATGGGCCTGGACAGGAGGTGAAAGTCCTCTGGGGAGTTGGTCGCAGCGACCCACACGAACCGCAAGGCGACAATCCGGGAGACCGGTCCGGCCGCGAGGCCGGCGCTGAAAGAAGCGGGTAG
>DATKYQ010000070.1:0-23414 GCA_035528415.1 Myxococcota bacterium | reverse complement strand
CGAACATTCTCTGGAATTCGGTTTTCTATCTCGAAAATAGATCTCTGACGGTCGGTTGGTCTGAACATGAGGCAAATATAAGCATTGCTTCAGGAATGTCACCTCTTGGGATTGTTCTGGTGTACTTTCTTCTCAGGAATCTGTCGGGGTCTGACCCCTTTTCCTTTAATGGGGAATAGGGGCTAGAACGCCTCGTATCCGATCGTGCCAAACACCAAAATCGCAGTATACCCTTCGACGAAAATCGTGCGGAAGTCGACGCCGAGCATCAGGCCCTTGCGACGGGCGCCATCCTCCCCCCGACCCATCAGTGGATATCCGCCTAGACGCGCCTGGAGCATGAAACCAGAAGGGTTATTGAGGACGCCATAGCCTACACCAGCGGCGGCAAAGAATCTGTCAATCAAGGTCACCTCTCCCAAAGCGGCGGCACCAAAGGTTCCGGTTAAACCAGAAAGTCCTAGTCCACCCGTACCTGTGCTCAGCGAGCCAACAGAAAGGTGCGGCTGCGCATAGACTGCCCACATGTCGTTTATCTGGACGCCGAGCCTGCAATCCAGTCCACCCATTGGCCCGGCAAAGGAAGAGACCTTCTCGTAACCGCCGCCCAATGAGATACCCCAGCGGAAGCGAGCGCCATCTTGGGCAGCGGACGCGTCGGCCGGCTCGGGAGTTGCCTCTTGCGCCCAGGCAGAAACACAAGACAGCGTAGAAATTATCGAAGCAGTAATAATCACTTTCTGGAACATTTGGAACATATTGATCTCCTTCAAGTTAGGGATACGAGAATAGCATTTGACAGCATGGATCCTACATATGCTAGCCACGATTGTAAACTCAGTTTGACGCAATCGCCACAAATTCGTTCTTGTCCTTCTGGAAGGTCCCATTGCCCTGGGGAGGGACTTGGGCATCATCATCCAACAAAGAACGTCCACCTTATTTCATCTTGTCGATCAGGCTGGCCGAGTTGTAGAGCAGGTAGGCTAACAGGGCGGCGCTGGCCGCCAGCAGGATCCAGGTTACCATCTTTCCCCAGCGGCGAGGGTTGTCAACGGCGCCGGGCGCGAGCGCGACCGGCGCTAGCTGGGCCTGGCTTTTTGCTTGCAAGCGGGCCAGCATTTTCTCGGCAAGCTCTTGCCTGCCCGGCTTGCGCGACAGGACGCGGTAGCGGCGCGCGGCGTAGTCCGGGCGCCCCGCGGCCAGGGAGGCCTTGATGAACTCCTCGTGCAAATCCTCGTCTTGCGGGCCGGCCTCTATTCGCAACCACAAATCGCGGGCGGCCGGGGGCTCGGGCGGCTCACCGGCGGCGTCGAACTTGGCGAAAACCAGCCCGCACAGGTGGCAGGCGTAGCTGTCATTTTGCGCGTGGCCGCATTTGGGACAGACGATCTCGGCGCAGCTTGCGGCCGGCGTCTCGCTGGGCGGCTCAGGCGCCGACTTTTCCCGAGCCTCGGGACTGGCTATGAAATTCGAGTTGCCGCAGCCCGGGCAGTCGAAAAACAGGCCGGCCTCCGTTGTCGAAAAGATCTCCATCTCGACTATCTCGCGGCAGTTGGGACATTGCACTTTCATGGCTTTAGCGGGCTCCCGATGACCGGAGTGAAGGTCAGCACCAACACTACCAGAGAGACGATACCGGCCGCCAGGCGCAAGCGTCCCAGTCCTATGTCGGGATCCTCGACGGGTGGGTGCCCGTGTCCCACGAAACGCAGCAGGATGGTCCAGAACAGCAAGGGCAGCATTCCCGAGGCGCGCAGCAGCGGATAGATCAGGCCGGCCCGTTCCAGGTAGGCTACCGTCGGTCCGTGGAGCAGGACCAGGTAACATGCCAGGCCGATCATCCCCAGCACGAAAATCACGCCATGGGCGGCAACCGCCACCCGCCGATGCGCGCGCGGCCCGACCAGGGCGTAGAGCACGTGCCCGCCGTCGAGTTGGCCCACCGGAATCAGGTTCAGGCTGGTTACCAATATGCCCACCCAGCCGGCCCAGGCCAAAGGATGCATCCAGACATCCTGGGCCGGGCCCATTTCGGGATGAGTCAGCTTCTTCAAAAGCATGTAGAGCAGCGAGTTGCCCTCCATCCAGGCGTGGGACGGCAGGTCGGCCAGCGGGCGCACCACGGAAAGCTTCAGTCCTATGAAGCAGACCACCAGGGTGACCACGATTCCGCACAGCGGCCCGGCGCTGCCGATGTCTATCAGCGCCGAGCGTGTGCGCGGCGGCACGCGCATCTTGATGATGGCTCCGAAGGTGCCGATCGGCGGCAGCGGAAAGGGCAGAAAATACGGCAGCGAGGCGTCGACGCCGTGGAGCCGGGCCGCAATGTAATGGCCCATCTCGTGACACAGCAAGATTCCCATGATCGCGGCCGAGAACATCAGGCCGGAAGCTACAGAAAAGGCGTCCCCGCCTTCGGTGAAGAAACCGCCGGCCATGAAAGTCGTGCCGCAGGTGGCGAAGAACAACAAGGCATGCAGCCAGATTTTGCGCGTTGCTCCCACCCTCCGCGGTTTTTGCGGTACCTGCCGCGTTTTGTGCGGTCCCCGAAGTTTGGGGAGCGCAATGGTATCTGGGCTTTTAGCTTTTTCCCTCATCAGAGGCCGGTCCGGTGTCGATTTCCTTGATGGTGTCCTTCTCGATCGTCAGAAGAAACAGGTTTTTCTGCGCCTCGCCGCTGGAATCGAACGAGATCCTGCCGGTGGCGCCGTCGAATTCCTTGACCTGGCCGAGCGCCTGCAGGAATTGCTCTCGATCCTGCGGGTGCCGGCGCATGAAAATCGATTTGAAGATCATGGCCGTGTCGTATGCCTGGGCCTCGACCATCGATGGATCGCGATCGAAGTTGGCTTTGAACTTACCCACGAACAGGCGGGTGGTCGGACGGCTGCTTTCCAGGAAGAAGCCATCGCAAAAAATGGCCCCCTGGACGTAACGCTCGGCCCACTCGACTACCTTGGGGTTGTTCCAGCCGTTGCCGCCCAGCAGGTAGATCATGTCCAACTTGTCGCGGCCAAGACTCTTCTTGAGGCGATCCAGGTGCCAGTGACTGTCGGTGTGCAGGATAACGTCCTCGAAAGCCAAGGCCGGGGCGATCATCACGACCTTGTCGACATAGTCAGGGACGAACAAGACGTCGAAGTCGACGACCGGGCGCAGACTCTTGAGCAGTTTTTCCATGGCGCGCTTGCGCCCCAGGGACGACTTGATCCTGGATCTGATCTTGATCTTTTCGCGGGTGAACTCCCAGCGCGCCTGGAGATAGAAACGGCCGACCATCTTCTTGATCGGCGAGGCGAAGTTTTTTTCATCGGGTTCGTATCGCTCGGCCGCCCTGACTTCTCCCTGGCGGCGATCGACCTCGTCCCAGAAGGCGTTGGCAAACTCGACGCCGTACCAGTCGTTGGGATAGAGAATCGCGAAACGCTTGGCGCGCAGTTTTTCCATGGCATACGACACCAGCGTCTTGGCCTGGGCCTGCAGGGTGAGGAAATTGCGGAGGGCGTATTTTCCGACCTTGGTGATGTCCTTCCGAATGCTCAGGCTGACTATGGGAACCTCGAGCTCCTCGGCCTTGACCGCCGCCGCGTAGGCTTCCTTGGCCACCATCGGACCGATCACTCCGACTACGTGCTCGTTGAAGACAAGGTCCTCGAGTTGCTCGACTGCCTTGTCTGGATCTCCGGCGGTGTCGCGGATGATCAAAGTTGGACCGCTGGGCGCGCCTTTCTGGGCCTGCTCGAATATCCCGGCGCCGAGTTGAATTCCCTGAAGCGCACGCTTGCCGTACTCGCGGTATTCCCCGCTGAGTGGCAGCAGCACCCCGATGGTGTCGGGGTTGACCCGCTTGCGATCGATGATCTGCTTCAGCAGCCGCCCGGCCTCGCCCGTCAGGGCGCTTTCAGGATAGGCGGCGACGAAAGTTCCGAGCGCTTCCCGTGCCCGCTGAAAATCCAGGATGTGATAAAAGATCTTGGCCAGCTTGAATTGCAGAAGGTCGACGGGGAATCCCTTGATCTCTTTCTGCGCGAGAATCTCGCGGGCTTCACGCACCTGGGCGAAGTTCAGCCCGCCGTCGACCAGCGTGCGCACGCGCTCGCGGATCGCCTCCTTGGCCCCTGGCACCTCAGTCAGCCGGAAAAGTTCGCAGAACCACCTGAGCGCCTCGAGCGGGGCCCCGGCGCTCGAGTAGGACTCGGCCAGCATGCCTGCCACCTCGGCTTGTTTGCGGCGATCAAGCCGGTCGAAAACGGACTGTAAAGTCGGCCGGGCCTCCCCGGCGCGGCCGGCCTTCATCAGGGCCAGGCCGAGTTGCACGGCCGAGCGCACGTAGCGCTTGCTGGTCGGGTAATCGGCTATCAGCTTACCGAAATAGTCGGCCGCCTTCTCGTAGCGGCCCGCATCGAAAGAAAGACCTCCCAGGGCGAAAAGCGCCTCGTCCGCCTGATCGGCGTCGGGAAAGCGACTCAGGAAGGCCGCATATTTCTCGGTAGCTTCTTTCTTTTTACCGGCCTCGGCGGCATGCCTGGCTTCGGTAAACGCCATCCTGGCCGCCTCGGCGACCGTAACCTGCTTGGAAGCGCCGTGCTCGTCCGTGATGATCACCGTCGCCGGCGGGCAACCGGGCAAAAGGATTCCGGCGAGCAGGGGCATCGCCAGCCATGTTGGAACACGCTTGAGGCTCATGTCGCACTCCTGTTTTCCAGGGGCAGTATATTCACTAGGGCCGACGACGGTCAATGGTGCCGTGTTTTATACGGCACCTGGTTCGCAATGGTGGAGCATAAACCGCGGAAGCTTCGGCTTTTGGGGAAGGCCTTGTCGCCGGCGCGATGCTCGAGGGCCTTCAACGCCGCAATCGATTCGTCATCCAGGCCGACGGGTGTCTCAAGCGTAATCAGGACCCGTATGTCTCCCCGTCGCCCATCCTTTAATCGAGGCAGACCGAGACCCGGCAGTTTTATTTGGCTGCCGGTCTGAGTGCCTGGTAAGACATCGACAGTTTTCATACCGCCCAAAGTGGGGACAATAAGTTTGCAACCCAGGGCGGCCCGGGGAAAAGGTAGCGTTGCCCGGCAGACGAGGTCGTGTCCCTCCACGCGCAGCAAGGGGTGTTTCCGGTAGCGAATATCGACGAAGAGATCGCCGGCCGATCCGCCCGAGGATCCAGCGTCCCCTTCTCCTCTCAGAATATAGCGGGCGCCGTCTTCGACGCCCGCAGGCAGCGTAAGCGAAAGCGCTTCGACACGGATGACGATTCCGCCACCGCGGCAGGTGCCACAGCCAGCCGACTCCACCCCGCCACAGCTCGGACAGATCCGCTGGCGCGGCAAATCCAGACGATAGGCACCGCCTCGGACGACATCGGCGAGATCCAGCTCCAGCGTAAAACGCAAATCGGATCCCTGAGCCCTCTTGGCGAGTCTTTCGAAGAACGAAGTCGAGGTTGAAGACGGCGCGTGGTAGGGCTCGCGGTCCTGCGCCGCCAGGCGTTTGTCATACCTACTGCGCAGCGCGGGATCCGAGAGCACCCGGTAGGCCGCAGACAGTGCCCCGAATCGATCTGCGGCCTGCGGGTCCTGCGGGTTGCGATCGGGATGGCAGGCGCGCGCTCTTTTTCTGAATGCCGCTTTGATTTCCGCCTGGTCTGCCTCGCAGGACAAGCCGAGCAGTTGGTAATAGTCGTTTTGCCGAACGGCGTTCAAGGTGTCTAGTCACCCGAGTCCTCGGAGGCCTCGCGGTACATGGCGTCGGCTATGCGGTGGGCCGATGTTTCAAGGCGCGAGACGGCCTCCTTGACCTTGTTGAAATTCTCGATCTTGGCGTCTTCCATGACAAGCTTGCAGGCCTGCAGGTCTTGCCTGATCTCCTCGACATCCTGGGGCGTCAACATGTCGGCGAATTCCTCGACCGATTTTTCGGTCGAGTAAATCAGGCCGTCCGCGTTGACCATCAACTCGGCGAAATCCTTCTTGACGCGGTCCCCGTCCCGGTGTTGTTCGGCCTCGGTCCGCATGGCCTCGATCTCGCTCTCGGACAGGCCGCTGGAACCGACCACCCGGATTGACTGCTGCTTGCCCGAACCGAGGTCCTTGGCCGAGACGCTCACGATTCCATTGGCGTCGATGTCGAAGGCCACTTCAATCTGCGGTACGCCGCGCGGAGCAGGCGGTATACCGACCAATTCGAAACGGCCGAGCGTCTTGTTGTCGTCCGCCATTTCGCGCTCGCCCTGTAGCACGTGCACGCTGACCATGTCCTGGTTGTCCCGGGCCGTAGAAAACACTTGGCTCTTACGCGTGGGGATGGTGGTGTTCCTGTCGATCAACTTGGTGAAGACTCCGCCGGCGGTCTCGACGCCCAGGCTCAAGGGTGTGACGTCCAGGAGCAGCACGTCCTGCACGTCGCCCTTGAGCACACCGGCCTGGATGCAAGCCCCAACGGCCACGACTTCGTCCGGGTTGACCTCTTTGTTGCCTTCCTTGCCGAAGATCTCCTTGGCCTTCTCCTGGACCTTGGGCATGCGGGTCATGCCGCCCACCATGATCACGTCGTCGATATCTGAAGCCGAAACGGCCGCGTCGCTGAGGGCCATTTGACAGGGGGCCGTCAGGCGATCGATCAGATCGGGCACCAGGGACTCGAACTGACCGCGCGTCAGAGTCGTGTTCAAATGCTTGGGACCGCTGTCGTCGGCGGTGATGAAGGGCAGTGTTATTTCCGTTTCCAGCGAGGAACTCAACTCGTGCTTGGCCTTCTCCGCGGCTTCCTTGAGCCTCTGCATGGCCATGCGGTCGTTCCTGAGATCGATCCCGGTTTCTTTCATGAACTGGTCGGCCAGGTGATCGACGATGCGCAGGTCGAAATCCTCGCCTCCCAGGAAGGTGTCGCCGCAGGTAGACAGCACTCGGAAGACTCCCTCGCTCAACTCCAGGATGGTGACATCGAAGGTTCCTCCGCCGAGATCGAACACCGTCACCCTGGCGTTATCCTTGTTGTCCATGCCGTATGCCAGCGCGGCGGCCGTGGGCTCGTTGATGATGCGCAGCACGTTCAGCCCGGCTATTTTGCCCGCGTCCTTGGTTGCCTGTCTCTGGCTGTCGTCGAAATAGGCCGGGCAGGTGATTATGGCGTCCGTGACCTGCTCTCCCATGTAATCCTCGGCGGTCTGCTTCATCTTCATCAGCACCATGGCCGAGATCTCGGCCGGGCTGTAGTCCTTGCCGCGCACCTGGACCCAGGCGTCTCCGTTCTTCGCGCCGACGATACGGTAAGGCAGGTTGGGAATGGCCTGCTTGACTTCCTGATCGTTCAACTTTCTGCCGATCAACCGTTTTACGGCGAAGATGGTGTTCTCGGGGTTGGTGATGGCCTGGCGCTTGGCTATCTGGCCTACCAGGCGCTCGCCGCTCTCGGTAAACCCGACGATCGAGGGAGTCGTGCGTGAACCCTCCGAGTTGGGCAGCACCACGGACTCATCCCTCTCCATCAGGGCCACGCAGGAGTTTGTCGTTCCCAGGTCGATCCCTACTATTTTGCTCATCTGTATCTTCTCCCCGTCGCCAAGCTTGAGCTATTCGTCTTGCAGATCCGGGTTGTCATCTTCTGCCTTCGCTTCTTCAGTCTCGGGTGCTTTGCGAACCTGGTCACCGCCGTCCGCGGCGTCACTTTCGCCCACCCGGCAGGCCACCGTCACCAGGGCGGGCCGCAGCAGGCGATCGTGAAGTTTGTAACCGCGATGCATCTCCGCAATTACCGTACCGGGTTCAACATCGGGACTCTCGACGCTCTGGATCGCCTCGTGAAGCGCGGGGTCGAATTTCTGACCCAGCGCGGAAAAGCCCTGCAGGCTGTGCTTGGTCAGGGTCTCTTCGAACTGGCGCAGGACCATTGTCACGCCTTCCCTGAGCGATTCGATGGCCGGGTTGCCGTTGCCCTCTGGAATGTGTTCGAGGGTTCTTTCCAGGTTGTCCAGCGGAATGAGGAGGTCGCGCAGCAGGCCTTCCTGGTTGTATTTGATGATTTCCTGCTTTTCCTTGACAAGGCGCTTGCGCTGGTTGTCGGCGTCGGCCAGCGCCCGGAGCATTTTGTCCCGGGCCGCCTTGGCCTCGTCCCGGGATTTCTGCAGGGCAGCAGTCAACTCCTGCCGGGATGGACCGCGGCGACGAGGGCTGTCCGCCTCGTCCTCGGCCGGCTCAATCTCCACGGGTATCTCGATGGCCTGGCCTATTTCGCCGGCGCTCCCGTCAGCGGACGAAACCTTCGACTGGGCGCGTCTTACGACACTGTGAAGCGCATCCTTCACGGCTTCGTCGGGAATCTCAACGGTATAGCCTTTTTTGTCGTGATCACCCATATTCGCCCCATAAAACCTACCGTATAAACACTCTCAAATACATGATAGGTCCCGCCGAATCAAGATTTTTCTTTCGACCATTCAGGGACCTGGCTCACGAGGGCTCGATATCCACCTGCTCGACGTCACCGAGCTCATACCCCAAAAATACCCGGCCTACCTCGCGAAAGCGATCCGGAACATCCGTCACATAATAGCGGTGGTCAGGCGAGGTTTCCCCGGGTTCCGCCGAGAGGGACATCCGTGAAAGCTCGGCGGCAACCGTCTTGGCGACGGCCGAGGCCGAGTCTACCAGGGTAATGCCGGACCCAACGGCGGCCTGGATGGCCGGGGTCAGCACGGGATAGTGCGTACAGCCGAGAATGAGCGTGTCCATGCGCCCGCCCGCCCACTCGGAAAGGTAGGTTCTGGCAACACTGTAAGTCACGGGATCGTCCGACCAGCCCTCCTCGGCCAAGGGGACGAAAAGCGGACAGGGTTTCTGATGGACTGTGAGATCGGGAACACAGCGCCTGAGCGCCTGCAGGTAGGCGCCCGAGGCCACCGTCGCCCGGGTGCCGATCACCCCGATCACTCCCGAGCGGGTGACATCGGAGGCCTTCCGGGCTCCCGGCTCGATCACTCCCAACACTGGAACCCCGAGACGCTCGGTCAGGGCCGGAAGAGCCGCCGCCGAGGCCGTGTTGCAGGCAATAACCAGCAGCTTGACTCCCCGCGCGGCAAGGAAACGAGCGTTGTTCAGCGCGTAACGCGTTATAACCGCGCTCGATTTGGTTCCGTAGGGAACCCGGGCGGTGTCACCCAGGTAGATGGTGGGTTCGGCGGGCAGAAGCTCGCAAATGGCGCGCAGAACCGTCAACCCGCCGATGCCCGAATCGAACACCCCGATGGGTAGCTGTCGTTGACTTTCTGTCATGAACGGGGGTAATGCGATCCGATCCAGGTATTGTGACTACCTGAAAGTGCCCTGCGCGCTGATCGTCAGCGTGTGGCCCGCTCCTGCCCCGGGAGAGTCGTGCCAGTCGATGTTGAGCTCGACGGTGCCGGCTTCCGCTGGGGTGGTGTCGGTAAGGGCCGCCCCGTCGACATCGACCCAGCCGCAGAACCCGCCTCCGCAAGTAGTCCACAGCTCGCTGCCGCCCAGGGTGTCATAGGCGCTGAAGGGCAGGTTGGGGTTGGATGCTGCATCACTCCCCTTTCCCGTGACCTTGATGTTTACGCCAAGCGTTTCGTTCGGCGGATTGAGGTTGAAGTCCTTCGCCTCCCAGTTGAATTGCAGGCTGCCGCCCTTGAGGATATCGAAACTCGCAGGACAGATGACGCTGTAGCGGTTGCCGGGGGCCTTGCCGCAGTCTGCCAGGGGCACCCCGGCCGTCACGCCCCCGGTCCACAGGATCCAGGCCGTGTCCGAAATCAGCGTGTCGGAGTCCCATATCCCGTTCGGCCCGTCGTAGATGCTGTTGCTGTTAGAATCGATGAACTGCTCGGTCGGCTCGCGGATGCCGTTGTCGTTTTCGTCGACGAAAGGCTCGCCCTGGTCGACGAACGGCTCCCCGGCATCGTATTCTCCGTTTCCGTTCTGGTCGGTGAATTCTTCCTCGCCGGTCGTCGCCGCGATGATCGCAACCAGCCCGTCCCGAGGGTTGTTGCTTCCAATGACCGGTTCGTCCATGACCGGTTGAACATCGGCCGGCCGCGGATCCTGGGTGCGGGCGGATGTGGTGGCCAGGCCCATGTTGGCGCCCGTATCGGAGGTCGTCGATTCCGAGGTGATGGCGCCGGCCTCGATGCGGAAGTGAACGTTGGTGGAGAAACCTATCTTGTTGGAGTAGCGATCTGCGAGGGCGACGGTGCACTCCGTCTCCAGAAAGTCAATCACGAACCCACCAATGTTGTATTTTTTGCAGGAGAAGGTGATGTAGCGCGCGTTTGGCTTGGCGCCGACAATGGCTATCGAGGGGGAATCGGCGTTCAGGGTGACCGCGCCGATCTGGGCGGTGGCCGTCACAGTGACCGTGGTGGATTGCCGTCCGGCGTTTAAAGTGGTCGATACCAGGCCCTGGTCGTCGGTGCGGTCGGCGGTCGGATCCAGGGTAACCCCGGGGGCCATCGAGGCGGCGAAGGTCACCAGGGCGCCGGCCGGGAAGGGATCGTCGTTGGTGTCGCGCAGGGCGAAAATCAGCGTGCTGGACTCGTCGCGGCCCGAGCCCTTGACGCCCAGCTTGCTGGGGATGGCCGATACGAAGAGAATGTTGCCCAGTGCCTTGATATTGACAGTAACGTCGTCGAAGGCGTTCTTATTTTCGATGAAGACGCCGGCCTCGATGGTGGCCTCGCCTTGCTGCATACCGCCGATGAAGGTGGCGTAGGCCTTTCCGTCGGTGTCCGTGTAAGCGGTGTAGGTCGGCCCATCCGATTCCTGGAACCTGCCCAGGTCGGTCAGGAAATCCACCTCGACTCCCTCGCCGGCCTTGGTGCCGCCGGGCAGGAACACCTCGGCCGTCAGGTCGACCGTGCTTGCGTTGTCGGCGAAGACCGAATCGGCCGAGGCCTGCAGGTTGACGCTGGGCATGTTCAACTGGCCGAGATGAACCTGCTCGTCGTTCGAGTGCTGCTTCCCGTCGTCGCATTGGAAGGTGGCCGTGACGGTCACGTCGGTATCCTCTGAGACCTGCGCGCTTTGCAGAGTGGCTGTCGCGACGTTGCCGTTCGTCGTCGTCGAGTAGTCGGTCGCGCCGCTCTCCGTGAATTTCCCGAGCGTAGTGGTGAAGGTGACTCCCGTTCCGTCGGGCATGGGATCTCCGGTGTCCCCGGTCAAGCTGGCGGTGATGTCCGAGGTGGAAATTCCGTCGGGCGGGATGACCGTGGGATCGACGCTAATAGCCACCGCGCACTGTCCGGTCACCGGCGGAACGGTGAACGTCAGAGCTATCGGGGCGGCGGACAGGTTGTACTCGGGGCAAAAAGCGGTCAGTCGCGCGGTTCCGGCCTTGGAGCTTTTGATCTCGGCGCTGCCGCCGAACTGGCCCATGGTGACGGTCAGTGTGTCGGTCGGAGTTCCGTCGCCGGTCTTGAAAGTGCCCACCGCGTCGTCGCTTACGCCGTCGGCATTCATTTTCTCGGAGATCGTAAGGTTCACCTGGGTGTTCTTGATCGGGGTGCAGGTTTCGTCCTGGCCGCTGATCGTCACGCGCACGGTCTTGTTGCCGTCGGCGTAGATGCTGGCCGGGCTCGGGTTGGTGGTGACCATCAGCATGGCGCCTTCGCCTTCCTGGCAGCCGCCGTTCCCGCTGCCGCCGCAGCCCATGAAAATCGTGGCCAGCGCGGCCACAGAAATAACTACTCCAATCAAGATTGCCTTCCTCATGTTCGACTCCTTACGAGTGTTCTCGCCCTGTGATTTCCACCATTGCCCTATATTCCTATGAAGACAGATCCCTGTCAAGACGGCCTCTTGTTTCTGCTTTTTCCCTTTCTTGCGCCGGCCTGACCGCCCGTGGTATGAGAAGGTCCAGAGGTTTTCTCCGGGAGGCGTGCATGCTCGATACCTTGATCCTCCAGCTGGCCGGCCAGTCCGAGCAGAGCTTCATGATCAAGCTGATCAAGTGGATAAACCCGATCCTCGAGCCGATCGTGATGGTTGTCTTGATTCTGCTTCTGGTAATGTCGGCCGCCTGCTGGGGCATCATCTATTACAAGTGGCGCCGCCTGAGGCGGGCACAGAAGCAGACAGCCGCGTTTTTGGAGGCCTTCTGGAACTCGCAGCGCCTGGACGCCATCTTCGAGGTGGCCAAGAAGCTGCCTGACAGCCCGGTCAGCATGGTTTTTCAGAACGGCTACAACGAGTTGAGCAAGCTGAAGAAA
Source organism: Myxococcota bacterium (assembly GCA_035528415.1). Classification (GTDB taxonomy): domain Bacteria; phylum Myxococcota; class B64-G9; order B64-G9; family B64-G9; genus DATKYQ01. The sequence continues at coordinate 11,191 of DATKYQ010000070.1, read as the reverse complement.
ACCCAGGCCGAGGGCGAGGCCGCGGGCGGCATGTACGATGCCATGGGAGGCATAGAGAACGTCCAGCGTTCGCTGCGCCGGACCAGCCTGTCCGAGTCGACCAACATGGAGAACCTGGTGCCCTTCCTGGCGACCACCGGGTCTGCGGCCCCTTTCATCGGGCTTTTTGGAACCGTGGTGGGCATCATGAATTCCTTCGTCGCGATACGGCCGGGTTCCGCCACTCTTGACGCGGTTGGCCCCGGCATATCGCATGCCTTGATCGCCACCGCCGCCGGGCTGTTTGCGGCCATTCCGGCGGTCATGGCCTACAACTACTTCGTGCGCCGGATAAAAGTTCTCAATAGCGAGATGGATACTTTTTCTTCTGATTTCTTGAACATCATCAAGCGCCACTTTCTCAAGTAACAGACTGCGGGGTGCGGCGATGTCCATGTCGACGCAGGATTCTTCGGATCCGACCATGAGCGAAATCAACGTCACGCCCATGGTGGACGTGATGCTGGTTCTGCTTATCATCTTCATGGTAACCGCTCCGCTGATGCAGCAGGGCGTGCAGGTGGACCTGCCCCAGACCCAGGCCCAGCTGATCGAGCACAAGGACAAGCAGCCTTTGGAACTGAGGGTGGATCGGGAAAAGAAGATCTTCATCGGCAAGACAGAGATCCCTTACGCCGAACTTGAGAATAAGCTCAAGTTCAACGAGAGGTTGCAGCGCGAGAAGAAAATGGACCTGGCGGCGGACCGCACTCTGCCCTACGGATACGTCGTCGACGTCATGTCCACCATGAGAAGGGCGGGAGTCGAGCAGGTGGGCATCCTGACCGAGCCGCCGCCGCCGGAAAAATGACCATGAAACCTTTCAGGAGCCATGAGCGTCAACAGTAAAATGAGTGTCGATGGCAAATACGCCTATCTGAGGCCCCAGCACGGTGTCTGGCTGGCCATCCTGGGCTCGGCCCTGTTTCATGTCGGCCTGGTGGCCATGCTGGTCATCGGCGGCCTGATCAGAGAGAGCGCGGCCAACACGCGCGACAGCGCCCGCATTACGGCCTTGCTCAGGTTGGGCAAGCCGCGGCCCAAGGATTGGCTGCCCCGCAAGTTGCCCGCGCCGGCCACGGCAGCGCCCCGGGAGCAGCGCCCCTCGCGGGACAAGAATGCGACACACGACAAGAAAACGGCGCGAGCCGCCGAGAAAAAAAAGCACCAGGATTATTCCAGGAGTATGAACTCTGCGCTGGCCAGCCTGACCCGGAAAGAGGGCGGTAAGCCGGATGACGAAATCGAAGGCTCGCCGGAAGGGGTCGCCGACGGCGATGCCCTGATTGCCAAGAAGGGTTCCGAGTACATGACCAAGGTATACAAGGCCGTCAAGGCCCAGTATTCCGTGCCGGAAGTTATCGGCCAGCGCGAGAGGATGTTCCTCCGGGCAACGGTTGTGATCACGGTCGACGCCGCTGGCAGGCTAAAGGACTTCTCTTTCGAGAAACACTCGGACAACTCGTTGTTCGACTCGGCCATCGAAGCGGCCGTGCGCCGCGCGGCCCCGTTTCCCGCGCCGCCGGCCGAGCTGGCCGGCAAGTACGCCGACGAAGGCATCGGACTGGAGTTCTCGCCATAGCCCCCCGCACTCCCGGGATTACGGTTGACAGCGGCCCCTCTTGCTGCACAAGATTCCGAGCGCATGGGGGAGTAGCGCCAGCGCAAGATAAGGAGTAGTTACCTTGAGACCAGATAAAAAGTTGTTACTCGGATTGCTGGGGGTGTTTTTCTGCGTAAGCGCCGGCGCCCGGGAGTACATCCAGATCAGCGATCCCAATTTCCGCCCGTATCCATTGGCCATCCCCGGGTTCAAGGATCTGGGCGGCGCCCGGGAGGCCGTTGAGAGGGGTTTTGAGACGTTGCGCTCCGACCTGGGGATTACCGGCGTCTTCAAGCTGCTGGACCCGCGTTCTTTTATTGCCGATCAGAAGCAAGAAGGACTCAGCGGCGCGACCATCAACTTCGGCGATTGGATCAACGTCGGCGCGGAGGGCCTGGTGAAAGTGGGCGTGCAACGCTCGGGCACCGAATTTACTCTCGACTGCCACCTGTTCGATGCGGCGGCCGGCAAGGAACTGCTTCACAAGAAGCTGCGGGGCCCGGCCAAGCGGATCAGGAAGATGGTTCACAAGTTCGCCGACGCCATCGTCAGGCATTTCACCGGAAACCCGAGCATCTTTTTCACCAGGCTTGTCTTTTCCAAGCGAACGAACAAGAAAACCAAGGAAATCTGCGTCATGGATTTCGACGGACACAACGAGAATTGCCTTGTCAAGAACGGTTCCATAAATCTCCTGCCGGCCTGGGGGGCCAACGGTGAGTCGATATTCTATTCGTCGTACCTGCACGGCGGTCCCTACCTCTACCGCTACGATCTGCACACAAAAAAGACCGTCGCCACAAGCAAGGCGCCGGGCCTGAACATCGGGGCCTCGGCCGCGCCGGACGGAAAACACGTGTCCGTCACGCTCAGCAAGGACGACAACTCGGAGATCTACGCGCTCGACCTCAAGGGCGGCCACTCGCAGAGGCTGACCCGCGACTGGGCCATCGACAGCTCGGCCTGCTGGTCGCCCGACTCAAAGCGGATGGCTTTTGTCTCGGAGCGCTCCGGCAACCCGCAGATTTACGTGATGAACGCGGACGGCAGCGACCCCAAGCGCCTGACCTTCAAGGGCAACTACAATCAAACGCCCGACTGGTCGCCCCGTGGAGACTGGATCCTCTTCAACGCCCGCGACGAGCGCCTGGTGTACGACATCTTCAGGATCAACCCGGAATCGGGAGAGATCGTTCGCTTGACCCAGGATCAGGGCAACAACGAGCACCCCACCTATAGCCCGGACGGCAACCTGGTGGTTTTCTCTTCGACCAGGACGGGGGAGTCCAAGCTTTACATCATGAACGCCGACGGCACCAACCAGCGCCTGATCTCCAGGAATAAGGGCGAGTACACTACGCCGGAATGGGGACCGTGGATGGGTGTCAAATAGAGGGGGTGGAAGAATGCGATCCGAACACACTTTAATTGTCGGCTTTTTGGTAGCGGCTCTTTTCCTGGCCGGTTGTCCCAAGCGGGCACCCCAGCCGGAGATCGACGCGGCCGAGACGGCCATGGCCGATATCGAGAACACCAAAGATTGCGCTCCCGAAACCTACCTGGCGGCCAAGACCATGATGGACAAGGCCAGGGCATTGTTGAAAGAAGAGCGTTACGACGAGGCCAAGACGGCCTTGCTGGCGGCCAAGCGACTGGCAGAGAAGGCCAGGCAAGAGTGCGATAAAAAGCGCCGGGAAGAAGAAGAGCGCAAGAAGAAGCTGGCGGCGGCCAAACCCGAACCGACACCGGCCGCGAAGACCATAGATAAGCAGGAGACGGGGCCGGCAGGCATGGTCACGGTCTACTTCGGATTCAACGACTCGAACCTGTCGGATGAGACGCGCCGGGCCCTGTCCGACAACGCCGACTACCTCAGGATTCACTCTTCCGTGCGGGTCCAGGTGGAGGGTCACTGTGACGAGCGCGGCAGTACGGAATACAACCTGGCCCTGGGCGAGCGCCGGGCCATGACGACCAGGAAGTACCTGGTCAAGCTGGGGGTCGATCCGGGCCGCATTGAGATCATCTCGTATGGCCAGGAGCGCCCGGCCAACCCGGCTTCGAACGAAGAGGCCTGGGCTCAGAACCGCCGGGCCGAGTTCCGCGCCCTCGAGTAGCCCGACAGACCAAGCCGGCGGCGATAAGTGACGATAGACTTTTACGGGGAGGCGTTGGAGGAGTGAGACAGATGGACCTGACCATCAGTCACCTGGGACCGGCCAGGATACGCTCGCCGCTCAAGCTTTCCACCCACCTGGGCGACCATATTTGCAACTTCGTGCCCGATAACGAGGGCATACTCTATGACGTCACCCTGAGTTCCTGCCTCGCCTGTAGCCAGGCTGCCGACGGGCATGTGCCGATCTCGTTCGAGCGGGCCGGCCCGCGCGAGCTGATCTACTTCGATTCCAGCAAGGTGCGGGTGGGCTTGGTGACCTGCGGCGGGTTGTGCCCGGGAGTCAACAATGTCATCCGCGCAATGGTCATGGAGCTGCACTACCACTACGGCGTGAACCACATCTACGGTTTCCGTTTCGGTTACGCCGGCCTGGTGCCCGAGGGAGGGCACGATGTCCTCGACCTGACCCCGGAGATGGTCAAGTACATCCACCATGACGGCGGTTCGCTTTTAGGCTCTTCGCGCGGACCGCAAGACATCGAAACCATGGTCGATACCCTCGATCGCATGGGAATCGGGATCCTGTTCACCATCGGCGGGGACGGCACCCTGCGGGGAGCGCTCAAGATTCACCAGGAGATCTCCAGGCGCAACCTGAAGATTTCCGTGATCGGAATCCCCAAGACGATCGACAACGACATCCTGCTGGTCGAGAAGACCTTCGGTTTCGAGACCGCCTTCTCGATCGCCATCGAGTCCATCCGCGCGGCGCACGTAGAGGCCGAGGGGGCCCCCAACGGGATAGGCCTGGTGCAGCTGATGGGGCGCCACTCGGGTTACATAGCGGCCACGGCGGCGATGGCCGAGCCGGACGTCAACTGTGTCCTGATACCGGAGGTGCCCTTCACGCTCGACGGGCAGCAGGGCCTGATTCCCTGGCTCGAAAAGAGAATCAGCGAGCGCGGTCACGCGGTGATCGTGGTGGCCGAGGGCGCGGGCCAGAATTTGCTCGGCGACAACAAGGCCCAGGACGCCTCGGGCAACGTAGACCTGAAGGACATCGGCCTGTTTCTGAAAAGCCGCATAGCGGCCGAGCTGAAGAAAAAGAAGATCCCGTACAGTCTCAAGTACATCGACCCGTCGTACATCATTCGTTCGGCGCCGGCTTATCCCAACGACTCGCTTTTCTGCGCCACCCTGGCCCAGAATGCCGTCCACGCCGGGATGAGCGGGCGGACCGGGATGCTGGTGGGCCTGTGGAACAACATCTTCACCCACGTGCCGATCGCGGAAGCGGTGGCCGGGCGCAAGCTGGTCGATCCCGAGGGCGAGTTGTGGCGTTCGGTGCTGGAGAGCACCGGGCAGCCCAACGATTGGTCCTGATACCTGAATGATGCCCAATAACTGGTCTTGAAGGCGGGCCGGGAGGCTGGTAGGCTTACGTACCTGAGCAACGGTGTGTGAGGATAGCCTGCGTGCCCGGCATCGGAATCATTAACAACCCGCATTCGCGCAAGAACCGCAAGCATCCCGAGCGGATGGAATGCCTGGGATACATCGCGGGCAGCGAGGGCCAATCGGTCGCCACCCGGGAGATCGTGGACGTCAACGAGATGGCCAGGGTCTTCAAGGAAAGCGAGATTGAAATCCTGGGCATCAACGGCGGCGACGGTTCCAATCACGTGACTTTAACGGCCTTCATAGAAGAGTACGGCGAGACTCCGCTGCCCAAGATAGCCCTGCTAAGGGGCGGCACCATGAACACCATTTCGAACGCCTGCGGCATCAAGGGCAGCCAGGCAGGCCTGATGATGAACCTGGTAAACAAGCACCGCGACGGCGTGCCCTTCGAGACCATCCACAGGGACACGATGAAGGTAGGCGGCCGCTACGGCTTCCTCTTCGGCAACGGGATGATCTTCAATTTTCTGCAGGCCTATTACGACACCGGCAGTCCCAGCCCGTGGATGGCCCTCAAGCTTCTGACCCGCAGCGCGGGCTCGTCGGTGGTCGGCGGTCCCCTGTCGAAGGGGATGTTCAAGCGTTTCCGGGCGAGGGTAACGGTGGACGGCGAGGAGTGGCCCTATGAATCGTACCAAGCCATGGTGGCCGGGACGATCAGCCAGATAGGTTTGGGTTTCACGCCTTTCTATCGCTGCGAGGAAAGGCCGCACTCGTTTCATTTTTTGGGAATCGTGACCAGCCCGTTCGGTTTCGTGACCGCCATGCCCAAGATCTGGTTCGGCAAGCGGGTCTCGCCCAGGAAGATCGTCGAGACGGTGGCCGAGGAAGTAATCTTCGAATCCGACGAACCTTTGAAGTACACCCTGGACGGCGACACCCACGTGGCCGGCAAACGCCTGACCATCACGGCCGGGCCGCGCCTGGAAATGATAGTAAGATAAATGCGAATCAAGAACCAAACCAAAGACAAGCTGCTGGCCGACAAAGCCGGCAAGGCTCGAAGCACTGGCGATCGCATGAAGGGCCTGCTGGGGCGGGACGGCCTGGAAGAAGGGGAGGGGCTTTACATAACGCCCTGCACTTCGATCCACTCGTTCTTCATGCGTTTCGTCTTCGACGCGATCTTCGTAGACAAGAACGGGATCGTCTTGCACCTGATCCCGCGCATGAAGAAGTGGCGCATGTCGAAGTGGGTCCCCCGCGCCGCGGGGGTGATCGAGCTTCCGGCCGGGACGATAGAGGCAAGCGGCACTCAAAAAGGCGACCGGGTTGTAATGGAAGTGGTCTGACTCTTTTTTTACTGGTAGGTAGCGGAGAAGAGAACCTTGGCGCCGCCGTGGCGGAAGATCAGGTCGCTGTTCTCGCCTTCGGCGTAGCTGAATTCGCCCTGCAGGGCCACGCCGATGGCCCAGTTATCGGAGACCCACCATTCCTTGCCCGCCGTGATCGACAAGCCCACGCCGCGGGTGGTTTCGCTGGTCCGGTCTTCGTTGTTCCAGCTTGCCATGCGGTCACGCATTACCAGGAAGCTGTTTGCCATGCCCACGGATCCGGTCAGGTAGAAGTTGTGCGGCATCCAGTAGTAGGTCAGGCCCACTCCGATCACCACGGTGCCGAATTCCTGGTAGAGCTGGTTGCTACGATTCTCGGCGGACAATATCGACATCCAGACGTCCCCGTGCAGGATAAGGTTCTCGCTGACGGAGCCTCCCAGGGAAAATGAGCCGCCCGCCTGGCCGCCTTCGTTGGTAGGAATGTCATCGGTCCCGCTCTCGGCGGCGGCCAGGTGGCCTGTTCCGCTGAAGATGCCGAACCCGGGACCAACGGTGAAGCGCATGAACATCCCGTCGTGGGCGTGTGTCCCCGGGGCGGGCCGGTACTTCTCCGCATTCATTCCGGCGACAGCCCGCCGCCGTGCCCGCCGCCGGGGCGGCCGCCGGGCATGTTGCCTGGCCAGAGACGCCCGGGCCTTGTCCGCCTCGATCCGGGCCAGCTCGGCCTCGGCCTTGGCCTTCTCCGCCTCGGCCTTGGCCTTCTCCGCCTCTGCCCTGGCTTTTTCCGCCTCGGCTTTAGCCTTGTCCGCCTCCGCCCGGGCTTTCTCCATCTCGGCCCGGGCCTTCTCCTCGAAAATTTGTTCCTGAATCTTCTTCACCCCTTCGATTTGTTCCTGGGCAAAAACTGGAAGCGCCACTGTGAGCGCCAGTACCGCTATCGGGAAGCAACGAGCTTTCACGTGGTCCTCCTGTTCGGGTTCAACCTCAAGAAGGTAATGATAACGGATCCGGAGGGAACAAGAAAGCCCGGCCGGCGGCAATACCCAGCCCTGGTCAGAACCCATTCAATCGACAGCGAGAAGAGCCCCAAAAAGAGGGCGGACAGCAGGGTTTGGCGACGTATACCTCTCAGTGATGCGCAGCCTTCATACCCTGACTACAGGTTCGCTTTGCTAGGAGCGCCTGCAGTCAAAGATCCTGCTGCCCCCCCCTCTGCAAACATAACATAAGAGGACTTGACCACGTCATTTTGGCCTGTCGTTTTGAAAATATATTTTATCCGCCGGGAATTACTCGCCATTTTTCTGTCTTGACAAAAAGATGAGACAGCCGATACCTTTTTCGGGCTAGGAGCATTCCTCTCAGAATCGAGTATCCGTTGACATCAGGGATTTCCGTAATCTGTGCAATCGGCGGCCGCCGACTTGGAGGGGAAGAACGATGACCAAGAAAAGATCTGTTTTCCTTGCGCTTTTACTCCTTTACCCATCGATTACATTGGCCGGGGAACCGCTCTACCTCGAACCCGTCACGCTCGGGAAAACTCTCGATGAAGAAGCTCAGGACGCGAAGCAACGATACGATCTCGCCCTGAAATTCGTCGCCTTGAAAGCTGTCCGAGAGGCGCGCGAAAAGTGTCCAGAAGCATTCGGTGAAGTCGGTCTTACAACCGATAGCGACGTTTTCAGGCTTTTCACAACAGCGAATAGTAGCCAGAGAACTGCGATGACAACATATGCCGTTGGGCTTGCTAAAAAAGGCTGCGGTACAAAAACGAAGAGCCGTTCAGAATTGAAGACAATGGTATCACAATTGCCCAAAGGCGTGCTCCCCCAACTGGAGGCTCCGAAATTTTCATCAGGCGGTACGTCAGGCTCTCCGGTTCCCGCCACCGCGAGCTTGACGAGCATGATCTTGCAGGGCATGACCCAGTTCTTGATGGAGCGTGCCCGCGAGGAAGCCGCCGCCTTCGCGATGGATCAGATCGGCAAGGGCCTGTGCGAGAACGCGCTTTGCAAGGACAAGCTCTTCAAGAGCGTCTGCATTCTGGTAAAAGCAATCGAAGAGTCGAAGCTCAGCTTCAACCCGGGCAGGATGTTCTTCCAGGCCGTGCGCCAGGATCTGCTCGAGTTACCCGATAGTCTCGCCGATGTATTAGTGAACAATTTTTCATTCGATGGAAAAGACCTCGTCGGCTGCATCCTCAAGGTCGGATACGGAGTCTTTCGCGGAATCGAAAGGCGGGTGCCTCCCGAAACCATAGTGATTGACGCCATGACAAAATTCGGCGAACTGGAATCATGCAGGCAAGTTCTTGGATTTCCCGACCCATCGGACGCGGGCCAGAGTTGGACGCCGGAGGCCGAAGCGGTTCGTTCGACGTTGAGAATGCTGATGCAAGTCCTGCTCGAGAAGAAGTCGAAGGCGGAGATCGAGGCCTATCGTCTCGACTTGTCTGCCCTGGTGAAAGAGGTGACCGACAAGCTCGACCCCTCGCTGCAAGGCAAGTTCAAGAAGGCTCTGGACGTCTTGGCGCCCATCTGCGTCCGCTTGGCGGAAGCGGCGCGCGCTTTCCGGGAGGCGAAGAGCGAGGAACTGCTCTCGCGGCTGGGAAACGTCTTGACCTCGTCGCTGGAAGTCCTGGCCGTCTCCCTGGAGTATTCCCTGCCGTCCGGGTTGTCCGGCGACAAGCTTAACAAGCTTCGAAACATTCTGACCCACGTTCGATCGGGGCTTGAAAAGCTTTTGACGGGCGACTTCGCCGGGGGTCTGATAGAGTTTCTGGCCATAGCGGAGTTTCCCAACGACAAGGAGCCGTTCAAGAGCCTGTTCCGTTTCAGCGCCCTGCTTGTGGACATAGCCGGCGCCAAGAGCAGCGAGGAGATATCAGCAGCGCTAGAGCGCGCGGCGGCGCCCGCCGGAAGCTGGCGCCTGAGGCGCAAGAAGGTGGCCTGGGGAATAGGCGCCATGGTGGGCGTAGGTTTCGGCGGGGAGAAACTCACCAAGCAGGGAGCGAAGGACGATCTGCCGATTGGATTAGTTTTCGGCCTGCACCTGCCGGTGGGGCTCCAGATCTCCACGCCCCTGGGAGGCAGTTGGGCGTTCGGCGGCATGTTGCAGGTGATCAACATCGGCGCTCTGGGGCAGGCATGGATAACCGGGGAGTCCGGCAAGCAGGAGGTCAGCGTGGAGCCCGAGATAGGATTCTTGCAGGTCTTCGCGCCGGGAGTGCAAATCTTTTTTGGAATCGGGGACACTCCGTTCACTGTATCGTTGGGCTGCGAGTATGTCTTCAAGCAGCGGTCTTCATCCCTCAACGGAGACGACATTTCTTACAATGCGCTGAGGTTCGGCCTGAACGTCGGCGTGGATGTGCCGATATTCATTTGGTAGCACAGACGAACACGGGCCCGTTTTTCTGTCTTGACAAAAAGATGAGACAACAGATATCTTTTTAGGGCTAGGAGCATTCCTCTCAGAATCGAGTATCCGTTGAAGTCAGGAGTTTCTGCGCACGGTTCAATCGGCGGCAGTCGGCTTGCCTTGATCTGCCATTGGTGGGACGTAAGGCGGAGTTCCATTCAACGCAAGAAGCACACGCACCCGACCGCGGGACATATGGGGCCCAGAGACCGATCGGCGAATAGGACAGGGATTCATATACAGACTCCGATAAGACGCTATCCAAAATCAGTGAATGAGGCGCAACGGATCGAAGCTTCATGGATCAATGCGCCACGGCCAGGTGATCCGTTAGCGTGTTGTCTGGGCAGAAAAACGAAGTTCCGCATTTTATGCGGATCAATATTAAAGTTTTGACCTGCAATAAGGATCGGTAGAGATGATAAAGCTATGCGGAATCGAACTGAAATCGTCTGCCGCCATATTGGCGGTCATCAAAGCACTAGATGGCAATATTGAATTAGTTGATGTTGATCCATGTAAAATTAGTATTGGCGATGACAAATCATGTACGAATATTAGATCTTTCTTCAGCTCTTTTGTTAATTTCGTTCGTGATAATCACATCAATGTTGTAGTAATAAAGAGTCGTGCAAAGAGAGGACCTAGGGCTGGTGGCGCTGTTTCTTTTAAGTTGGAATCGCTAATTCAATTGAATGGAGTAGTTGATGTTGAGTTTGTTTCTGGCCAAGGCATTGCTGCTGCGAACAAAAGTGAGCCATTCGACAATCCTAATAATTTTAAAAGGTACCAGGAAGCAGCGTTTATGGCAGCCTGCCTTTATGCACGGAGGAATGATTTATGAACAAGCTGTTCATAGATACCGTAAATGCGCCAGAGGCTATCAAGTCGCAACTTAAGGTTCTCGCACAGGACATTATGTTTACACGAGAAGTGACCAAAGGTGGTAACGGCTATCTATTTTTCGGCGATAATAGAATTTTACAAACGCACGTAGCGGTAAAATTCTATTATTGGGGTGGAGACCATCGCTTCCATGCAGAACCGAGCACCTTGGCGAGCATAACATCACCACATATCCTACCTGTTTACAATGCTGGTCTGTTAGATGGTGACTGGGCCTACTTTGTTGGCTCTCCACGGTTTCGCTGGAAACCGGGGGTTTCGTGACATAGCTGGCTGAAGTTGAAAGGCATCCGACCTTTCGTGCATGGTTTGGGTTGTCAAGATCCACACCAACACGGAGGAAAGCCGGATGCCAAGCAAAGA
>DATKYQ010000069.1:0-4151 GCA_035528415.1 Myxococcota bacterium | reverse complement strand
ACGGCATGGACGTTCGACGGAAAAGAAGCACACGCGATCATCGGTAAGCGGCTGGTCATGGCCAACCGTCCTGAAGGGCTCAAGGCCATCCTGGATCTTCGCGCCGAGGCCGGTGGCGACAATCTGGTGTCGAACTCAGCTTACAAGGCTGCCAGACACCAAACGGGACCTGACGCCGTAGCCACGGTTTTTGCCGACCTGAAACTGCTGATGCAGGCTCCCAACATCGCCGGGCTTCTGAAGCAACAGGGCGAGAATCCTCTGGCGGCGCTGGCTTTTGCCGGGATTATCGAGGCAACACGCGATTCGAACTGGCTGGCGCTGGGGCTGCACATCGAGGATAAGACACTCATCTGCCGGGCGTCGGTGGACGGCAAGACGGTGGCCCGGACGAGTCCCGCGGCCTTTGCTTTGCCGAAAGAACCAAGTGAAGGCGCCCTGCCGAATCTGGTCGTGCCTCGTCGCATCGCGGCGTTGACTCTGTACCGGGACCTGCATCAATTCTACGCCGCCAAGGACGATCTTTTCCCAGAGCGCACATCCGGGTTGATCTTCTTTGAGAACATGATGGGTATATTCTTCAGCGGGCGCGACCTTACCAATGAGGTTCTGGCGCAGACCATGCCTGATATCCGATTCGTGGTCGCCGAGCAGGAGTATGACCCTGAGATAGGTACGCCGAGTGTGAAACTGCCGGCTTTTGCCATGATTCTCCGTCTCCGTGACGAAGAGCAGTTCGACGAGATGTTCGAGGAGGCATGGCAGAAGGCTATTGGCCTGGTCAACTTTACCCGCGGACAGCAGGCGATGCCGGGATTGATCATCGACCGTCCCATGCACCGAGATACCAAGCTGACCGTATCCTACTTTTCAACTGCCGAGATCGAGGACAAAACGGAGCTGGCCCAGCGGTTCAACATTCGTCCGTCCCTGGCTATGCCGGGCGACTACCTCGTCCTCAGCTCGACCGACGGTCTGGCCTGGGACCTCGTCGATGCTCTGAGCAGAGAGATCGAGCAGACGGCAAAGCCGTTAGCCGAAACGCACAGTCTGATCGAGCTCGAAGGCGGTCAGTTGGGCTCTATTTTGGCAGCCAACCGCCAGATGCTGGTCCGAGGGGAGATGGTCAAGAAGGGTAGCACGCAAGAGGAAGCCGAAGCCGAAATGGACGTGCTCATCACTATAGCGAAACTTTGCGAGCGCCTCAAACTGAGCATCGGCATGCACGAGGGAACCACCGAAGCGAGCCTGGAAATGAAGTTGAACCTGCAGTAAACTTCTGTTTGTGCTAACGTTTAGCTGCGGGTGTGAATAGCGAAAGGAACGACTCATGGCTGCTCAAACTGAGAATCTGACGGACCCCCGCTGGGCCTGGGCTGCATACGAACCTGACGCCGATCGCCCCTGGAATCTTGCGCGGGCGGGACATCTTTACCGACGCGCCGCTTTCGGAGCCAGTTGGGATCAGTTGCAGCAGGCGCTCGCCGACGGGCCGCAACGGACCATCGACATGCTGCTCCAGCCTCAGGGCGACATGGCAGAATTCAACCGCACATACGACGAATATGAAGCGGCCACAGGTTCGGTTGATCAGTTGCGAGCATGGTGGCTGCGTCGGATGATTCAAACCCCGCACCCGCTGCAGGAGAAGATGACGCTGTTCTGGCACAGCCATTTCGCCACCAACGCCGAGAAGGTCAAGAACGCCCGATTGATGCAACAGCACGTCCGGCTTCTGCGCAGCCAGGCCCTGGGCTCGTACCGGATTCTTCTGGAAGGCATTTCACAAGACCTCGCCGTACTCCTCTGGCTGGGAGCCGAGGCCAGTCGCAAAGCAAACCCGAACGAGAACCTCGCCCGGGCGCTCATGGAGACTTTCACACTGGGCCCCGACCACTGCACGGAAGATGACATCCGGGATGCATCCAGAGCCTTTACCGGCTGGTTCGTGCTCAGGAGCAAGCTGCGCTATATCTCTCGCGAGCACGATGGGAATGAAAAACAAATCCTCGGTCGGAAAGGAAACTTCGCTCGCGACGACGTGACGCGAATCATACTCGAACAGCCGGCCACGTCGCGCCGGCTCGTCCGCAAGTTGTACCGCTGGCTGATCAGCGAGACCGGGCAGCCCGACGAGGCTCTAATTTCCCCGCTGGCCGAATCGTTCGCGAAGGATTACGACGTGCAGAAACTCGTCGAAACGATGCTGCGATCCAATCTGTTCTTCTCCGCGGCGGCACATCGCAGGCGAATCAAAAGCCCGGCAGAGTTTGCCCTTGGTATAGTCAAGGCTCTGGAAGGAACGGTCTCCACCACTCAGCTCGCGAACGACCTGGCTGATCTCGGCCAAAATCTTTATAACCCGCCGACCGTAAAAGGCTGGGCCGGCGGACAGCACTGGATCAACAGCACGGCGATAGTCGCTCGCCAGAACCTTGCCTCGGCATTGCTGCGAGGCTCGGGCCCGTACGGCAACAAGCTCAATCCCTGGGCCGTCGCCCAAAGGCACGGGTACGTGACGCCCGAATCCGCCCGGCGATTTCTGTTCGATCTCTTCGTGCAAGGCAGTCTGGACCCCGACGTTTACGATGCGCTGCCGAAGACGACCCGCCGGCAGGATGACGACTTGGGGGGACGAGCGCGTTATCTTGCGTACCTAATCGTCACGCTTCCTGAATTCCACCTGGCTTAAATTGGGAGATAACACAATGTCCTATACACGACGCGATTTCTTGAAGGCCACTCTGGGGGCGTCAACGATGCTGTCGCTCGCATCGCCGGTGCCGAATTTACTGGTTCGTGCCGCGAGCACCGGCGCCGCTCGGCGAGATGACCGTGATACAGTCCTGGTGGTCGTTCAACTGTCGGGCGGCAACGATGGTCTCAACACCGTGGTGCCGTACGCCGACGACGAATACGCCCGAAACCGTCCTACGCTGCGCTTACAGCCCAAAGACGTGCACAAGATCGACTCTTATCTGGGCTTCCATCCGCGAATGGAAGCCTTCTCACGTCTGTACAAGGAGGGACACCTGAGCATCCTCCACGGCGTGGGCTACCCCAATTCGGACCGCTCTCACGACGGCGCGATGCGCACCTGGCATACCGCCGAGCCAGATGATCCCGATTGCCAGACGGGCTGGCTTGGCCGGGCGGCGGACAGCGTCTGGCAAACGAACCGGAAGGACACGCCCGCCGTGTTCGTAGGGCCGATCATTCAGCCTTTTGGCATGAGGGCCGAACACGTGATCATCCCGTCTATCCAGTCGCCGGATGATTTGACTATCGATCCCGCGCCGGGCGAATCGCAGCCGAAGCGGGCGGTCGAGCTTTCTCGTGCGGACAAAGACAACCCACTGCTCAACCACCTGCGGGACTGCACGGCGAATGCCCGTGCCAACAGCCGGCGAATCGAGGCGTTGGCCGAGGCATCCGCCAACAAGGCCGAATACCCGGCGTTCCGACTTGCCGAGACTTTGCGAACGGTTGCCCAACTGATTCGGGCCGACGTCGGCATCAGGATATTCTTCACCGAACTCGGCGGCGGCGGAATCGGCGGTTTTGACAATCACGCAAATCAACTGGGTAACCATTGCTCTCTACTGCACCATTTATCCGAATCAATAGCAGCGTTTATAAATGATCTAAAGCGAGACAAGGCATTAAATCGTGTTCTGCTGATGACCTTCTCTGAATTTGGCCGGACAGTGAAGGAAAATGGCCGTCGTGGTACCGGGCACGGTGTATCTGCACCCATCTTCCTGGCCGGCGGCAAATTAAAGAGTGGTCTTGTCGGGTCACATCCCAGCCTTACCGATTTGGATGACGGCGCCATGAAGTTCCACACTGACTTCCGCCGCGTCTATGCAACCGTATTGGACCGATGGCTTGGATTTGATAGCCGGATCGTACTCGATAGACAGTTCGAACTGCTCGATGTTTTGAACGTTTGAGTTATATAGTCTATAGCTGCCAACCTCGATGTGAATCAAAGAGGTACGGTACATTATTGCGTCTCAGTCTCGTAGTTCTCATTGGCCGAAGCATTCTCTGCTAATGTTCGTGATTTGTTCGAAATCGTTCACCTGGAGGTAAAACTCTTCTTTCTGCATATTTGCGACAACGGGAAAGAAATGATACACATAATGGTG
>DATKYQ010000068.1:0-14013 GCA_035528415.1 Myxococcota bacterium | reverse complement strand
CCGCCAAACCCCTGGCCGCCTGCACCTTGGTGATTGCCGATGTCAGCGTCGTCTTGCCGTGATCCACGTGCCCGATCGTCCCCACGTTGACGTGCGGCTTCGTCCTCTGAAACTTTTGCTTGGCCATCAGTCGCTCCTTTTACGTTTCAAAATTTCCATTCCATTATTCTCCTGAACGAACGAACAGCGCCGGCACGTCACGACACAACTCACCCGCCCGGCAGGGCCGGCGGCAGCGCCGTGATTACGGTTCAGATCTTCCGATTGATTTCGGTTATCCAGACGCGGTGGCTCAAGCGACTAAGACGGGATCTCCGTACCGGAGCGGCACGGGAACCCCTATGAAACAATGTTCGCCCGTTCAGTTTTTCAAAGAGCCATGGATAATACCATGTCGGCCGAGGCCGCTTACCAGCGGTAGTGCGCAAATGCCTTATTGGCCTCGGCCATTTTGTGGGTATCTTCGCGCTTCTTGATGGAACTCCCACGATTGTTTGCCGCGTCAACGACTTCGGCGGCCAAACGCTCCATCATGGTCTTTTCGCCCCGCGCGCGGGCATAGTTAATGAGCCACCGCATTGCCAGAGCAGTCCGGCGCGATGAACGGATCTCGACGGGGACCTGATAAGTCGCACCGCCGACCCTGCGCGCCTTCACCTCCAGAACGGGCTTCACGTTTTCCATCGCCTTCTTGAACATCTTCAAGGGATCTTCATGCGAGCGCGACTCTACGATGTCCATGGCGCCGTAGAAAATGCGCTCGGACAGCGACTTCTTGCCGCGGTGCATGAGGTTGTTCATGAACTTGGCAACCATGCGATCATGGTACTTGGGATCGGGGATTATCTTCCTCTTGGGAACTTCTCGACGGCGTGGCATCCTTCTCCTGCCTTCCTACTTGGGCCGCTTGGTGCCGTACTTCGAGCGGCTTTTTTTGCGGCCGTCCACGCCCAACGCATCGAGCGTGCCGCGAATGACATGGTAACGAACGCCAGGCAGATCCTTGACGCGCCCGCCCCGAATAAGCACCACCGAGTGCTCCTGCAAGTTGTGCCCCACTCCTGGAATGTAACTGGTCACCTCGAAGCCGTTGGTAAGACGCACGCGAGCGACCTTACGCAACGCAGAGTTTGGTTTCTTGGGAGTGGTGGTATAGACACGCACGCATACTCCGCGCACCTGGGGACAGCGTTTCATGGCCGGAGCCTTGGTGCGAACATTGACCTTGCGCCGGCTCTTACGAACGAGCTGATTAATCGACGGCATGCAACAACCTTTCTCTTTCCGGCTCCCACCCGCAACTCATTGTAAAACGGGCACTCTCCGGAAAACGGAGGTTGGAGTCTATTTCCACGTGTCTCGTATGTCAAGAATTATCTGAAAGCGCACCGGATTTTGAAAACGCAAACTTCCGGCCATTAATACTCTCGGAAAATCAATATGTTACCATCGGCCTTTTCTTTGCCGGAATCATCGCCGACAACACTAAAAAAGCCCTACCTACAAGATATTGGTGGGGGCATGCGTTTCGATGGCTTCCTCTGCTCCGTCGGCCAGGTTATCTTCGTCTAGATCGACGTCGATTCCCTTGCCCATGTAGTTGCTCATTCCCGTCCCGGCCGGGATCAGGCGGCCCATTATCACGTTCTCCTTCAGGCCGTAGAGATGATCCGTCTTTCCCTGGATGGCCGCCTCGGTCAATACCTTGGTGGTCTCCTGGAACGACGAGGCCGACAAGAAGCTGTCCGATGCCAGGGCGCCCTTGGTGATGCCCAATAACATCGGCTCGCCCATGGCCGGTTGCTTGCCCTCGCTGAGCACGCGCTCGTTCTCTTCTTCGAAAGCGAAACGGTCGACCTGCTCGTCCACCAGGAAGTTCGTGTCGCCGACCTCCTTGACCTTGATGCGGCGCAACATCTGGCGCACTATTACCTCGACGTGCTTGTCGTTGATGCGCACGCCCTGCAGGCGGTAGACCTCCTGGATCTCGTTGACCATGTACTTGGCAAGTTCTTT
The DNA here is from genome assembly GCA_035528415.1 of Myxococcota bacterium. Taxonomy (GTDB): domain Bacteria; phylum Myxococcota; class B64-G9; order B64-G9; family B64-G9; genus DATKYQ01. The sequence goes on along the minus strand of DATKYQ010000068.1, from coordinate 11,997 downwards.
CTCGCCCAGCACTCGCAAGATATCGTGTGGATTGGCCGCGCCGTCCATCAGGGCCTCGCCGGCCTTGACCATGTCGCCATCGTGAACGCTGATGTGCTTGCCCTTGGCAACCAGGTATTCCTTGGGATCGCCGATCTCCGGCGTGATCACCACTCGGCGCTTGCCTTTGAGATCCTTGCCGAAGCTCACCATGCCGTCGATCTCCGAGATCAGCGCCACGTCCTTCGGCTTGCGCGCCTCGAACAACTCGGCCACCCGCGGCAGACCTCCGGTGATATCCTTGGTCTTGGTGGTTTCACGCGGGATCTTGGCAACCACGTCGCCGGCTTCGATCTCCTGACCCTCGGCCACCAGTATGTTGGCCCCCACCGGCATCAGGTAACGCGCCATGGCGTTGGTGCCTTCGATCTTCAGGGTGCGCTTGCGATCCTTGGCGTCCTTGATCGAGATTCGCGGCCGTGCGTCCGGATCCTTTGATTCCACGATCACGCTGCTGATCAGGCCGGTCACCTCGTCGACCTTCTCTTCCATGGTGACGCCCTGCAGGATATCGGCGAACTGGACGACCCCCGAAACCTCGGACAGGATCGACATGGCAAATGGATCCCATTCGGCGATGACCGTTTGGGCCTCCACCTGCTGGCCGTCCTTGACTTGTAAGCGTGCGCCGTACACCAGGCCGTAACGTTCACGCTCGCGGCCGCTGTCGTCGACGATGGCGACCTCGGCGTTGCGATTCATGACGATGTAGAACTCGCGGCTGCCCTCTTTCTTTGTTATGGCATCCAGCCCCCTGTAGCTTACGAAGCCGGCCTTGCGATTTTCCAAAGAGCTCTGTTCGGCGCGCCGCGTGGCCGTGCCGCCGATATGAAAGGTGCGCATGGTGAGCTGCGTGCCGGGCTCACCGATCGACTGCGCCGCGATGACGCCGACGACTTCTCCTATGTTGACCATCATCCCACGGGCCAGGTCGCGACCGTAGCACTTGGTGCAGATCCCGTGCCGCATGCGGCAGGTAAGCACCGAACGGATGCGAACCTTCTCGATACCGGCATCCATGATCTTCTGCACCAACTTCTCGTCTATCTCCTGCCCGTCCCGCACCAGCACCTCGCCGGAGACGGGATCCTTGATATCATCCAGAGCCACCCGGCCCAGAATGCGCTCGGCCAGCGACTGGATAATCTCGCCGCCCTCGACCAGGGGCGTCATGTAGATCCCGTCTAGAGTCTGGCAGTCATCCGCGCTGATGATCGCGTCCTGGGCCACGTCGACCAGGCGGCGGGTCAAATAACCCGAGTTGGCGGTCTTCAAAGCCGTGTCGGCCAGTCCCTTGCGGGCGCCGTGGGTGGAAATGAAGTACTGCAGCACCGTCAAGCCCTCACGGAAATTGGCGGTGATCGGCGTCTCGATGATCTCGCCCGAGGGCTTGGCCATCAGGCCGCGCATACCTGCCAGCTGCCGCATCTGCTGCTGCGACCCGCGGGCGCCGGAATCGGCCATGATGAAGATCGAGTTGAAGCTCGGCATGGTCTTGAACTTGCCATCAGGCGTGGGGACGTTTTCGGTGCCGATCTCGCGCATCATCTCCGCCGCGACTTCCTCGGTGGCCTCGGCCCAGACGTCAATGACCTTGTTGTATCTCTCACCGTCGGTGATCAGGCCTTCGGTATATTCGGCGGTCACCTCGGCCAGTTCCTTGTTGGCGGCATCGAGAATCTCGCCCTTGCGGGCCGGGATGCGCATGTCGTCCATGCAGATGGAAATGCCCGCCTTGGTGGCATAGTCGAAGCCCAACGTCCGCAAGCGGTCGGCTAAAAGAACGGTCTTTTTCTGCCCGCCCATCCGGTAGCACATGTCAATCAGCCCCGCCAGGGTCTTCTTGTCGAGCACTTTATTGATGGCGCTGAACGGGATGCCTTCGGGAACCATCTCGAAAACCAGTGCCCGCCCGACGACCGTCTCGACCAAGTCGCCGTCGATGCGCACCTTGACCTTGGCCTGGAGGTCAACCACGCCGGCATCGAAGGCCTGCCGCAGCTCACCCAGATTGGCAAAGATCTTCCCCTCGCCGCGGGCAAAGGCGCGCTCGCGCGAGATGTAGTAGCAACCCATGACGATGTCCTGGCTTGGCACGATGATCGGGCTGCCGTGGGCCGGGGAGAGAATGTTGTTTGTCGACATCATCAGCACGCGGGCTTCCATCTGGGCCTCGACCGAGAGCGGGACGTGGACCGCCATCTGGTCGCCATCGAAGTCGGCATTGAAGGCCACGCACACCAGAGGGTGAAGCTGGATGGCCTTGCCCTCGATCAGGATCGGCTCGAAGGCCTGGAAACCCAGGCGGTGCAGGGTAGGGGCGCGGTTGAGCATCACAGGATGCTCGCGGATGACCTCTTCGAGAATATCCCAGACCTCGGCCTTCTCCTTCTCCACCACGCGCTTGGCGCTCTTGATGGTAGTCACGTAGCCCTTGTCTTCGAGCCTGGAATAGATGAAGGGCTTGAAAAGCTCCAAGGCCATCTTTTTCGGAAGGCCGCATTGGTGCAGCTTGAGGCTGGGGCCAACCACGATCACCGAGCGCCCGGAATAGTCGACCCGCTTGCCCAACAGGTTCTGCCGGAAACGTCCCTGCTTGCCCTTGAGCATGTCGGACAACGACTTGAGCGGCCGCTTGTTCGGGCCGGTGATGATCTTGCCGCGCCGGCCGTTGTCGAACAGGGCGTCGACCGCCTCCTGCAACATACGTTTCTCGTTGCGGATGATGATCTCCGGGGCGTTGAGCTCCTTGAGCCGCTTGAGACGATTGTTGCGGTTGATGACCCGTCGGTAGAGATCATTCAGATCCGAGGTGGCAAAGCGTCCGCCATCGAGGGGAACCAGCGGTCGCAGATCGGGCGGAATTACGGGGATCACCTCCAGGATCATCCACTCTGGGCGGTTGCCCGAGGAGCGGAAGGCCTCCACCACTCTCAGCCGCTTGGCCAGCTTCTTTCGCTTGGCCTCTGATGCAGATGCCTTCATCTCCTTGCGCAGCGATACGGCCAGCTGGTCGAGATCGAGCCCCTTGAGCAGTTCCTGGATGGCCTCCGCGCCCATCGCCGCACGGAAGCTGTCCGCCCCGAATTCCTCGCGCAGCGCGTGGTAACTTTCCTCGATCACGATCTGCTTCATCTCGAGAGTCGTGTTGCCGGGGTCGAGGACGATGTAGGCCTCGCAATAGAGGACTTTCTCCAGATCCTTCAAGGTGATGTCCAGCAAGGTGCCGATCCGGCTTGGCAGGCTTTTCAGAAACCAGATGTGAGCCACGGGCGTGGCCAAGGTGATGTGTCCCATGCGCTCGCGGCGCACCTTGCTTTGGATGACCTCGACACCGCACTTCTCGCAGACCACGCCGCGGTGCTTCATGCGCTTGTACTTGCCGCAGTTGCACTCGTAGTCCTTGACCGGGCCGAAGATCTTGGCACAGAACAATCCATCACGCTCGGGCTTGAAGGTGCGGTAGTTGATCGTCTCAGGCTTCTTCACCTCGCCGTAAGACCATTCGCGGATCTTCTGAGGACTAGCCAACCCGATCCGGATGGCTGAAAACCTGACCGGATCCTTGGGCTTCTCGAAAAAATTGATGAAGATGTCTTTCAAGACAGTCTCCTTTTCGCGTTCTTTCTTACCTTGCCACAGGGGTTTCTTCGATCAAGTTGACGTCCAGCGCCAGGCTCTGCAGCTCCTTGATCAGCACGTTGAAGGCCTCGGGCAAACCCGATTCGAGCACCTGTTCACCCTTGACGATCGCCTCGTACATCCTGGTTCGCCCGGCGACGTCGTCGCTCTTGACGGTCAGGAATTCCTGCAGGGTGTAGGCCGCCCCGTAGGCCTCCATGGCCCAGACCTCCATCTCGCCCAGACGCTGCCCGCCGAACTGGGCCTTGCCTCCCAGCGGTTGCTGAGTAACCAGGGAGTACGGCCCTATCGAGCGGGCGTGAATCTTGTCATCGACCAGGTGGTGCAGCTTCATCATGTACATGATGCCCACGGTCACGTCGCTGCAGAAGGCCTCTCCGGTGCGCCCGTCGAACAGGACTGTTTGCCCCGAGTTTGGCAGGTCCGCCTCCTTGAGCAAGGTGCGGATGTCCGGCTCTTTGGCTCCGTCGAAGACGGGGGTAGCCATGTACACGCCCTCGCTCATGCCGCGGGCCAGCCTGATCACGTCCGTGTTCGAACAGGAATCTATAAACTCGCCGATTTCCTTCGAGGTGTAGATCTTCTTGAGGTAGGAGCGCACGGCGTCGGCGCCCACCCCGTTATCGAGCATGGCCTGGATCTTGTTGCCCAGTTCCCGCGCGGCCCACCCGAGGTGCGTCTCCAGAACCTGGCCAACGTTCATGCGTGAAGGGACGCCCAGCGGGTTGAGCACGATATCCACCGGCCTGCCGTCAGGCAGGAAAGGCATGTCTTCCTCCGGCAGGATACGCGACACGACACCCTTGTTGCCGTGGCGTCCGGCCATCTTGTCGCCCACCGAGAGCTTGCGCTTGATGGCCACGAACACTTTGACCATCTTGATGACACCCGGCGGTAACTCGTCGCCCTTCTTCATGCGGTTGATTTTATCGCCAAAGACCATCTTGATAAGCTCGACCTGCTCGACGTGGTTTTCAATCAGTTTTTCGATCTTGTCGTTGACCCTTTCGTCAGCGACATGAATGTCACGCCAGCAGGTGTCCGGCATGGTGGCCAATACCTCGTCGCTGAAGACCTTGCCTTTGGACAGGACCGTCTTGCCCTTGCCATCGGTGAGCCGCGAGGCCGTGGTCTGGCCGCGCAGCAGGCGGTGCATCTTCTTCCTGGCCGACTCCGAAATAATCTTGATCTCGTCGTTCTGGTCCTTGAGCAGCCTGGCTTCTTCGCTGTCTTCTATCTCGCGAGTGCGTTCGTCCTTGTCGACGCCCTTGCGCGAGAAAACCCGGGCGTTGATCACCGTGCCGCTGATGCCCGGTGGCACGCGCAGGGATGTGTCGCGCACGTCGCCGGCTTTCTCGCCGAAAATGGCTCTGAGCAGCTTCTCTTCCGGACTAAGCTGCGTCTCGCCTTTCGGGGTTATCTTGCCCACCAGGATATCGCCGGGGAAGACCTCGGCGCCGATGCGCACGATGCCGCTCTCGTCCAGGTCGCCCAGCGCCTCGTCGCCTACATTAGGGATATCACGGGTAATTTCCTCGCGGCCGAGCTTGGTGTCTCTGGCAACACAATCGAGTTCTTCGATGTGGATTGAAGTGAAGGAGTCGTCCTTGGAAACCCGCTCACTGATCAGTATTGAGTCCTCGTAGTTGTAACCACCCCAGGGCATGAAAGCCACGGTGATATTCTGACCGAGGGCCAACTCTCCCTTGGAGGAGGCTGGACCGTCGGCCAGGATGTCGCCGACCGCAACCCGGTCGCCTTTTCTGACGATCGGCTTCTGGGTCAGGCAGGTGTTCTGGTTGGAGCGCTGGAACTTGGTCAGGTTATATATGTCGACCTCACTACCCACATCGGCACCGGCGCCGATCGAGGCCTTTACGACGATGCGCGTCGAGTCAACCGATTCCACCACGCCTTCGCGGCGGTTAATCATGCACACGCCGCTGTCTCTGGCAACTATGCCTTCGATCCCGGTGCCGATCAGCGGTGCCATGGTGCGGATCAAGGGCACCGCCTGGCGTTGCATGTTCGACCCCATCAGGGCGCGGTTGGCGTCGTCGTTTTCAAGAAAGGGGATCAGCGAGGCAGCCACGGACACCAATTGGTTGGGAGAGACGTCCATCAGGTCGATCCGGGGGGGGGGAACCATGACGAACTCGCCGTTGTGGCGGGCGGATACCTGTTCGGCGACGAAGCGCCCGCGGCCATCGACCTCGGAGTTGGCCTGGGCGATGATGTGGTTCTCTTCCTCGAGGGCGCTGTAAAAGCGCACCTCGCCCGTCAGGCGGCCGTTCTTGGCGGTCTGGTAGGGAGTTTCGACGAAGCCGTACTCGTTCACCCGCGCATAGGTGGACAACGAGGCGATCAGTCCGATATTCGGCCCCTCGGGCGTCTCGATGGGACAGATGCGGCCATAGTGCGTGTTGTGCACGTCGCGCACCTCGAAGCCGGCCCGCTCGCGGGTCAACCCCCCGGGACCCAGTGCCGACAGGCGCCGTTTGTGCGTTACCTCACTCAACGGATTGGTCTGGTCCATGAACTGGCTCAGCTGACTCGAGCCGAAGAACTCTTTGATTACCGCGCTGACCGGCTTGGCGTTGATCAGGTCGTGAGGCATTAAAGTCTCGATCTCCTGCAAGCTCATGCGCTCTTTGATGGCCCGCTCCATGCGGACCAGGCCGATCCGGTACTGGTTTTCCAAAAGCTCGCCCACGGAACGAACGCGCCGGTTGCCAAGGTGATCGATGTCATCCACATTGCCTCGGCCGTCCCGCAGATTGAGCAGGTAACGTACCGTTTCGAGAATGTCCTGCTTGGTCAGGATCACGTTGTCGAGGGGCTGATCGAGCCCGAACTTGTAGTTCAGCTTGAGACGTCCCACGCGGCTCAGGTCGTAGCGCTCAGGGTTGAAGAACAGGTTGTAGAAAACCTTTTCGGCCGACTCGACAGTCGGCGGATCGCCCGGTCTCAGCCGGCTGTAGATCTCCAGAAGCGCTTCTTCCGGCGAACTGAGCTTGTCGTCCTGCAGGGTGTCGCGCAGCCACGGCCCGACGTTGAGGCCGTCGATGTACAGGACCTCGAGCTCTCCGATGCCCTGCTTGCGGAGTAGATCGATCTTTTCTTCGGTCAACTCCTCGTTGCACTCCATCAGGATCTCGCCGGTTTCCTCGTCGATCACGTCGTGGGCAGCCACCTTGCCGACGATCTCCTCCTTCTGAACCGGAAGGCAATCGAGGCCCAGTTCCCCGAATCGGTTGATGGCGCGTTGGTTGAACTTGCGGTTCTTGAGCACCAGGATTCTGTTGGTCTCCGGATCGCGAACGTCGCGCACGGCGCGTGTCTCGGACAGGCGATCGAGATCGATGCTCTTGTAATACTTGCCGCCCTTTTCAAAGCGGATAATCTCCTTTTCGTAGTAGTGATTGAGCAACTCCTCATCACTGTAACCCAAAGCGCGCAGTAAAACGGTGGCAGGCAGCTTGCGGCGCCTGTCGATGCGCACGAACAGGTGGTCGCGAGCATCGAACTCGAAATCGAGCCACGAACCCCGGTAGGGGATCACCCGCGCGGAGAACAACAACTTACCCGAGGAACTGGTTTTGCCGGAGTCGTGATTGAAGAACACTCCCGGGGAGCGGTGCAACTGGCTGACGACTACCCGCTCGGTACCGTTGACAACGAAGGTGCCTTTCTCGGTCATAACGGGTATTTCCCCGAAGTAGACCTCCTGCTCCTTAACGTCGCGGATTGATCTGTCGCCGCTCTCTTCGTCTTTGTCCCATACCACCAGCCTGATCACGACCTTGACCGGGGCCGCATAGGTCATCCCGCGCTGCTGACACTCGTCAACGTCGTACTTGGGTTTTTCCAGAACGTACTGGACGAACTCGAGAGACGATGTGTCGTTGAAATCCTTGATCGGGAAAACGCTCTTGAAAACGGCCTGGAGACCGATGTCTTCGCGCTTGTCCGGATGGATGTTTTCCTGCAGGAACTTCTGGTACGAGTGCTTCTGGACGTCGATCAAGTTGGGAATGTCTATGATCTTCTTGATCTTCGCAAAATTCTTCCGCAAGCGGAAGTTGCTCTGAATCACTTCGGCCATGCGCTGCTCCTCGAATCGGGTAGGTGGCCATATTGCCTGGCAACCAACGGGCCCGCGCGCGCCTGGGCGCGCGGGTCACCGGGAAACTACTTAATCGCCACCTTGGCGCCGGCTTCTTCGAGCTTCTTTTTGCATTCGTCGGCCGTCGCCTTGTCAACGCCTTCTTTGACCGGCTTGGGGGCCCCGTCCACGAGGTCCTTGGCGTCTTTCAGGCCCATGGCGGTAAGTTCACGGACGACCTTGATAACCTTGATCTTCTCGTCGCCGAACGCCTCGAGGATGACGTCAAACTCGGTCTGCTCCTCCACCGCGGCGGCGGCCGGGGCCGCGGCGGCCATTGCCACGGGAGCGGCCGCTTCAACGCCCCACTTGTCTTCGAGCGCCTTGCGCAAATCGTTGAGCTGCAGCACCGTCAGGTTGCCGAGATGATCAATCAACTGCTCTGTGGATAGCTCTGCCATGACTTCTTTCTCCTTATAATAAGTCTTCCGGGCGACCGGGCTCATCGCCGCGGCACACTCGTTCGCAAAAATAGTTAACTTTCAACTGCCTTCCAGTTTGTCCGCCTGCGCATCCAGAACCCCGAGGAATTTACGCGGCACGCCTGTAAGCACGCCCAGAAGCTTCTGGGCCGGGCCGTTCAGCACCGCCAGGAAGCTCGCCTTGAGTTCTTTCTTGCCGGTGAGCGTCGAAACCTCGGCCACCTGGGCCGTCGAGAGAATCTCTCCGTCCATGAAGCCGCCCTTGACTTCGAGCGCCTCGTGATCCTTGGAAAACTCCACCGCCACCCGCGCGGCGGCAATGGGATCCCCCCGGCCAAACGCGATGCCTGTCGGGCCGCTGAGAATCTGATCGAGATCCTCGTAGTCGGAGCCCTTCAGCGCCAGGCGCGTCAGGCTGTTCTTGATCACCTGGTAATCTACGCTTTCCGCACGGAAACGGCGCCGGAGATCGGTGATCTCGGAAACCTTGAGCCCGCGATAGTCGGTCAAGACACCGCCCTCGACCTCGGAAAACACCTGCTTGATCCTTGCGATCTCTTCGCTGCGCTTCTTCCTGCTCTCGCTTGACTTCTCTTTTGTCTTCTCGCTAGTCACTTGTATCACCTCCTTTCCCACACTCCATGTCCCATTAGGAGCTTTTTGATGCTACACCCGGACAATCTGAGTATGGGAAAGTCGCCATATACAATTCTTTCCCTGTCTCGGCAGGCGGACAGAATCCATTACCCCGTAAGATACACGGGACCTGCTGTCATTGACCGGAAGTACTGCATGATAAAAAATCAACAAAGTTTGAATCCAGTATTCAGTTTAGGCCGACAACGAGGTTATCTCGGCCACGTCCAGTTTCAGGCCCGGGCCCATGGTGCTGGAGATCGATGCCCGCTTGACGTAGGTACCCTTGGCGGAAGACGGCTTGGCCTTCAAGATTGCCTCCATCAGCGAGGCGATGTTTTCCCGCAACTGTTGCACCTCGAAGGAAACCTTTCCAACCCGCGCGTGGACAATGCCTTCCTTCTCCACCCGGAACTCCACCTTGCCGGCCTTGGTCTCGCGAACCGCCTTGGCGATCTCGAAGGTAACCGTCCCGACCTTGGGGTTGGGCATCAGCCCTCGCTGGCCGAGGATCTTGCCGAGCTTGCCGACGACCTTCATCATGTCCGGCGTGGCGATGGTCTTGTCGAAATCGATGAAACCTCCCTGGATCTTCTCGGCCAGGTCTTCCGCTCCGATAATATCCGCGCCGGCCTCCTCGGCCTCTTTCGCCTTGTCACCCTTGGCAAACACCGCCACTCGAACGGTCTTGCCCGTCCCGTGGGGCATAACCGCAGCGCCGCGCACCATCTGGTCGGAATACTTGGGATTCACGCCGAGGTTGATGGCTATTTCCAGCGTCTCGTCGAACTTGGCGGAAGCCAACTCCTTGACCAGCGCCAGCGCATCATCGAGCGGGTAGCTCTTGAGGCTGTCGACCTTTTCGCACTGGACCTTATATTTTTTTCCACGTTTCGACATTCTTTCCTCCTGGCAGTGCTCGCCGGTCGCCTTCTCGCGGGTACCGGCTCCTGCCCTTTCGGTTATTAGTCTACTACCAGCATGCCCATGCTGCGTGCGGTACCCTCGATGATTTTCATCGCCCCCTCCACATCATTGGCGTTCAGGTCCTCCATCTTGAGCTCGGCGATCTCCTTGACCTGCGAGCGAGTCACCTTGCCCTCGGTCTCCTTGGACGGATTGTGGCTGCCTTTCTCGATGCCGGCCGCCTTCTTCAGCAGGATGGACGCCGGGGGCGTCTTGGTGATGAAGGTGAACGATCGATCATGGTAGATCGTGATCACCGCCGGGATGATCATGCCCTGCTGACTCTGGGTGCGGGCGTTGAAGGCCTTGCAAAACTCCATGATGTTCACGCCGTGCTGACCGAGAGCCGGCCCGACGGGGGGGGCCGGGTTTGCCTGACCGGCCGGTACCTGGAGCTTGATCATTCCGATTACTCTCTTTGCCATGGCTGCAACTCCTGACTATTGCAATTGAGCGCGCAAGAGGCCGCGCACTATGTCTTCTCCACCTGGATAAAATCCATCTCGACCGGCGTGGCGCGCCCGAAGATGCTCACCAGCACCCGCAGCTTGCCCTTTTCCTGGTCGACTTCGTCAACCACACCGTTGAAGCCGGCAAACGGCCCGTCCATCACGCGCACCGCATCAGCCTTCTCGAAGATGATCTTGGGAATCACCCGCTCGGCCCCGGTGGCGATCTGGTTCGTTATCCGGGCCACCTCGTCAGGGGGAACCGGGGACGGATGGGTCGAATCGCCCACGAAGCCGGTGATCTTGGGAGTGGACTTGACCAGGTACCAGGTCTCCTCGGTCATCGCCATCTGCACCAGCATGTAACCGGGGAAGAACTTGCGCTTCGAGGTGCGCCGCTTGCCGCGCTTCATCTCCACGACCTCTTCGGTCGGCACGAGGACCAGGCCGAAGAAAGGCCCCATCTTCTCTCGCTTGATGCGCTCGAGGAGGGTCTTGTGGGCCTTATTCTCGTAGCCCGAGTAGGTATGAACGACGTACCATTTTTTCTCGAGCCCACCGGGTGCGAGCAAGTCTTCCGGCTCGGGCGGCTCGGGCTCGCCCTCCTCGCCGTCAGCGCCCTCGGCGCTCTCGGCGCCCTCAACGCCACCTTCCGCCACGCCGTCTGCTTCACTCTCGGCAGGGGTGGATCCGGTCGTCTGTTCGAGATCTTCTCGCTCTGTTTCGCTCATGCTTTACCACTTTCCAAAAACGACGCCCGGCAAACGGTCGCATCGACCGGGACAACCGCCATTGATTGTCCAGGAGTCTATACCGACTGGACGCTCGGGTAGAGGGCGTCCATCAGGTTCGACCAGAAGAGGTCGAAAACCCCGAGGATGACCGCCATGATAAAGACCGTGATGATCACCACCACGGTGGCGCCCCTGGTTTCCTGCGAGTTCGGCCAAGTCACCTTCTTCATTTCCACTACCACCTCGTTGGACAACACCGACAGCCGGGGGTGACGGTAACCCACCAGTGTAACCACGGCGGCGATGGCCAGACCAACCAGCGTGGTGAGCGTGAAACGCTCGCCGATCACCTGGTAGTCGAATTCCTCGATGCCGATCCACTCCATGACGGTCGCAATAAATTTGGTAACCAGGATCCAGAACAGAAACCCGAACCCCATGAAAAACATTGCCACCCAGCGACGATTCGAACCCATGATAACTCCTGCCTATGCAAAGGGAAGCATTCGCCTCCCGAACTGCTCAACGGGCCAGGAAGGAATTGAACCCTCAGCCCACGGTTTTGGAGACCGTTGCTCTACCAATTGAGCTACTGACCCATGATTTCCGTCCGCCGTAAAGCGACGGGCCTACTTCGACTCCTTATGCTCGACGTGTTTACGACAGAAAGGACAGTACTTCTTGAGCCGATATTTCTCGGTGTGCTGTTTTTTGTTGCGTGTCGTGGTGTAGTTGCGATTCTTGCACTCCGTACACTCCATGGTGACTATTACCCGATTCATTTGTTCACCTCACTCCGCAGCGACTATTCCAAGATCTCGGTAATGACGCCGGCACCAACCGTGCGCCCACCCTCGCGTATGGCGAATCGCAACTCTTTCTCCATCGCGATCGGCGTGATCAAAGCTACCTTGATCGTCACGTTGTCGCCGGGCATCACCATC
>DATKYQ010000067.1:0-86913 GCA_035528415.1 Myxococcota bacterium | reverse complement strand
CCGCCAAACCCCTGGCCGCCTGCACCTTGGTGATTGCCGATGTCAGCGTCGTCTTGCCGTGATCCACGTGCCCGATCGTCCCCACGTTGACGTGCGGCTTCGTCCTCTGAAACTTTTGCTTGGCCATCAGTCGCTCCTTTTCTTCCCGCCTGCGACACTCATTGGGATCCTCAAAGCCCACGACCGGATTTGAACCGGTGACCTCTTCCTTACCAAGGAAGTGCTCTACCGACTGAGCTACATGGGCCCTCTTTTATTTCTCCTCGTTCCTTAATAAAAAAGAGCGGGAAACGGGTTTCGAACCCGCGACCCTCAGCTTGGAAGGCTGATGCTCTACCAACTGAGCTATTCCCGCTCAAAACCAGATGGAGAGGGGAGGATTCGAACCTCCGAAGGCTGAGCCGGCAGATTTACAGTCTGCTCCCTTTGACCGCTCGGGAACCTCTCCCTTTCTGTAAACAACCACTACCTCCATACGCCTCGCGGCCTTATAAGATCAGCTGGCGAGGGGATTCGAACCCGCGACCTGCTGATTACAAATCAGCTGCTCTACCAACTGAGCTACGCCAGCACGCAGGCTCCAAAGCGGGCCTTCATGCAAGAAACGTGCAATTTCGGCGCGCAGGAGGCCCGTAAAGCGCCTTCTAATACGTGATCTGGATATTCTTGTCAAGGAAATTCGATACAGTATTTTTGCAGTATTTACGATAAATTAGCTACTAACCCGGTAACATTTCAATTAGCAGGAACCAGGCAACTATTTTTTCATCCATTCATAAAGCAGGATGGCCCCCGCCACCGAGACATTGAGCGATTCCATCTCTTCCGAGATGGGAATTCTCACCCGGAAATCCAGAAGTCCCTCGATGCCGCGGCGCAGTCCGGCTCCTTCGCCGCCCAGCACCAGCGCCAGTTTTTGGCCGGGGTCGCAGTCGGCGGGTGCCGGGGCGCCACCTGCCCCGCTATCCGAGACAACTGCACCCGCCACCCAAAAACCGTTTTTTTTCATTTCATCTAGAGCAACAGCGAGATTGGTGACCCTGGCGACCGGCAGGCGGGCCAGCGCGCCGGCCGAGGCCTTCACCGCACCAGGGGAGATCGAGGCGGATCTGCGGGTGGGAATGACCATGCCCACAGCCCCGAAGGCAAGCGCCGAGCGGGCCAGGGCTCCCAGGTTTCTGGGATCCTGAACGCCGTCGAGACAGACGATCACGCTGCGAGGCTTTTTTTCGATCTGCATCAGAAAGTCGAGGTCGACGTAATGCAACCGCTCGCAGACGGCCACTACCCCCTGGTGCACGCCCCCGCCGGCCATGCTATCCAACTCGCGCCGCGGGGCAGAATACACACGCAACTTGCGCCTGCGGGCCGCCTGTTCTACTCGACTCCGGGTGGCGGCACGCAAGCCGACTGCGAGGTAGACGGCATCGATCTCGACCGCGGCCTCGATCGCCTCGAGTACCGGGTTGATTCCGTAGATTGTCGACTTCGGCTCCACGGGCGACAGACTACCCGATACCAGTGTGGGGTGCAAATGCCGAACAAAATGCTCAGCCGCCCGCGTCCGGCCGGCCTCCGTCCAGCCGCGAAAGCTCCAGCGAGTCCCGCAAGACCCTGAGCTCGGGGGTGTCAATATCCTTTCCGGCGCCAAGACGCCTGATCGCGTCTGCGACGCTGAGAATGGTTGACCTGTCCATGTCGGCCTTTTCCATGATCTGCTTGGCCGTCTCGCCGTCCGCGACACCGAAGAGCAAGGCGGCCGCCATGACCAGCTTGGGATCGGCTTCAACCTCCTTGAGGATCTCCTTGGCGTGGCCAAGGACGGCGAAAGCCCGATCGAGGTAATCCTGATCGGCACCAAGAGAACTTTTAATAGAGGCGACCAGACGGTCGACCAGCGCCATCCCGCCCTCGCTCTCCTGTTGAAGCTTATGGGGATCGAACCCCAGGCACTCCTTGGCATGCTCGCACCACTGGGCGCAACCGAGACTCAAGCGGGGGTTGGTTATGCTGTTGCCGCATTTCGGGCAGCGGTGCCTGGCCTCGTCCTTGAAGAACTCGACCGCCGTGCCGCACTCGGCGCAGGTCACGTCGAAGATGTCACCGGGTCGCCAGAACCGCATGTCCTGCCCCGGACAGAGTGTCTTGTTCATGGTTTCACCTCCCAGCGCCGCTTGATATGGCGCCATCTTTACGGTTGAGTCACTTTTTTTCCCCTTGCCAGGAGATCTATGCCTGTCTCTTCTGGTCGGCCGGGCAGTTGGAGTGCCGAAGCAGCAGCCCGCGCAGGGGCTGCGAGCGGCGAACCAACTGCTGCCTTAGAAGGTGGGCGATAAGCGCCGGCGGCGTTCCCGGGAATCGCGCCAGGTTCTGGACCATCAGGGTTGATTGGTAGGCGCGCCGGCACAATAGCGCCGTCGTCTTCGAGTCGAAAGTCAGGCCGATTAGCAGGTTCAGGCAGCGGCCCTCGGTCTTGAAGATCAACCCTACCCGCTCCTCGGCCTGGGCGCGCATGAACTGCTTACGCAAGATCGACCTCAGCATGCGCTTGGCGCGCTCACTGTTTTCTCGGCTAATGTTGAACTGGAAAAGCTGCTGCAATGCCAGCGGGCCCAGGATCCTGCGCAAGACGCTATCGGGCGTTTGGCCGTTGCGCAACAGCAGGCGCCTGACCTCGGCGTCGCGGGAAAAAACCGCCCGCTCCACCAGGGCAAAAAGCCCCGCCGAGTGGCCGTGATGAGCCGCTATCAGGCGGGCGTGCTGCAGGCCGCAGACCGCGTTCTCGAGCACTGCGCGGATTACCTGCGGATCAGGATCGAAACAGAGCGCAGACAGGGCCGCGCCCTCGGCGGTGCGGGCCGCAGAAGCGCGCACGTCGCGCGGCAGATCGTGAAATGTCGTCTCGAAGATCCTGCGATAGTCGCTGTCCGTGCCCTGCATGAACGTAACCCGTTGCTATCAGATCATCCCGGCGACGATCGCGCCGAGCGCCGCCGCCGGGTCGGGAGCGCGGGTTATGGGGCGTCCGATCACCAGGTAGTCGGCGCCCGCGGCGACCGCCTCGGCGGGCGTCGCCGTGCGGGCCTGGTCGTCGCGGGCCGCGTCTTTTGGGCGTACCCCGGGCGTAATCAGGAGCGGCTCGGGCCCGAAGCGTTGCCGCAAACTGCGTACCTCGCGCGGCGAGCACACCAGTCCGTCAGCGCCGGCGCCGAGCGCCAGATCCGCAAGGCGTGCTACGGCAAGGGATGAATCAACGGGCAAGCCGATCTGGCCGAGGTCCGCAGGCGCCAGGCTGGTCAAGACGGTCACCGCGATCACGGCCGGACGCGGATGGCTGTCGCTCGCCGCCTCGACCGCGGCCTCGATCATCCTGTGCCCGCCCGCCGCGTGAATCGTAAGCAGGCAAACACCGGGCACACTCGCTGCGCGTACAGCGCCTGCCACCGTGTTGGGAATGTCATGCAATTTCAAATCCAGAAACACACCCAGGCCGCGCTCGGTCACCAGGCTCACAGCCCGTGGGCCCAGGGCGGTGTAAAGCTCCAGGCCGACCTTGGCCAGGCCGACCCGCGGCCCGAGCGCGTCGAGCAGGCCTTTCAGGCTCTCCTCGTCTGGCACATCCAGTGCGACGATGATCCTTTCGGCGGCTTCAGTTGGGTGAGCGAGGGAGGCCATGCAGCGTCTCTTTCAGTGATCCATCTCTGAGCGCAGGCGTTGAAGCTTGGCCATCATCGCATCACAGACATCGTCTTCCAGTACGTCCATGGCCTGGAACTGGGCATAGTCGAAAAATGCGCGCAGGGCTTCGAGCGCCAGTACTCGCGGATCATCGGGTTGCCGGGCGCGGGCGTTGCGGTAGAGCGTGTCCATGTCGAGCTTACCCGCGCTGTCGAAGCCGACATTGCGAAAGACTTCCGCGTGGCTGGGCGCCGGGTTGCCCAGGTAGGCATCCAGGCGCTTGACGTAGTCGGGAGTCTCCGCCGCCAGGGTCTGGTGGATGGTGCGCAGCAGGCACCTGTAGACCTCCAGCACCCCGGGCAGATCGCCCATCTCGCGCTCTTCCTCGTCGCCCCGTTCGCGGACCTCGATCACGCCCACCCGCCTCAGGCGGGCCAGCGCCTTGAGCGTCTCTATCTCGCCAAGGCGGCTTTTTTCGATTATTTGGGCGACGCTGCTCCTGCCGTCGACCTGCATAAGCAGCACGCGCTCGACGTCTTCCAGATCGGCTTCCACACTGACCGGACGCCTGACCAACACGCTTTCCCGTGCGGGCAAGAGTTCTTCGAGCCGGGTAAACTCCTCGACCCGGCGAACCCCTTCCATGATCACCTCGCGGGTGGACATCTCCAGGCGCACTTTTCCGCGCAGCTTGACCTTGCCGTCAACGAAGATGAACTCGCCCTTCTCGAAATGAAAAGTACTGTAGACGATCTCGAGCACCTGCTCCTTGATACCCTCGTAGAGCTGGCGCGGGGTAATGAAACCGCGCTCGGTCAGGACTGCCCCGAGTCTCTTTTGGGGTGTGACCAGGTCGTGAACCTCGGAAAGCTGATCGAGCTTGAGATGACCGCGGCGCCAGAGAACCTCGCCCAGCCGGTCGTCCTCGACGTTCGAGGTGGCATAGACGATCTGCCCCGAGGAGAAGTAGATCACCTTGCACGCGTGCGGGACATGCAGCGTCAACGAACCACTGCGGCGCATGGAGGCGATCAGGGCGACGATTTCTCCCACGCTGAACAGGCGTATGTCTCCGTACAAGACGGGCCGCGAGCGCTGGCCGGGTTGGGCGCTTGCGCAAATCAGCAGATCCTTGTGGAGATCGAGCAGGCGCATGCCATCCGGGGAACGCCCCTGCAGGGCGCCCAGCATCTTGGCCGGAATGACCAGGTCTCCCTGCGACGTGGTCTTCAATTCACTCGCCATGCTCGATCTCCTTGCCCAGTTCCGCAAGACGGACCATGAGCGCATCCTCAAGCTTCTTGTTGGGATGCTTGCCGACCACCCGGCCGCGCTCGAACAGCAATCCCGTCCCGCGCGGCCCGAAGGCCAGTCCCAGATCGGCGGCGCGCGCCTCGCCGGGCCCGTTGACCTCGCATCCCATGATCGCCACCGTCAGGTCAAGATCCATCTGTTCGATCAATTCGGAGACCCTCTCGGCCAGGGTCGCGACATCGGCGCCGGTGCGTCCGCAGGTGGGGCAGGACACCACTACCCCGCCCCGGCGCAGCCCGAGCGCCCGCAACAAGTGTCGCGCAGCGCGCACTTCCACCACGGGTTCCGCGCTGAGCGAGATGCGCACGGTATCGCCGATACCCTCGGCCAACAACAGCGAAAGCGCGGCCGCCGAACGCACTGCACCGCTAAGCGGCGGGCCGGCCTCGGTCACCCCCAGGTGCAGCGGAAAATCCTTACGTTCGGTAAAGCGGCGATTGGCCTCGACCGTGGTATGCAGGTCGAAGGCCTTGAGAGAGACCTTTATGTCTTCGAATCCCATCTCACTCACGACTGTGGCCGATTCGATCGCTGCGGCAACCATGTTGTCGACCGTCTGGTCGGCAGGCTGTCCGCCGCTCTTGGGCAGCGAACCCGCATTTACACCGACACGAATCGGAATACCGGCCGCGCCCGCCGCTTCGACCACGGCCGCCAGTGCATCCCGGCCGCCGAGGTTGCCGGGGTTGATTCGCAAGGCGTCTGCTCCCCGCCGTGCCGCCATGACCGCCAGGCGGTAATCGAAATGGATGTCGGCCACAACCGGCAAGCCGCTTCGCTCTTTTATCTCGGCGATCGTCTCACAGGCCCGCTCGTCCGGGACGGCGATGCGGGCGATGTCGCAGCCGGCAAGCCTGGCGGCGGTAAGTTGAGCGACGATCGTATCCAGGTCGGCAGGATCGGCCTTGGCCATGGTCTGGATTGAAACCGGTGCTCCGCCGCCCACGGCAACCGTGCCTATGTGAATCTGTCTTGTCTGTCGGCGCACGCCCAACATCATAGCCGTCGGTCCGCGCCCCGGTCAATATGACATTGATCGGATTCCGGGTGTGTGGTTGAATGTTTGCGTCGGGACAATCCCGCCAAGGGAGAGCGGTAATGGCCAAGAAACTATTCGCGGCGCTGGCGGTTACTGCGTTTTTTGCCGTCGCCTGCGGCGGCGGGCCGCAAGTGGTGTCGACCTACCCGGCCGCGGGGGCCGAAGGAATCCCGTTGGACGCCTCGATCGAGGTGGTCTTCGACCGGGCAATCAAGCTTTCGTCGGACATTCCCCCGCTGACGCTTAGCCTCGACGGCCGGCCGGTCGAGGGCGTCGTCTCCGTCGGGAAGGGCGGCGGTCAGTTGATCTTCACTCCTCGCTTCTTGCTGATCGCCGGGCGGAGCTACAGTGCCCGCCTTTCAGGAAACCTTCGTGATTACAACGGCCGCTCTTTCAACGGCAGCCAACGCTGGGGCTTTACCGCCGTCGAGGGCTGCCAGATGAGCAACTCCTCTCGGGCCAGAATGCAAAGCGGTCCGGACGGCAAGGGCGGCTTCATCATTCCCGGCGGCCGGCGGGTAAGTCCCATGGGAGCGCAGCTCGATCTGGGTTCGCTGCCCACCAACCAGATTCTCTCACCTGACGGTACCCGCCTGGTGGTCACCAACAACGGTTACGGCCACGGACCGAACAAGGAACAAAGCCTGATGGTGATCGATCCGGCGCTGCCCAAATTGTTGCAGACCGTCAGCCGCCCCAGGCCGCAGGCGCTCTTTTACGGCCTGGCCTACAGCTCGGACGGTTCACGGTTTTACGCCGCGGGCGGCGAGGCAAATGTCGTCGAGGTCTTCGACGTAGCCGCCGATGGAACGCTTACGAAAAACACCCAGTTCGACGTCGATGGCTTTCCGGCCGGCCTGCTGCTCGACGAAGCCCGCGGACTGGTCTACGTCACCGCCCAGAGCTCCGGGCAGGTGGAGGCGCACGATGCAACCACGGGCGATCGCTTGTGGAAAAGCCAGGTCGGTATCCTGCCCTACGACCTCGAGCTCGGTCCGGGAGGCGAACGGCTCTACGTATCGCTCTGGGGCCGCTCGCAACTGTTCGACCCGGGACAGGTGGCGGTGCTCGATCCCGGCAACGGCAAGGTGCTTTCCAAGATCGACGTCGGCAAGAATCCTGAAGACCTGCTGCTGGCCCCCGATGGACGCTTATTCGTGGTCTGCTCGGACGGCGACAGCGTGGACGTGATCGATACCGACAGCGACCAGGCAAGCGCCTCGTGGTCGCTGCTGCAGCGCCCGGGAGATCCGGTCGGCCTCAGCCCGGTGGCGCTGGCGCTCGACCTGCCCCGCTCGCGGCTCTACGTGGCCTGCGCCTTGAAGAACTCGGTTATGGTGCTCTCGCTCAGCGACGGCTCTATCCTGGGTGACATTCCAACAGCCTGGTATCCGACGGCGGTGACCCTCAGTCGAGACGGACGTTCTTTGTATGTCGTCAACGGCAAGGGCATCGGTTCCGGCCCGCACCTCGAACCGGTCAACAACGAGACACTGATGTACGGGACGCTCTCGGTGCTGCCGGTGCCGACCGACGATCAACTGGAATCTCTTTCCGACACGGTCCGGGGCAACAACGACTGGTCACTGGGGTTCTACCCGGATCGCTGCCTGGGCAAGGCGTTTCCCGTGCCGCGGGCACTGGGCGAGCCTTCGCCCATCAAGCACGTGATCTTCATCCTGCGCGAGAACAAGACCTATGATGAAGATCTGGGCGATCTCGAGGGCAGCGACGGAGATCCATCGCTTGTCATGTTCGGCGAGGAGATCACGCCCAACCTGCATGCCTTGGCCCGCGAGTTTTGCAACCTGAACAACTTCTACACCGAGATCGAGGTCAGCGTGCAGGGTCACTACTGGGTGGTCGCATCCACGCTGAACGACTACGCCGAAAAGGCCTGGCAGGCAAACTATCGCGACGACGGCCGCCTGCCGGCACTGGGGCTCAAGCAGCCCGACTATCCGGCGGGGCTCTTCATCTGGCACCGCCTGGACGAGGCCGGGATCGACTTTCGCAACTACGGCGAGCCCTACGGCCTGGCCGCCGAGTACGATCGCTTCAGCGAGCACATCAACATGGACTACATGCTCGACCTGGGGACAAACCTGTACTCCACCCCGGACGCCCAGCGGGCGGAGTGGTTTTTGCAGGAAGTCGAAGACGACATCTTCCCGCCTTTCGTCTACCTCGCGTTGCTAAACGATCACACTTACGGCCGTAAGCCCGATCTTCCCACACCCGAGTGGATGATAGCCGAGAACGACTATGCCACAGGCCTGGTGGTCGATCGCATCAGCCACAGCAAGTACTGGCCGGAGACATTGATCATCATCACCGAGGACGACCCCCAGAGCGGGTTAGATCACGTTGACATGCACCGTTCGATAGCCATCATGATCTCGCCCTACACCAAGCGGGGCTACAACTGCCCGGTGCACCATGGCTTCTCCAGCCTGATTCGAACCTACGGCCTGATCCTGGGCATGCCGCCTTTGAACCTGCTGGACGAAACGGCCGCCCCGGTCTACGACTGCTTCACGCCCGAGCCCGATCTGACGCCTTACGACGCGCGCGAGATGCGCTTATCCTACCAGGAATCATCCCTGGACGATCCCGGCGCGCTCGAGTCGTTGAAGATGGATTTCTCGGCGCCCGACAGGGCCAAGGGCCTGGGCAAAGTGCTGTGGATGGCGACCCACCCGGGTGAGCCGGTTCCCGAAGCGCTGCTGCACCAGGACGACGACGATGATGATTACGAAGCCAAGCGACTTCTGCCTGTGCCCGTCTGGAGAAAGACCCCCTGGGAGGAAAACAAATGAGAGCTGCAAGTCTTGGTTTGCTGCTGCCCGCGCTGATCTGCCTGGCGCCTTCAGGCTGTCGCAATGCCGACAGGGCTGAGGTAGTCTTCGAAAATAGGCTCCCCGATCCAGGCAAGGTACGTGCCCTTATCGAGAAAGACGCGCGGGAACTTAGCGGCTACACTCCGGCCGGAGCCGAACAGGAACTGGTCGCGGCCTACACAGCCTTCAACCGCATGTTGGTCGAAAAGCCGACCGACCCGCGCACCATCGAAAGCAACATCAAGACGTTGCAGGGAAAAGCCGGGCAGGCGCTGACCGAGAGCGGAAAACAGAAGATACGCAAGCTTTGCCTGTGGCTACTGCAACGTTTTTTAAACGATCTCGACGAGCTGATCGCCGCCAGCGCCAAGACGAGCGGCTCGGCCCAGGCACTTGTCAACGGACATCCGCCGTCAGGCGAACTTAGCCGGGCCTTCGACAAGTTCGCCGACAGCGGAGGAGATTTCTTGCGCCATGCCGTATCGGCCGGCTTGATCGTCGCTCCTGGCAAAGGCGGCCTCAGTCTCGGGAAAGGTGCCAGGTTCTTCGTGCGCCTGGCATTCATTGTTCACTTCGCCCAGGTGTTCCCGGATCAGTCCCGGCCCCTCGAATGGCTGCTCGACGACTTCGAACGCAAGTGGTACTACATCTGGGTTGTCGAGCACTCGCAGACGGCCTCCATGCTGCGCAAGCTCGACGCCATCGAGCAACTCAGGCGCCTGGATCCCGGTTACGCCGATCTGACCGCGCGCGGGATCGTCCACTTCCGGCACGCCAAGTACCGCACGGCCTTGATAGACTTCGAGCAGGCGCTCAAGAAGAGCCCCGGCGACTCCCGCTTGAAATCGTTCATCGCCCAATCCAGGCAAAAGGCAAAAAACAGCCCGGAAAAGAAGAAATCACAGGCCCACTAACACATGCCACTGCCACCCTTGACAGATCCCGAAAGCCGCGCCGAGCGCGCCGCGGGTCTCATGCGAGCCTTGCCGGCCGTGTTCTTTCTGAGCACCAGCCTGCTGGGCTTCAACGCGGCCCAGACGGCCAGCACCCTGTTGTTACCTGTTTCGCGCAAGAAGTTTCGCGCCTTCAACCGTTGGGCGGCAGACAGTTTCTGGAGCTGGTGCGTGCGCCTGTCGGAGATCACGCACGGGATCGGAATACAGCTGACCGGGGACGACGTTCCGCCCGGTGAGAATGCCATCGTTGTCGCCAACCACCAGCAAATGACGGACATCACCTTCCTGCTGTTTTTCGCCCGGGACAAGGGTAGCCTGGGCGACATGAAGTGGATGCTCAAGGACATCATCAAGTACGTGCCCGGCGTGGGCTGGGGCCTGTACTTTTTAGACAGCTTCTTCGTCAAACGCGACTGGGCCAAGGATCGCGCCTCGATCGAAGACACCTTCGCACGTATCATAAAAGATAATATCCCGGTCTGGATGGTGACCTTCGCCGAGGGAACCCGGATTACCCCCGCCAAGCTCGAAAAGAGCCAGGACTACGCGCGCAAGAAGGGACTCACCCCGACCAGGCACGTCATGCTTCCGCGCACCAAGGGTTTCACAGCCTCGCTGCAGGGGCTCAGGAAACAACTGGACGCCGTATACGACATCACCATCGGCTACGAATCGGGTGTGCCCACGCTGTGGCAGTACATCAGGGGTTTCGTAAAAACCGCGCACCTGCACGTCAGGCGTTTTCCGATCGCCGATCTGCCGGCATCCGACGCCGAAATCTCCACCTGGCTCGTCGAACGCTACTGCGAGAAGGACCGCCTGCTCGATCACTTCTACGTCCATGGCGCTTTCCCCGCCGGCAAGGAATAGACATCTCCATGCGCTTGCGCGTCACACTAATCTTGCTCTCGTCGATATTGACACTCTGCAGCGGAAGCGGCCGGGCCCGCAATCGAGAAGTGAAGCTCGACTCGGTGGTCGGCCACATCGATCTTGGGACGCTCGGGCCGCTGCTCGAGAAGGGCGAGTTGAGCCTGGTAGAATCCTACCGCAGCGGACGCCTGCGCCAGGTAACCGTCATGGGCCTGATCAAGGCTTCGCCCGACAAGGTTTGGGACGTGCTGACCGACTACAACCACTACACCCAGTTCTTCCCCAACCTGGCAAACCTCGAGATCGTTCGCCGGAGCGGTAACGATGCCGTGCTGGCCTACGAACTGGAAGTACCGGGATCGAACATCGAGTACACCCTGGTGCACCATCACGTCCCTCGAAGGCGAATAGACATCCGATTGGCGGACGACGAGGGAGACATTCAGACGGGCGCCTGGCGCTGGGAACTAATACCCAGCGCCGCCGGCAAGCGCACGATCGTGGTCTACACGCTCTACACCGATGTACGCGAATCGAGTTGGATTATCCGCCAGGTGCTCAAGAGTTCGCCCTCGCTGGAGCACGGACTCAACGTGGCCACCGGGCTGGTGACCGTCAGGGCCGTCAAGAAGCGTGCGGAAAGTACAGCGGTAAAATAACGACCGCTCAACCAAAGAGCGCCGCGATTTTCTCTCCGTAGCGCTTGTTGACCTCGCGCCGCTTGAGCTTGAGGGTGGGAGTCAGGATGCCGTTCTCGGTGGTGAACGACTCGGACACCACCAGAACCTTGCGGGGAACCTCGTACCTGGCGAACTCCGAGCAGTACTTTCGTACCTCTTCCTCTATCAGCGCCACGATCTCCTTCTTGGTCACCAGCGCCTCGCGCTCGGCCGACAGGCCCTGCTTCGTGGCCCAGGCCTCGAGCACCTCGAAGTCGGGAACCACCAGGGCCACGTTGAAGGCGCGGTTGGCGCCCTCCAGCATGCAGTGCTCGATAAAGGACGACAACTTGATGGCCTCCTCGAGTTCGGAGGGGAAAATGTACTTGCCGTTCTCCAGCTTGTACTGTTCCTTGATCCGGCCGGTGATGAACATGAAGCCGTCCTCGTCCACCCAGCCCCGGTCGCCCGTGCGCAGGCCGCCGTCCTGCCTGAGCACCTTGGCGGTTTCTTCGGGCAGGTTGTGATAACCGACCATGACGTTAGGACCATAGGCGATTATCTCTCCGTCCTTGGAATCGGGCCCGGTCAGGCTGCGATCGATCTCGACCCACGAGCCCAGGATGGGCCGGCCCACGCTTCCGAACTTGTTGGCCTCGGGCAGGTTGAGTGTGTGAGCCGGCGACAGCTCGGTCATGCCCCAAGCCTCATAGGCCGGCACCCCCACGTCGTGAAAAAACTCGGCGATCTTGCGATTGAGCGCGGCTGAGGAGCTCATGGCCAGCTTGAGACGGCCACCGAAGCGCTGGCGGATCTTGGAAAACACCAACCGATCGGCGATAGCCAGCTTGAGCCCGTTCAGCAACCCCCCGCGCCCTTCGCGCTTGGCTATTGCCGCCGCCTTGCCCATTTCGAACAAAAACTTGGACAATCCGCCGCGCTCGGCCATCTTCTTGTGCAGCCCCTCGTAGATCTTGTTGAATATCCGCGGAACGGCCACCAGGATGGTGGGCCGAACGATGCCTATATCATCAATGATGGTTTTCGGCGACTCGGCGAAGCCCGTCGACGCCCCGGCGTGTACCAGCAGGTGCAACTCGGCGATCTGGCCGAACGAGTGGGCCCATGGCAAAAAAGACAGCGTACGGTCGCCGGGGCCGATGTTGCCCGGCCGGGCATCGAAGATGGCCAGCACGTTGGACGAAAGATTGCGGTGCGAAAGCAGTACGCCCTTTGGATTGCCGGTCGTGCCGGAGGTGTAGATCAGTCCGGCGATGTCCTCGCCGTCGGGATGTGTCGACTCGACCGGCTGTTCGGCGCCGCGCCGTTCCAAGTCAGCCATGCTGTCATGGCCGTCGCCGTCGAGCAGCACGATGTACTCGAGCGAATCGATCTCATCGACGAATGGCGCCACCTTGGCCGCGATCTCTGGCGTAGCGACGAACAGCAGCTTGCAGCCCGAGTCGGAGATGATGTATTTCCAGATGCGCGTCAACTCGGCCTCGTACATGGGCACGAAGCGCGCGCCGCGCCCATAGGAGGCGTAGGCGGCAACCGCCCATTCCACGCGGTTGTTCGAGATGATCGCCACCCCGTCTCCCGGGCCGACTCCCAACCCGGCCAGCCCCCCGCGCAGTTTGTCGACCCGCTCGGCAACCTGGCGATATGTCACCCAGCGATACTCACCGCTGCCAACATCCTTGGTGCCGAACAACTCCAAATCGGCGAATTTCTTAGTCGCCTCTTCGAATACCTCTACAAGATTGTATGGTCCCGGGACCTCCCCGACGTTCACGGGTTTCATTTTTCTACCCCTTCGCGCGATGGAATGTATTCGCCCTTATATACTCTTTCACCAACCGCTTGCAACACTGTGCTATAATCTCCCGAATCGGGAGAACTATCATGAATCTTGTGACTGTTCGTCTTGCGATATTCGTCATCGTGGTCTCATTCATCTGCCTGACCCCGCTTTCCGGGGCGGCCACCAACATCACCGCTTCGCAGCCCGAAGTCGACGCCTTTCTCGGCGGCCACGGCGGCAAGCTGGTCTATGTGGACCATAACGACGGCGACAAGGTCTACTGGATCGATTTCTCCGACATGTCGGCCCACAAGCTGTCCGACGACGGCGGCTGCAGCGATCCGCTGATTTCGCCCGACGGTACCCGGGTGGTCTACGGAATCTACAACATCATCTCCAAGTGGCCCGGAGAGAGCGCCGACAACGAGGGTGACGCTTACGTCCGCGCCCTTTCGGGAGGGACGCGGACGCACGTGGCCGGAGCCGCGCTGACCGGCAAGCAATCATTCGCGCCTCACTGGTGGGTCGATCCCGCGAGCGGCGACGAGTACATCGTCTCGATGGACTACTACGAAAAGGACACCCAAGGCGCTAGCGGGCGAGCGACCTGGAAACAAAAGCTCGACAACAACCAGCCATCCGGCAACCCGGTCAAGATCCTGGAGCATGCCTTCGACGGCGGGCTATCGAGGGACGGCACGCGCATAGGCGAGGCCTATCATTACCTGTACATGGCCCACACAATGGATCTCGGCGGCGGCGACGGTGCGACCATCAGCGGACGCATGGACGGGGGCAACCAGTGCTGCAACGCATCCATGTCGCCCGATAACAACTACTACATCATGCACCTGAGAATCGACCACACCGGCTGTAACATCCGCGACGAGAGTGACAACCCGATCCAGACCATCTGGAAACCGGACGGGGCCGACGAAATGCAGAACCCGGAGTTCTCCAGCGATCCCGGCTTCAGCACCTTCACCGCCCTTTTCGGCACCAGTTACTACATGTACATCGCCGACACCCAGACAGGTGACAACTTGAAGATCGCCGAGGGGAATTTCGCCGTGCCGCACCTGTGGGTCGCAAGCGGTGCGCCCAGCCTGACGCTCGGAGCCATATCGATCTCTTTCCAGGCGGTAGCGGGCGGCGCAAACCCGGTGCCCGAAGACGTATCCATCGGCAACTCCGGGCAGGGCTTATTGGCCGACGTCGCATCCAGCGAAAACGCCGGCTGGCTGCAGGTTGCGCGCACTGGCTCGGGCAACAACCAGGTGCTGCAAAACTCGATCGACATTTCGGGGCTGGCCGCGGGCAGCTACTCGACGACGGTGCAGGTGGCCTGTTCCAACGCAACCAACTCGCCGCAGGAATATACAGTCAACCTCGAGATAGCGACGGCCGGCGACGACCAGGATCCGACCATCACGATCGATACACCCACAGACGGCCAGACGGTCTCCGGCTCGATCCCCATAGCCGGCACGGCCACAGACAACGTCGCGGTCGAGAAAGTAGAAGTCAAGCTGGACGACGGTGCCTTCGAGGACGCCGCTGGCACCAGTTCGTGGTCGTACACCCTGGTGACCACGGCGCTCGGCGACGGCCCGCACACTGTTACTGCACGGGCCAGCGACACCTCCGCCAATAGTGCCAGTGACATCGTTTCGATCCAGGTCGACAACCAGGCCGGCCAACCGTCGATCGAGATAATCTCGCCCAACGGAGGCGAGGTCTGGGAGACGGGCAGCACCCAGCACATCCGCTGGTCTTGCGTGGCCCTGGATGACGTCACCTTGCGCTACTCGACCGACAACGGGGCGAGCTTCAAAACGATCGAGGTCACGCTGGACAAGAGCAAGCCCGGGTGGCTTGACTATCCCTGGCTGGTGCCCGACGAACCGTCGCAGGAATGTCTGGTGTTCATCTCGGGCTACTTCGACGAAGCCCCCACCCAATCGGCGGCCCCCTTCGAAATCAAGTCGGCAACCGACGCCGGAAGCGACGGCGGCACCAACGACTTGATCATCTCAGGCGGCTGCGCCTGCGACCAGACGCCCGGCGCCGCCGGCGGTTTGCCCCTGTTTTTTTTCTTGCTTCTGCTGGTTAGCCGTAGGCACATCGCCTACAGTCGTAAACGCGGTTGATGAAGTTCGATCTCTCCCAATACCTTACAGTATAATATATTTGACATTACACTGTATTGTGTATAATCTATTTATCATTATGAAATCAAGAGCCATATCCGCCCTGCCCTTGCCCGTCCGTCGTCAACTCAAGCTACTCGGTGCCAACATTGCCGTGGCAAGAAAACGCCGCCGGATTTCCACTTCTATTATGGCCGAGCGGGTGCTTGCGAGCCGAGCTACGTTGGCCAAGGTGGAGGCCGGCGACCCCTCCGTTTCGATGGGAATCTACGCTACCGTCTTGTTCGTCCTCGGGCTGCACGAAAACCTGAATTGCTTGGCCGATCCCGGAAAAGACCTGGTCGGACTCGATCTTGAGGAAGAGCGGCTGCCCAAGCGAATCAAGCGGCGTTCGAGTCTAAAGGTGCGGCCACCCGATGGAACGTGAGTATTTAGTCTATATAGACCTCGAAGGAGAACCCGTTCTCGCGGGCAGGTTGTTTTCGCGCGTTCGCAAAGGGCGCGAGAGCGCGTCCTTCGAGTATGACAACACATGGCGCAATGACCCGCGGGCATTCGGCCTCGATCCCGTTCAACTCCCACTGGGAGCGGGTACCTTTCATGCCCCCGCCCAAACCGCTCTTTTCAATGGTTTTACAGATGGGGCGCCCGACCGCTGGGGACGTACACTCTTGCGCAGGCTGGCGCGCCGGCACGGAGTCCCCGCGCGCACTCTTTTTGAAATCGACTTTCTGATCCTGGTGGACGATGAGACCAGACAGGGCGCGTACCGTTATCGAGAAGCCTCGGGCAAGGAATTTCTTGCTCCCCATGGTCTGCAACGAATACCACCACTGGTCGATCTTCCGCGTTTGCTCGGCGCCACACGGCGGGTCCTCGACAACGACGAAACTGACGATGATCTCAGCCTGCTGCTTGCACCCGGTTCATCTCTGGGCGGTGCGCGTCCCAAGGCATCTGTGAAGGACACGGATGGTTCGTTGCTGATCGCCAAGTTTCCCCGCCGCGACGACGAACTCCCGATGTGCGAGTGGGAGTTCGTGGCAATACAATTGGCATACCGTGCGGGCATCAGCGTTGGGCAGAGCCGCCTGGTGTCGGCGGGAAATGCGCGAGTCTTTATTAACAAGCGTTTCGATCGCAATGGCGCCCGGCGTATCCCCTTTCTGTCTGCCTTGACCATGCTCGGGGCAAGAGACAACCAACAGCACAGCTACCTTGAGATCGCGGATGCAATCCGCCAGAACGGCAGTCATGTGCGGGCCGATCTTGGGCAACTCTGGCGGCGAATCGTTTTCAATATCATGGTGGCCAACAGCGATGATCACCTCAGAAACCATGGCTTCTTGTGGGACGGTGAGGGCTGGACTCTCTCACCTGCGTACGATCTCAACCCGACACCGCTGGATATTAAGCCCCGGGTGCTGGCGCTGGCAATAAACGAGGACGACCCGACCGGAAGCATCGAACTTGCCCTGTCGGTGGCGGAGTATTTCGACCTGAGAAAGCAACAGGCGATCGAGATAGTCGAGCAAATCAGTAAGGCCGTTGCTTCATGGGCCGATCTGGCAAAATCAACAGGAATGTCCGCAGCCCAAATCGACCGTGCCCGCAGCGCGTTCGAGCTTTCTGGCTAATAATCAGTTCCCGGGCTCCAGCTTGACGCGCTGATCGTAGTAGGCCGTGCCCTGTCCCATGTCGGTGGCTTTTGGAGATACCAGGGCGTTGGGCGCCCGGTCCAGGCGCAGCCAGCCCCCTATCGCAACCACACAGATGTCGCGGCGCAAGGTTCGATCGAAGCTAAGGCGCACGGGCAGGCTTCCGAGCGGGCTGGTGACATTCGCAAGCTGCCCGTCTTGCAATGCCTTCGCGCCGGGGGCTTCGGGGTTCACCCGGCAAACTAGCGGCTGTTTCTGATCTTTGGGGCTTATCTGCGAGTGCTCGTAGCCGCGCCGTTTGGGAGTCAGGAAATATAGCGGGAACTCGTCGTTCGCCTGTGGCGCGGTCGGCGGCTCTTCTATCAGGCGCATCTTGCCGGACGGTGTTGCCATACGCTCGGCGCAGGGCACCTCCGGCTGTGCCGGGTTGCGGGCGAAGGGCGCCTTGGCATCCGGAAACCAGCCGGCTGTCATTTGATCGAGAGCCGCGCGTGGATCTTCGAGCAGCGGATCTACGCGTCCAAGCCTGCGGGCCAGTTCGGCTACTATCCAGACGTCGTCACGCGCGCCGGCAGGCGGCGTTAGCGCCCGGCGGGCCCGGGCCAGGTAATGATGGGCAAAGGAACCAACCGCGTCGTACTCGTCCTCGAGCATCAGGCTGACCGGCAGGAAGAGATCGGCACAATCGGCCGTGTCGGTCAGGAAGGCGTCGGCCAGCACCACGAAGTCGATCTTGGAAAGTTCCCTGGCCACCGCGCGCGAGTCTGCGAACTGGGCTACGGGGTTCGCCCCATTGATGTAGGCGAAGCTGATTCGCGGATCACGTAGCGTTGCCAGGTCGCGGGCGAATGTCGGCGCGGCAACCGTGCGCCCCGTATGGGGCGAAAGGTGTGAGGCATCCAGGCCGCGCCTGCGCCAGGGGTTGTAACTCACGCCTCCTCCGGCGATCCCGACGTTGCCGCTCAACATGCCCAGCGCGTCTATGCAACGCACGCTCGCCCCGCCATGGCCGCGCCGTTGAAGCCCCCAGCCGACCAGGGTGGCCAGTGGTCGGCGCCGTGTGTAAAGCTCGGCCAGGTAATCGATATCGGCAAGCTTGACGCCTGCAAGATCCCGCAACCGCCCGACCGTCATATCCCCGGCCGCAATCATTTTCTCGAAGGTTGCGAAATTCTCGCAATGCGCTGCGGCTTGCGAATCGAGCCGTCCGCTCTCGTGCAGCCTGCGCAGTACGGCCAGCGCCAGGAAGCCGTCAGCGCCCGGAGCTACATTGATGTATCGATCTGCAAAGGCCGCCGTCTCCGTGCGCACTACGTCGATCAGTATGATTTCCGTCTCACGCGCGCGCGCCTCGCGCAGGAAAGGCACCAGGTGGATGCCGGTCACCGCCGGGTTCTTGCCCCAAAGCACGATTGCCGCCGAGTTTTTAAGATCGCTAAAGTCGTGTCCCACCAATCCGCCGAAATCGAGCATCTGGGCGGCTACGCCGGTCTCGTCACAGACGCCGCCGGCAAGCGTCGTCACCGGGCCCAGCGAGCGGAAGAAGTGTCCCACCAGTTCCTTCATGATTCCCAGCGAGCCGCCGCTGGCAACGTGCAACAGCGCCTGTGCGCCATGCTCGCTGATGGCGGCGGACAGCTTCCCGGCGGCGAGATCCAGCGCCTCGGGCCAGTTTGTCTCCCGCCAGCGGCCCGAGCGCCGCACCAGCGGTGTGGTGATACGCTCGGGATCACAAAGACGATCGAGCTGGCGCCTGATGCGCCGGCAGACGAAACCTCGGGTTACGGGATGGGCCGGGTTTCCCCGGATGCGCGCTCGCTCGCCGTCCAACTCGACCAGCAGCGCGCAGGCGTCGGGGCAATCGTAGCTGCAGGCTGTCTCGACGATCTTCATGGCTCGTCCATTTCAGCGTTTCTCGATCAATCGATCTATGCGCTTTACGTCGAAGCCGATTACAATTGTGCCGCCGATGTCCAGTACAGGCACGCCGCCCCCGGAAAGACCGGCCTGCCTCAGCTTGCGGGCCAGTTCACCTGCCGCCAGGCGATCATTTTCGATATCGCGCTCGGTAAAGGCAACACC
Organism: Myxococcota bacterium; assembly: GCA_035528415.1. Lineage (GTDB taxonomy): Bacteria > Myxococcota > B64-G9 > B64-G9 > B64-G9 > DATKYQ01. The sequence goes on along the minus strand of DATKYQ010000067.1, from coordinate 67,860 downwards.
TTTATGCCGCAGGTGCCGGGCCGCCTTCTTGCAGAAGCCGCACCAGGGTGTCGAATAAAGGATTACCCGGGCCGACGTAGCCTCGGCCGTGTACGGCAGGCCCAGCAAGCGGCGGGTCGCCCGGGCCAGCCTACCGACCGCCAGCCGTCCGAGTCGCCCGGGATCCGTCGCCTCGCCAGGCGTCCGGGCCTCGCGACTCAGCCGATCGAGATCCACAAGCGAATAGTTCAAAGGCTTCTTCCCGTCATCCCGCCGCAGATCGACCACCATGACCCGCTCGGCGCGCAGGCGGGCCGACCTGGACCGGGCGGTGTCGGTGACGACCACCCGTGCGCGAAATGCTTCGGGAACGTCCTCGGGCCGCGCGGCCATGCGGATGCGCCCGTTGCCGTCCACCCAACTGTAGACAACCTTTCCTGCTCGTGCCGGCGCGCTGGTCCTCTCGGCGGCAGGAGCCTGCGCCAGACACGAGGCGGCGAGCAGGATCGAGATCATGACTGCCCTGACTCTCATGCAGCTGTCTCCGGCCCGAAAAAGTCGATAATCGCCTGACTGACCCCCGCCCGCTCGGAGTTCGGGACGCTTGCCGCTTGGGCTTGCCCAGCCAGTAATACACTCAGCGTTGTCAGGATATTGTTGACCGGGCTGAGATCGAGCACACAGTCGCCGTCGATATGTTCGGCCGCGACGAAGTTGTAAGGACAAACGCTTAGTTCACCCGTCCCGGGCACCAACATGGCCAGCCCGTGGCTGCGGCAGATGATCGGCCGCGCGGCATAGGCCAGGCAGCGCCCTTCTTCCAGCAACGGGCAGGCCAACTCGGAATCGCAACAGGCTGACCTGGCCCGGGCGATCACGCGCTCGCGTGCGGCGGCATCCATCCGGGCTATCTCCCGGAGTAAGAAGCGTACCTCGAAGACATATAGTGTCAGATCCTTCCGGCAGCAGTCGTCGCAACCGGGTCCACAGCGCATGTGTCCGCGGTATTTCCCGAGTGCCACGGAAAACATGGCGTCGATCTTTTCACGGAGCAGGCGATATTGCGTAAACGCCTGTTCCATGTCCGCTTCAGTTTCCACCGTGGCTCTTTGCTGGCGTCGCGTCGATGGGCAACCATCGATCGTGCGACGAATCGAACTCAAGCGCCAACTCGAATTTCTCGGGGCACTTTTTGCCCGAAAGCCTGGCCGCGATCTTCCAGCGCCCCGCCTGATCTTCGGCCTTGTCAGGCAGGAGTCTGAAACGCGCACTGATCCAGCTGGGTTGGCAATGCGGTATACGCGCGGAAATCTCTCCGGCGAAGCTCAGCAACTCGCGGCGCACCGGCAAGCTGTCAACGCGCGGCAGGTCGTAGGCAACGATCTTGCCGTCGTCGAACGCCTCTGAGAACGTAAGCCTGACGGGGTGGCCCCGGCCGCCGTCTTTGCCGGGCGAGTATACAAACGTCACCCGCAGTTTCCCGGATCCGTCGGCTGAGTCGATCTCCGCGCGATCCGGGGGAAAGCGCTCGATGAAACGGCGCACGTCTTCGTCCGCCTCGGCCCTCAGCACCAATCGCCTGACTCCCTTGGCCAAAGCGCTGAATTCGGCGCTCGGCGCGCCCGCGGGCGCCTGCCGCTCGGGGTCCAGGTCGAGATCGGCCTGCACCAGGTATGGAACGCGATAACGCGACCAGCCGGAGGGAGGCGCCAGCACCAGGCGCGATTTGACCTTGCCATCCACAACGCACTCGGCCGGTCGCACTTCGACCAGGCGCCAGCGCGAAAATGCCGCCAGGCCGCGCCAGTGCCGCAGCCTCTCCTTGACCTTGGCCGCGTCCAATTCGTGGCGCCGGCACTCGGGCTTCTCGGCCGGCATTCCCTTAGACGCAAACATGAAAAAAGTTAGGACACCCGCGAGTGTCACGGCCCGGCATCGCTGGTGGATGAACGTCATTGCCTGTCAGTCTCCCGCAACCTTGGGCACGCGGCCTTTCTTCATCCAGCGGATCAACACAAAGAGAAGCGGAAACGCGATCACGGCGATCACCGGCACCCAGAAGTTGTAGGCCTGCCGCGAGCGGATCTGATCGCGCACCCTGAGCGCGTCGCTATCATGAGGGTCGGCCGCCAGGGCCTCGTCGATCAATTTCTCGGCCTGGTCAAGCTTGCGGATTGCATAGTACGATTCGGCAAGACTTATAATGATCGGCATGTCGCCGGGATGTTTCCGGTGCAGATTCTGCAACACCTCGATGGCCTGCTCGACCTTCTTTGCAAAGCTCAAGGCGCGGGCAAGATTGACCGCTGCGTCCCGGCTATCCGGCACCAGTTCGAGGGCATGTTTGAAAGCGGCCTGCGCCCGGGGATAATCGGCAACCTGGTCGTGCATGTAGGCCCGGCCCAGCGTCAGCCAGGCCCGCGCGGATCGAGGTTCGATCTCGGCGATCAACTTGGCCGGCCCGATGGCCTTGCGCGCGTCACCGAGCCCGATCAGCGAATCGGCCCGTCCCAGGTTGGCCATGACATGGTTGGGGTCTTTCTTGAGAACCTCGCTGAACTCAATCAGGGCCTGCTGGAACATCTCGCGCGCCAGATAGGCCCGGCCGAGGGCTATCCTGGTGACCGTGTCTTCGGCCCCCTTGGCCCGGGCCTCACCCAACACGCGAATGGCCTCGGCCAGCTCGCCTCGATCGAGATGTTTCAAGCCCTCGGCGCGAAGCGCGTCGATCTCGGTATTCTTTTCCTCGGCCGCCTTCACGGCCGCAGCGGATTCCGCCGCCGGTTGGGGTACGAGCAGCAGGAAGCCTGTCAACAAATACGTCATCATGGCGACACCCTCCCTGGCGCATCATTCAAAGGGGCCAAGCCGCAGTCGCAGGGGAACTTCGAGATCATATCGTTCCATCAAGCCGGCATCAGCCAGCAGCGTTTTCGTCGAGCCGTCCGCCACTATCCTTCCCTCGGCCAGTACCAGACAGCGGTCACACACTTGTACCACCAGATCGAGATCGTGGGAAGCAAGAACGATCGTGCCGGGCAGATCCTTCATGATTTTCACCAACTCGCGCCGGCCGCGCGGATCCAGATTGGCGGCCGGCTCGTCCATCACCCAGATGGCCGGCTGCATGGAAAGCACGCTGGCGATGGCCGCCCGCCGGCGTTCGCCGTCCGAAAGGTGATGCGATGAGCGCTCGGAAAGTCCGGCTAGTCCCATCCGACTCAAAGCCGCCTGCGCTTTCTCGCGTGCCAGGTCGCCCGTGTCGCCCATGTTGAGTGGTCCGAAGGCCACGTCCTCTGCCAGGGTAGGCATGAAGAGTTGGTCTTCGGGATCGGGAAACACAAGCCCAACCCGGCGCCGGATTTTACCGAGGTTCTTTCTGGTGACTTCCATTCCGTCGATGCGAACGCCGCCGCGGCCTTTTAGCAGGCCATTGAGGTGCAGAAGCAGCGTCGACTTGCCGGCCCCATTAGGGCCCACAAACCCTACCCGCTCACCGGGCGCGACCGAGAACGAGACGTCGTGCAGGGCCGGGCTGCCGTGGTAGTCGAAGGAAAGACCATCCACCTCGATGGCAATAGCGCGATCGTTCACGGGGCGCCTCCCGCAAGGCCCGCAAACAGGGCTGCCGCGGCGGCAAGCAAGATGAAGGCCATCAGGAAAATGACGTCTCCGGACCGCAGCCTCAGCCGTGTTAAGGTGCGCACCTCGCCTTCGTAACCCCGGGACAACATCGCCCGGTAAACCCGATCGGCCCGATCGAGCGCACGGAGCAAAAGCCGTCCGATCAACCCGCCGGTGGAACGTATGCGCAGCCTGCGCGTTCCATCCGGCGCGCGGGCGCTGCGCGCTCTTCTTACCCGCAGGCTCTGGTCGGCCAATAAATCGAGATAGCGAAACAGGAATGCCAGCGTGACCACCACCACCCGCGGAACGTGCATTGAGCGCATGGCCAATAGCAATCTCTGGAAAGGAGTCGTGAACACCAGCCAACCCACCGCCAGGATTGCCAGGCATCCCCTGGCCAGGACGGCCAGGCAGACATCGAGGCCCTCGCGGTAGACGCGCAGGCCGGTCGAGCCGATCGTCCAGACGACCTCGTGTCCACGAGTGAATGGCAAGAAGACGGCCACCAAGACCACGAAGGGCAGCACCATCACGGTGCGCGAGAGGACGAAGCCCCAGGGCAACCTGGCGATAAACAAGCCCCCCATGACGATGGCGGCCGGTAAGATAAAAATCACCAGGGGCTTGTTCGGAAGGACTGTAACAAGAACCACGAAGGCCATGGCGCAGATAAGCTTGACACGTGGATCCAACCCGTGGACGGGGCTGCTGCCTGCCGCAAGCTGTTCGATCTTCCGGTGGTGCATCAGCCAGCTTCCCGTCTCGAGCGCCGGCCGAGGATCATACCGACAATCAGCACCAGGCCGAAGACGATCAGGCAGCCGCTGACCCCGGCGATCGTCTTACACAACCAGGGGGCAAGAGCCAGCGGGGCCTGGTAGTCGGCCAGCGGCGATGCGATCAAGGGCTTGCTCACGGGCGCGCCCACCTTGTCCAGGCTGCGTTCGAGCCCGTCCGGAGCCCGGGAGGCCATCAGCGAGATTCCCCCGGCGGTGCCCAAAGCCAGCGCTAGAAGCGCAACCACGAGTCTTCTCATGGCAGCGACTCCATAAGATCCGGCCGGGCGGCCAACAGGAAACGCAAAGTGGCGACCGTGATCAGACCCTCGCCGATGCCGATCAAGGCATGCACGCCGCCCATGGCGATCAACATCGGCCCCAGCGGCGCGCTGCCCGAAAGCCACAACTCAAGCGCGGCCAGCACCGCCCCGACCACCACCGAAAACCAGCAGGCGAAAAAGACCGCCACGTCCCTTCTCATGCCGCGGCTCTTACCGGCCAGGACACGCATCAAGTAGAAGCCGCCGAAGCAACCCACCAGCCCCATGTTGATTAAATTCATACCCAGGGCGGTCACACCGCCGTCCTGGAACAGCAGTGCCTGTACCAGAAAGACGCAGAACAAAACCACGCCGGCCGTGGCCGGCCCGAGAAGTACGGCCAGCAACACGCCCCCCAGGAGATGACCCGAGGTGCCCCCGGGAACGGGGAAGTTCACCATCTGGGCGGCGAACACGAATGCGCCCATGACTCCCATCAACGGCACCTGGCGGTCGGACAGGCGCATGGATGCGCGCCGCACGCAGGCTGCCAGTGCTCCCGCGGCCAGGACGTCGCCCGTGATCCAGACCTGGGGTGAAAGTATGCCGTCGGGTATGTGCAAGCTCACACCCCCCGGTTCATTTACCGGCCAGCGGCATCGAGCGAACCAGTTGCCCGTGCTTGACCCCCCGGGCACCCAGGATCGTGTCGGCCATCTTGTTAATCTCAGCCGCCCGCCCCTTCATAACCAGCACCTCGATGCAGTCATGGTGGTCGAGGTGCACGTGCATCGCGCTCAGCACGATGTCGTGCTCGTGTTGCAGGCCGGTCAGTCGGGCCTGCAGGTCTGTGACGTGGTGATCATAGACATAGGTCAGGGTGGCCACGACTTCTTCTTCGCCTCCCCCCCAGCTTTCCTGGACAAGCCGGTCGCGGATGATATCGCGGATGGCCTCGGAGCGATTGGCACAGTCGTGCCGCCGCACCCAGTCGTCGAAGCTGCCGAGCAGCTCGCGCTCTATGGAAATCCCGAAACGCATCAAATCGCCCATCGCAATCCTCCCATCGGAGTGTGCTACGACTGCCCGATTCGTATCACATCGAGTGCCTAACTACAACCGCTTTTGTCCAGGCTGACTGCGCTGAAATCCGGTTGTTTACCTGCTGCAGGTCGCCAGGCCGATCTTCTCGTTCGGATTTTGGCCTGAAAGGTACCACATCTCGTAACGATCGGCGCGCATGACGACGGTTGGAACGAAAGCGCCCTTCTCGTCCCAAGTGCCCGAGGCCCCGATATCAAGAACCGGCTCGGGCTGGGGACGTGTCCACGAGACACCGTCTGTTGAAGTCGCAATGCCTATCCGCATGGCATTCAGAAACGTCCCGGCATTCAAGCCGACGTAGAACATCACGAACTGATCGACATCACGAACCACGGCCGGCGCATAGACCACCGCGTTCTCCCACTCGTTCGACGCCTCCGGGGCAAACACGGGATTTCCAGGATCCTTGCTCCAGTGAACGCCGTCTGCGGATGTAGCCAATCCGATCCGATAGCGGCTTAGGGAATCGACGCCGGTGTACCACATGTAAAACGTGCCGCCTGCCTTGACGACGGTGGGCGACTCCACCCAGCTTTCGTCCCATTCACCGGGTGACCCGCTTTCGATCACCGGGTTCTCGGCTGCCTTCTCCCAGTTGACGCCGTCCGGGGAAGTCGCGACTCCGATCCTCATGCTCAGAGGCGGTTCTTCACGCTGCTGGTAACCCGCATACCATAGCCAGTACTGTCCGCCGTCTTCGAGCACGGTTACCGTTTCGACACCGCCGCGATCCCAGTCCAGAGGACCGTCTCCCTCCATCAAGACCGGGTTCCCGTGCTCTGTCCAGGTTATACCGTCGGCTGAAGTCAGGTACTGGGTTCTGACGATTACATCCGTTTCCGGCGGCATCACTCCGCCTGCGGAGGTCCACATCTTGTAGATTCCGGAATTCGAATCGTACAAAACACAAGGATCGCCGATCCCGGCAAAGTTCCAGTCCGAGCCCGAGGACTGGTAGAAGGGGTTCGAGGGATGACGCTGGAAGACAACCGGCTGGCCGTCCGTCTCGCCCCCGGCATCGCCGCCGTCCGCCTGCCCGTCCGCCGCGCCGTCCAGCGCCCCATCAAGCCCGGCATCGGTTTCCGAATCTCCGCCATGGCTGCAGCCGGCAAACGCCAAGATCACAAACACAGACAAAATCGACAAGAAGACGAGCAGTGATCGTTTCATTACGGCCTCACGGGCAAGACTATCTCGAGAACTCCGAAGGGCATGACGCGAATCGAAAAACCCCCGGGTTTCAGATCCAGTTCGTTCGCGAGCCTGAGCATCAGGTGCCCGAGCGGCGTCTTTTCCACCTCGGCTCCAGGGATCGGCTCGTAGGTTACGCCGTCTGCTCCGTGCCGGACGCGCATGAGCGCCTTGCGGGTCTCAATGTTGGCGGCGTTGTCGACCACCAGCGACTCGACTTGCCCGACGGAATCGCACACGTTTGTAACCAGCTCGGCCAGCACCGCCCTGGCGGCGCTCGGGCCGCGCGGCGGGCGGGGCAACTCCATTTTGTATACCCGCCTGATGACCAGAACACACGTCCGCGAGTCGAAGCTCAGCTGGAAGTTGGCCGGATCCCGTCCTGGAAAGCGCTGGTTGAGATAGAAAGCGAACACCTCGCGCAGGCTGCCGTGCGCAGACACTCCCTTGTATTTCACGAAACCCTCGAATTGCAGCCCGTCCGAACAAGGGCCGATCTCGCCGGCGAAGTCCTTGACGTACGAGAACAGACGATCCTGCGCGCTCTCGCCGGGAAGCCAGCCGCGGTAGCGCCGTTTCATCTCGCGCTCGGCGCTCAGTTCGGTATCGAGTTTGCGATCCAACCTGCGAAGATCGTCGTCGTCTCCTCCAATGAAGCGAAGCACCAGCGAAAGCACCTTGCCCGGAGTGGGATTTTCGTGAAGCCAGGTGTTCTCCCCGCGCATCTCCGCCTCGAGTTTTTGAAGCACGCGGCCAAGTTCTTCCGGGTCGCCGGCCGCCTGCTCGAGGCGCCTCTCCCACTGCTGGGGAGTCAGACCGCTGATATCTTGGTCTTTGTCGCTCATTCAGCCTGCCAGTTTCTTCCGGGCGGCCTGCTGGATCGGAGTGCGCACGTTGCCGCTCTTGGCCATGGCGCGAATGTCGGAAAGCGGCAGCTTGGCCATAAGTGCCAGCGCCTCCTTGATCGGCGTCTTGGGATTGCGCACCAGGTTGCGGCAGACGGTAACAGAGCGGTTCCACTCCCTGCTCTTGGCGATGATCCTGAGAACGTCCGGGTTGACCGACGGCATCTTGGCGATCTGCTCGATCTCGTCGAGGGTAATAGCCGGGTTCTTGATGATGAACGGGTGGATCGTCTTGTTGCGGTCGCGGATGAGCAACATGCGCATATCCTTGCGTCCGTGCAGCGCAGCAGCGCGCATCTGGGCGACGTTCATTTCTGCGATCTGATCCTGGAGATTGCGCGATTGGGTAATCCTATCGGGCGGCGAGCCGGGAGGCTCCTGGCCGGGCGCGAAGAACTCGGGGTCGTCGCCGACCGGCTCACCTTCTTCCAGCCCGCCGGAGGCCTTGGCGATCAGCTTCTCGATAGCTGCGCCGGATTCGGCGCCGAACTGAACGGCCAGCCCCAGGCCCGGCACCACCTGCACGACTTCACCCGACAACTCGATCTCCTCGCCGTCGGGCGCATGAACACACACTGAAACAGCGGCAAACTGATCGAGTTGTGCTTCGGTTCTGAGCAACAGCCCGTGCAGCTTGATCTGCGCTTTACAATCCCTCTCGAGAGTTTGCGGGCTGTGATAGACGACGTGGAAGACAGGCCGCTCCATGGTTTCCATCTTCCACGTTTGCCGCAAACATTTCAACACCCCAGATCATGAGTGCGGGAAAGACGTTGTCATGATCTTCCATCGAATAATTTCGACTGTCGAAATAGTCGAAAAAAACATCTATTTCAGCATAACCATTTGTATTATTTGCATATCTCTAAAATCAGGAAAGTGTCGAAAACGCGCTACATCCACTCCGCTACATCCACTCTACATCCACTCCGTCCCCGTCTGTGCACCGTCTGTGCAGGACAGGTAGAACAAAGGCGTACTAACTCCTCAAGACCTTGCGCCGGGAATGATACGGCGATAGAGATGGTGCAGATGAGACGCGGATTTGAGACTTGTTGGATCTTGGTTTGGGGGCTCTTGCTCGCCTTGCCGGGTACGGCCCTCGGCCATGCCCAGTACAAGCCGTTTTCGACTACCCGCTTCACCGAGATCTCGTTCGACCGGGGCGAGCTGCGTATGGCCATCGTCACAACGATCGGCGACATTCCGGCGCAAAAGATTCGCCTCAGGGCCGATAGCGATCAGGACGGTACTCTCAGCCAGGCCGAGATCGAACCGGTCAAGAGCTGGGCTCTGGAACTCACCAGGCGCGGCCTGGTTCTCGAACTCGACGGGCGGCGACTCTCACTGGATGATATGCATTCCAGGCTGGAACTCATGAGCCGCAACGCCAAACAGTTTTCGCCGATGCGTTTCAACTTGTGGCTTTCCGCACCCTGCCGGGCAGGTTGGCACTCGCTCGTCTGGCACGACTCGTCGGTGTTTCCAGCGCTCGATGAGTCAGAGATCTTCGTGCGCGGGGGGGCCTGGGCGCATGTCATCAGCATGCTGCGCCAAAGCCGCGCCCTGCCCGGCGCGAGACGATTCTTTTTCTACGGCGACAAGAAGCCCGAGCCTGTCCGGGTGCGCTTCGAGATGCGCTCCAAACCTTCCAGCCCAGATAGCCAGGCCGCGCAACAGGAGAAGCTTGAGGACGAGGCCGGGCCGCTCAAGCGGGCTCTGGCAAACCAGCGCCTGGGTTTCCTGGGCCTTCTGGGCGTCATCGGCCTGGCTTTTTTGCTGGGCTCAGTCCACGCCATCTCGCCCGGCCACGGTAAGACTTTGGTCGCGGCCTACCTGGTCGGCTCGAACGGCAAGGTGCGTCACGCAGTTGTCCTGGGCTTGATCGTCACCTGCACGCACATCTTTTCGGTCGTCACCCTGGGGTTGGTCGCCCTGTGGGCCTCCGAGAAGATCCTGCCCGAGCGCCTGGCTCCTTACTTGAGTTTGGCTGCCGGCGCCATTGTGCTGGCAATGGGAGCCTGGCTGGTGATCAGCAGGCGCCCTGGAACCGGACATGATCATGCTAATCCGCACACTCACCCGCATCAACACCACGACCACGGCGCGGTCAGGTGGAGCGAGCTATTGCTGCTGGGCATCTCGGGCGGCATGGTGCCCTGCCTGTCCGCCACCGTGGTGCTGCTGTTCGCTATCTACGTCGGCCGCGTCGTAGCCGGCCTGCTGCTGATAGCCGCCTTCAGCCTGGGCCTGGCCTGTACATTAATCGTAATCGGGATCCTGGTAGTGCGCGGCCGGCGCCTGTTCGAGCGCTGGTCTAAAAACAGCCGCGCGCGCCGGCTGGGCTCGTTGCTGCCATGGTTTTCCGCATGGGCCGTGACCGCCATCGGCCTTTTCATGGTCGCCCTGGCGATCATGGACATCTGAGCGCGGCTGAAATACATTCTCACTGGCGCAGTCGCCACCACCAGCGCTTCATACGTCTGAGCAGGCCAGGCCGGGGAGGCGGTTCTTGCCAGACGGTTTGAATATTATCCTGCCGCTCGCGATTGGCCACCTCGCTGATATTGCGCAGGCAGCGGCCGCAAATGTTGCTGCCTTCTATGTTCATCTCGCCGCAATGCGGGCACTTTATTTTCTTGCTCATGCTTATTCTACTACTTGAACCAGAGCGTATCGGCCTGCCACTCGCCGTCCACCAGCATGAAAGTGGTCAGGGAGCGGCCGTTCTTCATCTTGATCTTGGCGGTCAGCTGGCCCTTGTACTTGCCGGGCTCTACTTTGTGGACAAGTTCGTCGACCGAGTAGCCGCCGACTTCCTTGACCGCCTTTTGTAGCATCTTCTTGGTGATCTTTTTACGCTGACGTTCGGTGAAGCGGATTTTCAATTTCTCCACGTCAGCCTTCTTAATCAAGTCGATCTGCAAACCGATTTCCTGCTGGAAGGTCTTCTTGGTGGCCGGGGCGTCTCCGGCCAATACGGTCGCGGTGAAAGTCAGGGCGACCAGGATCGCCGATCCGGTTCGTACGATTTTCATCGGTTTGCTCCTTACATAAGGAAAACTGAATGTCTATTCATATCACATGTAGAATGGCCGACGTCACAAAATCATTTGAAACAAATTGGGTCAGACATTCGCATATTGCATTTTAGTCCATCAGATTAAATAGGAGTTAATCTGATTCCGGGAGTCAGCCCGTTTTGCGCAGAATAGCCAGTTCCTAGACGCTCCACTTGCCGCGGACTCTTTTTTTTTCGACTCTTCCTTGCCAGCACCTTTATGTATTGATCAGAATCTCAAGCGTAAACGTTCGACCCGCGATGCTCTCAGGGGTTCCAGCAGTTCTCGCGCGTACCGCACCAGTCCACGCACTGGAAGTAGCCCTCGCCTTCGTTCCTCTCAATGCAACTTCCGGCAGCGCAGGAGCCCCATGTCTCGTTTCCGCATGACATACACGGGGCCTGTTCGCCCTTGCCCTCCAGCAAGTTGGGCGGCCAGCATACGCGGTACCAGGAGGGCGCTGGGTAAATAACCCGTTCGCAGCCGTACCCCCGGCAGGTCTTGTGGCAAAGGGTGCCCTCGGGGCAACCCGGGCTTTCGCGGCAGACGCCGTCTTCGGGATCGGGGACACCCTGGTCGCAGTACGGGAAGCCCGGGTCGGGCCAGGCGGGCACGCAGATGACCGAGTCGTAGGAGGCCCCGCCGATCTGCTGTCCGGCAACAATGCAAGTCCCGTCGCAGCGAACCGGGTAACCCTGCACGGACATGTCCTGCCAACAGGGCGGGTAGCAGGTCTTGGTCACCGGGCTGCAGGCACCCATGGCCTGGTATGGATCGTCATAGGTGGGCTCCAGCAGAAACATGCAATCCTCGTGCACGCGGCAGCCGCTGCGGCAGATACGGGTGCCGTCCAATCCCTCCGGCTCGCAGATCTCGCCTTGAGGACAGCTGCTGTCGTCACAACATTCCTCGCACAAGAGCGTAGCGCTGCAGCAGAGCTTGCCGCCCGGGCAGGTCTGCGAGCCGGGCCGGCAACCCACCCGGCACCCGCCGTTTTCGCAGATCTGGCCGGAGGGACACTTGGCGTCGGTGTCGCAACCGGCAGTGCAGTGAGTGTCGACACAGATCTCCCCGACCTGGCAGTCGCTGTTCGTCCGGCAGCCGGGCTCGCAGTTGGTGTTGCGGCATACCTGCCCGGTGGGGCAGTCGCTGTGCACCCGGCAGCCGGGCCGGCATTGGAGATTCTCGCAGATCTGGCCCGCGGGGCAGGTGCCGTCCAGCCGGCAGCCGGTCTGGCACTGGAGATTCTCGCAGATCTGGCCCGCGGGACAGGCGCCGTCCTGCCGGCAGCCCTCGATGCATACCTGGCCCAGGCAGATCTCACCCGATGAGCAACCGCTGTCGTCCCGGCATCCCAGAACGCAGGCGCGGCTCTCGCAGATGTAGCCGAAGACGCAGCCGGCGTCGTCCAGGCAGCCGGGGACGCACTTGTTCTGGTTCAGGTCACAGTAGCTGCCCTGCGGGCAGCCCTGGGCGGGGCAGGTCAGCGGGAGCTCCTCGCAGCTGCCGCCGTTGCAGACCTGCTCCGGACCGCAGGCATGGTTGCATCCGCCACAGTGGCCCAGATCCGTGTCGACGTCCACGCAGTCGTCTCCGCAGCGGGAGAAACCCGCCGGGCAGTCGCCCTGGATGCACTGCCCGTTCGGCGCGCAGCTCATTCCACCGGGGCAGGGACCGCAGGTGATGTTCGTGCCGCAGCCGTCGTCCCAACTACCGCACTCCTTTGACAGGCCGGAGCAGGTCTGGGGATTGCAGTTCCCCTCGCACAAGCAAGTCTGCAGGTTGCATACCTGCCCGGTATTCCCGCAGCTGTCCGTGCAGCTACCCCCGCAACCGTCGGAGCCGCAGCACTTGCCCGCACATTGCGGATCGCAGTCACAGGGGGTCCGGCACCCGGAGTGATCGGCCATACAGTCACACTGGCACTGCTCGATCAGTTCGTCGAAGTTGCCGCAACTGTCCATCCAGTAGCTGGCGCCGTCCTGGCAGTAGATGGAGTCGCGAGGCGCACACCTCTGAGAGGCAGAGCAACCGCACACCAGTACGGCCAATCCCACTAGCAATCCAGTAATCTTCATCATCTCTCCCTGAAGTAGATTTTACTCATATTAACGGAAAATTTCGTAAAACCCAAGATGCAGCCCAATACGAAATGCATGGCACGTTTTTCCGTTTGGCAACATCTTTACAGTTGAGTCAAGTATTGGTATTGGTATTGGCGTAATGACAGCAATAATCGGCCTTGCGGCGAAGCGAAGCGTAGCCGTGCCCTCGGGTATGCCGCGCATTTCCGCGCATTCTGCGGCCCTCGCTCTTTGAGGGTGCGGCGCTAGATGTCGGGGAGGCTACCATGAACGACGCTCACAAAGATCATCGCCACCATGCCGACTCGAAAATCGACACGGATCCAGACAAACACCTCGACCCGGTGTGCGGTATGAGCGTCGAAAGCTCGAGCCAATACAAAGCCGACTACCTGGGGAAAAAATATTTCTTCTGCAGCGATCACTGCCGGACCAAGTTCGAAGCCGACCCGCAATCCTACTTGGCCAAGGAGTCGGACAGGGCCGCTGCTCCCTACATACAAACTCAGGAGCCCGCGGGCGAGTCATGTCCCAGTTGCGAGGCTGTTTCTGGAGTCAGCGGGGCGAAGTGGACTTGTCCCATGCACCCTGACGTTGTAACCGACAGGCCGGGCAGCTGTCCCAAATGCGGCATGGCCCTGGAACCGGCAGGCGCAACGACCGGAGACGACGAAAACCCCGAGCTTATCGACATGACCCGGCGTTTCTGGTTCTCGTTGGCGCTGGGGATCCCGCTTTTGTTGATCACCATGGGCGACATGCTGCCGGGCGCGCCGGTCTCGCGGCTGTTTTCAGCCCGCCTGCGAACCTGGATCGAGCTTGGGCTGGCTACGCCGGTGGTGCTCTGGGCCGCCTGGCCGTTTTACGTGCGGGCGATTCAATCGCTGCGCAACCGCAGCTTGAACATGTTCACCCTGATCGGCATGGGAGTGAGCGTTGCCTATGTCTACAGCCTGGCAGCGGCACTTTTTCCCGGCATCTTCCCGGCCTCCTTCCGCCGGGACGGGCAAGTGGCGGTCTACTTCGAGGCATCGGCCGTGATCGTGGCGCTGATCCTGCTCGGGCAGGTGCTCGAGCTGCGCGCTCGGGCCAGCACCAGCTCGGCCATCAGAAAACTGCTCGACCTGGCCCCCAAGACCGCCCGGCGCATCGATCCGGACGGCGGCGAGCACGATGTGCCGCTGGAAGACGTCCAGGCCGGAGATCTGCTGCGGGTACGGCCCGGAGAAAAGGTGCCGGTGGACGGCGAGGTAGTTGAAGGCTCAAGCACGGTGGACGAGTCGATGGTCACCGGCGAGCCGATGCCGGTTGAAAAGGGCCCGGGCAATAAGCTCGTCGGCGCCACCATAAACGGGCGCGGCACGCTGGTGATGCGCGCCGAGCGTGTGGGAGCGGAGACGCTGCTTTCCCGGATCGTGGCCATGGTGGCCGAGGCACAGCGCTCCCGCGCACCCATCCAGCGCTTCGCCGACGTCGTCGCCGGCTGGTTCGTTCCGCTAGTCATCGGCATCGCGTTACTGACCTTCGCCGTCTGGGCCGTGTGGGGGCCCGAACCGCGCATGGCCCACGCGCTGGTCAACGCGGTGGCGGTGCTGATCATCGCCTGCCCCTGCGCTTTGGGCCTGGCCACCCCGGTCTCCATCATGGTGGCCACAGGCAAGGGCGCCACGGCCGGCGTGCTTTTCAAAAACGCCGAGGCAATCGAGATATTACGCAAGGTCGACACGCTGGTGGTGGACAAAACCGGGACTCTGACAGAAGGACGCCCGCGACTTACGGTGGTGGAGCCCTCCGGCCTGGACGAGCGCGAGCTACTTTCCTTAGTGGCCGCGTTGGAGGCCGGCAGCGAGCATCCGCTGGCCGAGGCCATCCTGGAAGGGGCCGCGGAAAGGGGCATCCAGCCGCAGGGGCAGGTGACAGACTTCATCGCCATTGCCGGCAAGGGCGTACGCGGCAAGGTGAATGGGCACGAGCTGGCGCTTGGAAACGACAAGCTGATGCAGGAGATCGGCGCGCAGCCGGTCGAGCTCGCCGGGCGGGCTGCCGAGTTACGGGCCAAGGGACAGACGGTGATATTCGCTGCAACGGACGGAAAACCAGCCGGCCTGCTGGCGGTGGCCGATCCGATCAAGGCAAGCACTCCCGCGGCCATCACAAAGCTGCACAGGCTGGGGCTTTCGGTGGTCATGCTGACCGGGGACAGCCGCGCCACCGCCGAGGCGGTGGCCGGCCAACTGGGCATCGACCGGGTGGTGGCCGGGGTTTTACCGGAGCAAAAGGCCGAAGAAGTGCGGCGGCTTATGGAGCAGGGTCACGTCGTGGCCATGGCCGGTGACGGTATAAACGACGCGCCGGCGCTGGCGCTTGCCGACGTGGGCATCGCCATGGGCACCGGAACTGATGTGGCCATGGAAAGCGCGGGCGTTACCCTGGTAAAGGGCGACCTGGGAGGCATCGTTCGCGCCCGGCGGCTTTCCGAGCTTACCGTGCGCAACATCAAGCAGAACCTTTTCTTCGCCTTCATCTACAACTCGATCGGGATACCCATAGCGGCCGGCGTGTTGTATCCGGTGTTCGGGCTGTTGCTCAGCCCGATAATCGCCGCGGCGGCCATGAGCTTCAGCTCGGTATCGGTGATTTCGAACGCACTGCGCCTGAGAAAGGCCAGGATCTGACAGGCGGGTTTTAGCCTACAGAAAACCAAGAGGAGCGCATCATGAGCGAGATAAAGTACGGCGACGAAGGCCGCCAGACTGTCTCGGTGCTCAGCCCGCGGGCCATCTTCGGCCTGGTGCAGAACCCCGAAGCCGAACAGCTGGCCACAGAGGTAGAGCAGAAGCTAGTGCGGGTGTTGGCTGCTATCGAATAGAACCGAACGAACCTGGAAGACAGCCTCAGCCGTTTTTCGAAGCGAAGTCCCGCATCAAGTCGGTCAATTTCTGCACGCCCTCGATCGGCATGGCGTTGTAGATCGAGGCGCGGCAGCCGCCGACGCTGCGGTGGCCTTTCAGCCCGCCCATTCCTTGCTGCGCGGCCTGGGTGATGAAATCTTTCTCTAGCCGCTCTTCGGGCATGCGAAAGACCACGTTCATGCGCGAGCGGAAGCGGGCGTCCACCGGGCAGCGGTAGAATCCGCCCGAACCTTCGATCGCGTCGTAGAGCAGGCCGGCACGCTTCTCGGCCAGTTCCTTAGCGGCCTCGAGTCCGCCGTGCTCAGCCAGGCGCTCGAGCACCAGCTTGACCATGAGTATCGCGAAAACAGGCGGGGTGTTGTAGAGACCGTCCTTGTCGGCGTGGGTACGGTAGTTCAGGTAAGCCGCCAGCTTGTCCGGGCAGCGATCGAGCAGGTCGTCGCGGATGATCACCAGGCTCACCCCGGCCGGGCCGATGTTCTTCTGGGCCCCGGCGTAGATCAACCCGAAACGCTCGGCCGGAATCGGCCGGCTCATTATGTCGGACGACATGTCGCACACCAGCGGCACGTCTCCTGCGTCGGGCCAGTCGTGCCACTGCACCCCGCCAATGGTCTCGTTCGAGGTCAGGTGCAGGTAGGCCGCTTGCGGGTCGAGTTTCAGCGTTGCGGGTTCGGGCAGGTCGGTGAAGCTGTTCGCCTTTCCGTCGAAGACGACATTGACCCGTCCGACCTTCTCGGCATCAGCCAGCGCCTTTTTCGACCAGGCGCCGCTTATGGTGAAGTCGCAGCTTTGTCCCGCGCCCAGCAGGTTCATGGGCACCATGGCGAACTGCAGCGTCGCCCCGCCGCCGAGGAACAGAACGGTGTAGCCCGACGGCAGCCCGAGCAGCTCTTTCACCAGGTCGACCGCCCGTTCGTGCACCTGGCCGTACTCCTGGCTGCGGTGGCTGACCTCGAGAATCGACATGCCACAACCATGGTAGTCCAGCAACTCGTCCTTGACAGTCTCGAGCACCGGCAGCGGCAGCGTCGAGGGCCCGGCGTTGAAGTTGAAGATGCGGCTCATGTTATCCTCCCGTCTATTGTTTTTGTTACCAGCCCCGACAACAGCTTGGGCGAAAACCAGGTCGATTTAGGGGGCATCACCTGGCCGGCGTCGGCCACCACCAGCAGTTGCTCGACGCTGACCGGGAAAAGCGTAAATGCAATCTTGAAGTCACGGCTACAACGCTCGGATAATTCTTCCAGGGCATTGTTGCCGCCGACGAAGTCGATGCGCGGGTCGGCCCGGGGATCTTCGATTCCCAAAAGTGGCCCAAGCAGGTTCTCCTGCAGGATCGACGCATCCAGGCTGCGGACCGGATCGTCCTTGGGATAGCTTCCATCCCTGGCCGTAAGCTCATGCCAGCGCCCGCCGAGCAACATACCGAAGTGCCCGGGTGCATCGGGCAGACCGTGATCGGTCGTGCTCAACTCGAACTTCTCGGCCATACGCTCTAGAAACTCGCTCGCCGTCAGACCGCCCAGGTCGCGCACCAAGCGATGATAGCCGAGAATCCGAAGCTCTGAGCCGGGAAAGGCGACCGCCAGGAAGTGATCGCCGGCCGCCCTGGCGTCCGGGAGCAGACCATCGCGCACGCGGGCCGCAGCCGCCGCCCGGTGATGCCCGTCGGCGATATACATGGCGGGCAGGCTGCCAAAGGCCTTTTGCAAGCGGGCCACCCCATCGCCGGCTACTCGCCAGACAGCATGGGCCACGCCGTCGGCGGCTTCGAAATCGTAAAGCGGTGCTTTCTCGGCGATAATCTCGCGCAGCGTGGTGGAAATCTCGTCAGTGTCCCGATATGCAAGCAGCACCGGGCCCGCATAGGCGGAAAGCGTCTCTATGTGGGCGGCCCTGTCTGTCACCTTGACGGGCCGGGTGTGCTCATGGCGCTTGATATCGCCGGCCTGATACTCGTCGACGCTGGCTCCCAACACTACCCCGTGCTGGGCGTTGCCGTCGCTGGTCAGCCGGTAAATATATAGGCAGGCCTCGTCGTCCGTAACCAGCGCCCCGGATGAAATCATGCGCTCAAGGTTGGTTCGCGCTTGCCGGTAAACTTGCTGGGTGTGGGGATCCACCCCTGGCTCCAGGTCTACCTCGGCGCGGATCACGTGGATGAAGCTGTCCGCATTCGACCCGGCCAGCTTGCGGGCCTGCTCGTCGCCGAGCACGTCATAGGGCGGGCAAACCACCTGCGATACGATATCGGGTCGCGGTCTGAGGCCACGAAAAGGCTGAATATCTGACATGCAAACCTCCAGAAGACAGTTCTACCGTGACAGGGTCACTAGTTGGCAAGAAAAATCTGTCCATGCGCGCTATCCGGGTTATAATGGGGCCTGAATTTCTGATTCATGTTAGAATAATTCCCGTGGCAAGATCGTCGAACTTCTGTCAAAGGAGGATGCCCATGAAGCGCATAGTCGGGTTGGCGGCTGCGATGTTCTTAATCGTGATGGCCGGGCCGGCCTCGGCCCAGTCGAAATCCCCTGACTTCAAGGCCAAGTGGGCCAAGCTCACCAAGAATCCCGGCAAGGTGTTCAAGGTCACGGCCCGTCCCGGCGAGGAGATCCCCGAGGCCACCCTCAACCTGTCTTTCGGGCCCGGCTCGTTGATCTCGGTTTCCCGGGGAAGCAAGGCCCAAACCAGGGACATGCTCGAAGAGCAGGATATCGCCGGCGTGGTCAACCGAAACCTGCGGGTCGTCAAGTACTGCTACTGCAAGGCATTGAAGCAAGACCCCGAGTTCGAAGGTGACGCCATCGTTGGTATGAAGATCAAGACAAACGGCCGGGTGTCCAAGGTCGACATCGAGCCGGAGGACATGGCCTCAAACAGGTTCGGCAAGTGCCTGGCTCCCCGCGTGGCCAAGTGGAAGTTCCCCCACTTCACCGGCAAAAAGGAAGACGGTCTGAAAGTGAAATCAATCGGCTACGAGTTCCCGCTTTCCTTCAACCAGGCCGAGTAGCCGAATTCTCCACAGTGCTTCCGAAAACCGTCCCGGCCTCATCCTCCAACTCGGCGAACCTTCCATCGTATTTAGGCGAGAAATGAAACAGCACCAATCTGCGGGCCCCGGCTTGCCGGGCAAGCTCTCCGGCCTGCCTGGCCGTCAGGTGGTATGTCTCCTCTGCCCGCGCTAGGTCCGCGTGCAGGAAAGCCCCCTCGCAAAACAGGACGTCTGCGTCCCGGGCCAGGTGCCTAATCTTTTCTGAGTTCTCGTCGCAGCCCAATGCGTCGGCGACGTAGGCAAGCTTCCGACCGCGCGTCTCGATCAGCAACTCGGCAAGCTCCGCGGCACGCCGAGGCTTGCCTTCGAGCGCAATTTCCAACTCAGGGTCGCGCCCGCGGCGTGCCCAGCGTTTCAGCTCGTTCAGCCATGGTCCCGGGCGCAGGCCGCAGGAGACAAGCTTGACCGGATTGACGTTGATGAAATTTCTCTCCGCGACGGAAAAGGCCAGCGATGCGGTGCGGTGATCGAGAACCGCGGATCGAACAGTTACCAACTCATCCTGCCAGATGACTTCGGAGGGCGGCAGCAGGCGTGTTTCCCCTTGCCGAAAGCGCTCGCGGCACGGGAACTGTGTCAGCGCGCTCCTGTGGCCGTCGAACTCCCTGACCTCGAAGACCAGCCTCTGGCGCCTCACCAGGTTCCAGGTATAGCCGGCCAACTTGCCACGCACGCAGGCCGTGATTCCCCGCGGCCCGTACAAGCGCACCTTCTTCCCCCGCCCGAGTTGCAAGCGTAGCAGATGATCGAAGCCGATGAAGTGATCGATATGAGTATGACTGATGAAGACGTCGCTAACACGCATGACTTCGGACGCGGACAAGGATGTCAAAGTGCCGCAATCGAACAACAGGGCTCTTTTTTCACGCAACAGGTCGACAAACAGCGCCGGATCCCCCGTCTGCCCGTTGACCAGCCTGGGGAGAAACGAAGTCTTCATCAATTACCGGGCTTGCGATCGCCGCCTTCCAACTTTTTCAGGCGTACCTCAAAGCCCGCTCCATGACCCGGACCGAAGTCTCGATCCACCTCTTGCGGATCCATCAAGCGGATCCCGCCTCCCTGTGAGCGCAGCACATCACGGCAGATGGAAAGCCCCAAGCCGGTCCCCTGTTCTTCTCCCTTGGTAGTGTAGAACGGCTCGAAAAGGCGGTCGCGCACGGAATCCGGAATTCCGCCGCCGGTGTCAGCAACCAGCACTCGAACCCAGTCTTGCTCACTGCTGATTCTGATGCGTACTGCGCCCTGGCCATGGTTTCCAATCTCATCGAGAGCATTGCCGATCAGGTTGACCAGCACCTGCTGGATGTGACCCAGGCTGCCATGCACCCTGGCCAATGGCTCTGCGGCTTTGAAATCGATCTTGATTTGCTGCTTCCTGGCCCTTTCGCGCAACAACTCGATCGCCCTGCGGATGGGCACCAGCGGATCCACGCCTTCCGGGTCCACGGATGCAGACCGGGAATACTGGCGCAGCGAGTTCAGCATTTCCTCCATGAAAGCCGCCTGTTCCTCGATCAAGCGCAGCTTCGGCTCGGCGAATACATCACTTGAATGTCGGCGCCTCAGGATCTGGGCAAAAGCCTTGATGCCCAGGAGCGGTTGACTCAACTCATGGGCCACCACTGCGGCCATCTTTCCCATCTCGGCCAGTTTGGCAAGTTGAAATAGTTGCTGGCGCGCTTTTTCAAGCTCGTCCTCAAGCCGCTTGATCTCGTCTTCTGCGCTCATTTCCACAAGTCCTTGGCATTGACCTTCAGGTCTGGCGGATGGGTATCCACCTTGATCTCGCCGGATTCACGGGTCGTGGTGTTGCCGGCGTTATCGGTCACGTTGACCACCAGGCGGTTGCTTCCCTCGCGAAGGGGCACATCGAGCGAGAACTTCCCCAGCGCGTCGGCGCGCGCCAGAATTCCATTGATCATCACCAGCGATCCGGCCCCTGTCTTGCCGGACACACTCGTCTTGGTCCTGTCCAGCTTGCCGGGCGGCCACTTGACCTGCAAGGCCACGGAGGAAGGAATGGTCAGGGGCTTAGAAGGCGACTTGTCGGGAAAAACCACCGAACGCCGACCCTTGCGCACTACGACTTCCTTGCCCTTGGCCCTGAGCCTGACCTTGCCCGCCTGCGTATCCAGAACAACTGTTCCCCTGCCATCGCTGGACAAGCTGAACTCGCCGCTCTTGGCCGCCGCCACCGCATCACTGCCGTGAGAGCCAAACTGGTACTCTCGGGAGGCCGTTGTAGGAATGGCCGCGCTGATCTGGCCGGCGCCCAGCTTGAAGAACGACTTGTCGAGCATCTCCTTGCCGATCACGAAACTGGTATTGGAGGACACAACCACCGACGATTCTCCGCGCACGCGCAAGGTTGCCTCGGAAAACAAGCCCGTGCGGATCTCGTCGCCGGCGACCATGAGTTGTCCCACTTCAGCCGGCAACCAGCGCTTGGCTCCCTGCTTGCGCACCTCGACCTGGCCAACCACGGCTCCGATACGCGCGCTCGACGCAGAAGCGGCTTCCGCGGTTGGCGGCTTCACCAGGTAGTTGAAGGCCAGCAGTCCCAGCAACAAAACACCGCTGAGACACAAGACAACTATCGGCGCCTTCCTGCTCAAAAAAGCTCCCTCTTGACACGTTGCGGAAAGTTTACATCCCGCCAATCAACTAGGCAAGTTCCATGGGCTTCATGGCCCCTCTGGGCACCTGCCCGCTTTCCGCGGGAAAGATCATGATCACCGAGGTTCCCTCGTCCGCGCTGCTTTCAATGTGCACCTCGCCACCGTGGTCCTTGATGATCTGGTAAACCTCGGAAAGCCCCAATCCGGCCCCTTTCCAGTTGTCCTTGGTCGTGAAGAACGGCTCGAAAACCCGTTCGAGGTTTTCGGCCGCAATACCACGTCCCGAATCCGACACCCTGACCGCCACTCCCCCTTGTTGACGCTCGACAGACAGCGTCAGTCGTCCACCCTCGGGCATGGCCGTCTCGGCGTTGAGCAGCACGTTAAGAAAAATCCTGCTCAGCTGACCCTCATTGCCTGTCACGCGCGGAACGGCCTCGTCGTAGTTCTTGATTATTTTCACACTCTGGCTAGAAAGCTTGCTGGAAAGCATGTCGAGAGCTGAGTCCATTACCTTTGACAGATGCAGCGGCTCACGGTAGTCAACGGACTGCTGCTCGGAAAAACGCAAAAGGTTGCCCGTGATCACCTTGCTGCGCTTGGCTTCCTCCTCTATACGCAGCAGAAAGCGCCGGTCGGGATCTTCTTCTGCCTTCTTGCGCAAGAGCAGCTGGGTCAGACCCAGAATCCCGCCGATTGGATTGTTCAGCTCGTGAGCCACGCCGGCTCCCAGGTCTCCTATGGCGCTCAACTTACCTGACTCGAGCAACGAGGCCTGGAGTCGCTTCAGGTCGTGCTCGCGGAGTTCGGCAGCGTCCTTGAATTTCCTCATTTCTTCGATCATCTCCTGCGAGCTGCGCGCAAGCCGAAATACCGCCAGTACAATCAACACAGCCAGCAGCGACCAGGCAATCCAGGCCCAGCCGGGCAAGCGCCAACCCAGGGCCCGCAGGGGCAATAGTCGGCGCTGTACGACCACTGCCCAGTCCAGGAAATCCAGGCGCCTGAAAGAGCCGCTAAAGATCTCGCCCCGTTCGTCTGCCCAGCGCCCCACGCCGACCCGTTGTCCGGCCAGGAACCTGGCAACCAGCGGATGCGTGGCCATCGACTCTCGCGAGAGAAAACGCTCGCCCTGCGGGTGCGAGATCAAGCGTCCTCCTCCATCGACGATGAACATGGTGCGCTCAGACCCGCCGACCGTCGCGCTCAACGTGCGCCGGATCCCGCGCAATGAGCGTTCGAACCCCAGTACCCAGCTCTTTCGTTTTCCAGCGACCCGCACCTCCACAGCCCCGGCAACCAGGATAACATTCCTGCGCCGGTCGACATACGGATCACTGAAAGCGCGCCGCCTCTCTCTTGCGGCAGCAACCGGGAGATGCTGCAGGAATCGCTCCATCTCTTCTTTGCCGACCGGCAGGCGATTGGCGGTCTCGCTGCCGGCGATCACCTGATCGGCACGCAGGTAGACCGGATCGGTCACGGCCTTTTCCTCGGCGTCAACCAGCACCACGATGTCTACATCGTCGTCCTGTTTGTAAAGCATGCGCAGCACGCCGGTGGTCTCCTCGTTCGACAGCGAAGCCAGGTCGAACAGTTCGGTTCCCAGCCCGAAGACCCGCGCCGTGTCGTGCAGATCACGCATCACCAGCCCGGCCGTGACCCGCGCGAGCAGTTCGTCCTGCCTGCCGTCACCCGCGGGCGGAGCGGCCATGAATACCGCCAGCACCCCAACCACAACCGGCAAAACCGCCGCGGCCAGGACCAGAAAGATGATGTGCCGTCTCATGATCATGTCATCGGAGCCCCTTTCTCAAACCAAGCTCCGCATTTTGAACGTAACACGTAGTCACAGACTGGGCAAAAAGCATGCACTCACAATATGGCCCTGATTCCTGTTTACACGACGCTTAGCGAGAGGACCGCAACCTCTTCGTCCATGTTTTTGAAAGTCTGTTTGCCGCGCGGCGAGAACTTGAAGCGTGGCAGGTTTTCCATCGAAGTTGTCTTCATCGCCTTAGCCGCGGCCTGGTAGCATTCGCCGACGGTTAAAATCTCGCCAGCCCCGGCCGCTGAACACAGCCTGGCGGCCAGGTTGACGCTGTGACCGATGGCGGTGTAGTCCATGCGGGTGTCCGTCCCCAGGTTCCCGATGAAGACCTCGCCGCTGGTAACGCCGATACCTACTCCGGCCGCCGGACGGTCGGCTTTTTGCCAGGCACCCATCGTCCGCGCATGGACCGCGATCATATCCAGCGCCGCCAGCAAGCCACGCAGGGCGTGGTCTTCCATCGTGACCGGCGCTCCAAAAATTGCCATCACTTCATCGCCGACGAACTTGTCTACCATGCCGCCGAATTTTCCGATGCTGGCAACCATGTTTGTCAGAAACTCGTTAATCATCTCTTGCAATACTCGCGGGGCGAGCTGCTGGGTGATGCGCGTAAAGCCCCGCAGATCGGCGAACAACACCGTCACGACGCGTCGCTCCATCTGCATGAAGTTCTCCTCGGGGCGCATCAACATCTGCTCGATCACCTCGGGAGCGACATAGCGGGCGAAGGTGCTCTCCAGCCAGCGCAGCATGGTAATATCCTGGACTACCAACTCAACCCGGCCCTTGACCTCATTGGCCACGAAACGAAGCACAGGATCACAAACCGGTCGCGAGCCGGTAGCCGGCAGTTTATCGAGATCGATGCCCGGACAGACGCGCTCGACGACCACCGTGCTTCCCGTCACCAGGGCCGAATCGATCACCGAGCGCAGGATCCCCTTTCCCAGGCTGCCTTGATCCCAGTCGGCCAGCGGCTCGCCCATGACACGGCGACGATCGGCAATGTCAAGCAAGCGCGCCATGGGTGAGTTGATATAACCGATAGTCAGATCTGCGTTGACCTGCATGATGAGTTCGTCGAGGCCCATGACGGTGCCGCTGGTACGGGTAGGCAATGAAGGCACCAGACCGGGCCCGAGCGTCATTCCGGTGCAGCGCACTCCCGCGTGCAGCCTCTTGAGCTCGTCACGCAGACGTGCGTTTTCCTGCTCGAGGTCGCGCAGTCGCTCACCCAGCTCGTCTGCACTGGAAATCATGTCTTGACTTGTAGCAGCATCCTGTCCGGATTCCAAGCCAGAATGTGCAGGACTTGATCTTCGGTCGACCAGACGGCATGCTGAGACCTGCCGACTGGTCCGGAGCATGAGCATGTCGCAGCTGCTGAAGTGCGCAACCAAGCAAGGCAAATAAACATGGCCTCACCGCACAATTCCGAGCCACAGCTTCTCTTCGCGGTACTGTGCACCCAACTCGGCTTTGTCAGGCCAGAGCAGGTAATGGCCGCCGCGGCTGCCTGGATGACCGACCGCGGAAAGTCAATTGCCAAGAGACTTTCTGAAAGCGGCGTGATCGACGAACGCAAAGGCCGGATGGTGGAGTCGATGGTCGCCGAGGCTATTCGCGTCAACGAGGGCGATGCCGCGCGGGCGCTCGAATCACTGGGAGGCCAGCGAGTACTAGATCAGACCTTCGGCGGTTCGTTGATTCTCGAGTCGGGCGGCCGGGTCAACCACGTCGAGCAAGAATCACAGCCGCAAATCGCCGAAGATGCAGGGCCCGAGCCTGAGGCCAAGCCGGTGCAACGCTACGATGTTCGCTACGAGATTGGCCGCGGCGGGCAGGCACGGGTTCGCCTCGCATTCGACCGACAGATCGGACGCGAGGTGGCCTGGAAGGAACTTCGCGAACCCGCGTCTGGCTCGATAACCCAACCAGTGGATATGTCGCGCAGCGTGGCCGTCGAGGCGCGTTTCCTGCGCGAGGCGCGTATAACCGGGCAACTCGAACATCCCAACATCGTGCCCGTCTACGAGTTGGGCCACGCCCCCGACAATCGCCCATACTACACGATGCGGCTCGTCAAGGGTGAGACCCTCGCGGCCAAGCTGTCTGCCTGTCAATGTCTCGCCGACCGTCTCAAGCTGCTGGGTTCGGTGTGGGATCTGTGCAACGCCATCGCCTACGCCCATGGGCGCGGAGTCATCCACCGCGACATCAAACCCGAGAATGTCGTGGTTGGAGAGCTTGGAGAAACAGTCGTGCTGGACTGGGGTCTGGCCAAGTCCCGCGAAGGAGAAGACATCAAGGCCCCGCGACTGCGCGAACAAATGGAGGCGCTGCAGCAAGGCAGCACGGCCGCAACCGTAGTTGGCTCCGCGCTCGGGACTCCCTCTTACATGAGCCCCGAACAGGCCGAGGGCGCAATCGATCAGATCGACGAGCGCTCCGACGTCTGGGGCCTGGGAGCAGTGCTTTACCAGGTGCTTGCGGGCCGTCCGCCGCATGTCGGAGAAACTCCTTTCGAGATCGTCGGCCTGGCGATGAGTGAACCGGTGCGGCCGGTGATCGAGCACTGCCCCGGGGCTCCGCGGGAACTTGCCTCGATTGCCGAAAAGGCGCTGAACCGCGAAAAGGATGAGCGTTATCAAAGCGCGAAAGA
The DNA here is from genome assembly GCA_035528415.1 of Myxococcota bacterium. Lineage (GTDB taxonomy): Bacteria > Myxococcota > B64-G9 > B64-G9 > B64-G9 > DATKYQ01. The sequence continues at coordinate 41,782 of DATKYQ010000067.1, read as the reverse complement.
GATGGCCGAAGATATCTCCGCCTACATGACCGGCGGGCGAGTACAGGCCTACGACTACGGCTCATGGGAACTGCTGCGGCGCTTCGCCGCCCGCCACCGGGCTGTGCTCTTCGCAAGCGGGCTCGCGCTGGTCGTGATTCTCGTGTCACTGGTGCTTCTGGCAGTTGCCTATCGCAATGAGTCGAAAGCGCTCCAGAGCGAGCAGGCGACCCGACTCCTCGCTCATTTGAGCCTGTCCGAGGCATTCGAAAGCCGGGCCGAAGTCATGTTCCAAAAGCAGAAGCTGCTGTCTGCACGGATCTACGGCGCAGCCGCATTGCTTTACAACCCTGCCAATCCGCACGGGCCTTCCTGGACGCCGGAATACGCAACTTCCCACCCTGAGGCATGGCGGGCGTTGGTCCAGGCGCGCTCGATCATCGACCAGAGCAACCGGCGGCCGGTGCAGGCGCTGGAGCGGGTCATCAATGTCGGCGGGCAGGTGAGTTCGCTCTCCCTGTCGGAAGACGGCAAGCGCCTGGCGGCGGTCGGCTTCCAGGAAGGCATCCACGTCTGGCGTACGGCCGACTGGCGGCAAGAGTGGTTCGTCCGTGAGCACGGATTCAACACTTACTGCGTGACGTTTCTCCCGGACAGTGGGCATCTTGTCAGCACTGGCTACAAGCCCTCGCTGAGCACCTGGATGATCGGACGTCCGGAGCCGATTTTGAAAATCGAGCTGCCGCCCCCCTCGATCAAGTTTGCCGTTGTATCGCCCGACGGGCGCTTGATGGCGGCGCCCGTCGGCCAGGGAAACATTTATCTATGGGAAACCGGAACCGGCCGCCTGGTCAAGAAATTCAAAGCGCACGAGGGCACCATCTGGGGGCTGGTCTTCACGGCCGACGGCAGGCTGGCAAGCGCCTCCGAGGACCGCAACCTGCGCATGTGGGAGATACCCAGCGGCCGCAAGTTGTGGCAGGCGACCGGACACACCGGCCGCATCTATGCGCTTTCGCTCTCGCGTGACGGCAGCCGGCTGGTCAGCGCCAGCACGGATCGAACCCTGCGCTTCTGGGACACGCAAACCGGCCGTGCGGATGGCGTCATTCGCGACCCGGCAGATGGTTTCTACGCCGCGAGCTGGGCAAATGATGACCGATACGTTGCGGCCGGGGGCGTGGATGCCGTGGTGAGTCTCTTCGATCCCCGCACCGGCATGCGCCGCATTACGCTCGAAGGGCACACGGATTCCATCGAAAACCTGGTTTTCACCCCCGACGGGAAGCGAATGATCTCGGGCGCCGACGACGGCAACATTCGCGTGTGGCTGTTGCAGCAACCCGGCCAGCGCCGCTTTCTGAAACACGACAACAGCGTATATTGCCTGGCGGCAAATCGCGACGGTACACAAATCGCATCAGGCACCGCCGGCGGGGCAATCAAGCTATGGGACACGCGGGCTTCTGCGGATCAGAAGGCAGACCGCCGCATTGCCACTCTCGGCCATGCAATCAGCTCGCTGGCCTTCTCGACGGATGGAGCGCTGCTTGCGGCCGGAGGAACTGGAAAGATCCTGCCTGTTTGGAATGTAGCCAGCGGAAAGATTGTCAGGGAACTGCGCGGCCACGAAGGCGCGGTGCGCAGCATTGCTTTTTCTCCCGACGGTCATTTCCTGGCCGGCGGCAACTCGGATAAAAGCGTAGGCGTCTGGGACCTCTCCAGCGGAAAGCTGGTGCAAACCATCGCGGCCATCGGAACCTACGTCACCACCGTGGCCTATTCGGCGGATGGCCGACGGCTATTCGTCGCCGGCGGACGGCCGGAAATTACGATCTGGGACAGCGGCGACGGCCGCAAGATCGGCAGTTTTACGGGCCACCGCAATATGGTGCAGGCTTTGGCGCTTTTCCCCGGGGGCAAGCTCCTGGCAAGCGCGGACAAAGATGGGGCGCTGATCGTCTGGGACACGTCTTCTCGCAAACCGCTCTGGCGCCTGAGGACAGCAGGCACCCCTATCGAATGGATGACCATCTCGCGCGACGGCCGCTGGCTGTCAGCGTCCACGAAAAATGACGTCCTCCTGGTGTGGTCGGTCGCAGATCGGCGCCTGGTCGCCTCTGTTCCCCTGCCGTCGGGCCCCGGACCTCTGGCCTTCCTGGAAGGCCGGCTGCGGCTGGCGTCGGCCTCCGACCGGGAAGTGCAGTTGATCGACATCGACACCCAAGCGGCCGACATCGATGCCCGGCAGCTTCTCGAATCGAGCCAGAAGGCGGCCGGCCTGCGACTGGTGGGCTTCGACCTGGTTGCGCCCGCAGATGACCAACCCTAGTCGCCAGCAGCACCGGCGCCGCGCGCTGGTTCCTTGTGAGGCTGCACCCGGTGCACGCCGGCGTCCAATTCGCCACGCTGGAGCCTGACGTGGATCTCATCCCCGGGCTTTACACTGGAAATTTCTTGCAGCACTTTGCCGTCCTCGGTCGTGACCACGCTGTAACCGCGGGCCAGGACGGACAAGGGATCCAACCTGCGCAGAGCGTCCCGGCCTCTTTCGATGCGCATGCGACGGTCCAAAAGATCGCCAAGCGCAGACCGCTCGAATCTGGCGCGTCCCGAATCGAGAGTCTGTCGGGCAAGCTTAAACGAAGGTCGTGGATCGCGCCCGGCCAGCACCAGTCGCAGATTCGTAAGTTCACGCCTGGCATGATCCAGCCTGGCGTCAACGACCGAGTTCGCCGCCCGCAGCGATTCATCGAGGCGCAGGCGATAGGCCGCGAGAACCAACCGCGGATCGCGCACACGCCCGGCCGTCTCGGCCAAACGCCTGTGCGCCTCGGCCAGCCGCAGGCTGATCATATTGCTGAAAGTGGCGACCCGCTCTGTCAGTCGATCTTGCAGTTCGTCCCGGTCGGGCACTACCAGTTCGGCCGCGGCCGAGGGAGTCGGCGCCCGCAGGTCGGCCGCGAGATCGGAAAGTACGATGTCCACCTCGTGACCCACAGCACTGACGATCGGCACCTTCGAGGCGGCCACGGCCCGTACGACAATCTCCTCGTTGAAAGCCCACAGATCCTCGGCCGATCCGCCGCCGCGTCCGATGATGATCACGTCGCACTCGCCGCCTTCTTCCAGGCGCTCGATGCCGGCCGCGATCTCAGCGGCCGCCTGATCGCCCTGCACCCTGACCGGATAGATCAGCACCGGAACGGACGGAAAGCGCCGCCCTAGCACGTTGAGGATGTCGCGGATGGCCGCCCCTGTCGGACTTGTGACCACTCCGATGCAACCCGGAATGTACGGCAGCGGACGCTTGCACTCCGGATCGAACAGGCCCTCGGCGGCCAGCTTTTTTTTCAGGCGCAGAAACCTGAGCCCCAATTCGCCCGCCCCGCGCGGTACCAGCCGCTCGACGATCAGTTGCGTGCGCCCGCGCGGCTCGTACATTGTAAGCCGCCCGAGACATTCGACCTCGTCTCCGTCTTCGGGCAGATCAGGCAGGCGCGCCGCCGCCGAGCGGAACATGACGGCCTGAATGGAGGCCCGCTCGTCCTTGAGCGAAAAATAAAAGTGCCCCGATGAGGCCCGGCTGAGCCCCGACAGCTCGCCCACAACGCGCACCAGCCCGAAACGATCCTCGAGCAGGGCCCGCACATCGCCGGTCAGTTCGGAGACCGTGTAGGTCTTGTCCTCGGGGGAAAAAAGATCGGCTTTATCACCGTACTCGAGCATGTCGTTTGCAGATTATCTCCGTAAATCTTGTGACACAAGGATAACAATATATTGAGATAGTAAAATGGATTCACTTTTGCTATACTTTTTGGAGGTGAGTGAGACTCGAGGAGAGAATCGTGATCGATGCCAATGAGTTAGTTTCAATGGCAGAATCTTTGCCGATCGAGATAAAGACCTTGTTAATCGACAAACTTCTGAACAGCCTTAATCCCTCAAAACAGGACGTCGACCAATTATGGGCACAAGAGGCCGAGAAGAGAGTGGCCGAGATACAAGAAGGGAAGGTCGCCACTATTCCAGGAGAAGAGGTTACTGAACAAATCCGCAAGCGTTTTTCTAAATGAACTATTCTTTTCACCCTTTGGCACGGGTTGAACTCGAAGAGACAGTTAACTTCTACGAGGACTGCCAACCAGGACTAGGACTCCAATTCGCCAAGGAATTTATTTCTACGGTTCGTCGTATCATGCAGTTCCCGGAAGCATGGTCACATCTTTCGGAAAACACGAGACGGTGCCTTACAAACCGTTTTCCGTACGGGATAGTCTACGAAATCCTTGACGACGAGATTGTCATCATTGCCGTAATGCAACTCAACAGGAAGCCCGGTTATTGGCAAGAACGTCTCGAGTCAAAGCCGAAAGAATGAAAAACTCAAGAGTTCTCAGCCGGTTTGGTGCCATGCGAATCTTGAACTTATCCGTAAGCATGGTTCTCTTGTCAGTCTCGCCATCCGCCTACTCTTCTGCTCTGAACAATATTTTAGTAGGCCGTACGGCTCCTGGACCCGTTGAGCAAATACAGAGGATCATCGACGAGCTCGGTAAGTCGTCCGCTAAACATCCGTTGAAGACTACGGCTCTGGCCGCCGGAAAACGCGCCGGAATAGTGGTGCGACTGGGGCCCGTGAAGCGGCGCTCGCGCGCCGGAGTGGCCATGGCCAGCAGGCAGGCTTCGTCAAGCTCGGATCCGCGCTCGTTGATCGACTGGCTTTCCGACTGTTATGACGCGGGCCTGACCATTACCGCACCCGTCGAAATCGAAGCCAAGCAGGACTCCTGGCATATGACCGTTATCCTCTGGAGCCTTGAAACGTCCGCTCGGGAAACAATCCTGAACGAGGCCTCAAAGACCGACCTCGACTGGCTGGCCGGCAATCTGGCCTGGCTCGAAAGACAGCGGGCCAACTCCCGGCCGCTTCTCGATCTACTCTCGCTGCTGCTCGACGCGGAAACCGTCGATCTGCGCCGTATCAGCCTGCGCGCTAGGAACCTCGTTGTGTCCGGCCTGGCCTGCGATTCAGGATCCATGAAACACTTCAGCGCACTGTTGCAGAAACGTGCCTCACGGCTCGCCCATCCTCCAGCTATCGACATTGAGCGCTTGAAAGTTCCCACTGCTGTAACGGCCGGCACCGGAACGGGCATCGACATGCAAGACCTCGACCCGCTCTCCGCCGTGCTTTCCGTCGCCGGGCTGGGTCACGCGAACGTCATCGTCGCCGGAACCGCCGGCTCCGCCGGCGCCCCGCTGAGCGGACACATGGACGGAGCGGATGTCGATGGACTGCTTACGGCTCTTTTCGAGCGCATGCGACTCGTACACCGCAAGGTCGGCGCGGTAACGGTGGCAGCCGCCAAGCTATCCCGCGAGCCTCCCGCTGCCGCGATGTTTTCAGACAGGGCAATTGACGTATTTTTTCCGGATGCATCTCCGGCCGAGGTGCTCTCTCTTCTGGCCGACGTCTCGCGCGTCGGGCTGCTGCCGCCGCGCTCGCAGAACAGACTGGCCTTGGCCGTCCGCGGGCAGGTGGCACGCACGCTGGCGTCTTTGATCCTGTGGGCGCTGGATCTTACGCCGCGGGGTGATCGTACCCTGGCTGTCGTCTTGCCGGCGGATGCGCCGGCTCTGGACAAAGACCAAGGTGAAGCTGTGTCGCTCTGGGCCGGGGAAGCGCCGCTGGGTGAAATCGTCGCGGAGCTAGCCGGCATCGAGCGCTTGACTGATTGCTCCCCGCAAACAAGTGGCTTGAGTGCGCACTTGAAAGACGTGCCCCGAAAGAGACTGCTTTCCGGGCTGCTGGCTTCGCGCGGCCTTGGGCTTTCGCGGCACGGGTCTTTGGCGACCATTGAATCTCCTTCCGGCAAATACGACTCTTCTGCTTGCCGAAAGACCGGACGCTGCGGCACGGGTGACACCCGTCTTTACGCAATCATGCAGCGCTCGGGCCATTACCGCGCCCTGCTGTCGGATGCCGGCCGCAGCCGCTGGTTCTCCGAGGGAGACAGGCTGTCCGACGGCCGCCTGGTGCGCCGTATCCGCGCGGGACGTGTGCTGCTCAAGAAAGAAACCGGATCGAACGAAACCCTGGCTCCCGCACTCGCCATGCCCGAAGGCTGCGGACCGCGGGGCTGCGAGCGCAAGAAAGCGGCAACTGATTTCCCGCTGGCTCGCCTCAGGCTGGCAGGCACCGTCCGCCTCGGCAAGAGACGCGCCGCGTTGCTAGCCGACCCGCACGGCAATGTCCACCTGGTGCGCGAGGGCGGCCTGCTCGGGCGCCGCTGCGGCAGCATCTCGCGTGTCTTGCCAGGCTCGATCGAAGTGACACTGGGTTGCCCGACCGCCGTAGATCCACCGCGGGCCAAGCTTTCACTGAGCGCCGTTTCCAGGAAAACTCCGCAACCCTAAAACCGATCGAGCCGATCGATACGCCCGGTAAAGTTTGACTAGTGCGAGACCGCTAAGTAGGATGCCGCGCGTGAAAAAGAACTGCGCCATACTCGGCGGCGGACTGGCCGGACTCAGTTGCGCCCAGGAACTCACAACCGGCGGAGCCGAAGTCACCGTCCTCGAACGCGAAGACCTGGTCGGCGGGCTGGCGCGCTCGTATTCCGAGAACGGCTTCACCTACGATCTCGGACCGCACCGTTTTCTGATTCACGAACCCGAGGACGTCTCGGGCTTCTCGACCCTGCTCGGAGAAGACCTGCTTCTCAAGCAGCGCCGCAGCCGCATCTTTCTCAAGGGCCGCTTCTTCGACTACCCCCTCAAAGTGGGCAACGCCGTCTTCTCCATGCCTCCGCTCACCACCGCTAGAATCCTCGCAGATTACGCGCTGGCGCGGGGCAAGACGCTGCTTCGCCCTTCTCCCGATCGCTCTTTTGAAGACTGGGTCGCGTCCCGTTTCGGGCGTACCCTGTACGACATCTTCTTCAAGCAGTACACCGAGAAGGCCTGGGGCATTCCCTGCACCGAGATCTCGGCCGACTGGGCCAGCCAGCGCATCAGCCTGCTGAGTCTATGGGATACGTTCGTCAAGACGGTTTTCAAGGGCAGTGACCAGCCGCGCACCTACGCCGCGCGCTTCTATTACCCGGCCCGGGGCGGAATCGGCGCTCTCTCGCGCGCCATGAGCGATGTGATCGAGGCGGCCGGCAACCGGGTGCTGTGCGAGAAACCCGTCCGTGGCCTGACCCTCGACAATTCGCGCATTACCAGGGTGACGGCGGATAACCTGGATATCGAACCGGACGAGGTAATCGGCACCCTGCCTTTGACCGATACGATCGGGCTGCTTGGCGACAAGGCCCCCGAGGCGGTCTGCAGCGCTGCTGACAACCTGCGTTTCAGGGCCATCGTCTTCGTCTACCTATTCACCAAAAGGCCCCGCATCTCTGAGGATCACTGGATCTACCTGCCCGAGCAGCGCTTCATCTCCAACCGGTTGACAGAGGCCGTGAACTTCAGCCGCCACAACTGCCCGGAAGGCAAGACGGTAATCTGCGCCGAGATCACCTGCGACGAAGGCGACCGCACCTGGAGCACCTCAGACGACGTGCTGGCCGAAAGGGTGGTCGATGATCTCGACCGGCTCGGATTTCTGCATCTTACCCGAGCCGATGTAATCACCGTTCGCACCCGGCGCGCGCCGCACGCCTACCCGATCTACGACATCGGCTACGCGGAACGAGTGCGCACCATCCTGTCTTTCTTCGAATCGATCGAGAACTTCCTGCCCATCGGCCGCAGCGCGCTCTTCCGTTACAACAACATGGATCACTCGATCGAAATGGGCCGCCGCGCAGCCCGTGCCATCCTCGAAGGAACAGACCGCGACGCGGCCGCACACGTCGCCACCGGCAAGCAATATTTCGGGTAAGCGCTCAGGCTACCAGTTTTAAACCGGCGAAGACTTCCAGGTGCGCGGTCTGGGGGAACATGTCTACGCCTACCAATCTTTCAAGCACGTAGCCGGCCTCGAACAGGCGTGACAGATCGCGGGCCAGGCTGCCGGGATGACAGCTGATATAGGCTACCTTGCGGACCCGGGCGTCAATCAACGCCTCCAGCACTTCAGGGGCGCATCCCTTGCGGGGCGGATCCAGAATCGCCGCAGCGGGTGAAAATCCTTCCATAACCAGCTGCGGCAGAACTTTCTCTACCGTGCCTTCATGAAAGGTCGTCCGCGAAACGCCGTTGTCCTCGGCCGCCCGGCGCGCGTCGCGCACGGCCGCCGGGTTGCTCTCTATACCCACGGCCGCATGTCCCAGCCGGGCCAGCAAGAGTGCCAGCACCCCCACGCCGCAGTAGGCGTCGACTATCGGCCCGTCCGCATCGGCCAGGAAATCCAGTGCCAGGCTGAAGAGTTCTTGTGCCTGGTTGCTGTTGACCTGGAAAAACGACTGCGGAGCCAGCAGCAGGTCGAGACCCATGAAGCGCTCGTTGATTGTCGAGCCGCCCCACAAGGCGCGCTCGCGTCTTCCGAAAATGACATTTGTGCGCGCCCCGTTGATGTTGAGAGTCAAGCCGGCCAGCCCCGGCAGACGGCGTCGCAGGCGCCGCAGTAAATCTCTCCAACTCTGTCGGCGATCGTCCCGGACGACCAGCGTCACCAGAACCTGGCCCGAACCGCCGCCGGCCCGCGCGGCCACGTGCCGCAACCAGCCGGTGTTCCTGTTCTCGTCGTAGACGGCGACTTTCTTACTCGTCGCCCAGGCGCGCACACAGGCGACAGCCTCGTCCACCAGGGGATCGTGGATCAGACAGCGATCGACCGCCACTACCCGGTGAGAACGCGGAGCATAGAACCCGGTCACCACCCGCGAGCCACGGCGGGCAACCGGATACTGGCCGCGATTGCGATAAGCGAACGGCTCGGGAGCGGACACTATCCCAGGCTCGCTTTCCGGTTCGAATCCGCTAATCGATCTGAGCGCGTCGAGAAGTAACCGTCGTTTCAAAAGCGCTTGCGCGTGATAGGCCACGTGCTGCAGCTGACAACCGCCGCAACGCCCGAAAGCGGGACAGGCAGGCTGGATGCGATCGGGAGACGGCCGTACGATTCGCTCTGCTTCAGCCGTGATTTTACGTCTGCCGATGTGGACGATCTTGGCCGTCACGCTCTCGCCGGGAATCGTGAACGGTACGAAGACGGCCCGGCCGTCCAGGCGCCCCACTCCCAGGCCACCGGCGGCAAAGCCGTCGATTTCGAGCGTAACGCGCCGCCCGGCCCGAATAGCGTCTTCAACCATCGGGCACTACTTGCAGGGGCGGGAGACCAGCGTGTAGGCGGCCTTGCCTTCCTTGATCCGGAAGACGGCGCCCATGCCGCAGCTCAGCCGGCCGCTGTTGAGTTGCCAAGCGAGCGGGTTAGCCGAACCGACGTTGATCCGCAGGTTGGTTGTGTACTTTCCGGAAGGCACCGCCTTCCCCTGCCCGTCGTCTGTTCGGCCTCCGGCCTCGATGATGTGGCTGAAAATGCCGAAGGTTATCTTGTGCTTCTCGAGAAAAGCGTTGATGTTCTTGTCGCCTACGTTGCCGCCCTCGGCGGCGAAATCAAGCCCGTCGGCCCCCTCCCCGCGCGGCGGTCCGTGACTTATGAACACAAGTGTGTCCTTGATGCCCTCGATCAATCCGTTCATCTTTCTCAGATCCCGGCGCCTGTAGGTGCACCCGGCCGTCTCGTGAATGAAGCGCCGATCGATATAACCGGGCAGACTCACCAGGACCGCACCGCCCAGATCGACCCTTCTTACGAAATCCATATTGATGATGTTGGGAAACGCTTTTAGGGCGGCTAGCACTGCGCGGTTAAAAGAAGCCCGGCTCTCGGTGTTGCCGATTACCACCAGCACCGGCCAAGAGCGCCGGGCGCAGAACATGAGGATCTGGGCGAGTTCGAACTCCGAGGATGCGATGTCTCCCGGAAGTAAAAGCGCGTCGATCTTTTCCTTTTCGAAGCGATCCAGAAAAAAGTCAAGCGCACTACGCGTCTCCTCGCCGAAATCCTTTATGGCCCCCAGAACCCCAAGGGTCACAATACCGTCAGGGTCTTTACCCACAAACGAAAGCCTCGGCCCGCTGAAGCTGTAAGTTCTCCCGGCCAGCTTCAGCTCGACCGGCTTCTCCAGGACGGCGCCGTCCCCTTGGCACTCCATACGCCTGCTCTTCAGGTAGTTGTAGTATGCGTTGTCCGGCGTCGGGTAGCTGTCGAGAACCTCGGGATCGTCCAGCGGATCAGGCGCCGGCTCGGCCGCCCTGGCCACAGCGAACATGGTCATGACAACGAAACAGAACGATAATGAGCGCATGCACATGGCTTTTCTCCCTGTCCTGTCCAATGCCACGCTCACCGCGCCGTGTCAAATCCGAGCCGGCTTGTGGTGGTCTTGGTAAATGTGCTACTAATATGTCGGGAGGCCCCCTGGATGATTAATAATGAAGTCTTCAACTTCTGGTCTGTTGTATCCATTGCTGCGCTACTCGGCCTGCTGGCCTGCGGTTGCGATCAGGAAGCCAAACAAGATCCCTGCGACAATGTCACTTGCTGTGGCCACGGTGACTGCACGGCGGCCGGCGGCAATCCCAGCTGCTCCTGCGCGACCGGCTACAACGCATCCGCAGACGGCAGGCGCTGCATTCCCGACAACGCCGGCCCGTGCGAAGAGATCACCTGCTCCGATCACGGTTGCTGCGAAATGGACGCCGGCCAGCCGGCCTGTAGCTGCGATCCCGGCTACTGCCTCGATCCCAATGATACTTTCAATCTCAGCTGCATGAAGGATCGCTGCCTGTGGGTCGGCGAGACATGCGCAGACAGCAGCGAATGCTGCGAGAACGATTGCCTCAAATACACTGGCCAGGAAACCGGCTATTGCACGCGGCGCAATTGCCAGACCAGCGAGGATTGCACGAATTACTCGAACGACGGCAAGCAGATGTGCTGCATCGACGCGGGCGGAGAATACTACATCTGCATGAAGCTGGGGGCAGGCTGTTTCTGCGGCGACCAGACGGGCACCTGCGGCCATTCGTGCACCTGCCAGAACGACTCGGCCTGTTCGCCGAGCTTTTCCTGCCTGCGCGGCAGCGATGAGGACAGCGGGGCGACCTGCACCCGGGCCTGCGTCAGCGACAGCGACTGCCAGGAATGTCGTGACGATGTCGATACCGACATCGTCTACACCTGCCAGCCCATCTTCGGGGGAGACACTTACTGCCTGCCCGCCGAGCAGCCAACCTGCCTCTGGAGCGGCGACTGCCCGGGCAACGACGTCTGCATCGCCTATCCAACAGCCGACGAGATGTCACTCGAGGGACGCTGCAACCGCCTCGGCGGGCTACCGCCGGGAACAGAATGCGACTCCGCAGCAGATCCCAACAAGCTTCCCTTCGAGCAACGATGCGCCGACTTTTACTGCATGCACGACTCCTGTTCAGAGGTCTGCCAGTTCGACTCGGATTGCCCCGAGCACATGTTCTGCGGCCAGGCACGCTTCCGCCTGGGATCCGGCACCGGCACGGCCAGCATCAACATGTGTCAGGGCGGTAGTTTCTGTTCGAGCGGCGCTGACTGCGAGGGCGACGACGTCTGTCAGGTGACGCAGATCTCCGACTACGACCTGGTCGGCATGTGCGGCCACTTCGATGGAGAACTTGACGTCGGCGACCAGTGCGATAACAGTGCCAGCCCCAACGATCTTCCGCCAGGCGAGGCCTGCCGTGGTTTTTACTGCATCTTCGGCAACTGCACGGAGGTCTGCGCCCAGGATCAGGACTGCCCTGGCACTGGCGGCCGTTGCTGCTCGGTGAACTTCGGCGGAATGGGCCCATCGGGCAACGATACAGCCAGCGTCGATCTGTGCCGCTGGACGCCGGGGTCCGGCGGGACCTGCCGCGGCGACGCCGATTGCCCGGCGCATGAGACCTGCCAGTATTGCGTCAAGGAAGGCCAAAAGGTCGACAAGTTCTGCATGAGCGAAAACTGCGATCTGGGCCGACCCGGATGCGATCCCCCGGGAACAATCGGCTGCGGGGATGATGGGGCCGCGTCTTGCTGGGGTGATCTGTGCCTGTCCACGCTCAACAATTCGTTCTGCTCATCGCTGTGCGACAGTTCGAGCGACTGTCCGACAGGCATGAGCTGCGGCGGCCTGCGTGTTTCCGACACCCAAACAACCGGCGCCTGTATTCCATAGATGTAAGCTGCAAAAGGATCAGAATCCTTCGAATAACTCCTGTAGATCGATCTTTAAGGCTGCGGCAATCTTGTGGAGTGACGCCACCGAGGCGGCCGACTCGGCACGTTCGATCTGGCTCAGCAGGCTGACCGAAAGCCCCGTCCGCCGGGCGACCTGTTTTAGTGTCAGCTCCCGTTGCTTACGGCCGGCCCGCAATCGTGCACCAATCGACGCCAACAGACCGCCCTCGGGACTACACAACAGCCCTTTTTCTTCAACGACCTTTTTCAGGGTCTCTACCAGTTTGCGCTGATCTATCGGCTTCTCGATATAGTCGGAGACGCCGCCCTTTAGCGAAGCGACCGCCGTTTCCACGGAGGCATAACCGGTCAACACGACGATCGCCAGGTCTTTGTCTTTCTCGCGGACCTTTTCGAGAACCTCGATGCCGCTCATACCGGGCATGACCAGGTCGAGAAGGAGAATATTGAATTGGCGCTTTTCGAGCAACTTCAACCCGGTTTGCGGTGAAGTCGCCACCTCGACGTCATAACCCTCCTTGACCAGGATGAAACGGTACACCTCTAGCGTTTCCGGATCATCATCTAGAACCAAGATCCTAACGGCTCGAGTTCGCATGCTGCCCCCCTTCACTCGAAATTGTTCCCGGTCTTGCACTGTATATTTTTACGAGTATCACTAACTGCCATCGGGCGTCAAGTGCCCCAATCCACAGATGTAACCATCGACCTTGTGCACGGCTTTCCAGGGTGATAGTCTCGCCCATACTAGTGGAGCAAAATATGCCCAGGATCCTTCTTGTAGACGATGTGCGGCTCTTTCGTAAACTGGCCTCGATAATCCTCAGCGGGCGCGGCTACGAGATCGAAGAGGCCGTCACGGGCGAAGAAGCTATGAAAAAATTCAGGGCCGACCCGCCCGACATTGCGCTGGTCGATCTTGCTCTGCCGGGCATGAGCGGTTTCGACGTCTGTGCGCAGATCAAGCAAGATCCGGCCTATGCCGACATTCCTGTGATCATCGTGGCGACCTCGGGTAGGGATGAGGACATTCGCAAGGCTGTCGAGGCCGGCTGCGATGATTACATCACCAAGCCCCTCGATGACACCACCCTGATTTCCAAGGTGGAGGCGCTGCTTGGCAAGACCGACCGGAGGCGTTTTCCGCGCATCCCGACCACGCTGCAGATATCCTTCGAAGATTTCAGGGGTATCTTCTTCGAGTTTACCCGCGATATCAGCCGCACGGGAGTATTTATCGAGATGGCCAATCCGCTGCCGGTCGGCAGTCGGCTGCGACTGTCTTTCTCACTGCCTTCGCCTTTCAGTCATCCCGTCATGGCCTATGCCCGGGTCACACGCAGCGTGCCGCCCGACGCCGGTCACGCCGGCGGAGTCGGGGCAAACTTCATTTTTTTAGACGAGAACTCCGAACGCTTGATCGACGCCTTGGCCTCGGCTGAATCCGACTTCGAAGACGCGTCCGGTGTTTTTAGCCGGGTCAGCTTCCAGACGGACAACACCCCCATTGGCGAGGTCGACGACGAACCCAATCAACTGCGGCTGCTCATAAGAGATCAGGAAACCCTGCGATCTTCCCACAAGGAACTCCAGGAAGAATACATGCGGCTGTCGGCACGTTTCACGCTGCTGGATAGTCTGTACGCGGCCGCTGATCCGCAAAAGGCACTGGCAGCCGCCATGGACGGGCTCGGCGATCTGGTCGGCGTGGAATCCTGCGCTATCTTCATTCTCGCGCCAGACAATCAACGACTGCTGCTTGCGGCATCGCGTGCCCTGCCCGCCTCGGTACCAACCAGCCTGCCGCCGGCAGGCCCGCTGGCGCAGGCCTTGAGCGAAAAAGTCTTGCAGGTCCCGTCCCAGCCATGGGTGGCCGACGGATCCGGTTGGAGTGTCATGGCCGCAGTCCCATTGCTGTTCGATGGCGCTCCCAGGGGGGTAATTGCCATCCACGGCCTCTACCGGCAAAAGGCGGCTTTGACCACCTACGATCACCGGATGCTCGAACTGCTCGGCCAAAGCCTGGGGCCGGCGCTCTTCAATGCGACAATAATGAAAAACGACTCACTGCAGTGGGACGCGGACAGGATACTACGAGCGATCGGTTCGAGACTTCTTTCTCAGTAACCGCCCTGGGTCTTGTACTCCCTGAACTGCTTGATGATGGCCCGGACCGCGGGAACCTGCTTTCTCCGAGGGCAGGCCTTGACGAACTTTTCGTAGTACTTGAGTGCCATGTCGTTTCTGCCAGCCGTCGCGTAGGCAATTCCCATGCTCAACAAGGCGTCACAGTTCTTAGGCTCAATCGCCAGTGCCTGGCGGAAAAATACTATTGCCTCGCGTGCTTTCTTCTTGTTGACGAGCACTTTCCCCTTGTGAACCAGGTCGCTGACTTCCTTCTTTCTGCGCTTCGATGTCGTTTTCTTGACCACAGGCTCTCTGGACTTGACGGCAACTTGAACGGGAGGTTTCTTACTGGCTCCCGAGTGCCTCTTGATTTGCCTGTCGAGTTCCGCGGCGATGACGTTCTCCTCATCAATGATGCGCACCGTATCCACGTGCTTGCTAGCCCTGTCGGGAAGATTGGCCTTCAGAAAAATACGGGCTTTGTTCAGGTGAAAAGAGATGACTTTTTTCTTGATCTCCGGCCTGAGTTCGGAGACATCCTTGGCGAAAAAACTATCCGGCCCGATCTGTTCGAACAACTCCCAGGCTTTGTCCCAGTCGGGCGGCTTGGCCTCGATGGCAGCCTTTGCCTCGGCAACCAGCGCGGCGTCATTCTTGGCGGCATTTGTATCCGCGAGCATCTTGCCGGCACCCGGGTAATCCGGATTCTCACTGAGCGTTGCGTTGAAAGCGGCCATGGCACCGATAAAATCTTTTTGCTTGTACTTCTGCATGCCGTCCTTGAACAGCCTGGCAGCCTGATCGGCTTCCACCTTGCCGGGACCTTTAGCGCCGGTGCCGTCCGTAGGCTCGACCGCCTTGCCGTTGTCCTTCGGCGAACGCGAGAAGTAATAACCGAGACCGATCGCCAGGCAGGCGACGACCACCGCCCCCGCTATGCCGATCAGCTTGCCCTTGCCGAATCCGGCGATGCGTTTCTCTGCCAGGACCGCATCCACCATTGCGCGCTCTTCGGTCGTAACCGTAGCCGGGGTCGCGACTGCGGACTGGGCATTCACGTCGACCACTTCGCCCGGCGCGGCGTAGCGGATGCTCACGTGCCCTAACTCGATCATGTCGCCCCGGCGCAGATCGACCCGGGCGTACTCTTCGCCGTTGACCATGACGCCGTTGGCGCTGTCGAGATCTATAATGCGGTAGATTCCCCCGTCGAAGACGATCTTGGCGTGCCGCGACGATATCGAACGATGAGCAATTATTACATCACACCCATCATCACGCCCGACGATCATCTCGGTCTTCACCAGCGGGTACTCGAAGCCGGCAAGCTCTGTTGTCATCACAACCAAGCGGCCGGCGTCCTTTTGTGGGATGTCACGCACGCGCCCGGTCTCGGCATCCTTCCTGCCCTCGACCGGCAGTTTGAGCACGGCCGTGGCTCCGTCCGACTGGGTGGTCTTGCTGGCTGCCCGGGCCTGAGCCGGACTGATTGCCGGCGGGCTCGCGGAGCCCCCCTGTGACGGTGTGGCGGCCTCTACCGCTACTTTCTGCAGCGCCAAGTGATAGTCGCCGATCTCGACCAGGTCTCCTTCTCGCATAGTTGTCCTGGCGGCGATCTTGTCCCCGTTGACCCGTACGCCGTTGTAACTGTCCAGATCTTCGATGAAGACCGAGCCGTTCGACCTGGTCAGGCGGGCGTGGTGTCGCGAGACGTTCCTTTCCGTCAGCCGGATAGTATTGCCCTCCTTCCGGCCGATGGTGATCTCTTCCTTCACCAGCGGTACGACCGTGGTGTGACCCTCGTCGTCCTCAATGATCAGCTTGTACAACCCGAACCTCCGGCTCTAGCCAAGGCCGGCTGTTTACGCCTCAATCTTCACAGACCTGTACCACGCTTTTACGCTCTGTTCAAGGTAACAGTGCACTGCTACTTTTGTACACCTTTATCTTTCACCTGCTGGAGATTTATTCCCTCTACCGGCCACTTCGCATATGCCCGGTTTCTCCCCAGAAAAGCGTCCAGCCGTTCGTCCGCAACCCGGCCGAAGACCCTGGAGGCATGGCGCAAGAACTGCTTGCCCCGCCTATTAACGACCAGGCCCATGTGCGTGATGCGCACCGGCATGTTCTCAATGTCATGTCGGACGACGAAGAGAATCGTTCCAGGGGGAATGCGCTCGGCTACGCCCGGGGCAAGCTCGATGGGGATTACCGGTAGGCTCGACTCGACGCCGGGAACCTGATCGGAACCGAGCAACGGCCAGGCCCGGTCCCGCCGGCGCTTGTTCCAGACCTCGGCGTCGAGGCGTTTCCCGACCAGCCTGACGGCGGCACCGCCGACCCTGTGGGTCACGTCCTCAATAAAGCCGGCTTTCTGGTTCAGCGGAATCCACTGGGCCATAATGAAATGCTTGCGTTGCAGGTATCCGACTTTTCCATCGCGGTAGCGTATCCTGTTCAGCACGTCTTTTGCCCTCTTTAGGTTGACGGACAGGGTCAACGCCAGGGTCTCTTCGACGAAGGTCGTGCAATCCACCGCCTCGAAACTGATCAGGGGATCGCTGTCGGGGAGTTTCCCCGGGCCTTCCCCGAGCGGTGAGATCGCAAAGGAAACTCCCAGGAACTTCTCACTCACTTCCGACATGCACTCGTCCATCCCGGACTTCGCAGCCGCCAGCCGCTGCAGGAACGCGTCGATCTGCGATTCGCTCATTTTGGCAAAGCCCAAGGAAGGCCCACTGGCCGGTACCGGTAGTGGAAGCAAGACGCCAAGTGCAAACAGCATGACCACGTAACGCATCATGATCATAATCATATCACCATAGGAGACGTCGTGGCCAATATACGGGTTGACAGATCGAGCCTCAGGCGATAGTTCATGCACATGGTCACGGACAAGCTAGATTCCGCCGTTCTCGTAACCGGTGCCACCGGTTTCATAGGCAGCCGGCTAACCACCGAGTTCGCGCAATCCCGCGGCCGGCGACTGATCCTGTTGTGTCGCCCGAGGTCGCACAAGCGCCTGGACTCCGTTTTGGCCAGGCTTGATGAACGCGCCCAACGTCCAGAGGTAATCGAGGGAGATCTCGAACTCGATCGGCTGGGCCTGGACGCCGCCGTCCTGCGCAGGCTCAAGGACCGAGTGAGTGAGGTGTTTCATGTCGCCGCCGGATACCGGCTGGACATGTCATGGCAGCAGGCGCAGGCTGTAAATGTCGCCGGCACCCGGCGTATGATCGACCTGGCCGCCTCCCTTCCTAATCTCTCGCGCTTCCACTATGTCAGCACGATGGCGGTGGCCGGAAACTGGCAGGGGCCTTTCCGCGAGGACGATCTCGATCTCGGTCAAGGATTCGACCATGCCTACGGCCACTCCAAGTTTTTGGCAGAGCAACTGGTGCGCGAGGCGGCCGAACACTTTCCGGTGACAATCTTCAGGCCGGGAGTCGTGGTCGGTGACAGCCGGAGCGGCCGGATGGACAAGCTGGATGGGCCTTACTACGTCTTTCGTCTCTTGGACAGACTCCGGCGCGTGCCCGGACTGAGGCGAATGCCGCAAATCGTTCCCCGCGAGGAAGACACCTTTTTCCACCTGGTGCCGGTGGATTTCGTGGTGAGCGCCATGGCCGAACTGGCGACGCGCACTGCACATCGCCTGCGCACCTATCACCTCATGGATCCCGATCCACCGAGCTACCGCGAGTTCTACACGGCCACGCTTAGCGCCATGGGATTCTCGGGCCCGCGCATTACGCGGCCCGTGACCCGCCTGATGAACTTACTGGGCTCCCGGGCGCTTGGGCCATTGTCGCAGGGCCTTTTCAATAAGCTTGCGTTGCCCCGGGAAATGCTGTCCCACTTCCTCTACCAGGTGACGTACGATACGACCAACGCCATGGGAGACCTGGAAGGAACGGGAATCTCACCGCCCCGTTTCGGCGACTACCTTCCCGTCATCTTGCGATACTTCGAAAATAACATGGTCGGCTGAATATTATAGTAGTTTACCGCTGGCCGGCCCCGGTTCGCCGGCGGCCGGTTGCGAGGCCGGAGGCATCGAAGCGGAGATCAGCGACCCGTGACTCGACACCCGGAACCCGCGATTCGAATCGGCCCTGACCGTTCCGATTCGCGCCCGCAACATCTTGCGTCCTTCCATCGCGAAGAGTACGACCAAGAAAATCCAGCCGCCGAGAACAACCGGTACGATAAAGGCAAACATGATGCCCAAGCGCGAAGACAGCAGGCCGGGTGCCGCTTGCCAGTCACCCTGCTCGGCAAGGTGCCCCAGGCGATCACCGGCCAGCAGAAAGAATACAAGTCCACCTACGCACGCCAGCGCGAGCAGAGAATACAGAACACCACTCCGCCTGCGCGCGCATAGGGAGTAACCCACCAGGTAGGCCAGAGTCGCCACAAGCATCGAGCCGGCCATTACGCCGGTCACGATCCAGCCGGACACTTCCACGGAATCCACCAGGTAGAGCATGCTCCATGCCGGCTGGTTGACAAACAGGTAAAGGCCGGTGGGTAATAGCACCAAGAATTCGAAAAGCAGCAGGCCTGGCAAGTAAGGCTCATGCCATAACCTGGCCCCGTTCGAGATCTGTCGCTGGGCGGCCAGGGCCACGCTTAATCCAGCCAACAGGCTAATCAATGGAAGTAAGATGACTATGAAGAAACCTCCCGCAAGAACCGATCTTTGCACCCGCCTCACCCGAGCAAGTCGATTATCCCACAATCAGTCGCCTGTCAAAAGCCATTTCTGACTACGACGATCCGCGCGCGCTCGCTCCGAAAGTATTGCAGATGGGGTTTTTTACTTGACAGCGAGAGAATCGCTCTGTTAAAAGTGTTGGCAAATCATGGAATTGGGTGAGAACCGGGTTTCGTACACTGAAGTCTGGTTCTTGCCGAGCGAGGTTTATCAAACGTGAAATACAAATATTTCCTGGCAATTGGCGCGGTCCTGTCGGCAATCCTGATCGCCTGGGGCGGGTGCGGCCCAGTTGAGTCGACCTCCCTGATTGTGGAAGCCGATACGGCCATGCATAACGCAAAGACAACCGATGCTCAGAAGAAATCCCCTTACGAGTACACCGCGGCCGAACAATACTTGCACAAGGCCCGTGAGAAGTGGGGAACATCTGATTTCGAGTACTCGATCGACTATGCCACGCAGGCCCGTGACCTGGCCACAAATGCCCGCGAGCGATCGATGAAGAAAGAAAACGAGTAGCACACGGGCAATAGCCGTCATAGCGACGCCTATTGCCCGACGCACGAGGAGAATTCTCATGAATAGCGCCCGGCGTCATGCAACATCGATCTTAGTCACTGGCGTTGTCATTGGGCTCGGCTGCGCAAGCCTTTTCCTTGCCGGCTGTGTATCCGGCTCGAAGATCCGGGCCGACGCAGAGGTCGTCAAGCGCGACATCGCCAAGGCCCGCAAGAGTGGAGCCTACCGCTGCGCCCCCCGCGACCTGGCCATGGCAGAGACCAACGTTCGCTTCTGCGAAGACGAACTCGACCAGGGCAACTGGCTCAGGGCAGGTGATCACATCAAGATCGCGCTGGCATCGATTAAGCGCGCCCTGGAAGACTCGAAGGACTGCGGTCCCAAGAAAGTGTTCATCAAGACGCCCCCCAAGATCGTGGCCATCACGAAGACCGACCGCGACGGGGACGGCATCTTCGACGTCGACGACAAGTGCCCCGACACACCGGGCCTGCCCGAATACCACGGTTGCCCACCCAGCGACAGCGACGGTGACGGCATCCTGGACAACGTCGACAAGTGCCCCAACGATCCCGAAGACAAGGACGGCTTCGAGGACGAGGACGGCTGCCCCGACTTCGACAACGACAAGGACGGGCTGCCCGACCTCGAGGACAAGTGTCCCAACGTTCCAGGCCCGCCCGAGAACAAGGGCTGCCCGGTGACCGACCGCGACAAGGACGGCATTCCCGACGACGTGGACAAGTGCCCCGACGAGCCCGAAGACAAGGACGGCTTCGAGGACGAGGACGGCTGCCCCGATCTCGACAACGACCAAGACGGCATCCTCGACAAGGACGACAAGTGTCCCAACGACCCCGAGGACAAGGACGGCTTCCAGGATGAAGACGGCTGTCCCGACCCGGATAACGACGGCGATGGAATATCCGACAAGGAAGACAAGTGCCCCAACGAGGCCGGCCCGCCAGACAGCCCGCAGGGCAAGGGCTGCCCGCGCAAATATAGCCTGGTAAAGATCAACCGCGAGAAGAAACGCATAGAGATCAGGCAAAAGGTACACTTCGCGACCGGCAGGTTTCGCATCCTGGGATCGTCTTTCGGGCTTCTGAATCAGGTGGCCCAGGTACTCAAGGACTACCCCAAGATGAAGATTTCAATCGACGGGCACACCGACAGCCGCGGTTCGGACGCCATGAACCAGCGCCTGAGCGAAAGCCGCGCAAACGCCGTGCGGGATTACCTGATCGGCCGGGGCACCGATACCGAGCGCCTGCGCGCCGTCGGTTTCGGAGAGACGAAACCTATCGACTCGAACCGCACCAGTCGCGGCCGGGCCGCCAACAGGCGAGTGGAGTTCAATATCCTCGAAGAGTAGAGTGGCTTCCAAGGCAACCGAAAAACAGGCCCTGACCAGGCACATAGGCACCGTAAGCGGCCTGACCCTGGTAAGCCGTCTCAGCGGTCTCGTCCGGGACATGGTCTTCGCGGGACTGTTCGGTGCCGGGTTCGCGGCTGACGCCTTCAACATCGCTTTCACCATACCGAACATCTTCAGGCGTTTATTGGCCGAGGGTGCCATGAGCATCGCCTTCGTGCCGGTCTTTACCGAGTACCGGACAACACATTCTTTCGAAGAGAACCGCCGCCTCTATGACGTGACCCTGACGACCTTCACGACCATCCTGATTTTCGTGACCACGGCCGGTATTGTGTTCAGCCCATACATCCTCAAACTCTTCGCGCCCGGTTTCGGCGCGACCAAATTCGCGCTGGCCGTCTATCTCAACCGCCTGCTTTTTCCCTACTTGTTCTTCGTGGGTCTGACCGCCCTGTTCACGGGCATCTTGAATACACATCGTCACTTTGCCGCCCCGGCAGCCGCGCCCATCTTGTTGAACGCGGCAATAATCGGCTGCGCGCTGACCCTCTCCGGCATGGTAAGTCCACCTATCACGGCCATGGCGATAGGCGTGCTGGCCGGCGGATTATTGGGGTTGCTGCTCCAGGTGCCTTTCTTGCTGCGGCGGGGAATACGCCTGAAACCACGCATCGAATTTGGCCACCCGGCGGTCGGCAAGATGATGCGCCTGATGGGTCCGGCCCTTTTCGGTGTAGCCGTCTACCAGGTCAACATTCTGGTCTCGCGGGCCCTGGCTTCGCTCTTGCCCGAGGGAAGCGTGACCTACGTATACTACTCAGATCGGTTCCTCGAACTTCCCCTGGGCGTCTTCGCGGTGGCCGTGGCCACGGTGGCCCTGCCCAGCCTTTCAGAACACGCCACGACCGAACGCCTCGACCGTCTCAAGGAAACCCTGAGCTTCGCCCTGCGCCTGACCCTGCTGGTGTGCATCCCGGCCATGGTGTGGATGGCCATCTGCCGCAGGCCGATCATAGCCACGCTGCTCGAGCGCGGGCGCTTCAGCATGAGCGACACACTGGCCACCGCGCATGTATTCCTTTTCGCCTCGCTGGGCATCTGGGCGATCGCGGGCATTCGCAACCTGGTACCGGCCTTCTACTCGTTGAAGGACACCAAGACGCCGGTGGCCATTGCCTTCGCGGCCTTCCTGCTCAACGCCGGCCTGGGCGTTTTGTTGATGTGGCCCATGGGACCGGCGGGATTGACGCTTGCAAACTCGATCTCCGCCACGATGGATTGTTTGTTGTTGGTATTTTTCCTGCGCCGCAAGATCGGCCCGTTGGGTATGCGCGCGGTGTGGGGATCCGCCTGGCGGGTTGCGCTGGCATCGCTGGGCGCAGGTGTCGCTGCCTGGCCCTTCACGCGCCTCGACATCTGGGCCGTGGGCGGAACGGCCGCCAGAGTTTGCTACCTGGCACTGGCCGGCCTGGCGGGCGCCTTGACCTTTCTGATAATGGCGAGAATCTTGCGAGTGCCCGAAATGGAAGCTCTCTGGCGGCGATTGGCCGGTCGGCGCTAGCGGCTAGGCTAGCGTGCCTCGCGGATATAACCGTTGCGGATCAGGTGCAGCAAGGCCTGGTAGGTCTCCAGGTCGGGAAGTACGCTCTCGTCCAGGACGCTGTCGACCCTGCCGTGATTGTGGACGTCCTGGAGCACGTCCAACTGATCGGACTCCAGATCTCTGAGTGCCGGCGATAGCGGGCTTGACAGCTTGAAGCGAGCCGTCGGATCGGGAAGCTGATCCTCGATGCGCGCCAGTTCGTCCATCGCGCGCATGGCATCAATCAGCAGCCCCTCGGTGCTCTCATCCAGTTCCACCATGAACTTTTCGTCGGAAGGTCCTGTCAGTTCGAAGAAACCGCTCTCCCAGCCGACCAGCCGGCAGAAGGCCTTCTGCGGCCCGATCTCGTGCCGGTTGTCTATCGAGGCGTAGTAAATCTTTCCGTTACGCAGAAAGATCTTCCCCTCGTGCTCGTCGCCGCGGACCACCAGTACGCCGCTCTTCTTGCTTGTGGAAAAAAGCTGCAGCAGGTCGGGGATGGGAACCTCGTCAATGCGACCGGACATCGGGCTCGACGAGCGCGCCTTGCGGGCGGCCACCTGCTCCATCATCGAGCGCACCTCGGCCTCGCTATATGGCTTTTCTTTCCCCGCGCTGGGTTCGACGGCCATCAGCTTCAATATTGAAGTGCCGATCAGGATGCGATCGCCCTCCTTGACACGGGCCTTCTTGACCTTCTCGCCGTTGACGAAGGTGCCATTGGTCGAACCCAGATCTTGTATCATGACCCGGCTCGTGCCGGTAGTGATCTTGGCGTGCTTGCGAGAGACCATGTCCTCGACCAGAACCATGTCCAGGTCGGAACTGCGACCGATGACTATTTCACGATTGGGTCTGAGCGGGAACATGCCCCCCTGGTACTTGCCGGAAATGAACCTGAGAGCAAAGCTCTTGGGGCCTGACGAACCGGTTGTATCGGTCATCGTTCACACTCCAGGAATAACGCCAGTCTTGTTGCTCAATGCCATGTTACCACCACCAGTAGCTTGGGGCAATTTCATGCCTGCTTGCCTTCGGCCACCAGGTTCAGGTACATCTGGCAGCTTTTGTTCTCCGGGTCGAGCTTCAGAGCCTCGCGCCACTCGCCGGTCGCCTCAGCTAGCTTGCCCATGGAGTACAACGTCACCCCAAGGTGAATGCGGGCGGCAATATAGCCGGGCCGGTCTTCGAGTATACGCCTGAACTGGGCCACCGCATCCTCCTGCCGGCCCTGGTCGCGGAGTACCTGGGCCAGTTTCAGGCGGATATCAACAAAGTCGGGTCCCAACTCTAGTGCATGGCTAAACTCCGACGTGGCCTGCTCGTATATTCCTGCGGCCTGGTAGACGTCGCCGATCTCGGAGTACATGTTGGCTATCTTGCCGCGTACGAAGGGATCCAACTCTCCCGGGCTGGCCCTCGAAGCGGACAGTGCCTGGTTGAAAACATCCTTGGCCTCGGTGTAGCGGCCCAGATCGTTGTAGGTGACCGCCAGGTTGAGCGATGCCTCGGTATAGCCCGGGTTTATTGCCAGGGCACGCTCGAAGTGTTGCTGCGCCTTCGAGAAAAGACCACGGTCATGAAATATGACTCCCAGCATGTTATGGACGTCAGCGAAACGATCATTCTTTTCCAACACTCGCGTCAGATAGCTCTCTGCCCTTGAGTATTCCCGCTTATGGTAGGCGTCCCTGCCCAATTTCAGCAGGTCTCTCGTTTGTTCGTCCATCATTTTCCTCCCGAATGGGCGGGGCGGCCGGGGTCGGTAATACTTACCCCAAGCCGCCGATGATGCGCCAGAGCGAACCTTCCTTCTGCAACATGATACGCTCACGGGCCCTGTTTTCGATTTTCTTCCCTTCGGCCCTGGTAATCAACAGAAACGATTGGATCACCCTGGCCCGGTTCCCGCCCACTTCGATGTCGAGATCGTTTACGATCAATGCCTGCATGCTAACTGCCGTGAGATCATCCCGGAGGCGCTCCATCAGCGCCGCCTTGCCTCCGACCTTGCCCTTGTATTCGGCCGAGATCAGGCGGGCCAACCTCTGCGGCGCATTGTCTTCCAGGGCAATCCGGCGCTGGCGCAGTGTTTCTATGATGCCGCGCAACTCAAGGAAAACGCCCGAACCGATGACCGGCCCGGCGGCAGTCTTTGAAAGCTTCAGTCTCTGCGGCCCCGAGTAGCGCAGCCCCTTGCCTTCCACGACTAGGTGGGCCGTGATGCCGTCCGGCCGCACAAGCACATCCTCGTGTTTTACGACCAGGGGCCCGTAAACGACGAACAGTTGCCGCAGATCGTCTTCCAGGTGGCCCGGCCCCCCGATGTCGTCTTCGTACTCCGCATCGAGATAGGGCACCATCAGGCCGGCGTCTTTCTTGGCACATCCCTTCTCGATGGCGGCCAGGACCCGGGCCGGTGTCAAACGCTCCTCTGCCTGGCAGGCAACGACGAAAAGTCCCGCCGCAAGGAGGGCGCCTGTCAGCCGGCTGCTCACTTCGGCTGGCTCCCCGCCTTCTGCTCTTGACGCTTGGAAAGTACAGCCAGCAAGTCCTTGGCGTCATCCGAGTAATCGCCCTTGGGAAAACGTGACAGTAGCTGCTGCAGGCTGCTTTTGGCAGCGCTGTATTCCTTTAGTTTTAGCTGGGCCTCGGCCTTGTAGTAAAGCGCCTCTTCGTCGAAACCAACTCCGGCGTAGATCGAGAGAATTCGCTCAGCACGCCAGAGTACCCCGCGAAAGTGGCCCCGCTTGTGGTAGAACTCCATCAGGTAGCGGTTTTGCTCGGCCATCCTGACCAGGCACTGTTTGAGCAAGTCCTTGGCCTCGGCTGCATTCTCGTGCTTGGGAAAACTCTGCAGGTAGCGCTTGATCTCCCGGACGGCCTTCGCTGTCTCGGTCTGATCGAGTTCGTAAGCCGGTGGCGTGATGAACCAGTCATCTGGTATCCTCTTGAAATAGCACAGGCCGATGCGAAACATGGCGTAGGGCATCTTCTCGTTCCGCGGGTGGAGCTTGATGAAGCTCAGGTAACTGTCGGCCGCCTCGAGGTACTTCTCCTGACCGAAGTAGCAATCGGCTGTGTACAGGTCGGCCCTGATCGCGAACTTCGAATAGGGGAACTTGTTCTTGACGAACTTGAAAAACTGCAGAGCCTCGGCGAAATCCTCATCGTCGTATGCTTTCTGACCCTTGATGAAGTTTTCCTTGGCGCTTGTGCGATAGCCTACCAGCTTTTGGTTCTCGGGGCCCGAGGCGCAGGCGACGGCCAGGCAAAGCCCCAGGCACAACGAGGCAAACAAGCATTTTCTCATTTCCAGCACATCGACCTCCAGGCCGCCGCAGCCGGAATTATCAGTAATTCCGGCCGACTTCTGCGGCACGTTAGCACGTCCCGCGAATATCAGTCAATTACGGAAATCAGATCGCGCCAATCTGCGAGCTGCGAATGAAGCCCTCCACACCGTTGGCCAGGCGCACCCTGGAGTATTCGTCTATCTCGTCCAACAGCCTGACTTTCAGTCCCTCGTGGACCTCCATGAGTACCTTGGCGCCGTGCTCGGGTCCTTCTCTAAGCGAACTGGTCTCCGCAACTACAATGCCGTGGTGAACTTTCTCCTGGATATAAACACGGCTGGAAAAAAGCAACCCAAAAACAAGGGTCAACGTAAGAACCGGTATATTGATCCAGAACAGCAGTCGCCGCGACGATTCACGCCGCGCAAGACGCCGGCCGATTGCCAAAATGAAGGTCAGCAGGTAGAATGACAAGAACATCCAGGTAAGCCAGTCGACGGCAACGCCGCGCACGAACCCGTGCCACAACGGTTCGCCCACGGCCCCCTCCTTCGGCATTACCACGCGATCGACCAACTCTTTACGAACCATGGCCAGGTTGGAAGCGACCGCGGTATCCCCCGGATTCATCTGCAGCACTTTCTCGTAGAATAGT
The DNA here is from genome assembly GCA_035528415.1 of Myxococcota bacterium. GTDB lineage: Bacteria > Myxococcota > B64-G9 > B64-G9 > B64-G9 > DATKYQ01. The sequence continues at coordinate 15,294 of DATKYQ010000067.1, read as the reverse complement.
ACTGCAAGTCCCTTGTTTCCGGAACGGAAATAGGCATTGGCCAGGTTGAAGTCGAGGTCCGGATTGTCTACCCCTGCCTCGAGAACCTTGCGGTATTCGCCGACGGCCGTGGCATAGTCTCCATCCAGGTAAGCCTGGTTGCCCCTGGAGAAGTGCGCCAGCAATTTCTTTGCCAGTCGGGAGTCGTCTTGTGCCAAAGAAACAGGGGCCGCCATGACACACAGCAAGATCACACCGATGTACGGGGCGATGCGTCTCATTACCCCTCCCCGGCGGGCCTGATCCGCTCGCGTTCGAGTCTCTTGACGATCTTGCGCACCCTCTCAAGCGATTCGAGCATCTGCTCTCCGCGCGAAGTGGCGGGAGCGAAGCGCCCGAAATCGCAATTTTCGGCTTCGGCAGTGAAAACCTCTGTAATCTCCCGTGGAACACCAATCTCTTCCATGCGTCGAGTTAGTTCGGTCACCGTAATACCCCGCGCCGCGAGGCCACAGCGGGCCTCGACTCCATCCAGCAGCACGGCCTTGATCTCCGAGTAGAATTCGGCCGCTTTTCCGGCGGCCGCGAGTTGGCCGGCCCTCTTGAGGTGGCGCTGACCCCGGACCCATGCCCGGCGCATGCGGTTGCGCGCTGAATCCGTCCTGCCGCGCGCTCTTACGAATGCTACCGCCAACACCAACAGGTAGACGATCAGGGGGACTGCCAGGAGGGGGACAAATAGTGAACTCTTGTAGAAGGGACGCCCGAAACTTTTCAGCGAACTCTTGTAGCGGATGGGCTTGAAGGCACCGGCCAGGATGTTGATCTCGTGCCCGCCGCCGGCTGCCGCACTCGGCCCGGTCGCCTGGCTTGCGGCTACCTTGATGATCTCCTTCTCGGTCTGCAGCGTGCTGTACTGGCCCTCGCGCGGGTCGAAGTAAGAGAATGTCAGAGACGGGATGACCAGTTCTCCGGAGGTTAACGGCACCAGGATATACTCGAATGTCTTTGATCCGCTGACCGCGCGGCCACGATTGGAAACCTTCACGTCCACGTTGGGATCAAAGGTCTTGAAGTGGGGCAGATCCGGAAGACGGGGCGGGCGTACGCGTTGAATGGCGCCGCTGCCCTTCAATATCAGGGTATAGGTGACGGGCTGGTTCAGGCCGACCGAGTTTGAATCGACGGAAGCCGAGAGAGAGAAACGCCCGACGCTGGAAGGCTCGAAGCCGGCGGGCCGCCCCGTGGCGGGAAGATCGAGCACCTTGATCGTGATGGGCTGCGTGCGCAGGGTGCGCACCTGTGAAGGAAAGAACGGCGAGGTTGATGCCTCCACCTCAACTTCGATCGGTCCGACCACGATTTCGCCCGGGCTCAACGGGAAGAGCGCCTTCCGATCCAGCACCTTGTACTGGTACAACTCGCCGTTGATATATTTTTGATCCGTTCCGGCCTTGGAAACGTCGCTATCGACACTGAAGAAATCGTCGAGCTTCGGCCAGCGGATCGTGGCGATTCGCGCGCCCACTTTAGAAAAGATACTAACGCTGACCGTGACTTGCTGTCCTTCGACGGCCACGTCGGGTCCAGCCGAGGCGCGCACAAAGATATCGTTGGGTCCGATCTTCTCGCGCCTGGGAAACGAGTCCCGCGGCGTGTGGAAGAAATCGTCCCAGTCGTCGCCGAATTGAGACGGAAAGCGCCGCCCGAAGGGCGAAGTGCTCCCCGCGGAAGGCCGCCGCCGGGCTTGCTTGACCACAGTTATGTCAATGGGCTTGGTCGCGTAGTTCTTGCCCTTGAATTTCAGGGTGGCCGGACTGATCCGGGTCTTGCCGACCCTGGTCGGCTTGAGAACGTAGATGAATTTCTGGATCTTCTCGTAGTTCTGACTGCCGCCTGAAAAAGAGAATGCCAAGCTCTCTTCCCGGCTGGTGCCGGTGATGCGCAGAGTGCCGGTGCCCGCAATCTTTATACTGCTCGACGAGACAGAGTCCTTGGCGCTGACTGAAAGCGTCAGGACGACGTTTTCCGTGAGTCCAACAGTGGTTCGATCGACGGATGCCGAGAAAGAGACATCATTACCGGCCGCGAGGCTCTCTGCCGTAAAAAGCAGGATCGACGTGAGCACCAGGCTAATCACCTGAATGTAGCGTCGTTGCATCGGGCAGTCCTACCAGTCCTTGTCAATTTTCTTGCCCCGGTACTTGGGCATGACGAACTTGTACATCTGAAAAGGTTTCTCGTTGTCGCGCATGGCGTCCAGCAACGCCTGGGCTTGTTCGTGGGTCAATTTTCCGGCTTCGCGACGTTCGTCCGGGGGCGGGCTCCCGGTAGGCTGTTTCTGGGCCTCCTGTTGCTGTTGCTGCTGCTGTTGTTGTTGCTGTTGAGCCTTCTTTTCGTCCTGCTTGGCCTGCTCCTGTTTTTCTTGCTTGTCGCCGTCGTTCTTTTCCTTTTGTCCCTTCTGATCCTGTTGTTGCTGCTTTTGCTGCTGCTGTTTGTCTTGCTTTTCCTGAGAGTCTTTCTTGTCGCCGTCTTGCTTGTGCTCGTTCTTCTTCTGGTCGCCCTCTTTTTGCTTGTCCTTTTCGTCTTGTTTCTGCTTCTGGCTCTTGTCGCCTTGCTTGTTTTTCTTGTCCTTCTCGTTTTTTTGCTGCTGTTTCTGCTGTTCGATGGCCCGGAGGGCAATCTCCAGATTGTAGCGCGCATCATCGTAGTCGGAATCGATCTCTAAAGCGCGCCGGTAGTAGGACATGGCGTCGCGGTAGGCCTTCTGGGCCAAAAAGGTATTGCCGATATTGTAATAGTTGCGCTTCTTCAGCCCGGGATTCTTGAAGCCCATCGCCCTCAAGTATGCCTCGCGGGCTTCCTTGGAACGGCCGAGCTTGAACAGGGCATTGCCGCGATTGAAGTGAACGCGGGGCTCTCCGGACACTTCATGCTCGGCAGCGTCGTAGGCTTCGATGGCTTTTTGGTAGTGCTGGTCTTTGTAGAGCCGGTTGCCCTTGGCAACGTTTTCCAACTCGCGTGAGAACGGATCGAAGGCCGATGCCGGGCCTGCCGGCAGCATAAGGCCCAGGAAAATTCCCAAAGTCAGGATACTCGCCTTCATGACGCCCTCCCCGGGCGCACTTCCCTGCGGGAAGGAATGATCGCCGCCGCCAGGAGAAGGAGAAAGGTGAAGAAGACGAACAACTGGAATTTCTCTTCGTAAACCGACTCTACCCTCGACTCGAACTCCGACTTGTGCATGCGGCTGAGCATATCATAGATCGCCTCGAAGCCAAGATCGCCGGCGGCCGAGTGGATGTAGATTCCGCCGGTAGCATCCGCGATGGCGCGCAGCGTACTCTCCTGCAACCTGGTCATGACTGTCTTTCCGTCCTTACGCAGGTACTTGCCGTCCTGGCCCGGAATCAGCTCTCCGATCTGCGTGCCGATCCCGACACAGTGGATGATCACGCCCATGTCGCGCAACTTGTCCACTTCCTCCTCGTAGCGCCCTTCGTGGTCTTCGCCGTCCGAGATGAGAACCAGGACCTTGGATCGCGAGCCTCCCTTCGAGTTTATGAACATATCCCGGGTCACTCGAAGCGCCTCGGCAAAGTTGGTGCCGCCGACCGGTACAGAGCCCGCCTGCATCGCCCGCAAAAACAGCTTCGTCGCGGAGTAGTCGGAGGTCAGGGGGCACTGCACGAAGGCGGTGCCGGCGAAAGCCACCAACCCGATACGATCTCCGGTGAGATGATCAATCAACCCGCTCACCTCGAGCTTGGCGCGCTTGAGGCGATTTCCCGCCCGGCGCGATGATACGTCCATGGCCAGCATGCTCTTCGAGACATCCATGGCCACTACCACGTCCACGCCGCGGCGCTTGACCAGCTTGGAGTGGGTTCCGAACTGGGGTCGGGCCAGGGCAAACACCAGGGCTGTCAAAGATAGGACGAGCAAGATCAGTCTCAAGATCTCGCGCTCCAGTGAATACTCGGGGGCCAGGCGAGCGAGCAAAGCCGGATCGGCCGCGCGCGCCGCCGTGCGCCGGCGGCGCAGCAGGGCCGCGATTCCACCGGCCATGACCAGCGGCACAACCAGCATCCAGTAGAAATATTCCGAAGCGGCGAAACGCATCGTCCCCGGCTCCTTGGCCTTGCGGCTAGGGAAATCTCCTGAAACGGGTCCAGCGCAGCATCAGTTCGAGCAGCACCAGAAGCAGGGCCGGCAGGAGGGCCAGTTGAAACACCTCCGTGCTGCGCGTGAAGCGGCCCGGATCCATCAGGCGTGTTTTTTCCATGTGGTCCAGAATGTCCTGGAAATCCTCCTCGAGCGCCTTCTCGTCCGTGGCACGGTAGAATTTGCCCAGTGATTTCTTTGCAATTTGCTTGAGCAACTCGGGGTTGGTGCGGATTTCAACTTTGCGATAGGCCGGCTGGCCGAAAACGTCGCGCCCGACGGGATAAGGCACCAATCCGCCCTTGCCCACCAGGATCGGAAAAACCCTGATCTTCTTTTCATGGGCAACCTCTGCCGCCTGAAGCGGCGCCACCTTGCTGGCGTTGTCGTCGCCGTCGGTCAAGAGGATTATCACCTTGCTCTTGGCCTCGGATTTTTCGAGCCTGTTAATCGAAATCATAATCGCGTCGCCGATCGCCGTGCCGTCTTCTATGACTCCGGTCTTGACCGCCTGCAGGATGTTCTGCACCACGGAGTAGTCGAGGGTCAGCGGGCATTGGGTGAAGGCGTTGGAGGCAAAGACCACCAGACCCAGGCGGTCTTCCTTGCGCTGGCGAATAAATTTCGAGATGACCTCCTTGGCGCCGTTGATCCGGTTCTTGCGTTCGTTCGGCCGGGCAATGGGTGAGAAATCGACGGCTCGCATCGAGGTCGAAACATCCAGTGTCAGGACTATGTCCATGCCCTCGGCAAAGACGTCGGCCTCGGTTGTGGCCACCAGGGGACGAGCCAGCGCGAGCAGCACCAGGCAGATGGCAAGCAAACGCAGCAGTGGCACCAAGTGCCGTAGCGGGGACGGACGCCCGGCGGCGACCTTGCCCAGCGCGGCGGTGGAGGACACCTGCATCACCGGCCATTGCCGGCGCCTGTGCCAGACGGCGAGCGTGGCCAGCAGCACCGCCAATGCCAGCAAGGCAAGCCCGGCGCCGACCACTGGGTTTTTCAAAGGATCGGAGGGACCAGTAACCAGCGCCCGAAAAGCAAGCGCGCCTCCACAGACAAGCAGCAAGCTTGTAAGCAGCAGGACAACAAGCGTAACCTTACGCACCCGCCCCGGATCTTGGAAAGCATCGCCCGCGTCAGCAGCAAGACGGCGCCGGCGCGAGAATGAAGCCGCCAGCAGAAGCGGGACGGCCACCAGCAAGGCGAGCATCCAGGGCGAGTCGAGGTGAAATTCGGTCAGGCGGATCATTTCGCGCCTCCCGCCTGGACGGCCTTGGTGGCCATGATCAGCGAATATGCGCCGTCAATCGCCCGGGAAGCCATCTCGTCGCTGGCTCGCGCCTTGGCAAACTTGACCAGATCGGCCTCCCCTAGTAGTTGCCCAAGGAGCCGGTGGTCGAGACCGGAAGTGGGCCGGTCGCGCAGTTCTTCCAGCAGTTCGCGGGAGGTCAAGTCGAGCGCGAAGAAGCCAAAGCGGTTTCCCAGGTACTCGCGCACGGTGTCGGACACGCGATCGAAGTACTCGTGCTGGCGTCCCTTTCTGAGCAGGTCGTCGGTCACGATTTTCTCGAGCTTCTCGATGGCGATCTGGTCTGCCGGGCACTCCGGGGGCAAATCTTCGTGTCGGGCCTCTACAGCGCCGGACGTGCGTCTCAGGCGTAGCCCCACGGCCGCCAGGATCCAGAAAGCCGCCAGGCCCAGTAGTACAAGCAGGCGGTAGTCTCTGACGATCACCTCAACTGGAGCGGCCACGTCGCGCGGCGCGGGCTTTTCCACGCCCATCAGCACGCTTTCGATTTTCACCTTGACCGGCGGGACCGTGACTTGTTCTCCATCTCCGGCGGCCTCTCCACCCGCGTCCAGCCCGCCGTCCGTGGCGGGATGCACTAGGCTGAATCCCGGCACCTCGATCTCACCGGTCTTTTCGAAAGTCGCGATCTCGATCTTGAAAACCAGCAAGCCCTTGTCATCGACCTCACCTGCGCCGCGGTCGAGCACAACAAACGGATCGAGATCCAGCCGGTCGGGCAGGCGCAGTACCCCCTGGGGGGCACGAACCTCGATCGACAGTGTGATGGGTTCACCCAGCTTAGCTGTCTGCGGCCGGGCCGTTACCGAAACGGCCGTCCGGGGAGTCGCCTTGTCTTTGTCCGGACTCGTGGCCCCGGCCCCGGCCGGGTCCAAGACACACACAAGCAGTGCGATACCGAGCGCATATGCCGAGCCGCCGAGCTTCATCTCATCCTCTCGGCCCGTCTCTTGAAGAACATGACCAGCGGACGCAGGTATTCCTTGTCGGTGGACAGCTCGATGAAGTCCATGCGCAGCTGGTTGAAAAGGCGTCGCTGTTCTAGGCGCTGTTCCTCCAGAAGCCTGCTGAACTCGAGCCGGGCGCGTCGGGAGCCGGTATCGAAGAGCAACATCTCGCCGGACTCGGCGTCCTGGAAGGCGGCAATTCCCACGTTGGGCAGTTTGATCTCCAGCGGATCCCTGAGTACGATCGACACCAGGTCGTGGCGGCGGTTGGCTATCTTCAGGGCAGCGTCGTACCCCGTGGCGATGAAGTCGCTGAGTAAAAAAGCTACGCTTTTGCGCTTGGTGACCCGGGAGAGAAATTGCAAGGCGGCCGATATATCGGTGCCGCGCTGCTGCGGCTTGAACGACAGAACCTCGGAGATCACCCGCAGCACGTGTTTCTTGCCCTTCTTGGGCGGCAGGAACTTCTCGACGCGATCGGTGAAAATGACCAGGCCGACCCGGTCGTTGTTCTTGATGGCCGAGAAGGCCAGCATGCCGGAAATCTCTGCTGCCAGCTCGCTCTTGAAACGCTGCCGCGTACCGAATGACTGGGAACCGGAGGCATCCACCAGGAGCATGACCGTCAACTCGCGCTCCTCGATGAACTGCTTGACGAACAGATCGTTCATGCGCGCGGTGACGTTCCAGTCGATTACCCGGATGTCATCACCGGGCTGGTAGGGACGCACCTCGTCGAAGACCATTCCGCGGCCCTTGAAGACCGAGTGATACTGACCGGCCAGCACGTCGTTCACGGCCCGGCTGGTCGTAATCTCGATCTTGCGGATCTTCTTGATCAGCTCACTGGTCAGCATGGTCTATCGAGCGCCTCGCCATCAGGCGATCACGGAGAGGCCAGGTTGTCGAAGATCTTCTGAATTATATCCTCGCTGGTCATCTCCTCGGCCTCCGCCTCGTAGGTGGGGATTATACGATGCCTGAGAACGTCCATGGCCACTGACTTGACGTCTTCCGGGGTCACGTAACCGCGGTGCCGCAAGAAGGCGTGGGCCCGGGCGGCCAGGTTGAGGTAAATCGAGGCCCGCGGGCTGGCCCCGTACTCGATCATGTCGTTCAGTTCTTCCAAACGGTACTCGGCCGGTCGGCGCGAGGCAAAAACGATGTCCAGGATGTACTCGTTGATCAGCTTGTCGACGTATACCTCGAAGAGCAGGCCGCGGGCTCGCTTGATATCCTCGACACCAATCACCTGTGTAGCCACGGGGGGCTCTGCCACGGTCATGCGGGCCATGATTTCGCGCTCTTCGTCCTTGGTGGGATAGTCCACCTTGACCTTGAGCATGAAACGATCGACCTGTGCCTCGGGCAAGGGGTAGGTGCCCTCCTGCTCGATCGGGTTCTGGGTAGCCAGGACGATGAAGGGATCCGGCAAAGGGTGTGTGCGATCGCCCAGGGTGACCTGTCGCTCCTGCATGCACTCCAGCAGCGCCGATTGCACCTTGGCCGGCGCCCGGTTGATCTCGTCGGCCAGGATGAAGTTTGCGAACAGCGGGCCCAACTTGGCCGTGAACTCCCCGCTGTGCTGGTTGTATACCATGGTTCCGACCAGATCGGCCGGCAGCAGATCAGGCGTGAACTGGATGCGCCCAAAGCGGGCATCGATGCAGTCCGCCAGGGTCTTGATGCTCATCGTCTTGGCCAGGCCCGGGACACCCTCGAGCAGCACATGGCCGTTGCACAGCAGGCCGATCAGGATGCGCTCGATCATCGCTTTCTGGCCGACGATGACCTTGCCAACCTCCCCCACCAGGCCATCGACGAAGGCGCTTTCCCGCTCGATCTTCTCGTTAATCACCCGAATGCTTTCTTCCATGTTGCCTCCCAGCGCGGCAAAAGGCACCGCAGCTAGATTATCGACTGTTCCAGAACGCCCGAATACCACAGGCGAACTAAGCATTACAACAATCATCTGCTGGTAGTTATTCCAAAATCTACGCCAACCGTCCTGGTCCTTCGGCGCGGTTTGACATCTTCTGCCTATAAGGTTATGAAAATGGCATGGGGATTTTCGGGTGGGGATCAACCAGGTGGGAAGGGAGATGAGGAAAGCATGGCGATCGACGATTCAAGCTTCGACAAAAGAGTTATCCAAAGATCGTTGACGAATGGCGGCATCACCAAGAAAGATTATGAGCGTTACATTGGGGCACTCAAGGACATGAGCGCTGAGTTGGAAATCTGCGAGGCCAGGCTGTCGCGCCTTTCCAAGAAACTGCCCACCAAGGTCATGGATGAGGACGACGAACTGTGACGACAGAAAACTCAGTACCCGCGGGCACGGCAAAAAACGCCGGTTTCCGTGAGAAAACTTCGGCGCTCTCTTTCACCGCCTTCGTTCTCTCGCTGTCGACGGCGGCGCTGCAGCACCTCGGCGAGATCCTGCCGGGCATGGAGAGCGAAAAACCCTGCCGTAACCTTGAACTGGCCCGTCAGACCATCGACCTGCTGGAAATGCTGCAGAAAAAGACGGACGGCAACCTGAGCGATGAAGAAGGCAAGCTGCTGGGCAATGTTCTTTTCGACCTGCGCATGCGCTACGTCAAGGCCGCCCGGGAAAGCGGCTGCCAGGACGCCGATAACCCGACCGGCAAACCGGAGTAAACACTTGGCGCGCGTGCCCGATTGCGTGCAATGTTCCTTACGCACGCTTGCACGTTGCGCGGTTTTTTTTTCCACCTTCTGCTTTATTCTCGTGCCGGCGACCGGCTGTCGTAAGCCCGTTCCGGGCCCCGCCGATGGAGAGAGTATCGCGGCTTCGCCCGAACCCGGACGGCTGCCATCCTTCGCCGCCTTGTTCGCCAAGGTAAAGGACTCGGTCGTCAGCGTCTCGGCCGCCCATGCCTTACCCATTCCTGAAGAGGCGCTGCCCAGGCGCGAACGGCAGATCCTGCGCGCCCTGGTTCGATCTCTGGGCTCGGGCTTCGTCTTCGATGCCGAGGGACACGTGGTCACCTGCGGGAGCATCGTTCAGGATGCCGAGCAAATCGAGGTCATTCTGGCCAGCGGCCGCCACGTCGAGGCCCGCCTGGTGGGCAGCGACGATCTCTCCGACCTGGCGGTCCTTTCGATCCCGGCCGAAGCCGCCCCGGCGCCTCTGCCACTGGGAGATTCCGGCGCCTTGCGAGCGGGCGACTGGGTGGCCGCCTTCGGCTACCCCTTCGGGTTGTCGCACAGCATTACCGCCGGCATGGTCAGCGCCATCAGAAGCGCCGTTCAGATGAAGTCCTCACACGGCCTGATCCTCTCGGACGCGGCCATAAACCCCGGTTGCAACGGCGGTCCGCTGGTAGACACCGCCGGGAAAGTCGTCGGCATCAATCTGGTGCCGGGGCAGATCCAGGGAGGTATGGGCCTGGCCATACCGATCAACGACGCCAAGAGTCTGCTGTCCATGTTAAAGCAAGGCAGCATACCGCGCCATCCCTGGCTGGGAATTTCCATCCAGTACGTGGACGAGAAGCTGGCCCGCTCGTTCGGCCTGCCCGACACGGCGGGCGCCCTGGTGACCCGGGTGCTACCGGACAGCCCTGCGTCCCGCGCCGGTGTCGAGCGCGGAGACATAATAACAACCTTCGCCGGCCGGCCGGTGGAGGATCCCCAGGCGCTGATAGAAGCAGTCAGGGCAACGGCCACCGACCAAAGAGTTGAGATGAACATCTTCCGCAAAGGCAAGCGCGAGAAACTCCGGATCACCCCCATAAAGACGCCGTACCTAGAGGCACAAGAATAGACAGCAATCGGCGCCTCAAATTTCCTGGATATGCTACAATGCCTCGCGTGGGGAAATCATGAGAGAAGCTCGATTCCAGTTCCCGGCGTTGGCGGGCCCGCTAGTTGCGGTCTTCATATTTGCCTGTTCCGCTGATTTTGGAAAGACTGATGCAGGTCTGGACGCCGGCCGGGACGCGGGTGCCGATGAGTTGACCAGGACATACATGCAAGGTTCCCATGGGTTCTGCCTGACCGAGGGCCCGGTGGACCGCTCATGTGAGACGCCGGACGACTGTATCGGCTATCGGGACCAGATCGCGGTGGACTGTTGCTCAACGGTCCAGATCATCAATCCTTCGGGCTGTTCCTTTGCAAACCGGACCGAGTTTCCCAATCACCCGGAATGTACCTCCGACGAGGCCTGCAGGCGGGCACCCCGGGCCTGTGTACAGGGAAAATGTGTAGAAGATCTGGCGGAGCGCGGCTGTCAGCTGGACGAGGAATGCGAACTGGTGGATAGCGGGTGCGACTGCGTGCCGAAAGCGGTTTCCGCACCCTTCGACCCGGTCTACGGACAGGACTGCACCGGGCTGACGGCCTGTCCAGAGGGTTCCGAGGTCAGGTGTATCGAGGGCTACTGCCTGATGTTCGGATCGTTCATGGACGAGTACATCGACGGGTATTGCACCTGTCCATTGGCGGAAGTCAATGACATTGACAAGCAGGAGTGCATCGCCATGTTCATAGCGGACGAATACAAATTAGCGGCGGCCGCGTGGCCATCGATGAAAGCGGCCGCCCTGGTCGAAGACTGCAGGGACTGGATGCATGGTCCGCTGGCCGAGCTCTATAGGTGCCTGAGTGTGTTGTGTCCGTAAAGCAGTAAACACACCAGGCCGGCCAAGGTGGAGGGGATAATCCATATGGTTATATTTACCTGGTTCTCGAAACTGGGCCATAAGAAGGAAGGATGGATTCACGATGAAAACGGGGGATTCGACGACTGGATGGCATGGGAAACTTTACCTCGTTCAACAGATTGTGTCCGGTGCAACCACACAGTCCGCGCACCAAGCCAAGAGTGTGGGATCATTCACGCGGTGGCGGATGTGCATCTGGATGATGTGCGCTCTCGGAACCACCGTGCCCGCCGGCTGCCATGGCTGGTGCCCGGTCGGCACCGAAGAGGTGCACGAGGGGTTCGTAAGCTTTCCCGAGTATCCGGACAACAGGAAAATGCATTCCTGTCGCCTTCCCGACGGCAGGCTGAACGGACCTTACGAGGTGTTTTCAGAGGATGGGGCCTTGCTCACTCGAGGGCACTACCGGGAAGGTCGCGAATGTGGTACATGGGTGAGCTATAACGGTCAGGGAAACGAGATCGACAGGCTGAATCTTGAGCCGTGCGAGCCCGTTAGTTGCCCGAATCCTGCGCCGGGCTGCCAGGACGAGATGGTCGAGCTTAACGGCTACTGGATCGACAGCTATGAGGCCTCCCGCTTTGACGCCACCGAATGCTCGGCCGGATCGGACAACGCATCGGGGGCCTGCTCCCAGGCAAGCGTGCTGCCCTGGTCGGGTGCAAGCTGGTCGGAAGCCAGGGCCGCATGCGAGCGTGTGGGCAAGCGGCTATGCTCGCTGGGCGAGTGGCAGGACGCCTGCGACGGGCATGCCGGTGCAGGAGGAAGACCGTTTCCCTTTGGCGAAGAGTGGTCCGACTCTGCGTGCAACACCTGGGACGCGCAGGCCGGAATCGGCGGGATCCTTCCCACCGGCGCCCTGCCGGCCTGTAAGACCCCAAGCGGAGTCTTCGATCTGGTGGGCAACGTGAGCGAGTACATCGGCTCGGGTTTCGCGTGCCAGCGCGAACCATGCGTGGTCGCGGCGGGCGGCTCGTACGATTCTGGAGAGGCACCGGACTGGTGCAACGCCGAGCCGTTGGAAGAGTCACTCGACGTCGACGGCGGGCTAATCTCTTCGGGGTTCCGCTGCTGTCGTTGAGCGGCTCTGTCTAGCTGGGAGGGAGAATGCGATCATCTGGATAATAAGGTTTACAATTGTTAATATTTGATGTATATTTTATCCAGCATGGCAATGAACGAAACCCAAAGAGCGGCTGCCGTTTTCAAAAAGCATGGCGGCATTCTGCGTACTGGCCAGGCACTGGCCGCCGGGATTCATCCGCGGACTCTCTACCGCATGCGAGATGAGGGGACCTTGGAGCAGCTCAGCAGGGGAGTGTACCGGCTGGCGAGCATGTCCGATCTCGAGCACCCCGACCTGATCACCGTTTCGGTACGTACTCCGGGGGCCGTCATTTGCCTGATCTCAGCTCTCGCCTACCACGAGATCACAACCGAGATTCCCCACTATGTCTACCTGGCCCTTCCCCGGGGCACCAAGGCGCCGAAGATCGACCATCCGCCCACCAGAATCTTCTGGTTCTCCGGGCTGGCACTGACCGAGGGCATACAGGCCCATGACCTGGACGGAGTCTGGGTGAAAATCTACGGACCCGTCAAGACGGTGGTGGACTGCTTCCGGCTGCGGAACAAGATCGGTACGAGTGTCGCGGTGGAAGCGCTGAACATGTGCCGGTATACATTTAACTCCCGCCCGGCCGAGTTCCTGCACTACGCAAGGATGTGCCGCGTTGAGAGAGTCATGCTTCCGTACCTGGAGGCTTCTCAATGACGAAGAAGGCCATCGGGAACATGGCGGCTTCCGTGCGCGATCAGCTGAAGGCGATGTCGAGGACCAAAGGCAGGCCGTTCGCCGATCTGCTGTTGTACTTCGCGATCGAGAGGCTTCTATACCGGCTCTCGAAATCGAAACATGCAGACGAGTTCGTCCTGAAAGGTGCCCTCATGCTTCAGTACTGGGGTCTCGAACTGAGCAGGGCCACTCGGGACATCGACTTGCTTGGCAGGGCGACCGTCAGTGTTGAGCGGATGCTGATCGTGTTCCGCGAGATCGTGCGAGTCCGCGTCGAGGACGATGGTCTTCGGTTCGAATCGGAAAGTGTTGCCGCCGGGGAGATCCGCACTGTTCAGAAGTATCAGGGAGTACGAGTATCTATGACAGTATTTCTTGGAAATGCGCGGATACCCCTCCAAGTAGATGTCGGCTTCGGTGACGTGGTGACTCCGAAGGCACGCAGAGTCGTTGTCCGGTCACTGTTGGGATTCGATGGCGCGAAGCTGTTTGGCACGACGCCGGAAACGGCCATTGCCGAAAAGGTCCAGTCGATGATTGCGCTCGACATGGCCAACAGTCGGATGAAGGATTTCTATGATGTGTGGATGCTGTCGAAGACCAGACAGTTCTCGGGTCGCACGCTGTCTAGGGCCATCCGGGCGACGTTCAAACGCCGGGACACTCCGTTGCCGGATGAAAACCCACGGGTGTTCATGGAAGCATTCTACGCCAACGACACAAAGCAGGTCCAGTACCGGGCATTTCTCAAGAAAAGCGCGGCCAGCGACACAACGGTGAATCTGGAGGCGGTGGTTAAAGATATCTCGGCCTTCCTGATGCCTGTCTTTCAATCTCTGATTGACAAGGAACAATTCGAGGGCGACTGGCCCCCGGGGGGCCCCTGGCGATAGTATTCGATTTCTCGTAAACAAGTACGTATTATGATCGCCGTCGATATGAAAACACAGGCACCCGACATGCTGCGCCCGGAATTCATCAGTCCCGCGTGGCTCAGGCACACGACGGGATTTTTTTTCCTATAAGTGACAATCTGTATCATTAATATGAAGGAGTTGGGCTATGAAAAGTCATCTTGCGGTTCGGTTTGCATTGGCAGCCTGTTTGATTCTTGTGTTGGGAACACTCACGGTCTCCGGAGCGGCGGAAAAGATCAAGATTACCAAGCTGGATGATCTGCCCCGCTATACATACAAGATTGAAGGGAAGGCTGTTGACTTTCTAAACAACGATGCGGCAGTGATGAAGCTGGCCGATCAAGTGAAACGGGATCTGAAAAAAGATTTGGCCACCTACGACATCGCAGATAAGACCACCGTTCAGGGCTATTACGCGTCGCTGGGAACGGTGGCTCTGCTAAAGGGCAATTATGATACCTATCTTGACTATTTGAAAAAGCGCCGCGATCTGGAAGACAAGGAAGCATCGCGCTTGACGATGGGGCTGTTTGCCGAGGCGTGGGTGAAGGCAAAGAAGATGGGCGATGCCCATTTCAATGCGAACCTCAAATCGGAACTGGCCAACCTGGTCATGCCGCTGCCCTACGACGTGGTGGAAGCGAATATCAAGCAGAGCAAGGGAGGCTCGGAGATCATATCGGCGAATTTGGTGCTGGGCGGAATTGAAACCACGGTTCAGCCGCTGCTCGACAAGAGTGGCGGTGAAATCAGCCGCGACGTGGCCGTAGGCTTGTTGGGCAGCGCGTTCACTCTGCGCATTTACATTCCGAACAAGCAGGCGGTGACGGACGTTTACAGCGCTTATCTCGACGCGCACAAGGTTGTGAAGCCGGATATTTGGGCGACTCGCGAAGTGGATCTTTCAAATGCCAAAGATCTCAAGCCGGTGGTTCTGGCGATCTGGGACAGCGGTGTGGACACGGCGATTTTCGTGCCCAAGAAGCAAATGTGGACGAACACCAAGGAAATTCAGAATAACAATATGGACGACGACAAGAACGGTTTTGTAGATGACGTGCACGGCATCGCTTGGAGTCTGCATTCCGATAAGGAAATTCCGCTGCTGTTCAACGTGGGCGATATTTCTACGGATCGCCCGCTGCTGCAGAAGCGGCTGAAGGGTATTACAGATCTGCAAGCAAATATTGACAGCCCAGAGGCACAGGAATTACGGCAGTATCTATCCACGATTGAGAAAGATTCGGTGAAGCCGTTTATCGAAGGCATCGGCAAGTACGGCAACTACTGCCACGGAACTCACGTTTCGGGTATCGCCGCCAAGAACAATCCGGCGGCTCGCTTGCTGTCGTAGCCCAGGTCAAATGTCACATTAACTGCCCAGGGAAAATGTCACATTGATTATGGCTGTTCTGTGCCGGGTAGATGAGTTTTTCTTTGTATGCTCCCCTTGTTTTTGAATTATTTGATTTTTTTCTGTACCGCA
>DATKYQ010000066.1:0-15638 GCA_035528415.1 Myxococcota bacterium | reverse complement strand
GCACTCCTCGCCCGCGGCCGTGTCGACGATGCCGTTTCCGCAGCTCTCGTCGGAGGTGCAGGTGGCCGAGCAGCCGTCGCCGTCCGTGTTGTTGCCGTCGTCGCAGGTCTCGCCGCTGTCCACGACGCCGTCGCCGCAGTTCGGAAGCGCGCAGTTGAACTGGCACCCGTCGCCGCTGGTTGTGTTGCCGTCGTCGCAGGCCTCGCCCACGGCCCAGTCCAGGTACCCGTTTCCGCAGGTCTCATCCGACATGCAGTCCGAAGAGCATCCGTCACCGGCCGCGACATTGCCGTCGTCGCAGGTCTCGCCCGGATCAAGCCAGCCGTTGCCGCAGTACTCGATCCTGCAGTACTGGCTGCACCCATCGCCGTCTATCGTATTGCCGTCGTCGCACTGCTCTCCCCCATCCTGGATTCCGTCGTTGTTGCATCCGCCCCACACCCAGGTGTCGGAATAGATGGTGGAGCCCGAAACACTGTAGCTCGCGCCGCCCCACAGGTTGTCGTTGCCATAGGCCACCATGCCGATGAGAACACCGTTCGTATCGATTCCCACAAAGGCTGAGTCGACGCTGGGAACCCAGGTGACCTGGCCGATCATGGTCCCACTCGTGTTCCACACGGTCAGATACTGGGTGCCGTTACGGCTTGCCGTGAGCCCGACCTGGGTTACAGGGACAGAAAAGGTGGCCACTCCGGCAAAGTGAACATATGCCCCTGTCTGCTCCCCGCCGCCTGCAATCGGAGCAGGGAAGACTATGCCCCCAGTATCGTACTGTGGATTAGTAGCGCTTCCCCCGGTGGTCACACCGGGAAGTAAACTCGTGAGTGCGCCAGTGCGGAAGGTCAAGCCCTGGCTGCTATACAGGCCAAGCGGTATGTTACCCGACGTGGGCCCCTCGTCGAAGCGGCCCTCGCTAATAACGGACATCTGGCTACTGTCCGTGAGAGCCGTGACGGCTCCCTGGGCCGTGATGGTGCCTGCCAGGGCCTGGCTTGAAAATACAATCGCCATCAGGCCGGCGCAAAGTACAGTTGTTCTCAGTGGCGAATCTGTTAAGTACCTTGATCTCATACTCTTCTCCTTTACGTATTTTTAAAGAAAACCTCTCTCTGCCTGCAACCGAAAAATAAGGCGGAGTCTACACTTGCTGACCAGCTTTATCCAATAAAAGAAAGTCGGTTATAACTACTTGATATTATTCAGGAGACTTTCTTGCCGCCAGCGTTTGCCTCAGCCCCCGCTCATCATGTGCAGCACGTCGACCACGTCGCCGGCCCGCAATACATGGGTCGGCCACTCTTCCTTGGGAATACGCGTACCGTTTACGAAAACCGTCTTGAGAGGAAAGGAATACTTCTTCTGGTCGATAATGTCAGCGATGGTCAGACCTTCGCTGAATGGATGCGGATCGCCGTTTACCGTCAAGGCCGTCAAGAAGTGGTCTTTCTTTTCGAGGCTTTCTTGCGGACGTTCTTTTTCTTGGCCGGTTTCTTTCCAGCCTTCTTGACCAAGTCGACCAGCCCATCAACCTTGTCGAGGCCAAGTTCGCGAATTTTCGTCAAGGTCGGTACACCGTCCTTGGTCCAGCCGCGCCGCTTGTAGACGGCGTCAAGCAGCTTCTCGTAACGCTCTTCGCGGTAGCGCCTGGTCGCTGACATTTTCTCAGGCAAGCTCATGCCGGCCGGGTCGAGGCCGACTTCCTCTTTCAGTTGCCCATCGTAGCGCTCCTGGCGCGAGAGGTACTCTTCTTCGGTAACCGGCCCGGCCGAGCGATAGGGGATGGCGTCGTGCTCGCGGGTGCCGAACCCCTGGCGCAGGTTGAACAGCCGCTGGAAGTTGTAGACCCGCTCGCTCATGGTGATCAGGTCGTCCGGCCCGACCTCGCGCCCGGTCATCCCGGAGAAGAAGTCGCAGTAGCCCTTGACGTGCAGGGGCACCTTCTGCGGCTCGTCGCTGTCTGCATTGTCGGCCGGTTCGACATCGTTCCAGGGCAGCTTGCACAAGCCGTTGAGGCCGAACCAGGTGCGCCACATGGGAAAGTAATGCAGGGCCTCGGCCTTGTCCTCGAAGGTCGGCAGTTGCTTGTTGACCATGTCCATGAAGATCAGCCAGGCCTCGTCGTGCTGGGGGCCCTTCAAGGCGATGCCGAAGCCGCCTTGCTGGGCCAGCGACTCCTTGGTGACGTACTCGGAGTACTCGAGCCCCTTACTCTCCATGCCGATATCCCTAAGAAAATCGGGATCGGCCCCGTACTCGGTTGCGAACTTCTTCTTCATGCGCCGGATGCCCAGGCCGACCACCAGCCCGAAGCCCTTGCCGCGGGCCATCTGGTGCAGCACCTTCAGAGACGCCTCGGCCGCCCCGAACGGCAGTTCGAGCCCGCCTGTGCGCTTCTTGGTAAGAATGCCGGCCTGGTAGCACTCCATGACGAAGGCCATGCAGGTGCCGAAAGAGATACTGTCGATGCCGTAGTGGTCGCAGTAGAAGTTGATCTCGAGGATCCAGTGGGGGTCGAAGATACCCATGTTGCTGCCGCAGCCGCCGGACGTCTCGTACTCAGGGCCGTCCACGGCGACGAACTGGTCGCGCTTGGGTCCGGTCCTGGGCACGAAACCCTCGGCCACCTTGCAGCAGTTCATGTCGCAACCCAGGTAGCAGCCATCGAAGGTACCCTGGGTGAAGAAACGCTTCTTGAAATGGTGGGAGGCGATATTCGCAGCCTCGGGATGGGAGCCGAACCGGTAGTTGTGCACGGGCAGCAGGTCGTAGTCGTTCATGAGCTCCACCAGATGGCCGGTGCCCACCTCTCGCATGTGGCACTGATCCTTGTCCAGGAGAATCATCTCCCGGGTCAGCACCATGCCCGCCCGGCGGATGCGATCGGGGTCGGCCGGATGGTTGGGATCGTCCTCCATGCTGATGGCCCCGGTGGGACAGACGGCGGCGCAGGCGCCGCAGCCCACGCATTCCTCCTCGGGCACCTTCATCACCACCCGGCGATCCTCGACCTGGCCCTCCCAGTCCAGGCAATCGTGCCAGACGCCGTCCCGGCACATGCGGATGCACCGGCCGCACTGGATGCAGGCGTGGGGATCGTCGTTTCTCCCGGGATGGTCGGGGAGCTTCTCCGCGCCGTACTGGTCGGCGAGGTCCCGGAGCACCTTCACGCCGGGCCAGCGGGACAGCAGCTTGCCGATGCTCTGTCGGCGGGCCGCTACGGCCTTCTCGGAATCGGTGCGGATCTCGACGGGCCTGCGGATCTTGCCCTTGCAGGCAGTGACCACGTTGGACTTGCCGTTTTCCACCACCTCGACCACACACACCCGGCACACGCCGTAGGGCTGCAGCATCTCTTCGTGGCACAGGGTGGGAATGCCGATGCCGAGTCTGCGGGCCGCTGCCAGGATGGTTGTGCCGGGTTCTACCTCGGTCTTCTTGCCGTCCATGGTGACTTGGATCATGAGATCGTCCTCACTCCACGTTGACCGCGTGTGGCCGCGCGCATGACCCAACTCGGCCGGTTGACGAACGACTTGGCCACCAGGGCCCTAAGGTGCTTGTCGCGAAAGACGGTTCCCAGACCTCCGCGGCCGGCCTGTTTCATACGGGCCATGTCGCGCTTGTAGTCCCAGAAAGAGAAGTTGAGACAGCCGATCAGCGTGTGTTCGGCTCCCTGTCCGGCCGACACTACTCCGACGCCCTGCAACTCTTCGCTGCTGTCTGCGTACATGCGGTGGAGCTGTTCGGCTAAATCGGCGCTGTTTGGGGCCTCGTGCGGGCAGGTCTCGACGGTCACCCGGTTGTTCGTGCCGTCGATGATCACAAGCACGTCTTGTTTCGCCTTACCCTGGATCTCGAGCGCGTCGAATCCCGCGAATTTCAAAAGCGGCCCGAAATGACCGCCGACGTTCGAGTCCATCACCGACCCGGTAGTGGGCGAGATGCCGGTGACCAGGCTCTTGCCCGAGCCCGAAAAAGACGGCGTGCCTCCCAAGGGCCCTGCCGAGATGCAGATCTCGTTGAGCGTACTGTCCCAGGCAACTGGTTTCTTGGGTAGCGAGTGCCACATCAGGTAAAGATCGAAGCCCTTGCCGCCGGTGAAGATCTTCTTCATGTAATCGCTGACCGGCTTGACGGAGATCTTCATCCTGGAAAGGTTGATGTACAGGGTGCGGTCGTTATAACCCCTCTCGACTCGCCCCGGCGGGTAGTCGAGCCGGGCTAGAACCTCGTGGGCCGCCTTCATTTTGTCGAGTCTCATCGTTCCTCCCTTGCGGCTGCCCGAATAGCAGCTTCATGGCAAGTCCAATATATCCGTCGCCCAGCCAAGATCAACCGAAAAAAGGGAGAAGGAACTGGAGACTGCCTTGCGCGATTAGGCTGAATCTATTAGTCTTGTTCCGCGTCTTGCTACAAGACGATAATATTACCGAGGAGGATGCGAGATGAAAAAGGGATTGGGGAACATCGCTCTTGCCGTTTGCTTGGCCGCGGGAAGCTTCGCATGCAGCGGCTCGGGAGGCTCACCGGGGCCATCCGGCGATACGATCACGCTGACGGGAAAGATCTTTTTGGTCTCTTCCGACGGCTCGGGAATCGAGCCGGCCGACGAGGCTAGTGTCAAAGCCGTGCTGGATGTCAACGGCAACAGGCGCATCGATGACGGCGAAAGCGCCACGGCCTCTGCATCCGCGGAAGGCGCATACAGCATCAAGGCGCCGGCGAAAGTCGGTATGACCACGGTCGTTACCTTCCAGGAGGAAGGCTATGCCAGTGTCATCAAGACGGTCGCGGTCGGCGCCCTCAAAGATGTCTCACTGGACGTTACCCTGATGGAGATGGGCTCGTTGACCTGCGAAAATAAGCGCTGCCGCGACGACGGCGGCGTGGTCTCTATCGGCGGGGTCGATGCCGCCTTCGGTTACGCCCAGGTCTTCAACCCGCTCACGGACGCCGACAAGTTTCCCGGCTCCTTCGAAGACAGCCAGGGAAAGATGCTCGTCTCGGCCGTTTTCGCCTCCTTCGATCTGCGCGATGAGAACGACCAGCCGATAACCTCGCTTCCGGCGGGAGACAAGGCGACTCTCAGCATGAGAGTCCCGCGTGATAGCTGGAGTGTGATAGTCGACATCATGCCCGGCGATGACCGCATCAGCGTCCCGATGTACTACTTCGATGAAATCGCGGGCCAGTGGGAACAGGAAGGCAGCGGCTGGCTCCAGGACTCTAGCGATCAGCTCGTTCCTGAATCGAAAATCGACGCCATCCACAGCGGTGCTTTCACGGGCGATTTGCTGGCGGTGGCCGAGGTGACTCATTTCTCCTACTGGAACGTCGATTGGCCCCAGGAAGACAACACCTGTGTGAGCGGAATCGTCGTAGACGCCGACGGCAAGCCGGTATCCGGCGCGGGCGGCACCATGCGCGGGATAAACTTCGCAGGCTATTCGCCTCCGATAATCACCGCAGACGACGGCAGCTTCTGCGTCGATATGCGGCGCTCGGAAAAGCCGGGCGAGGATCTCGACGGCAACGGCACCACGGGCGAGACGTTGAGCATACTCACCACCTTCAAGAGCGATTCAAAGTCATACCGTTTCGACCCGTTGGATGTGACGACAGAGTCGGGTAGTTGCCCAACCGGCTGCATGCAACTCGGCACTTTCGAACTGGTGCCCGCCCATGAGATCCAGCCCGAGTTGTGCACCCTGTTGGGAAAGGTTTATCGTGACGGATCCCCGATCGAGAGCGTGCAAGTGTTTGCGGAAGATGACCTGCTCGACCCCGACGTTGCTGAAACACTCTGCGCGGGCAACTGCGAGTACGGTGTAGTTTCGGGCGCGGACGGCGGCTTCCAGATCACAGGGGCCTTCGAAAGTATGCTGTCTGTAAGCTCTTACAGCACTTTCTCGGATGGTGTAGCGACGATATTCTTCGAAGCCAGGAGGACATTCCTGGACTGTCCCTCGCTGCCTGTAGATCTGAATCTCGAGGTGAGTTTCTGCCAGGTAGGTCTTCCGGCAATCGGCTATGACGCCGGTTCGGGGCAAATAAGCTGGGATCCTGCCGTTCCCGCAGAGAGTTTGATGGTTTTCGACGGGAGCGGTTCTGCCTGGCAGATCTACTCAGAAAGCGGGTTCACCCCGCCGGTGATTTACGGCCAGCTGCCGGCCGGGGCGCAGCAGGTCATGCCGCTGAGCGGTTCGCCTGCGGCCATCGGCTCCGGAGACCTGATATTCATCGTACCCAAGGGCGGCTTCATCGACTACCAGGGATACGCCTGCTACTCTTCGGCTTCATTCGAGGTGCCCTGAACTTGAAAAAAATGCCAGCTTTTCCCGGCTGGCATTCTACCACGGTCGTTCAGGCAGTTTCAGGTCTTGCCCGGGACCGCGGCACAGCCCTCGGAGCAGTGTACCACGCGGGGAATCATGAACCTCTTCATGGTCGCTCCTCCTTTCGGTTGCTATTGACCAGCACGTCCAGAATATTAGTATTGTATGTCGTTTGTCAACACCCGGCCGTAGGAACATCGGGCTTGCCCTCGGCGCGCGGGCGTGTTAATCAGCGCATGGTGTAGACTCATACTCGTGGAGCGTGCAATGCAAGACAAGTACCACTCCAAGCTCATCGAGCCCAAGTGGCAAAAGGTCTGGGAAGAAGAAGGCTTACATAAAGCCGCGGGAGACCGGGCTAAGAAGAAGTTTTACGTCCTGGAGATGTTTCCGTACCCATCCGGCAACCTGCACATGGGCCACGTGCGCGTCTATGTCATCGGCGATGTGCTGGCGCGCTACTACCGCATGCGGGGCTTCGATGTTTTCCACCCCATGGGCTTCGATGCCCTGGGCCTGCCGGCCGAGAATGCCGCCATTCGCGACGGCGTTCCGCCGGCTAAAAGAACGCGCGACAACATCGGCTCGGTGCGCCGGCAGATGAAGAGCCTGGGCCTGTCGCTCGACTGGGAGCGCGAGATAGCAACTTGTGACCCCGAATATTACCACTGGAACCAGTGGTTCTTCCTCAAGATGTATGAGCGTGATCTCGCCTATCGCCGCGAGTCTCTGGCCAACTGGTGCACCGGCTGCAACACCGTGCTGGCCAACGAGCAGGTGCTGGACGGCAAGTGCGAGCGCTGCTCGTCGCCGGTGGTTCAGCGCCGTATCCCTGACTGGGCCTTTCGAACGACCGCCTACGCCGAGGAGCTTCTGGCGGGACTCGATAAGCTCGCAAATTGGCCCGAACGCATCACCAGCATGCAGCGCAACTGGATCGGGCGTTCCGAAGGTTGCAACCTGGTTTTCCCGGTGGCCGGCGAGGGTTTCGAACCGATCAAGGTCTTCACCACTCGCGCCGACACCGTCTACGGGGCCACCTACATGGTGTTGGCGCCCGAGCACCCGGCCGTGGGCGACTTGACTACTGACGGGCAGCGCGACCAGGTCGCGGCTTTCATAGAGCGCATGCGACGTGTCGACAAGGCCGTGCGCACTGACGCCGCCACCGAAAAGGAGGGCGTCTGGACGGGCGCTTACGCCGAGAACCCGTTCACCGGCGAGCGGATACCGATCTGGATCGCCAACTTTGTGCTGGCCGAGTACGGCTCCGGGGCGGTCATGAGCGTGCCGGCGCACGATCAGCGCGATTTCGAGTTCGCCCGGCGTTACCGGATTCCCATCCGCGTTGTGATCCAGCCCGAGCGGGGCGAGCGCCTGGATGCGGTCAGCATGAGCGAGGCTTTCACGGCCGACGGTGTGCTGTGCGACTCGGGGCCGCACGACGGCAAGACTTCGGCCGAGGCGCGCCGTGACATCGCCGTTCAAGTCGAGCGCCAGGGGCAGGGCGGGGGTGCCACGGTCGGCTACCACCTGCGCGACTGGGGCATCTCCCGTCAGCGCTACTGGGGCACACCGATTCCCATGGTTCACTGCCGGGCCTGCGGCATCGTGCCGGTGCCTTACGAGCAACTGCCGGTCGTGTTGCCGCCCTCTGCGCCGCT
This sequence comes from Myxococcota bacterium, assembly GCA_035528415.1. Lineage (GTDB taxonomy): Bacteria > Myxococcota > B64-G9 > B64-G9 > B64-G9 > DATKYQ01. Next base: position 7,636 of record DATKYQ010000066.1, on the reverse strand, counting down.
GACCGGCACCGGCGAGGCGCCGCTGGCCAAGGTGCCCGAGTTCGTCGAGACCACCTGTCCGAGCTGCGGCGGCCCTGCCCGGCGCGAGACGGATACCATGGACACCTTCGTCGACTCGTCCTGGTACTTTGCGCGCTACATGGATCCGCATGATGACCAGGCGCCCTTCGAGCGCTCCTCGGCCGATCGCTGGCTGCCGGTGGACATCTATGTCGGCGGACCCGAGCATGCCGTGATGCACCTTCTGTACTTCAGGTTCTGGACGCGGGTCATGCGCGAGCTGGATCTGGTGGCCATTGACGAGCCGGTCGACCGGCTGCTGACCCAGGGCATGGTTGTCCGCGAGAGCTTCTGGTGTGACGAGCACGGCTACCGTGCCCGCGACGGGGTGGACGACCCAACCTCCGCGGAACCGCACTGTAGCGAGTGCGGCCGGCAGGTTAAGGTTCGACTCGAGAAAATGTCAAAGACCAAGCTCAACGGCGTGGATCCCGAGGCCATGTGCAGAGACTACGGCGCCGATACGGCCCGGCTTTTCTCGCTCTTCGCCGCTCCGCCCGAAAGGGACATCGAGTGGAGCGATTCGGGCGTTGCGGGTTGTTACAATTTTTTGAGAAGGGTGTGGGCATTCTATGACAAGCATCGCGAACGCTTCGACCAGGTGCGTGATCTGGGAGACCAGGTTGACGAGAGCAATCTTTCCCCGGACGAGGTTGCCTTTCACCGTCAGGTGCATCGGACCATCGCCAGGGTGACAAGGGACATCGAGAAGCAGTTCCAATTCAACACGGCCATCGCGGCCATGATGGAGTTGCTCAACGCGACCCGGGTGCTGGATGACGCGCGCCAGGGCGAGATCCTGCGCCTGCTGGGCATGACTCTGCGCAACCTGGCCCGACTGCTTGCGCCCTTCGCGCCCCATTTTGCAGAAGAGATCTGGGAGGCCATGGGACTGCCCGGCCGCGCCTGCGCGCAGCCGTGGCCCGTGTTCGATCCGGCGGCCACCCAGGAAGACACCGTTACTATCGCCGTGCAGGTCAACGGCAAGGTTCGCGACACTTTGCAGATCGCCAAGGACGCATCAGACCAGGAGATGGAGCAGGCGGCCAAGAAGGCCGGGAAGGTGCAAAAGTGGATCGAGGGAAAATCAATCCGCCGCGTAATAGTCGTGCCCGGCCGGTTGGTCAACATCGTCGTTGGCTGACGGTTATCACGTGCTGGGCCTGGCTGCTGGCTTCTTGCGGCTACCATTTCACGGCCGGTGAGGCACGCCTGCCGGACGGTTCCCGCGATCTCTCGATCCCGCAGGTTGAAAACCTGACCAGCGAAGCCGCACTCGGGGCGTATATCACGAAGAGTCTCAGGGACGAGGCCGTGCGGGCCGGGTTGAGGCTGCGGCCGGCCTCGGAGGCGCCCCGCCTGCTTGCGCGCTTGCTGAGTGTCAAGTCCGTCCCCCGGAGCGTGGCCACATACGGCGGCGCTTTTCACACCAGGGAGCAGGAAGTGCAGGTTCGGCTCGAACTCAAACTCGACGACGGAACGGCGGGCGGCTTCAAGCAGGTGTTGAGCGGCCGGGAAAGCTACCTCTCGGCGCCGGACTTGCGCGGCACGGTCGCCAATTGCGATCTTGCCTTGCGGCGTCTGTTGCTGCGCTTGGCCCACGATGGGATCGATAGCCTGACCCGGACATTTTAAATTTTCGGATGAAGCGATGAACATCACCCAACTGCAGAAGAGCCTGAGCAAATCCGAGCCGGCTACTGTCTACCTCGTCTCGGGCGAGGAAGGCGCGCTGGTCGACCGGGCGCTCGACCTGATTACTGAGCGCGTTCTCTCAGGGGCCGGCTCGGGAGCCGGCTCTGCTGAATTCGCTCTCTCCCGCTTGGATGCCGGCTCCGCCTCGGCCGAGGAGGTCGAGGTCGCGGCCAGGACGGCGTCGTTGTTCGGCGGAAGGCGCCTGGTCGTATTGAAGAACGCGCACCTGCTGCGCCCCGAAGAGCAAAAGAAGCTCTGCGTCTATCTGGCAAAGCCGGTGGCGACCGCGACTTTAGTGCTGGTTATACGCGGGGCCGGGGCCGACAGCCGCAACCCCAAGCTGGCGCGGCTGACCAACGCGGCCAAGAAATACGCCAAGGCCGTGGAGAAGGGCGGGGGAGTTTCGCTGGACTGCCCGCGTCCACGCGCCAAGGATCTGCCGCGTCTGGCCGAGAGCCTGCTCGGCGAGCAGGGACTTTCGGCAACCCGCGACGGACTCTACGCCCTGTGTGAGGCGGTCGGCGAGGACATGGGCGCCATGATCCAGGCGGCCGAGAAGTTGGCCCTCTACCTGGGGAAGGACGGCCGGGTGGAAGAAAGCCATGTGGCCGAGGTCGTCGCAGACACTCGCAGCCAATCCGTGTTTGCCCTGACCGACGCCGCCGGGGAAGGCGCCCTTGATCGGGCGCTGCGCGTGCTTGCGGGCATGGTTCGCGACGGTGAGAGCCCGTTGGCTATCGTCTCGCACCTGGCGCGTCACTTTCGATCACTGGCCCGGGTGGCAGCGCTTGATAGCCGGGGAGACGGCGTCGATTCCATTCGCAAACGCTTGGGGCTGCATCCCTTCGTGGTCAAGAAGTGCTTGATGCAAAGCAGGCGTCTTACACCCCGGGCTCTGGCATCCCACCTGCAAGCGCTGGCCGCGGCCGACCGCGCCTTGAAGAGCAGCGGCCCGAGCGGAGAACTGCTGCTTGAGAAACTGGTGATGACCTTGTGCGGACGCTGAAGGCGGCGGGCCTTTAGCCCGCTGTCAGGCCGACTTGGCGCGTTGGGCGGCCTTGCTCAGGCGGGAGACCTTTCGGGAGGCGGTACTTTTGTGCAGTATCCCCTTGGTGCGCGCCTGCATGATCTGCGAGACCGTCTTCGAAAGCTGCTCGTCGATGGCGGCGGCGTCTTTTTCGCCGACTGCCTTAGTGAATTTCTTCTCCGCCGTGCGCACGTTCGAGCGCCGAGCCGAATTGCGGACGCGCTTTTTGAGATCCTGGCGAAAGCGTTTCTTTGCCGATCGATGGTTAGCCACGGGTATCCTCCTGCCGCATGAATCGTAAACCACGCTCCGGCCAAACATGTGGCCGGTTCATGAGAACAGACTAACTACATAACTCGCGGCCCATTGTCAACCAAATCTTGCCCCCTGGCCTCACAGCAGGCCGGCGTAAGAACTCACCGTGCCGCACGGTGTTGAGCGGCAAGGAAATCACGATGGGCCGCTCGCCGGGGCTTTGTAACAAGCGGATTCGCGGGCCGCCAGCGCTAGTTTCCCACACCACGAGCGGTCGGGCCTGCCGCTGCCCACTGATTGTGGTTAAAATCAATATAAAGTCTTGATATCACTTCATATGCCCGGCGAACAATTATTGTGCAAAACGAGCAAAGACGTTCTGTTTACAGGGATCGAGAGCCTTTTCCACAAGGCTGCCAACAGGTTTTTCACACAGGCTGTTGGAAAAAAATTCGCTCGCTTGAAACCTGTGTTGTTTGCCGCGGGAGGCCACAAGATGTTGTTGTTGATCGAGTCCGGCGGGTGGCGTCACGGATCCGCGAGCGCCTTTTTCGCCTCGCGCCAGAGAGACTCGAGCGTTTCGATGTCGGCCGCGACCAGATCGATGCCGCGCTCGCGCCCGAGTTTTTCAACCAGTCGAAAGCGCGCATCGAAGCGCATGTTGCAAGCGCGCAGAAGATCCTCGGCGCCAAGATCCAGGTGGCGGGCCAGGTTGGTCAGCGCGAAGAGCAGATCGCCGAGTTCCCATTCGATCTCGGGCCGCTCGCCGCCGTCGAGTGCGCAGCGCAATTCTTCGAGTTCCTCCGCCACCTTGGGAATGACCTCGGATGCGTCTCGCCAGTCGAAGCCCACCCGGGCGGCGCGTTCAGACAGCCGCTGGGCGAAAAGCAGCGCAGGCAAAGAGCGCGGCAGGCCGTCGAGGGCGCTGGGCTGTGATTTGTTTGTGCGGCTCTTCTCTTCTTTTTTCACCCGCTCCCAGGTGGCAACCACTTCGGCGGGTGTGTCGGCCTTCCCGGATCCAAAGACGTGTGGGTGGCGCCTTGTGATCTTGCGCCCGATGCCGTCGATGACGTCATCGATATCGAACCAGCCCTGCTCAGAAGCCAACTGGCACTGGAAAACGATCTGGAAAAGAACGTCGCCGAGTTCCTCTTGCAAGGACTTCGGGTCGTGCAGTTCGATGGCATCGAGAACCTCGTAGGCTTCTTCGATCAGAAACGATCGCAGGCTGTTAAGATCCTGTTCGCGATCCCATGGGCATCCATCGGGCGCGCGCAGGCGGGCCATGATGGCGCTAAGATCCTGGAGGGAATATTTTTCTTTTTCGTCGATCTCGGGGCGTCCTTACGGCGGCGGGCCGCCCCCGGATTTTATCCAGGGGCGGCCCGCCCGATGACCCCAAGGGGACTTGAACCCCTGTTCCCGGCTTGAGAGGCCGGTGTCCTAACCGCTAGACGATGGGGCCGGGTTCAAAATATTTCAAAAGCCGACGATCGGATTTGAACCGATGACCTGCTGATTACGAATCAGCTGCTCTACCGCTGAGCTACATCGGCATGCCACAAACCTGCGCCGAACCGGCAGTATCCTTAACAGCGGGGGATGAGAATGTCAAGAGGGTTCAACATGGAAAGCTTTTTCCGGGAGGGAACCGCTCATTTCAAAATGTAGGTGAACTTGATCGGCTCTCCCCGGCGCAGTATTGCCACCTCGATTTTGTCGGCACTCTTGAAGGTCTGGTAAGCACCGAGGGCCTTGTCGGGCGATGTAATTTTCATCCCGTTCACGCTTTGGATGATATCCCCGTTGTGAAAACCGAGCCTGGCCCACAACGAATCCTTCTTGATCGCGAAGATCTTGAACCCGTCGGGTTTTCCATCTTTGAAATAGGGGACAACGCGCACCTGCACCAGGGCGCAGCGGGGCCGGTCGAACAGTTCGCCGGTTTTATTCGAGATGCGAAAGCTGTACTCGCCCGTTTTCTCGATTCCTTCCACCGGCGGGCAGCCCGTCGAACTCTCGGCCCGATCGGAGTGCGTGTCCTTCTTTCGGATGTGGTAGAAACCGCTCCTCTCGACGACTTCCAGTTCCGCGCCTTGCAGGGCGTCGAGAAATGCGTTGTAGGCGTCTTCGGAACTGACCGGAGTGGACGAGATGATTGTCAGCCGGCGGTGGGTTGCGCCGCGGTCGACGATGAAGTTGCGCCCGGTGATCTTGCTGATGCGCTTGACCACCTTGACAAGTTCTTCCTCGTCGAAGTTGACAAGCACCTTTTTCCCCTGGCGGGCCACGATCGTTGCGCCCGCGGGCAAAGCCTGAGCGACGGACGGGGCCGAGGTCGCAAGGCAAGCCAGCAGCGCGAGAGTAGAGACGGACATTGTTCCCTCCTTTCATAGGATGCTTCATTGAATACCATAGCTTCCCGTGTCCCGGGTGCCACGGGTCGCATCGGCGGCTGTTCATTTTAAAGCTTATCAAGAAGCGTGCCAGACCGAGCGCCCTCCGGAAAAGCAAGGCTTTTCACTGCGTGCTACTTGTCCAGGCGAGCCGCCGCCTGACAAGTTGACAAACGCAGGTCAAGCCGCCAACGATGGTGGACAAACTGTCAACGGGCCCGCCCGCAAGGAATTTACTTGACGGGTGAAGAAGGCCCGGGCAGTATCATGTGCCGTGACGGGGCTGTAGCTCAGCTGGGAGAGCGCTAGAATCGCACTCTAGAGGCCGACGGTTCGATCCCGTTCAGCTCCAGATTAAAAAGGGCCTACCATCAGGTAGGCCCTTTTCCTATTATTTCAGGAACTTGAACTTTACACCGTCCCCGTTGTTCTTCCCCCGGTGGATTATGATGCACCGAGGGAATAAAGGCTAAGGACAGTACCGCTAATCGAGCTTCGTAAGCGTAAAGTACATGACATTGGTAGGCCGTCCGAAGATATCGTAAACCCCACGGCAGAAGTAGCAACCGCCACGTTCCTCGCGTACCTCGTCGGTGAGGCGTTGCAGGAAACCGGGATTTGTGGGGTCGTCGTAGATAATCTTTACTACGTCGAGACCATCGGCGAGATCGGATCTGTCACGTTCGAGCCGGAAGGCACCGATCTTGATGTGACCGAGAAAACAGTTGTAGCCCCGATCACTGTGATCATCACTGCCAGGGAAGTACTTCTTGTGTCTAAAGAACCGGATGTCGGGTACCAGAGGTACGACGAGCTTGACGGCATAAAACCCGTGCAAATCGTCAACTTCCGGCACTTGGCATTGTTCGAACCTGTCTGCATAGCTCATCGGCTCTCCTTAGTCCATGGAGGTGTCAGGCGCAGCTCGTTACTGGACACATCATTAATATTTTTAATCGCGAGGCCAAATTAATCGCGAGGCCAAATTTTTAATCGCGAGGCCAAATTAATCGCGAGGCCAAAGGGGTCAGACACCGGCACTTGACACTTAGATCCCCTCTCGATGCAACCAGGTATTCATCCAGCCGGCCACCGGCTCCGATGCGCCCTCCTTCCTGATCCTGCCCAATAACCTGGTCACCTGGTTATACGGCACATTCAGCAACTTGCCGATCCCGTGCTGGCTGATCACCGCACTCCGATTCAACGCCCAGACGGCAAATCGCCTCGATGGGTTCGCTCCGGGACCGTTCTGTTTCATCTTCAGCTCTTCCTCCGTCGCCCCGGTCAAATTGCATATCTCGGCCAGCACCTCCATAACAGGGCGTTGACGATGATGTCTTGAGACAACTTCCCGCTTCTTCTTCCCCTCGACCCTTTTGGGAACACCCGAGATTACCGCCAACCCTTTCTTGTGAAACAGACCCGTCTCTGGATTGAAATCCTCGGGATACTCGATCACACACCTGTGAAAAGACAGTACGAAATCATGCAGCTTCTTCGGACCGCCAAGCAGGTCAAGAAATACCTTCGTGCTCAGCCACTCCGGCACCGGCTCCTTCCCGAGGTAGGCCCGGTGACTGGTCCAGGCTTCGTCCGAAAGCCGACGTATTAAGAGAGCCCGCAAGGGATTGAGGTGAATATAAGCGATGAGCACACGCAAGTGCTCTTCGTCTTCCACCAGTTGGCTGTGGAATCGACCGCGAAACACCGGCCCGTCCCAGCGGTGGCGCCTGTTCAGCAACAAAGTGTAGGTGCCGTTGAGATACTGCATTCCCTGCGAGAGGTTTCCCGCAACGCTTCGAATCAGCAAGTGGCAGTGGTTCGGCATCAAGGAATAAGCGTGCACTTCGAGGCCAAACCGATCAACCGTCTCCCCTGCAATATCGAGGAAATCGGTGCAGTCATCCTGAACCTTGAAGATAGGCGCCCTGCGGGCACCCCTATGCATGACGTGCTGCCAGGCACCCGGATAGTCTATCCTCCTCGCCCGCGGCATGCCTTCAGGCTACACTATCGGATCTCTAAGTGTCAAGTGCCGGTGTCTGACCCTTTTTCTTCCTCATCACCACCAACAAAATCTTCGCCGAGTGGAGCGAGGTCTTTCCCAACGCCGCCTGCGTGGTGACCATCATCGATCGCCTGGTTCACAACTCGGAGATAATCGAGATCAAGGGCGAATCCTATCGACTCAAGGAAGCCA
>DATKYQ010000065.1:0-44893 GCA_035528415.1 Myxococcota bacterium | reverse complement strand
TGCGGTACAGAAAAAAATCAAATAATTCAAAAACAAGGGGAGCATACAAAGAAAAACTCATCTACCCGGCACAGAACAGCCATAATCAATGTGACATTTTCCCTGGGCAGTTAATGTGACATTTGACCTGGGCTACGACAGATCTATAATTCATTTATCAAACCAGGTACTTAGGCAAAATGAGGATCTTGAGCAGTTGACAACGCGACATCTTGGATGTTAGTCCCGCGTGCATGAGCGCCAACCGCACAATGATACCCCGTGAAGAGGCATTTCACAGGCTCGACCGGACTCTTTCCGGAAAACGCCTGTCTTTCGAGAAAGTACCGCTGCCCGCTTCGCTCGGGCGCGTTCTTGCTGTTGACCATCTCTCGCGCCTGGAAATGCCGCCCTTCGACAAGTCGGCCATGGACGGCTATGCAGTCAGAGCCGACGACGAACGAGAGGAGTATCGCCTGGTCGGCGCAGTCGCTGCAGGGGAAACCTTCGAGCGCCCCATCGAGCCCGGCACGACCGTCAAGATAATGACCGGCGCTCCGGTGCCCCCCGGCGGCGGCCGGGTGATCAAGATCGAGGACAGCGAGTCACAGGGCGATACCATCCGCATCCTGCGACACGAGGGCAAGACCAACATCGCCACGCGCGCGCAGGATCTGAAAGTGGGCGACGTTGTCTTGCGTGCCGGTATACGCGTCGGCGCCCTCGACATGGCCAACCTGGTGGCTTGCGGTCTCGCCGAAGCAGAAGTCGTGCGCCGGCCGCACCTTTTCATCCTGTCCACCGGTGACGAGATCGTCGATCATCCCGACAAGCTCGCCCCGGGCCGCATCATGAACTCCAACGGTCCCATGCTCGAGGCCTTGGCGGGAGAATTCGGTCTGGCGGTCAGCGGCCGGGAACACGTAGACGATGATCGCGATGCCACCGTCGAGGCCATATCCAGGGCCATGGACGCGGCGGACATCGTCGTCATGTCGGGCGGGGTCTCGGTCGGCGACTATGACTTCGTGCTGGAGGCCATGCAGCAGCTGGATCTCGAACTGCACTTCTCGCGCGTGGCCATTCTGCCCGGCAAGCCGACCGTTTTTGCCTCGCGCGGCGACAAGCTGGTTTTCGGCCTACCCGGAAACCCGGTCTCGTCATTCGTCATGTTCCATATCTTCATCCTGAGGGCGGTGGCACACCTGACGGGCGGCCCGCTCGACCTGCGCGAGTTCCCGTTGCGCCTGGCCGCGGACTACCGGCGCCGCAAGACAGAGCGCCTGCAGCACGTGCCCTGTCGGGTGAACTCCGCGGGAAAACTCGAACCGCTGGAATACCACGGTTCGGCCCACCTGCGGGCAATCAGTGACGCCGACGGGTTCTTTCTGGTTCCGATAGGCGTAGACGAAATCAAGTCCGGTCAGGTGGCGACTTTCATTCCCCTGCCGCGGGGCTTTCGATGAAGGATCGCTTCGGACGCACCATCGACTACCTGCGCATCTCTGTCACCGACAGGTGCGACCTGCGCTGTGTCTACTGCATGCCGGAGGAAGGCGTCAGGCACGTGCCGTCCGAAAAGATCCTCACGTTCGAGGAGATCCGCGAAGTGGCCGGGGCGGCGGCCGCGATGGGGGTTACCAAGATCCGCCTGACCGGCGGTGAGCCGCTGGTCCGCCGGGGCATTGTCGATCTGGTCGGCATGCTGGCGGACATTCCGGGCGTTACCGATCTGGCCATGTCCACCAACGCCACCCGTCTGGCCGAATACGCCGCCGATCTGGCCGCAGCCGGGTTGATGCGTGTGAACGTCAGCCTCGACAGCCTGAGGCCGGAAGTTTTCAAAAACATTACCCGGGGTGGTGATCTCGACAGCGTGCTGGCCGGCATCGACGCAGCCGAGCTTGCCGGTCTTTCGCCGATCAAGCTCAATTGCGTAGTGCAGCGCTCATCCGACGAACCCGATGCCCATGAGCTGGCCGCCTTTGGGCGCGAGCGCGGCTTCGAAGTGCGTTTCATCAGGGTGATGAACTTCGCCCGCGGAGAATTCTACGTAGTCGAGGGTGGCAGCGGCGGCGACTGCCCGCGCTGTAACCGCTTGCGCCTGTCATCCGACGGCTTGGTGCACCCGTGCCTGTTTTCCGACCTGGCTTTTTCGGTGCGCGAACTGGGCGCCGCCGAGGCCCTGCGGCGGGCGGTTGACATGAAGCCGCAGGCCGGCGGGCCTTGCACCCACAACTGGATCAGGGCAGTGGGAGGATGAAATGAGCGAGCTGACTCACGTCGATTCAGAGGGCCGTGCGAAAATGGTTGACGTAGGCTCCAAGCCCCCGCAACGCCGCCGGGCACGGGCCTCGGGCAGAATATCCCTGGCGCCGGCGACCGTGACCCTGGTTAAAGACAACCAAATCAAGAAAGGCGATGTCCTGGGCGTGGCCCAACTGGCCGGAATTCAGGCGGCCAAGCAGACACCCGGGTTGATCCCGCTCTGCCACCCGCTGACGCTCGACAAGATCGACGTCCGCCTCGAACTGCAGGACGACGGTGTGCTGGCCGGCTCAGAAGTCAAATGCGTCGGGCGCACCGGGGTCGAGATGGAGGCGCTGGTGGCTGTCAGCGTCGCGCTGCTCACCGTCTACGACATGCTCAAGGCCGTCGACAAGGGCATGTGCATCCATGATATCGTGCTGGTCGAGAAGGAAAAACGCGATGTCGAGTAAGATTGAAATTTTCTCGGTAAATGTCTCCGAGAAGAAGGGAACGGTCAAGCACCCGGTCGAGCGAGTCGAACTCGACGAGATGGGAATCGTCGGCGACGCGCACGCCGGAGCTTGGCATCGTCAAGTAAGCTTGCTGGCGCAAGAAAGCGTCTTGCGTTTCATCGAACAGACCGGGCGCGAGACCGTTCCCGGAGAATTCGCCGAAAACATCACCTTGCGCGGCTTCGATCTGCGCAGGGCCGGCCTGCTGGATCGCTTTCAGGTTGGAGAACGGGTCGAGCTGGAGCTGACCCAGATCGGCAAGAAGTGCCACGGAGACTCCTGCGCCATCTTTAGAGATGTGGGCCGCTGCGTGATGCCCAAGGAGGGCGTCTTCTGCCGGGTGCTCAAAGGCGGCGGCATCGCAGCCGGCGACACGGTCGGCCACACCCCGAAAATCTGGAGGTTTTCGGTGATCACCCTCAGCGATCGCGCTCAGCGGGGCGAGTACGAGGACCTGAGCGGCCCCCGGGCACAGTTAGCGCTCAAAAATTTCGCGGTCGCCCAGGGATTCCGGGCGGAGTTCGGCACCACCATCCTGCCAGACGACGCGTCCGCCCTGCGATCCGAACTCGAGGCCGCCCGCGAGGGCGGCTGCGACATAATGGTCACCACTGGCGGAACGGGCATCGGCCCCCGAGACATCACCCCCGAGGTGGTCGGCGACTTCTGCGACAAGCATATCCCGGGCATCATGGAGGCCATTCGGGTGAAGTTCGGCACGGAGAAGCCCAACGCGCTTCTCAGCCGCTCGCTGGCCGGCGTGGCCGGCCAGATGCTGGTGTACTCGCTGCCGGGAAGCGTCAAGGCGGTCGATGAGTACATGGGCGAGATAGTCAAGACGCTCAGGCACTCGCTGCTGATGTTGCACGCAATCGACGCGCACTGAGCCCCGTGCTCATGCGTGATTCAACCATCCAGCAACGAACGCAGGCTTCGTCAGTGCCGCTGACGGCGGGAGCCGCCGCTCGACGAAGACGAGCGTGAGCTCGAACGTGAGCGCGAAAAGGAGCTTGACGAGCGCGATGGAGACGATTTGAAGATCGAGCGCGAGGAAGACTTCTCGGACGAAGAACTCTTGTCGGAGGACTTTTTTGAAGGCTTGTAACTCGGCCCGGCCTTCGACTTGGGAACAACGTATGAGGGCGCACGCATCTTGTAAGGCGACTTGCTCGTTCCTTTGACTCGGCCACGGGGAGTGCGAACGCTCGCTCCGGGAATCGTGGGCCGCCGCATGCTGGGCTGCCGAGGGTGTATAAACTTGCCGGGAGTGGGCCGCCGTGCTTTGACCGCCGGGCCGGCAAAATCGGTTTGCCCCGGAGTCAATCGTCCAGTGGAGGGCGCCTGCGTCCTTCCCGAAACGCCGCGGCCCCTGACAATGCCCAGGTCGCGCGTTTTCGTAAGCCGGCCGCCAGCCTGTGAAGCCGGTCCGCTGACCCGGCCGGGGCTGAGCTTCGGCCGGTAGATCTTCAATACGTCGCCGCTGACACCGAGAGTCCGGCTCACGCCGCTGCCGGCCATCCTGGCGGTCGCCAGGTTCTTGATTCGCAGTGACTTGATGGTGACGTGCGAGCGCTGGGTCACCAGTTTCCTGGAGGGCCCCCGCGCACAGGCAACACCCGAGCCGTCACGGCAGTGCCTGGGGTAGTAAGTGTGACGGAATACTTGGGCTACTCCCCGGCGGCCGATGTAGTGATGGTGCGGATGCGGATCACAGAAATAATGCCAATCCATGAAGGTCCAGTAATCGTAATACACCGGGTAGTAGGCCCAGCCGAACCAGGGGTCATAGCCGGCCAGTAACGGCGACCAGCCGATGTAGGCGTCCGAATAACGCCAGATCACCCAGGCCGGCGCCCAGACAGTTCCCGGCACCCACGCCCAGCCGACGTAGTCGAGATATGACCACGACCCGTAGTGCATCGCTGCCCAACCCCAGGGGAAATACGAAGACCAGGCCCAGCCGAGATCGGTGCTCACCCAGCGGCCATAGGTGTACGGCCGCCAGCCGTCCCACACCCCGCCCGGGCGCCAGACCCAGCCGTACTCGGCCGTCTCCAGCCACTCGCCGTATTCAGCCAGTTTGTCATAGAAATAGGATACGTCCTGGGGTTCGGATGAGCCGGCTTGTTCGACGGCATCCTCCGCAGGTTCGGGCGCGGGCTCTGGAACCGCAGGCGGCGGTACGGGCTCTTCCCGCTGGTCGTCAGCAGGCACGTCATCGGGCACGTCATCGGGAACACCCTGGGCGTAAAAATATTCGCCACTATCCCCGTTATCGGGCTGCTGTTCCTCACGGTAGCCTTCGTCATCAACGAAGTCGCCGTTCTCGTCCCACTGGGCCGGGGCCGCGGCAGACCAGGAGCCTATCAGAATCATCGTAAGCCAAGATAAGAAAGTGATTCGCGTTCGCATGATTGCCTCCTTCACTCAAGACCGGCAAACTACATTTGCAAGGCACATGCCAATTCCATCACGATCAGCTTTTGTATTTTTCCTTACAATACAGGACATTACGTGCAGGGCGAAATCCCTTGGCGTCGGATCCGTCCTGTGTACCCCAAAACGGAATAGGTCCTTTTTCCAGAATGGGACCAGGACATCAATCTTTTCCGTACTTCTTCAGCTTGCGCCACAGGGTATTGTAGCCTATGTCGAGTTCCCGGGCCGTCAGTTTCTTGTTGCCACCGTTTTTCTCGAGCACGCTCAGTATGTAGATCTTCTCGACTTGCTGGAGCGTCATGCCATCCTCTACGCCCGCGATCAGCTCCGGCAACTCGCTGGTTTCTTTAACAAGCTGAAAGTCTTCAACGTGCAGTGTCCGGCTGCGACTGCGAATCACGGCCCGTTCGACGGCGTTCTCCAACTCTCTCACGTTGCCGGGCCAGCGGTAATCGCAAAGGAACTGCTCGGCTAAAGGATCGAACACCAACTGCGGCCGGTTTTCCTTGTCGCAGCACTTCGTTAAAAACACTTTAGCCAGCGGCAGTATGTCCTCGCGGCGCTCCCTGAGCGGCGGCAGCTTGATGGCGATGACGTTAATGCGATGGTAGAGATCTTCGCGGAACTGTCCCTCCTTCATGAGTTGTTGAAGATCGCGGTTGGTGGCGGCGATGATGCGCACGTCCACCTTGACGACACGCGTGTCCCCGAGCGGAACGATCTCGCCCTCCTGCAGCGTGCGCAGGAGTTTCTTCTGCATGGCCAGGCTCATGTCGCCGATCTCGTCCAGCAGCAAGGTGCCGCCGTCGGCAGCTTCGAACAGGCCCTTGCGTGAAACCGTGGCCCCTGTGTAGGAGCCCTTGACATGGCCGAAAAGCTCTGATTCGAGGAGGTTTTCGTTGAAAGCGGCGCAGTTGATCCTGATGAATTTTCTGTCGCGCCGCGGGCTGTTTCTGTGAATGGCCTCGGCTACCAACTCCTTGCCCGTGCCGTTCTCGCCCAGTACAAGCACCGTGGCCGATGATTTCGAAATGCGCACGATCTCTTCCTGGATCTTCTTCATCTGGGAACTTTCGACGATCATATTGGAGAACGAGGATCGGGCGACCTCCTTCTGCAGCTGATCAACCTCCTGCTGCAACTCTCGCTGCTTCTCCTTCTCGGCCTGAAGAAGTTTCTGCTGCGTTTTCTTCAGTTCGATGTTTCCTCTCTCCAGCTTGTCGATGTTCTGCTTGAGACTTTCCGTCATCTCGCGGAACGAAAGCGCCAGTTCGCCAATCTCGTCCCGGCCACAGTCGGGCACGAGCGCGTCCAGGTCGCCCGCGCCGATCTGCCGGGCGGCCTTTGTCAGGGCACGTAACGGGCGCACCAGGCTGCGCGACATCAGGATGGACAGCAACCCAAGCAAGAGAAGCACGCCGCTGAGCACCCAGACAACGGTCCTGTGCACCCCGGCGGTTCTTGACGATATCTGGCTGCCCAGGCGGCGCAGCAACTCGATGAACTTGTCGACCCGGGTGCCCATCATCACGCCGCCGAAGATGCCGTACTTGGCGTACTGTCCGGTGTCGTAGAAAATGGGGCAATATACCCGGGTGCGCAAGATACCGGCCAGGTTGTTGCTGGTGGCGATGCCTGTGCGGCCCAGGCGCGTCTCGAGTACCACCGCGTGGTACCCTTCGCCCATCTTCCAGTCGAGTTGCAGCAGATTCACCGGCGTGCGCCCGACTTCCTTCTCGCTACGGCTGCTCTTGTCGGTGTAGGCGGGCACGGAACGGCCCAGGTAATCCACTCCGCGTATATTCCAAAACTTCGGGTGGGTGATTATCCACCCCTGGTCATCGTACAGATAGGTATAATCGGCATCCCGGTAGCCGGCGAAGACCGTGGCGTCCTCTTCCATCGCCTTGACGTGCTGGCTGAACTGCATCAAGTGCAGATGATCGAGGGCCAGCGAGACGACGCCCGCGATCTTGCCGTCGGCTCCCGCCACGGGCGTTGCGAACCTTATCACCCCGTCGTATCTCTTGCCTTCGATCGTATCTTCCGGCGCAAGCTGGTCGATCAACTCTTTCAGCTCGAGGTTACGGGCCTGCAGTTGCTCGACCGTCATGCGCGGCGGCGCCGGCACCAGAACACGAGTTTCCTCGCCCGGCTTGCGATAGACCATTACCGCCTGATTGCCCTCGTTGAACGAATCGACGTACTCCATCTCGCCGGCGGCACGCAGGATCTCGTACAGCAGGTAGCGATAGATCTGCTTGTCGCGGGCCGAGCGTTTTTCCAGCCTGGGTATTATTTTCTCGATACCCAGTTGCTCGATCTTGTCGAGATGGAAACCATTCAGGTGGGAGACGTAGATCTGTCCCGGCTTCAACTTCATGGCTTCTATAAAATAGTTCTCGGAACGATAGGTCGTCTGTGCAGGATCCGAAATGCGCTTGCGGCGCTCTGGCGAAGGGGGACGCCCGCGTACGATCAGCACCCTTTCCATTCCCGTTGCATCGGCGAAGCTCAACTCCTTGTAGAGCGGTATCTCCCGTCGTTCCTCGGTCATATGCCGATCATTACCCGCCCTGATCCAAATCTTGCGCATGTGTTTTTCGGAAAACCCGACATAGCCTTCATCGCTGCGCTCGACCTTTGCCAGCGAGAGCAGATCTTTTTCGCACTGGTGCAAAAAAGACGAAACCTTGGCGGCGATATGTTCGGCCCGTCGTTCGTAGGTACGGGCCGTGCGATCAGCCTGGCTGCGCAGATCGTCAACCTGCAGGGCAACCACCACCCCGGCGGCCGCCAGTGGCAGCACGGCCAGCAGAAGAAAAGCGACCAGCAGTTTCCAAAACATCGACCGCCGGCCGCCGGAATCAGGATTGCGCGTTTGTTTGCTCATCCTCGCGGCGAAGCCGTACCCCCGGTTTTCAGATGAATTTCAAACGAGGTTCCCTCCCCCAGGCGGCTGGTTACTTCGATCGTGCCTCGATGGTGCTCGACGATCCGGGAGACGATGCTCAACCCTAGCCCGGTGCCATGGCCGCTCTTCTTGGTTGTGTAAAAAGGCTCGAAGATATGCTCCAGATCCTTCTCTGGAATACCACTGCCCGTATCGGCCACAGTAAAGGCCAGAGTTTCGGGTTTCTCGATCTGCGTGCCGAGGGTCAGCTCCCCGCCACCCTCCATGGCCTGGCAGGCGTTGGTAATCAGGTTGATGATAATCTGTAGAAGCTGGCTGCGGTTGGCCACCATCACGGCGCCGCTCGGGCAAAAATCGGTTGACACTCGCACGTCGTACTTGCGAATGGTGTGTTCGCAAAAGCTCAGGCCCTGTCTGACCAGATCGTTGAAGTCCAGCTCCTCGGGCTCTTCGGACGACGGCCGGCCGTAAGAGACCAGGTCCCGCGTCAACTTCTGAATCCGCCCAGCCCCTTCGAGGATGCGCTTCATTTTCTCGACATCGGAAGAATCGCCCGTTCCGCCGGCCAACTTCTTGACCAGGTATTCCGAGTAGACGGAAATCGAAGTCAGCGGGTTGTTCAACTCGTGCACGATACCGGCAGCCAGCTTGCCCAGCGAGGCCATTTTTTCCGCTTCGATGATCTGGGCCTCCAGCGCGCGGATCTGGGTCAGATCCTGGCCAACCATGATGACGCTCTCGACCTCGCCGACGCCGCCGCGCAGGACCGCCAGGTGGAAGATAATCTGCACCAGCCGTCCGTCCCGGTCTCGCATCCTGGTCTCGATGCCGACGGGCGTCGGCCTGCCTTCAATCGCACGGGAAATCTCCCTGGCCAGGCGCTCCTCCTCTTCCATTGGCACCCACTTGAAAAAGTCCGAGTCGAGTATCTGGTTCTTGGGAAACCCCAGCAGGTTCTCCATCGCGCGGTTGAAGACCAGGATCTGGCGGTTGGTGTTAGTGACGACAATTAGAGCGTTGGCATGTTCGAGAATGCTGGCCAGGTAATCTTTCAGGTACGCGGTCTCGTCCAGCAGGCGCTGGTTGCGCAGCGCCAGGGCAATCTGATTGGCGAGTGAGATCAGCAACACCTCGTCATCGTCCCCCAGCGGCGCCCGCGGGCCGGCCTCGATCTGAATGGCGCCGTAAAGCTGGCCCTCGGAGACCAGCGGGACGTGAATGGCATAAGCCGAGCCATCGAAGAGGAAGGGAATTTCCTCGCATACCTCCACGCAAACGGCCTGGGCCACCACTGGATCGAGACGCGTCTTGACGAGCGCCGAGCGGCTGATGTGGATCTTGTGATCCTCTCCTTCCTTCAGTGAGCCCTCGTGATCGACGACGATTGTCTTCAGCGACTTGGGATCGACGAGTTGAACCAGGTAGCTGACTTGTGGAAAGAGTGACCTGATCGTGTCGACGATGTTGCGCAGGAACACCTCGTAGCTCAATCCCAGGCCGATCTCCTTGCCCAGACTCATGAAGGCCTTGTGGATCTGCCGGGCTTTCTTGAGTTGCGTCAGGGCGTTTCTCAACCGCTCGTTGGCCTCTTCAACCGGGTTGTACTCTGTATCCATTCCTCTTCTCTACGCCCGCCCTGGTTTTCCCTTATGGATCTCTTTCCGGCTCCGATGAGCGATCTATGTCCACGATTCGCTGCTCGCCCACGTAAGACTTTGTCTCATAGCGGGTGATGCGACCGATCTTGCGAATGATGTCTGCCATGCGCTCGGCCTCGGAAAGAATGATATTGAGAATGCGGACTATCTCCTCGGGCTTTTCCAGCTTGCGCTTGGCCAGTTCCGCGTATCCCAGCATCGAGGTCAGCGGCTGGTTCAACTCGTGGGCCGTCGCCCCGGCCAGCTCGGCGATCATCACCTGCTGTTCGTTATGCAGCAGCTTTTCCTGGGCCTGGGACAGCTTGCGCTCTATCTTGAGCCGCTCACGCAGATCGGTGAAGATGCCTGCGGTCGCCACGACCGAGTCACCTTCTTCCACGCACCAGGCCGTCAGGTGTATCGGCACTATGTCTCCGTCCTTGTTGAAGACTTCCTTGCGAATAGTGCTCAGGCGCCCCGGCCCCCCGCTTCCTTCCCGCTTGAGCAAGTCCATCACCTCACGCGCGCCGTCAGCAGGATACAACTTCGTCACATGGAGCTTGCCGATTACCTCCCGAGCCCGGTATCCGAAAATTCGTTCTGCGCCTTTGTTGAAGAGGATGATATTGCCCTTCAGGTCCGCGGCGATTATGGCGTCCACCGACGAATCGATCAGGTTCTCTAAGAAGTTCTTGGTGCGCTGTAACTCGGCCGTGATGCGTCGTTCGCTTTCCATCGCCTGCAGGTTTCTCAAGGCCAGGGTCACCGCGGCGGCCACCGCGTTGGCGAAGAATATATCCCGCTCGCCCAGGACATGGCCGAATCGCTCAGAGCGCAGGAAGAGCACGCCGTCGATCTGATCCTCGTGCATCATTGGAAACAGCGCCAGCGAACCGACTCCCTTGCTGACCAGGGTAGGCAGGATTCCCCTGAGCTTGGGATGGCTCTCGACCCGCTCGACCACGAAGGGTTTCCGCGTGCGCAGCACCTCGAGGATCTCGGGGTAGTTCGCAAGCGACACCTGGATGCCCTGCAGGTCGGCATTCTCGCTGGCGGCGATCACGGTGGCCCGGTCTTTCTCCGGAGAGGTCAGCACCATCGAGCAGCGGTCGACGTGCAGCAGTTCGGCGGTGCGCACCACCACCAGGTGCAGCAACTCCTGCATGTCCAGCGAGGAGGCCATCAGCCGAGTCAGGTCGAGCAGCGCCTTTTGCTCGTCCGGCCGCCAGAACGTCCTGCGCTGGCGAATGCGGGCCTGCAGGCGAATTTGCAACTCCTGGGCATGGAAAGGCTTGACCAGGTAGTCGTCGGCGCCAATTTCCATGGCCCGCTGGGCCTTCTTGGCATCCCCCTGCTCACCCAGCAAGAACACGACTGCTCGCGAAGTCAGGGAATCGCTTCTCAACGAGAGCACCATCTCCGCCCCGTCCATATCCGGTAGCGCAATGCCCAGGATCACGGCATCGGGGTTGATTTTTCTGGCCTGTTCGAGTCCCGTCTGACAGTCCGCGGCAAACTCGATGTCGTACTGCCCTCCGTCCAGCAGGGCCTCGACGTAATCGCGGCTGGCCAAGTCGGCCTCGATAAGCAGGATCTTGCTGCGCCCCGATCCGGCCTGTCGTGCGGGAATGTTCACGCCACAAATGGTATCATGCGCTCGATCGGACAGGCAAGGAAATGCGTGGATCCTTCTACTCCCTGCACAAGAGGAGTCCCGCCAGGGGCGGGAGGGTCAGCTTGAGGCATTGGGGATAGCCGTGGCGCGACTCGGGAATTGTGTCCAGCCAGCCACCGTTGCCCACGTTTCCCCCTCCGTAGATCTCTCCGTCCGAGTTCAGGATCTCCCGGTAGCGTCCGGGCCGGGGTACGCCCACCCGGTAGCCGCGCCGAATCACGGGCGTCATGTTTAGCACTACCAGAAGCTCGCGCCCTTCGCCCCAGCGCAGGAACGAAAGCGTCGAGTTCTGCGCGTCGTTGCAATCTATCCAGAAAAAACCCTGCTCCTCCAACTCGCGCGCCCAGAGGGCCGGCTCACTCTGGTAGAGCTTGCCCAGATCTTTTACGAAGCGCTGCAGCCCCGCGCGCTCGGGCTCGGCCGCCTCGTGCCAGTCGAGACTCGCCCCGAAGTTCCACTCGCGGCCCTGGCCGAACTCGGCGCCCATGAAGAGCAGCTTCTTGCCCGGGTGGGTGTACAGGTAGGTGTACAGCAAGCGCAGGTTGGCCAGTCGTTGCCAGTGGTCGCCCGGCATCTTGTCGTAGAGCGAGCCCTTGCCCTGGGCCACCTCGTCGTGCGACAGCGGCAGGATGAAAGACTCGCTGTAGGCGTACATCATGCTGAAGGTCAGCTCGTTGTGGTGGTACTTGCGATGAACGGGATCGTGGCGGAAGTAACCCAGCGTGTCGTTCATCCAACCCATGTCCCACTTGAAGCCGAAACCCAGGCCGCCGAGGTGCACCGGGCGGGTGACGCCGGTGAAGGCCGTCGATTCCTCCGCCACGGTGAAGGCCCCGGGAAAGTTGGCGTAGACCTCGGTGTTGAACTCCTTCAAGAAATCTATCGCCTCCAGGTTCTCATTTCCGCCGTAGCGGTTGGGCAGCCACTCCCCCGGCCGGCGGCTGTAGTCCAGGTAAACCATCGAGGCCACCGCGTCCACCCGCAGACCATCTATGTGAAACTGGTCGAGCCAATAGCAGGCGTTGGAAAGCAGGAAGTTGCGCACTTCGTGCCGGCCATAGTTGAAGATCAACGTCCCCCAGTCGCGGTGCTCTCCGAGCCGGGAGTCTTCGTGTTCGTATAGGGCCGTGCCGTCGAAACGCCTGAGCGAGAAATCATCCTTCGGAAAATGCGCCGGCACCCAGTCGATTATCACACCGATACCGTTCTGGTGACAGGTGTCGATCAGGTACTTCAGGTCGTCCGGGCCGCCGTAGCGGCAAGTCGGCGCGAAATAGCCCGTTACCTGGTAACCCCAGGAAGGGTCGTAGGCGTGCTCGGCCAGTGGCATGATCTCGAGGTAGTTGAAACCGTGTTCCAGCAGATGCGCAACCAGCCGTGGGGCCAGCTCACGGTAGCCGATCCAGCGTCCGCCATCCTCGGGAACCCGCTGCCAGGATCCCAGGTGCAACTCGTAGATAGCCATCGGCGCTCGGCGCGGATCCCGCTTGCGACGGCTCTCCATCCAGTCTTCGTCGCCCCAGGCGTAGTCGGACAGGCCATATACCACCGAGGCCGTCTGAGGTCGCAGTTCCATGGCGAAGGCGAAGGGATCGCTCTTGATGCGCAGCATGCCCTCGGGAGTCTGCAGCTCGAACTTGTACAAGGCCCCGCGCTGCACACCCGGGACGAAGATCTCCCATATGCCAGAGACGCCCATCAGGCGCATGGGCAACAGGCGGCCGTCCCAGCCGTTGAAATCGCCGACCAGGCTGACGCGCCTCGCGTTCGGCGCCCAGACCGAGAACGAGACACCGGCCACTCCGTTGATCAGGCGCGGGTGCGCGCCCAGCTTCTCGTACAGGCGCAGGTGACGCCCCTCGCCGGCCAGGTAGAGATCCAACTCGCCCAGCGTGGGCAGGAAGGCATAGGGGTCCAGGCTCTCGAATGAGGACCCGTCGGTAAAGTCGAAGACTATGCGGTAGCGCAACGGAAACGAGACCGCGGGTATGAAGACCGCGAATAGCCCGTCCTGAAGCCTCTCCATGGGCAAGTCTTCATGGCCGTCTCTGCCAAGAGACGCACTTTGGGCATCCGGGTGGTAGGCCCTGACGACGAGCCCGCGCACGCCCTCGCGGGTCATCTCGTGGGCGCCGAGGACGGCGTGTGGATCGCGGCAGGCGCCCGCCAGCAGATCCCGAACCATCTCCGGGCTCGTCCCGGACAGCAGGAAATGTCCGGACTTGGTAAAATTCCGCGCAGGCAAAGGCTCAGCCCTCCGTCTTCCAGGCCGCCATGGCCGCCGCGTAGACCATTTTCAGGGGAACGCCGTGCTGTGCGGCCAATTGGCGGCAGTCGCCGTGCTCCGGCGAGGCAGTGTACACCCGCTCGCCCTCGCCTGCTATCTTTATGCGTACCGGCCCAAACGATGTCTTGACGATCTTGCTCCTGCGGGTCAGCTTACGCCTGACAACCTGCAGGCGCCTCAACCCGATCGTCGTCGATTCTTCGAAGACCATTCGCTCGAGCGCATCCAGATGCTCTTCGTCGCAGAGCAACGAGAGTGTGACCGCCGGGCGGGATTTCTTCATGATCACCGGCTGCAGCCAGACGTCGTGCGCCCCGGCCATAAGCAGCCTTTCCATCAGATAATCGAAATGCTCCGGATTCATGTCATCGATGTTCGCCTCGACCAGCAACTCTTCTCCCGCGCCGTGCGAAACCTCCCGGCCCAAGACAACCCTGAGCAGATTCGGCCGGCCGGCGATTTCGCGCGTGCCGGCCCCGTAGCCGATTCCAGTGGGTGCCATCTCCGGCCAGCCGGTGAACTCGTCCACCATCGCCACGAGGATTGCGGCACCGGTCGGGGTGGTCAACTCGGCATCCACGGCCAGACCCTTAGTCGACACACCCTTGAGCAATTCCAGGGTGGCCGGGGCGGGAACGGGAATCTCACCGTGCCGGCTTTTCACAATCCCGCGGCCCAGGAGCGGCGGTGAAGAGGTGATGCGCTCGGGATTGAAATGATCGATCGCCAAGGCGCAGCCGACGATATCGGCAATCGAGTCCGCGGCTCCCACTTCGTGAAACAAGACATCCTCAGGCCTTTGCCCATGAACACTTCCCTCGGCCTCGGCCAGGCGGGCGAAAACAGCCTCCGCCCGCTCCCTGGCACCTGCCGGTAAACCCGCCCGGGCAAGCAACTTGCGTATATCTCCCCAGGATCGGTGCGTCGCCGTGCTCTCTTGAGCATCAACCACGAACTGCACACAGCCGATTCCATGCCGACTCGCCTCACGACGAGCGACCGCGACATTGGTAAGATCCATGGCATCGAGCGCCCGGCGCAGCGGCTCGAGCGGCGCGCCCAGGTGCAACAGGGCGCCGACGGTCATGTCTCCGGCAATGCCGGAAATAATATCGAAGTGCAGCAGCAAGACAGATCACTCCTTCTCATGACGGCGGTTGATCAACGCGGCCGCATAGCCCGCACCGAATCCGTTGTCGATGTTTACGACGGTCACCCCGGCCGCGCAGCTATTCAGCATTCCCAAAAGAGCCGCCAGACCGCCGAAACTCGCCCCGTAGCCGACGCTTGTCGGCACCGCTACTATGGGGCAGTCGACCAGACCGCCCACCACGGAGGGTAGCGCGCCTTCCATGCCGGCAACCACCACCAGCACCGCGGCCCGCTCCAGGGTCGTCCGATCCGCGAGCAGTCGATGAATGCCCGCCACTCCCACGTCGAAGATCCGCTCGACCCGGTTCCCCATCAGCCAGGCGGTCAAGGCCGCCTCCTCGGCTACCGGTATATCAGAAGTGCCGGCCGAGACGACGACAATTTCTCCGCGCCCCTTATTTTGCGGCTCCTCGTCAACCATATGAAAAGTGCGTGCGTCCGCGTTGTAGACGCCCCCGGGAAACCTTTGAGCCAACATTCCGCCGACGTCGGCCGGGATCCTGGTAACCAGCAGCGGCCCGCCCCCGGAGGCGATACGCTCGGAGATGGCCACGATCTGTTCCGCGGTCTTGCCCTCCCCAAGAACCACCTCACAGAATCCAGACCTGAGGGCCCGGTGTACATCGACCCTGGCGAATCCAAGATTCTCGAAGGGCATATGCCGCAGGCGTTGCAGGGCCGCATCGACACTCGTCCGCCCCCCGGAGACCTCGTCCAGCAGTTGGCGCACGCTCTCACGATCCATTCGGCTTCTCCCTCATGGCGCTATGCGCGCGCGTTATCACGGCGTCGACATCCAGAAGCAGCACGGGACGACCGTCTCCCAGAACCGTGGTGCCGTTGAACGGACCCAGACGCGCAAGCAGGGACCCGACCCCCTTGAGCACCACTTCGACATGCCCGGCGACATGTTGCACGGCAAGTGCCAGCGCGGCTTGTCCATCCTGCTCGATCACGACTGACTCCGACAGCGCTTCTTCGCCCTCAGACTGCCGCTGCCCGGCCGGCACTCCACCCAGCAGCTCGGCCAGATCGATAAGCGGGTCAATTGTCGAGCCGTCCGAGCCGTGGCTTGCGATCTTTCGCCCTTCGTCGATAGCCGTTACCTTGAGCACCCGCGACGCCGGCAGGGCCAGCAAGACGCCTCCGCTTTCCACCAGCAACACCTGCAGGATCGCAAGCGTCAACGGTAAGTCGAGGACAAACGACGTTCCCAGGCCGGGTTCGGAGCGCACGCTGACGCGACCGCCCATGCGCTCGACTTCCATCTTGACGGCGTCCAACCCGACGCCACGACCGGAAATCTCAGTCGCCCCTGTGCGAGTCGAAAACCCAGGCCGAAAGATCATAGCCAACGCTTCTGATGGCGAGGGGTTTTCGGACATCGGGATATTCATTTCAGCAGCGCGAGAAAGCACAAGGCCCGCGTCGATGCCGCCGCCGTCATCCGAAAGAACGATCTCGAATCGCTCCGCGCTTCGTTTGACGGCTAACTTTATTTTTCCAAGAGGAGATTTACCGCCCCGGCGACGCTGATCGGGAGTCTCAATACCGTGATCGACCGCATTGCGCAACAGGTGCAAGATCGGAGTATCGAGGGCTTCGACCAGCGCCCTGTCGAGCTCCGCATTCTCGCCCTCGACCTCGAACTGCACCTGCTTACCCCTGCTGCGGGCGATATCCCGGCAGACCCTCGGCAGGCGCTGGGTCAAGAGCGAGATGGGCACCATCCTGATCTCCATCACACGATCATGCAAGCGCCGCACGACCTTGCCGAGCCGGCGCACTCCTTCGCGCAGAGTGGGCGCCTCAATGCGCTCGGCCAGTTGCTCGAAGTGCGAGCGAAGGGTGATCAGCTCGCCAATCGAGTCGACGAAAAAATCAAGCAACTCGGTCTGCACCCTGACCGTGTCGGACTTCTGGCGTCCAGTCTTCAGGGGCGAGCGAGCCTTTTCAAAAAGCGTTTGTTCCCGGTCAGCTGGCGCGTCTTCCGGCTCAACGACGAAGCGCTCCACCTCGACCAGGGTATTGAATACCCGCTTGATTTCGGCCAGGCCCCTGTCGGTTGCCAGCCGGAATCGCACCAGGCGACCCTCTAAATGCCCGGAGCGCAGCTGGGCGAGCCCGGGGACCACCTCAATCACCTTTCCGGTCTCCGACAGGCGCCTGTATGCGAGAAACGCTCTGACCGCGGGCGTGCCGCTCTGGGCCGATATCACAAGCTCTATCTTGAAAACAGGCATCGTCCCGTCCACTGCACGGCATTCGCCCTCGGGCTCGCCGGGAGGCTCGCCGGCCGGCGGCGCCTGCAACTGCGCCCCCCTGAGGATTTTATCCGCGGCGACCAGCAGGTCTTCGTGTGCGGGCCGCGGTACTTTGCCGTCGCGTACCTGATCGAGCTGGTTGCGAAACTCGTCAAGCCCACGCAGCAGCAAGTCTATCTCGTCGCCGGACAGTGGTTTTTCGTGTTGGCGATGGGGAATCATCATGTCTTCGAGGCGGTGGGCCAAGCGGGCCATCTCGTCATAGCCCATCGAGCCGGCCATGCCCTTGATGGAATGCATGTGCCTGAACACCTCGTTGATTCGCGATTTATCGGCCGGATCCCTCTCGATCTGAACAAGGTCGGCCTCAAGCGCGTCCAGGTGCTCCGTGGTGTCGCTCATGAAAAGCGACTTGTACTTTGACATGTCCATAAGCAAACTGATCGGACAGGGCAGGAATCCGGACAGGGCAGGAAACTCAGCGGCGGGCCGCCATGGCCTTCTTGACTACCTGGGTCACGTTCTCGGCCTTGAACGGCTTGACGATGAAGTCAGTTGCCCCGGCCTCAATGGCCTCCATCACCAGCGACTCCTGGCCCAGAGCGCTGCAAATGACGATCGTGGCGTTCGGATCCTCTTTCAGAATTTCCCTGGTTGCCTCTATGCCGTTCTTGAAGGGCATCACGATGTCCATGGTTGTTATTTCGGGTTTGAGCTCCCTGTATTTCTCGACGGCTTCCACGCCATTAGCAGCCTCTCCACCAATCTCGAATCCCTGGGCTGTGAAAATCTCTTTCAGCGTGTTGCGCATGAATACTGCGTCATCGACAATGAGAACACGGGCGGCCATCCTGCCTCCTTGCATAAACTTCCGGAACAGAACTCGGGCCTAAAGTACTACGCCCGCGGCAATACGTCAACTTCGGCGCCGTGTCTTTCAAGATTCCTCTCGATAGCTTTCAGCAAGGCCGCGCCATCGAACATTTCAATCATTTCACCCTTGTGCCAGGCGCGTCTGCCTCCAAGTTCATCCACGGGGCCGGTCACCTTCAGGCTTGCTTCCTCCAGTGACTCGATCTGGTCGACCGCCAGCCCCATGCGCTCGCCGGCCAGCTCGACCAGGACTACCTGGGTGGCCCCCGGGGAAACGCCCCCGCCGGCCAGCGTGCTCATATCGAGAACTGGGATCACCCGGCCGTGGTGATTGATCATTCCCGCAACCCAGGCCGGGGCTCCCGGCACCGCCGCCGCCGGCGCGGCTATCTCGAGCACCTCGACGACGATCGCCAGGGGCAGGGTGTATCTTCCGGACCCAGCCCGGAACATCAGCACCCGGTCACCGAGCGCCGAAGTGTCCTCTCGTTCAACCTGTTTTATCTTAGCGCTCATCAGATTCACCAAACTTGAATTTACGCACCTCGGCATCGAGAACACCGGCCAGAGTAACGATCTCGGCTGCCAGCTTGGTCATATCGAGTAGCGAATCGCTCTGGGCCTCAACCGCTCTCGATACGGAATCGGTGGATGAAGCGTTTTTCTGCGTCACCCGCAAGATATTCTGGATGGCCTTTACCGTCTGCTCGGCGCCGGCGATCTGCTCCTTGGCCAGGCGGCTGATGATCTGTACACGATCGGAGCCGCTGGTCACGGTGGCCACGATGTTCTTCAACGAATCGATGATGTACGAAAGCTGGTCGCGTCCCTCCGACAGCCGCAGGGCGCTTTCCTTGACGGCTTGCATTGCATCTTCGCTCTCCGCGGTAACTTCCTCGACTATCTTGCCGATGCGCTCCGCCGAACGCGAGCTGTTGTCCGCTAGCTGGCGTATCTCCTCGGCAACGACAGCAAAACCACGCCCGGCTTCGCCGGCGCGGGCCGCCTCTATCGTGGCATTGATGGCCAACAAGTGGGTCTGCTGGGCGACATCGGTTATAACCCTGACGATGTTGCCGATCTCCCTGGTCTTTTCGCCGAATTCGTACACCCGACGCGAGTATTTCTCGACGCCCTCGAATACCCCGCGCATCTTCTCGACCGCCTCACCCGCCATCTTGCTGCCCGACTGTGCCACCTGGCTGGCATCACGGGAGGAACGTGCCGCGTCTTCGGCCGACAGCGAGGTCCTCTGTATGCTGCGGGCCATCTCGCCCACCAGCGTGGACGTCTTCTCGACCAGTTCAGTCTGCAGCTCGGCCCCGCGGGAGATCTCTTCCATGGAGCGTGAGATGTTCCCGGCCGAAACATTGATCCGCTTGGCCAGGTCGGTGAGCGAGGAAGACGAGCGCTCGGCCTGGCCGGTCGTTTCTTCGACGGTCTGCAATATGTGCAAAAAGGCTTCGCGCACCAGGGAAAGGCTTGCGCTCAGCGCGTCGATCTCATCCGGCAGCAATCGCCGCCTGGTCAGCAGGTGCTGCGACCTGTCATGGGACAGGTCCCCGGCCCCGATCCCGGAGGCTGCCTCGACGAGTCTCCCTAGCCTTCTCCCGTGAGCGCGGGTGAACAACCCGGCCAGCAGCGCGCAGCCGAGAGCGACGAATCCCACGGTCAGTTTGACGGCCCGTGGACTGATCGAGTCAGGCAGCAGCACAAGGACGACGAAGGGCGCCGCCACGGCAAGCAGGATTGCGACGATTATCTTGTTTTGCAGTTTCATTCCCGCACCGCGCTCCCGCCGGGTGGCGGTGTTATCCGCGAATAATCGAATTGACTACGCGCACGAGCTGGTTGGCCGTGAACGGCTTGGAGAGAAAGACTGTTCCGCCCGATCTGAATCCCTCGCGCATGGAATCGGAGTCGTCCCTGGCCGTCACGAAGATCACCGGGGTGCTCTTTCCCTGCGCCTCGTTTTTCACCAGTCGACTGACCTCGAAGCCGTCGATGCCGGGCATCATAATGTCCAGTAAAATCAGATCGAACTCCCTGCCCTTGATCGCCGCCAGGGCTCCTTCGCCGCTGGTGACCGTTTGCACCTCGTGGCCTTCGCGGGTGAGCACTTTTTCTTCCAGCATCAGAATGTCAGTGTCATCATCGACTATAAGAATGCGCGCCATTGCATCTCTCCCGGGTCAGGATTCACCGACAATGGGCAGCAAGACCGTAAAAGTACTGCCCTGGTCAATCCCGCTCTGCACATCGATTTTTCCCCCATGCGCCTCGACCAGACTGCGGGTGATGGCCAGCCCCAGGCCCGTGCCCCCGTGTTCCCGGGTGGATGAACCGTCCACCTGATAGAACGAATCGAAGATCCGCTCCAGTTTGTCCGCCGGAATTCCCAACCCGCTATCGGTTACCGAGATGCAGACAAGCTCTTGCTCCGGCCGGGCCAGGGCGGCCGGTAGGTTTTCCTGCGCCGCCAGGCTTGGACGGCTGCATACTTCGACCTTGACCGTCACTGTACCGTCCTGGTGATTGAACTTCACGGCGTTGCCGACCAGGTTGACGAGAACCTGGCGGATCTTGTCGCCGTCCGCCAGGATGCTCGGAATGTCCTGGACGTTCGCGAATTCGATCTTCACATTAGCCTTGCGGGCTATGGGCATCAGAGTTGTCACGGCCGAGCGTGCGATCTCGATCATGTTGACCATGGTGCGGTTCAGACGCAGGTTGCCCATTTCGATCTTCGAGAAGTCCAGAATGCTGGTAATGATCCCCAGGAGCTGATCCCCCTTTTCCATGATCGTATGCAGGTACTCGGTCTGCTCGTCCGACATCGGCCCGGCCAGCCCCTCGAGCAACATCTCGCTGTAGCCGATAACCGAAGTCAGCGGCGTTCTCAACTCGTGCGATACAGTCGCTAAAAAGTTGCTCTTTAGCCTATCCAGTTCTTTGAGGCGTTCGTAAGAATCCTGCAGTGCGCGGTTCTTCGATTGCAACTCCGAGTATGAAGCGGAGACGGACTCGACGTGCATCCGCGAAGTCAGGGCGTTCTTGTAGCCGACGTACAGCATCACCTCGATCGTCTGCACCAGGTGCCTGACAACCTTGCGCACCACGTCTTCCTGAACCCTGCGCGCCTTGCCTCTCAAACGCGAGGCTATGTCGGCCTTGAACTTCTCACCCAGTGCGGGCAGCGGCGAGTCGGCGGACTCCGCCGGCAGGTAGGGCCCGAAAACTATCTTTCCGATGCTTTCTCCCTCGTGGATCAAAGGGGCAATCAGGTAGCGCAGGCCTGAAAAGCAATCGTGGTATACGGGCTGACCGACGGCGGCTTCCAGCTCGCGAATGATGCCGACCCCTCGGGTACACTGTATTTTTCCCTGCGGCTGAGAAAAAATATAGGCGCAGAACTCATTGCCCGAGCCCTTCATGTCTACCAGCATCTCGCGCGAAGCATCGAAGATCTTGAAGCCGATCTGGAAGAGATCGGCGAAGCTCTCGCAAACGTCGCGGAACGAATCGAGATCGAGCAGTTCTCCCAGGGAAAACCTGCGCTGTAAGACGGAAGTATCCTCCGCCGGGGAGGTGACGCGGCTCATCGCAAATCACCTCGAGACTGAAGGTTTCGCGACGCGGTGGGCAGGCCGGAGTCCTTGAGAATGTGTTTAATGAAAGCATCCTCCTGGATCTGGAGCTTTTCTTCCAGGCCGAACCTGGCGTTCATAGTTTTCCAGGTGAGGCGCAAGATGCCATCAAGTGTTTCCATGACCCCTTCCCCTCGTATGGCCACGGCTTTGAAAACCGGCTCCTTTCCCTTGTCGGCGACCTCGGCGATCTCGGAGTCGGGTCTAATCTCGGGCAGATCGCGTTTGTTGAACTGAATGACCAGGGGTACCTCGTTGATATCGATGCCGTTTACCTTCAGGTTAGAAGCCATGCCCCGCCATGACTCGTTGTTGGCCTGGCTTAGCGACTTCTGTGAATCCGCCACGAAAACCACTCCATCGGCACCCTGAAGCACTATTCGCCGGGTTGAGTTATGCATGACCTGTCCCGGTGCGGTGAACAGCTTGACTTTGACGGTGAAACCCGAACTGGTCTTGAAATAGACAGGCATCAGGTCAAAAAAGAGAGTCCGGTCATCGGACGTATCCAGAACCATCAGGCGACCGCGAATATTCGGGTCGAGTATCTTATGGGCGGCTTGCAGGTTGGTTGTCTTGCCGGACAGTGCAGGCCCGTAGTAGACGATCTTGATGGTGATCTCGCGTTGCTCGAGATTTATCTGCACCATGCCGATCACTCTCCCGCTGAATACCGCCCGCCCCTGCTCAAGAGCCGCAAGGACGCTCGACCAACGCCTGGTCAAGCGCTTCTTCAACCGTTGAAACCGTCCGAACCTCCAGACGCCCTGTAAGGCCTTCTGGAAGCTCGTTCAAGTCTTCCCTGTTCTGCTCCGGGAGCAATATCTTTTTGACCCCGGCGTTAATTCCGGCCAGTATCTTCTCACGCATTCCACCGATAGGCAACAATCTGCCGCTAAGCGATATCTCACCCGTCATGGCCACGGTGCGCCTGACGGGAATCTGCGTCACCCGCGAAACCAGGGCCACCACCATCGTCACGCCGGCCGATGGGCCATCCTTGGGGATTGCGCCCGCCGGCACGTGAACATGCAGGTCGTGTGTTGCGAAGTAGTCGTCCGCAACGCCCATGCGCGCGGCCAGCGAGCGCGTGAAACTCAGCGCCGCCTGGGCCGATTCTTTCATCACATCCCCGAGCTGGCCGGTGAGAACCAGCTGTCCCTTGCCGATCATGGCCGCCACCTCTACCTGGATAAGCTCGCCGCCTGCCGGGGTCCAGGCCAATCCGTTGGCCACGCCGATCGTGTCAACGGGCAAACATTCGAGCGGCAGGTGTACCGGTGAGCCCAGGTAACTCACGAGGTCATCCTCCTCTACCCTGGCGGGCGGCTCACCGCCCTCGGCCACCCGGCGGGCTATCTTGCGCAGCACCTGGCCGATGGCGCGCTCGAGCTGCCGTAGTCCCGCCTCGCGGGTGTGTCGCTCGACCATGCGGCGCAGCGTCGTGTCGGGCACTTCGACAGCCGCCTTCGAGAGCCCGGCAGCCGCGAGCTGCCTGGGAAGCAGGTACAGCTTGGCGATGGCGATTTTATCGTCGATATCGTATCCCGGCAGACGGATCTCCTCGGTCCGATCCAGCAATGGGCCGGGAATCGTGTCGCTGCGATTGGCGGTGGCGATGAACATCACCCGGGACAGGTCGAAGGGCAGATTCAGGTAGTGATCAACGAATTCGGCGTTCTGTGCCGGGTCGAGCACCGTAAGCAGGGCAGCGGCCGGATCGCCTCTGAAATCGTTGCCCAGTTTGTCGATCTCGTCGAGCAGGAAAACCGGATTAGTCGAGCCGGCCTGCTTCATGCCCTGAACTATCCTACCCGGCAGGGCTCCGACGTAGGTTCGGCGATGACCGTGGATCTCGGCCCCGTCCCTGATGCCCCCGAGCGAGACCCGCACGAATTTGCGCCCGGTGGCTTTTGCAATGCTTCGCCCCAGCGAGGTCTTACCTACCCCGGGTGGGCCCACCAACAGCAGGATGGCCCCGGGGTTGTCAGGGTTGAGCTTCTTGACACCCAGAAACTCGAGCACACGGTCCTTGGCATCGGCCAGCCCGAAGTGATCTTCGTCGAGGATCGCAGCGGCCCGGCTCAGATCGAGGTTGTCCTCGGTCGCCGTTCGCCAGGCTAGATCCAGTAGCCAGTCGAGGTAGGTCCGAATGGTTCCAGCCTCGGCGCTCTCCGGCCGCATGCTCCTGAGGCGAGCCAGTTGTTTGCGCGCCTCCCCGAGCGCCCCGGCGGGCATGTCGCTGTCTGCGATACGCCTTTCGAGCTCGCCAAGCTCGGTATCCTCGATGTCCTCGCCGAGCTCCGCGCGGATCTGTCCGAGTTGTTCACGCAGAAAGTACTCGCGCTGCTTGCGGCCCATCTTCTCCCGGGTGCGACTTTCGATGTGCGCCTTGGTCTGCACCAGTTGCAGCTCACGTTCGAGCAACTCGGCCACCAGGCGCAACCTCTTTACGGGATCGGGAGTTTGCAGCACCTCTTGCGCCGTCTCCACCCGCAGTGGCAAATTAGAAGCAATCAGATCGGCCAGGCGGCCGGGATCTTTCAATCCCTGCAGGACCACCATCACGTCCGGTCCGGGCACCTGGGTTATGTCACCGTAGCTCTGCAGCTTCTCGCGCAGCGTGCGCATCAGCGCCTCGGTAGTCACCGAGATCTCGGTAAGAGGCAGGTTGTAGATCGGGCTGACCCGGGCCGTGAAATGCGGCTTTTGCTCTTCGATCTCTTCCAGGCGGCCGCGCACCAACCCCTGCACCAAGGCCTTCATGCGGCCGTCGTCGAGCCGGCGCGTGCGCATCACCATGCCCACCGTGCCCACCCGGTGCAGGTCTTCCAGGCTCGGATCGTCCTCGTCGACTTCCCGCTGTGCAGACAAAAGCGCCATCCGGTTCGAGGAGACGGCCGCCTCGATGGCCGAAACGGAAGCGGCCCGGCTGACGAAGAGCGGCACGATGGTGTATGGAAAGACGACCAGGTCACGCACCGGAACCAGCGGCATCGTGTCGGGAATCTCGAACCGCTCGTTCTCCCGGCTGGAAATCATGGCCCACTATTGATCGAAACGACCCGATGTGCTAGAAAAACTCGCATTGGAACTTCGGAACCTGCGCCGATTGGCGCGCCAACCAAAGGAAAAGGAGAATGATTCCATGAAAAGACTGGTGATCGTTGCGACGGCCGCCGCCTGGCTGGGGGGTTGCGTTTTCGTTCAGGCATGCGGTTCGAGCAACTCCGGCAAGAACTGCTCAGACGTATGTGCCAAGGTGGGGCAATGCCTCACCCCGGATGACGAGCAGAGCTGCCTGCAAGACTGCCCCGGCATGAAGCCGATATTCCGCTCCTCGGCCTGGGACAACGCAGTCGCCTGCTTCATGGACACGCCCTGCGGGCCCGATTTCAGTCCCGATAAGTGTCTGATGCAGTCTGGCCTGAATGAACCCGACAGCGTCCTCGACGCCATGATCGACACCCTGTGCGCCAAGAACCACGAATGCGACTCGCAGGTGGACGTTGAGCAGTGCAAGACGGAGTTTCTTTCCGAACCCGATTCGAAAGCATTGAAAGCGTTTACCGACTCTGTCCTCAACTGCACCGGAAGTTGCGTGTCCGGCAAGGATTGCCAGGAACTCACCCAGATTTACGACGTCATCGGGGTCTGCCTGTGTTCGTGCAACGCATTCATGTACTGCATCGACTATTAAGGCATCTTTACGGGTCTTACCCGCTTAGGCTCTTTCCAATTTCAAGCGCCGTACTTGCGCAGGCGTCCGGCGTGGGCCAATAGCAGCGGCAGCACGTCGGTCGAGTTTACCCGGCCCAGGCCACCCGTTAAAAAGGCCGTCTCACCGAAGCTCTCGCAGGCGTCTCGCCTGGCGTTTGCCGCCACAATGCACAGCGGCACCGGGTGCCACGAGTGGCTTTTCAGCGCGCACGGCGTTGAATGGTCGCCGGTCAGGCAGAGTACGTCGGGCTTGAGCGCCACCAGGCGCGGGACGAGCGAGTCGAAGTGCTCGATTACTTCCACCTTGCCCGCGAAGTTGCCGTCCTCACCCATCGAGTCGGTCTTCTTGATGTGCAGGAAGATGAAATCATGTTCATCCCAGATCTTCTCTACCAGCGCCAGCTCGTCTTCCATGCTCTGCTGCCCGGCCTCGATCACCTTCATCCCGGCCAGGCGGGCCACGCCCTTGTACATCGGATAGGTGGCCACCGCCGCGGCCCGCCAGTCGTACAGCTTGCAGAAATCCGGCAAGGGATCGTAGACGTCGAAACCGCGCATCATCAGGAAGTTCGCCCGCGGCTCATCGGCCAGCACCTTCTGGGCCTGCTCGATGAACTCGTTGGCCAGCTCGGCCGCCCGGCGCGCCTCTTCGCCGTCCTCGATCGGGACCACGGATAGAGGCTTTTTCCCAACCTGCTGCGGATCGCTGTCGCACAGTTTGCCTGAAAGCTTGGCGCCCCTGAAGATGGCCGCGGCGCGGTACTCCTTGACGTGCTGCAGGAGCACCTCGACCCCGTCGATCTCCTTGATGCGCGCGGCCAGCTTCTGCACCACGCGCAGTCCCTCTTCGTCTGAAATTCGTCCGGCGCGGCGATCGGATATGGTGCCGTCCGCGGCCAGGGTGGCGAAGTTGAGGCGGCTGGCCAGATCGCCGCTTGCGAACTCGAACGGGGTGCCGGCCGTGTCCAGCACGCCGCGCCCGATCAGGCGCTTTATGGGATCGTAACCGAACAAGCCTATGTGCGCAGGCCCCGAGCCGGGCGTGATCCCCGTCCCGACCGGGTCGTGGAATCCGCAAATTCCCGCAAGCGCCAGGGCGTCGAGGTTCGGCGTGCGGGCGCTTTCGAGGCTGGTATGTCCGGACGGCCCCGCCAGGCCTCCCACGCCGTCCATGACTACCAGGACAACCTTGGATTCGTTCGGGACGACCAGGCTCGAGAGAAAATCGAGATCCATGACAGGTTCCTTTCTATCAGAACGTCTGCAGCGAAGCATTCCCGTGGTATGAGAGGCCAAAGGTCAGATCCGAGGCCAGCCCGTAGCCCCTTTCGGAGTAACGGTATATAAAGAGGTCATGGGTAACGTTGAAGAAGATCGGTCCCACCAGCGCGAAGTAGAGCCGGTTGACCCACTGTCCCTTGAGGGTGTTCGAGCGGCCCAGGTCCCCGAAAAAGGCCGAAAAGCGTGACTCCATCTGGAAAGGGCTGCCCATGATGCTGAACAGATCGCAACGCGCAAGCTCGTAGCCGATCTCGATTCCGAAGACCGGCGAGCTTGCCGGATCGAACGTCTCGTCGCGCACACCGAGCCCGACTTTTGCCTCCAGCGCGGGCAACAACGTGAAACGGGCACCGGTTGTGCCGGTCAGCTCTAAGTGGTGAAAATCGCGCTCCTCGGGCTTGGTCAACTCTGTCTCGGCCTGTCCCGAAAGATAGAGCGCGGGAACGTACCAGCCCGCTGTGCTGCTTCTCAGCGCGTTCAGCATGTAAAGCAGGTTGACGGTGGTCAGGTCGTCGCTCTCGACAAACGACCCGCCATTGGTCGAGTTGCGCGCGTACTTCATCCACAGCTCGGCGCTGAAGGCCTGCAGTGTCGAACCGGCTCCAATCTTGCCGCGCAGTTCTCCCTTGAGCGCGATGTACTCGTCGCGGGTGAGCTGGCTTTCATCGTAGGCGGGGACATTGTCGATGCGCGTGTCACCCAGGTTGAAATTCACGGTTGTCTGAAAGTTCCAGCGCAGCTTGCGAGTAAGATTGGGAAAGTTCAGATCGATGTTGATCGGCTCCGGCTCGGCTCCCGTAAAACGCGGTCCCGTGAGGAATTGGCGCACCAGCTCGCCCAGCACGGGCGCGCGGCTCTCGCCTGCCGGCTGGTAGACTTTCATCTTGGCTGTCTGGTCCTTGAAGTATCCCAGCATTCCCCGGGCCAGGTACTCGAT
Organism: Myxococcota bacterium; assembly: GCA_035528415.1. Taxonomy (GTDB): domain Bacteria; phylum Myxococcota; class B64-G9; order B64-G9; family B64-G9; genus DATKYQ01. The sequence goes on along the minus strand of DATKYQ010000065.1, from coordinate 17,326 downwards.
TGTCACGGCCGAGTATGTCCCGCCCGACTCCAGCGGTCGGCCGTTGACCTTGATCGTGTCTTTGCACTCCAGGCCCAGTACCAGCAGCGGCGCAGTTCCCTTGCTTTTCTCGCTCGCCAAGCGGGCACACAGGCTGCCGAGCGCTGCCGTGTCCAGCAAGAAAGTATAAAGCCGGTTGCGTCCGGGCAAGGCCGAGAAAACGTCGTGTCGGGTTATCCTCTCGCGTAAAGGGAAAACCGTGCGCGCATCCACCAGGCCGCGGTTGATGAAAGACAGCTCGCTGCGCGTCACCAGGCGCATGATCTCCATCAAGTAAGCCTCGAACGCCGGCGCGTCCATGGGCTTTCGCAAGAGGCCCGCGCCCAGTGGTCGGTCCCAACGTTCGCAATAGGAGCTCTGTTCGGCCTCAAGCTGGCTGCGCAGCACGGGATCGGGCACGCTTCCAGCCGGATCGACATCCTCGGTGCGCAGATCGACTACCCGCCAACGCTGCCCCTCGCGCCGGACGGTCAACTCGACCCTGCCGAGGTGCTTGCCGAACAGGTCGCTGCCCACTATCGGCGTCGCCCCATCCATGAAACGGATCGTCCCGATGCCCCGCTGCCCGGCCTCTGAGACAAACGCGTTGGCGATGATCAGATCGGCACCGGGAACGCGCCGTGCAAGCTTGAGTGCGTTGCGCGGCGACGTCTCGGAGTGATCCAGGTGGGAGAGCACGAAGACCAGATCGGCTCCGTTTCGGCGGGCGGCCTTTACAACCTCGCGTGCCCGGGCGAAAGGATCCACCACTTTCAGGCCCACAAGATGCGCGGCCGGCGTCTGCTCGGCCAGGTTACCGTGAATCACCGACAGCACGGCGATCTTGAGGCCGCCCCGTTCAAAGAGACGGTAGCGCCGGGGGTCGAGATCCAGGTATCTACAAACTCCGGCGGCAGGCAAAAGGCAATCGAGGTTGGCCGCCGTGAAGGCAAGGCCCGCGGTTCTTCCGGCATCCAAAAAGACAGCCAGTCGTTCGGGCACCGCGTAGAAATCCTGGTTGCCCAGCGCCACTACCTCGTATCCCGCCCTTCTCATCCAACCGGCAATCAGCTTAGCGCCCTGCCGCCCACGGGAAAGCAGGAAACGAGAGAAGGCATATGGGCCGATGTTATCGCCGCCGTTCAAAACCAGCGGAGCCGGTCGACCGGCCTTTTCTTCTTCGCTTTTTACACGATCGATGCTCGTTACCAGATTGGCGAAATCGTTTGCCGGTGGGGTGTTGCCGCAACTGACATCCCGGAAACGCCCATACAGATCGGTTGTGAACAGCACGCTCAGGTGCTTCAAGGCCGGCTTTGTCTGCGCCTTTTCCTGAGCCGCCACCCCGCCGGCCCAGACAAGTACCATCAGCCAGACGGCCGAACGCACTTTCATCAGAGCTCCTCGCCAATAACAGGTCGTCTCAGGCCGACTGCCCCTTCTGTTTCTGCGCTTTGATCTTGGCCATCTCTTCTTCCTTGAGAGTTCTTCTCATGATCTTGTTGGCGGTGCCCTTGGGAATCTCTTCGCGGAACTCGACCAGGCGCGGGTACTTGTAGGCGGCCATGTTGTCCTTGGCCCACTTGATGATGTCCTGCTCCGTGACCTTGCCTTTCGAATCGGGCTTTAAAGCCACGAAGGCCTTGATCTCCTCGCCGGCCTTCTCGTCGGGCACGCCGATCACGGCGCACTCGAGCACGTGTTCGTTCTTGTAAAGGTAATCTTCGACTTCGCGCGGGAAAACCGAGTAGCCGCTGCGCTTGATCATGTCTTTCTTGCGGTCGACGATGATGAAGTAGCCCTCGTCGTCGATCATGCCCAGGTCGCCGGTGTACAGCCAGCCGTCGCGTAATACTTGCTTGTTCTCTTCGTCGTGACCCATGTAACCCTGCATGACCTGGGGGCCGCGGATGACCAACTCGCCGACCTCGTTGGGGCCCATCTCCTTTTCCCCGATCTCCGACTCCATGATCTTGGCGTCGGTGTTCGATACCGGAAAGCCGATCGTGCCGTTCTTGCGCCGGCCGTAAAGCGGGTTGGCGTGCGTCACCGGCGAGGATTCGGTAAGGCCGTAGCCTTCGATCAGCTTGGCGCCCGAAAGCTCTTCGAAGCGCGACTGAATCTCGACCGGCAACGGCCCGGCGCCGGAAATACAGGCCCGGATGCTGGTCAGGTCGTAGTCCCTGACGCGGTCGAAGTTGTTGACGGCGTTGTAGAGCGCCGCCACGCCCGGGAAAAGGGTCGCCCGGTATTTCTGGATGGCGCTAAGCAACTCGCCCCACTCGGGCAGCTTGGGAAACAGCAGCATGGCGTTGCCCGAGAGCACGGCCAGGTTCATCACGGTGGTCATGGCATAGATGTGGAACAGAGGCAGCACGCCGACGATGACGTCCTTACCCGGGATGTTCTTGGGATCCCAGGCCCTGGTCTGCATGGCGTTGGCCACCAGGTTCAGGTGCGTCAGCATGGCACCCTTGGGAGAGCCGGTCGTGCCGCCGGTGTACTGCAGCAGGGCCAGGTCGTGTTCGACGTCGATATCCACCTCGGGAACGGCGGGCCGGGTTCTGAGCAGGTCTGCGAAGCGCAGCGTGTCGGCCGGCATGGGTGCCGAGGGGATCTTGCCCAGTAGCTTGCCCACAAAACGCTGCAGGCCGGGCAGGAAGTCGGCGATGTTGCAGCCGATAACCTTCTGGATGCCGGTCCTGGGCAGCGCCTTGGCCACCTCTTCCCAGACCAGGTCCATCACCACCAGCACCTTGGCGTTGGCGTCCGAGAACTGGTGCTCTATCTCAGCCGCCTTGTAGAGCGGGTTGTTGGCGGTGACGATCGCGCCGATCTTCTCCGCCGCGTAGTAGGCAATCACGTAGTGCACGCTGTTCGGCAGCCGCAGCCCGACCACGTCGCCCTTCTTGACTCCCATCCCGGCCAAAGCGGTCGCAAACGAATCCACCCACTTCTTGAGCTGGCGATAACTGTAACGGTGATCGAGGAAGATGACGGCCGTGTTGTCGGGATGCTTCTCGGCAGCCTCGTCGAAAATCTGCCCCAGCGATTTCTTGGGCAAATCAATTGTCTTGGGTACGTCCTCGGGCCAGTACTTATACCATGGCTTCCCGGTAGGCTCGCTCATGTCTTTTCCTCCCAGTACGATTTTCCACGTTATTCTCAGCGGGTAAAGTGGCGAGAATCATACCCAGCCACGGCCTGACCTGTCAACCGCCAGAAGAAACCGACAGTGTGATAGCCCAGGGATTGTGTCCTACGTAACTGCCCGGCGAGAATGTCCTATATGGGACGACTCGCTATGACCGACAGGGAGCTGCAAAGACTACAGGTTCTTACACGCGCAGCAAGGGACAAACCAGCAGAGGCAAGCAAAGCCACCGTCCCCTAACTACGTTCTTCAGGCGTGGACGTGAACTGGGGCCCAGGTGCCGAAGTAGCTGGCTAGTGACTTCGCGCATCTGCTTGCAGTGTCCAGCGATGTCTAGTGCCGGCATGGGAACCCCGCGCCCCTCTCTATTGGATGGGCCTAACGTCAGCGCTGAGGATCGGCGAGCTTGCGAGCATATCCTGCACGCCGATGTTCTGCCGGTCATTCATTCCGAGCAGCGTGGCCGCGATGCTCGACGTTGATTGTCATGTTTCGTTTGACACCTGCCAGCACGGGGAGGACGTGATTCAGAACTTGCTCGGCAGTCATCCTGAATTCCCGCCCCCGTGCGGACACCTTCAACCATCCGGTCTTGTCCCGGTAGTATCGCTCAGTAGAGGACTTGGTACTGAGCGAGATCACGTAACTCTCGTTGGTTAGATTCATGCCAATCGCCCTGTATGAGAAACTGCCGTTTTTTATTACTCTGTTCTGCAATAATTGTTCTTCACTTCTTCTTGAGCCAGATGTACTTGTTGCGAAGGAACGTCACGTATATGATCGATGAAAAGATCTTGGATCCTCGCAAGTTGCTCCCGCATTCAAACTCGACGGTATTCCCATTCGTCTCGAAGTCGACGAAGTTGCTGCGACACCAATCGATTTTCAAATGCAACTTATGCTTTCCCGGGGGCACGTCCAGTTCCAGTTGTTCGCCGTTTCTGATTTCGCCGATGACATTGCCGTCGAGGACAATCTTGTACGCACGAATCCTGTCGGCATATCCCGAATCGCGTGTAATTCTGATCATTTTTTCCTCTGGGATCCCTTACTTCATTTTCTCGATCTCTTCCTCCACTTCTTCCGCCCCTTCGGCATAGAACTTTTCTTCATCCGGGGCAAGCTCGTGGAGCAATCTCAGAAACTCTCCGGCGTGTACACGTTCCTCGTCCGCGATGTCCTTGAGCACTTCCACGGCGAGCTCGTTGTCGGTTGACTCGGCAAGCTGCATGTACATCTGAATCGCTTCGTATTCCGCGGCTACCATGAAACGAATTGCCCTGACGAGTTCCTCATCCGTGAGCTTCCTGTCGTTTGCCAACCCTGAAAATGGCGATCCGAACTCTGGCATGCTGATTCTCCTTTCTTACTTTTATTGGAAGAATGATGCGACTCCGTCCCCGGGTTTTCCGGGTTTTCAAACATCTACCATTCGGGCCCGATGTAGCCGTAGTAACGGCCCAGCCAGTAAGGAAGCAAATAGTCGCAGCCGGTGCGCTCTTCGCCCGAATCTGAACCGCCGTCCAGCCCGTAGGGGTTACGGTGCCAGATGACCATGTCCGGAGTGCGCAGGTTCGAGGGCAAGGGATAGAGCGCTTCTTCTGTATTTGCAGGGTTCTTCTCGATCTCCGAATTGGCCGAGTTGGTCACCCGGCGATCACGCAAGGGAGGCTCCGGGAACACCACCACTTGCCAGACAGCCTCATACAGTCGTTCGGGATCGTGCTGCTGTGTTGAAAACAGATACCAGGGTGTCTTGACCGGATTGGCCTCGGCTATCGCCTTGCGGTTGGGAGTGTCTTGGTCATCCACGTTGAGCCAGAGTGTGTCTCGGAATATGGCCTTGTATTGCTCTCTCAATTCCGGATCTTCTTCCAGGCGCATCAGGTGAAACCAATTCTGGTAGACGAGATAAACGTTGTAGTACTTGGTGTTGTATCCCATATAGACCCACTGGTAGTCGCGCATGATGCCCAGGTAGTCACGATCGTAAACCAGCTCTTCGTAGTAGTCGGCAAAGCGCTTTTCACCGGAGACGTGATGGGCCGCCTTGAACCAGGCCAGGCTGCAGACCGCGTTCATTCCATTGGGGATCGGGAGGCCCTCCAAGAACTCGGCATCCATGTCTCCATAGGTAGTCACCAGGCCGTCAGGGTCGACGATTTTCAAGCCGTTATCCCAAACGTGGTCGGCCAGATCCACTAGAAAGTCGCGGGCGTTTTGGCGGGCCTCGTTGTCGTCCACCAGATCGTAGGCCATGGCAACCCCGTTGACCGCACCGCTTACCTGATCGCGGGAGGTGTCACCCTTCCAGAAGTAATCGGCGTATTCCCCTTCGCCGCGGTACTCATTTGGATCGCTGTCGACATTTTCCCAGCGGCCGTCCTCCATGGGCCAGTCCTTGTGAGCGTAACAGCGGCCGATCAGGCCCTTGACCTGAGTGACTGACTGGAAAAAACGCCAGCCGGCCAGGTGGTCTTTGATGTGGGCTAAAGCCTCGGGTGTGCGGGTGACCGCATAGCGCAGTGCCATGGCCTGGGTGCACTGGCCCGATTGGAAGGCGCAGTCGCCGCAGGTTGAGTAACGCAAGTTGCCGCCCGGGTCATCCGGGGTCATGTTATTGAAGGACAACCCAAAAGTGTAATGGCGGGCCTCGTAGACTTCCTGGTATCCGGCGGCCCGCTCGGCCAAGGCCCCTTTGGTCCCGACCGGGATTCCAAAAAGCTCGCAGGCTTCGGCGTTCAGGGCGTCATTGGCGCACAGCACGAAATAAGAAAAATGCGCTGCAGACGAGGTGCCGGACAGGATACCACTGGAAGTATCCAGGGACATCCCGTCGGGCAATTGCCCTTTGATCACCCGCCAGTTGGCATAGGGTTCTTGGCCGCCTTCTCCTTTAAATGTGTGTTGGTAGGCTGTCTGAGGTTGTGCCACGGGCGGGAACTCCTTCACCAGGCGGAAGGGGCCGTCGTAGGGCTGCTCACCGGTGCCTGACGAACAGGCTGCCAGACTAAGAACCAATGCCAGACTGACTGATTTCATTCCGGTCGACCTTTCATGCAAAACTTGTGTTGCTCAGTTTCTGCTATTGGCCAACAACGGTATTGACCACGATGTTTTTGAAGCGGGCGACTTTGTCCGCCGGCCACTCTTCTATGGTTTCGTGAACCTGCAGCATGATGCGGCCGCTGTCCCAGCCGAGGGTCTCGTCGTCTGTGTAGTCGTAGACTTTGGTGCCGTTGATCCAAACCTGCATATGCATGGGGTTGTTTTCGACGCGCATCAAGAAATTATTCCAGCCGGCGGCGTTCCAGATGTCGGCCCAGTCCTCGATGTTGAACCACTGCGAGCCGCCGGTAATTGTGGATTCATTCACAATGGTGTAGTCCCAGGCGCTTTTCCATTTTTCCCAGCTGCCGATACCGACGCCGTAGATCTCACCCATCGGATTTTCCGGCTGGTAGTCGATGCATAGCTGATAGCCCTGCCCGGAAGCGTTCATCCTGAAATAGACTCCGGTGTCGACGCCGTAGTCCGGCCAGGCATCGAAAGAGATCTCGAAATCATCGAAGTTGTCGACGTCGTGCTCCAGCGTACCGCCGGTGCCGGGCGGGTCCTGATGGCAGACTATGTTGCCGTCGACAACTTCCCAGCTGGCGCCGTTGATTGTCCAGCCCTTGAGATCTTCCCAGTTGTCCAAATTGGTTATCGACAGATTTTCCCAAAAGCCGACGTGCTCGTTGTCGCCATTGGCGTTATATCCCCAGGCACGCGCGTTCCAAACTTTGGCAACGATATCGGTGTCGCCGTCGCCCTCGACATCGCCGATACAAAAATCATGCAGGCCCAGGTGAATATCGGCCAGCATGTGTTCGACCCAGGCGCCGCCGGTGTTTTCCCAAAGCCAGACCCGCGGCACCGCTCCGCTGGGCAATAGATCCTCCTGATCGGCGGTGACGATGTCCAGCAAACCGTCGCCGTTGAAATCGAAAACCGCCAGACTGTGGAAGGAACCGCGATCGCCGGCGGCGACCTGCGGCATTTGATGCGGCACCCAATTGGTGCCGTCGCCGTTGGCGTTTTCGAGAAGCGCCGCGGTCGACAGGCTCATATCGCAGTCGACCTCGACGATGTCATTGTCGCCGTCGTTGTCGATATCGACAACCCAGCTGCGTGACGAGTAGCCGTAGGGACTCCCAGTGCCGTAAGTTCCGTAACGCCCGAAGGGCAGATCAAAGCGGGTCCAGGAAGCGCCCTGGCCGTCGTTTCTGAACCAGTATTGGCACAAAACCAGATCGTTGTCTTGATCGCCGTCTAAGTCCCCAAAACCCATCGGAGCCAGGCCGCCGTGAATGCCGTTTACCACCGACGAATCGGCAATCACGTGCTTGGGCCAATCGGCGTCCTGGCTCGGATCGGCCGGAATTTGGTACCAGGCAAACTCGGTGTCCGAGTTGAACATGACGATCTCTTCCTGGCCGTCGCCGGTAAGATCCACGGCCACTAAGTCGTGAATGCCGGCATTAATGCTGCTGTCGTAAGTGTAGCGGCTAAATTCCTGCTCGCGGGGATTGGCCGGATTTTTATACCAAACCCTCCCGGTCAGCAGGTCGGGTTTGTTGTCACCGTCGACGTCAAAAACCAGGCCGGGCAATTGTTGTTGATCGAGATTGCCGACTTTGTGCCGCGTCCAGCCGGTGCGTTGCCCCTCATATTCAAACCAGTAGACCGCCGAATAGCTGACCCCGGCGAAGAAATCCAGGTCGCCGTCGCCGTCGATATCGACCAGGCCCGGAGTTCCAAAATCATAGTCGCCGTCGGGCAGATCGGTTGCTATGTAGTTATGACGTAAATTGTAATCGTTCTTAACCGAGTCGCAATTCGTCCAGGAACATTCGGAAGGGCAGTCGTGATCGCCATCATAACCACAACCCTGGGGACAACAACCGTCGCCGCTAATACAACTTAGAATCGCCGTATTGTAGCAGCGCACGTTGCAGCGATCGACTGTGCCGGTCATGGTATCGGTGGTACAGATATTGTTGTCTTCGCAAGTCGTCGGACAATCGCCGTCGCAGGTTTCCAGCGGCGGATCAACCTGGTTGTTGCCGCATTTGTCGGAGCAATCGTTGTCGCTGTTGAAATCACAGGCGCTGGGACAACAACCGTCGCCGTTGAGACAAGCGATAATCTGGGAAGTGCCGCAAACCACGTTGCAGTCGTCGGCGCTGCCGGTCAGGCTATCGACCGTGCAAGCGTTGTTATCGTCACAGGTTGTCGGACAGTTGCCGTCGCAGGTCTCCAGGGGCGGATCGACATGATTGTCGCCGCACTTGTCGCTGATCTGCATGCAGGCGCCGTCCTGGCATTTTTCATCTTGGCCCGAACAGGGATTGTTTTCGTCGCAAACTGTGCGGCAAACAGCCTGATAACAGAACAAGCCTTCTTTACACTGATTGTCCGGGCAAGCGTCACCCAGCCCGGGCAAAGCGTCAATTTTTCCTCCGCTGCAAGCGGCGCAAAAGCAGGCTGATAATATCAAGACGATAGTGGAATAAGTTATTTTCATGACACACCCCTTGCTTTTTTTTAATGATGGAAGTAATATTTTTACACTATCACGTAAGCATAAGTGACAGGAAAAAGAGTAAGAAAGTGAAGTGACTGCCGTTTGGTCGGCGAAGAATGATGCCACTCCGTCCCCGGGTTTTCTTCAAACAAAGCTTCATAAAAGAACCCCTGAAATGGAGGTTAATGAGGGCAGTCCGATGAGCGGAGGTAACAATGCATAAATCGCTGCTTTTGCGCGCGGCACTTTTCCTTTTCGCCGGCACGTTCGGGGCGCCGTCCTGCGGCTCGGGCGATTTACAGCAAGTGGTTGTCTGGCAGGAAGATTGGCTGCGCGGGGATCTCCACATGCACACGACCTGGAGTGACGGGTGGGACGATACGGCGACCCTGATACGTTTGGCCGAGAGCTTAGACAGTAAAGTCCTGCTGGCCGAACATCCCGAGTATGAAGGCAACGGGCTGGATTTCATCGCCATCACCGATCATCGCACCGTCGATGTTTTGAGCGACCCGGCCTGGACAAGCGAGCGCTTGATCCTGATTGGCGGGGAGGAATGGGGCAGTAGCGGGCATGCCGGAGCGCTGGGAATCACCGAGTTCGTGGATCACGATCCTGATGAAGACGGCGTAACTCTGGAGGATGTTAGCGGCGGCGCTCAGGCCACGCATGCCCAGGGCGGCCTGTTCTCGATCAATCATCCGTTTCTGTCGAATAATCCATTTCCCTGGGATCTGCGGATAAACGACGCGATTGAGGTTTGGAACAGCGGCTGGGCGCTCATGTCTCCGTCCTACACTACCGAGCTTCTGGATGAGTGGGAGGCGGCCCATGGTCTCGCAAACCCGCTGTTTAGGCGGGCCGTGCAAGAACAAAGACGCGGGGCGTCGTTCCAGGCGCTGACCTACTACGAGGCAATGTTGGCCCGCGGCGTGCATGTGGCCCTGGTGGGGGGCAGCGACCGGCACACCTTGCTGCTACCCGGATTCCCAACCACCTGGGTCCGGGCCGCGACTCCGAATGTCGCAGGTGTGATCCAGGGGATCCGCGACCGGCACACGTTTGTGTCGCGGACTCCGGTGGCGACCCAGATTCTGCTTCTGGTTCAGACGCCCGACGGCGGGCTGTATGAAATGGGGGATGAAATCCCGGTACCGGCGGGCGGCGTCGAGGTAAAGGTAAGCCTGCATGTCGGGCGCGGAGATCGGGGGCTGCTCAGGCTGGTTGGTGGCGAAGCGGCAACGAGCGACGCGGCGCTGACTCAGGCCCCCTTGGGCAGTATCGTCCTGGAGGAGGACGTAATCGGGAACAACTTCAAGGTGGAGTTGACTCTCGACGTGCAGCCCGGCGGCTGGTTATACCCGATGGTGTTCGATGAGCTTGTGCAGCCCGAGCTCACGGCCGAGCAGGCCGAGCAGGTCAGGGAGCTCGCCGTCAACGCGGTGGCCACGGCCGACGAGGATTTTACCGGATTGGCCACTATGGCGCTGGATGTGATCGACCTTGATATTTTCTTTGACGCCTCGCTATGTGAGCCTAAAGATTGGGAGCCGAACCAGATGCAGTGTATGCCTCAGGACCTCGATGGCAGTGGTTCGTTCTTCGTGCCGGATTGGATCGACCGGCCATTGAACGTGGTGGTGGAAGACGACTTGATTACCGATTGGTGCATGGGAGCCGTGGGATCGGCGGTGCGTTTCGTGGCCGAGTAGCTCAACACCTTGGGATGGGTTGAAGTGTAAGGTCCGGCTGTCACATGGTCTTGGCGAGGTTCATCATGCGCCAATGCAGCCGCTTTTTCAGGGCCTTGTGGCCCCGAGACTGATGGTGTTTCCCGGGTCAGCCTTCTCGTCGCCAGGGACAATGCCGATGGAGGGATCGAGCCAAGTCATCTCATTGAGCGTCAATTGGTCCAGCGTCGCCGTTCCCTTGAAATTGACGCCTCTTCGGTCCTCGAAGAGGCTTTGAATCGTGGCGAGGGCGACCGCGTCGTCGATGCCGGCCAACTCGTCCGGCAGGACGAGCGCGGCACGAATTGTCGCCGGAACTCCGTCGAGCCAGTACTCTCGCGCACGCTCCTCTAGGATCAAGGAGTGCACGTGGTGCAATGGGAAGACCAGCGGCTTTCCATCGACGGTCACCGGGTTTCCGTCAACGCCAAGGTAAACGTCCGCCGGCGAACACATCAGGTTAAAAGCCGGAATATCGATGTCGACAGAAACACTCGTGCCCAAGACCGGGCTGCGTACGAGCGTTCCGACGAGCGAGTAGTCGTTTGGTTCCACCGGCTCAGGAGGCGTCCGACCCGGCGCATTGAGGAAAGGTCCACAGGCCCGGTAGCCCGTTTCCTCAAAAGACCAGCTTTCGTCGAAGATGTGCTTGTAGTAGAAGCCGGTGCGGCCGTCCTGGACCCCTTCGACGCGTAGCATCCGGGCGGCATTTCCCTGACCGTCCTGGTAGATCGTGATGCGGCTGGTGATGAGCCCGTCCGTGATGCCGGGCTGCCTCTGCCAGTCTTCGGCGGGAAGCGCCCGCGTATCCCCCGCGGCCTCGGTGATCAGGAAGGAGTAGATCAAGCTGTCGTTTTCGCCCCCCGTATCGAAGTCGTAGAGCCGCGTGTACAACTCGCCGAGCGTGCCCACGATGAAGATCGTGGAGGCGCTGGCGCTCATGTTCTCGGCGAAAAAGGTGCCGCGATCGGGCAAGCAGATCTGGCGGCTCCAGTCGGCGGGCAGCCACCAGTCGTTGAAGATCAGGCTGCGGCCTTCGGCACCAATGCGGTACATGTGAGCGACTCCCATGCCGACGCTGTGGCTTGTTCCGAGCCGGTCCTGGTAGTGGTTGACTCCAGCTCCCTGGGAATCGGACACCGACCAGCCGTAAGTGGTGGGAAACTCCGTGGTGATGCCCGGACCGTTGGCCGCGGGATGGCCCCAGGTGTCCGACCAGGTGAAGAACGAGTGCACATTGCCGGTGAAGTCGGTGCCGCGGTAGAAAACGCCGGCGGGAGAAAGAGCGTGCAGCCAAGTACCGTCGGCGGAGATCTCGATGATCTCGGTCGGTGGATCAAAGCGGACCACGTCGGCGCCGGACGGCAGCCCGGTGCCCAAAAGAGTCCATTCTCCCGGCGCCTCGCCAGCCTCCGGGTTGGGTTTCACCCAGATCTTGCCTTCGTGCAGGGTGACGTACCATTTCCAGTTGAACGATGTTTTCTTCGAGCGAAAGATCACGCGCTCGGGGAAGTCGCCCTCCTCGACGCCTTCAATGCAGATGGGCTCCGTATCTTCATCGCTCCCGATTGAGCCGTCTGAGTCTTCGCCGGCATCGGAATCCGTGGAAACGTCCGCACCGGCATCGGAATCCGTGGAGGCATCCGCGTCGACAGCAGCATCCGTAAGAAACTCAAGCTGATCGTCTTGGCAGGACAGCGCCGTCAAGAGCGAAAGGGAAAGGGCGATGCACCCGACCGCCTTCACCGAATGGAGCCAACTTGCCAGTTGCATCGGCCTCCTCCCAGGAAGAACCAGGTCCTCGAGTCGTCATTGGCCTGCCCGATGCATCCATTATAGTGGGTCGAACGCCTCCAAATCAACTCATCTTGGTTGTACAGACCAGGCGTTTTCTGGTAGTTCTATTGTATGGGTTCGAATCGCAGCCTGCGCAATCCGTTTTCGCTTTACCTCGTGCTCTGGCTGGCTGCAGTCACGGCCGCGAGTTGCGCGAGCGGCAATGTCGACGATCCGTCCGATTCGGGAACCGAGTGCGAAGAGGGCTACACCCATGACGGCACGAGCTGCCTCGACGACAACGAATGTATCGGTGAAGGTTCGGGCCACAACTGCCACGCCGACGCCACCTGCACCAACATCCCCGGCGGCTTCAGCTGCGCCTGTAACGTGGGGTACACCGGCGACGGTACGGACTGCTCAGACATCGATGAATGCGAAACCGACAACGGTGGCTGCGACCCGTTAGTGACCTGCACCAACACCATGGGCGGGAGAACCTGCGGCAATTGTCCCGATCCGTACACCAATGGAGCCGACGGTGTGTGCCAGTGCGTCAATACCGGCCTGTGGCCCCCTAACGGGCCGACTCCCCGCAGCATGCCGGACATGACCAACCTGGCGCTCGGGGCCACCTACACCCTGGACCCCGCACCCAACTACGCGCTCTGCACGGATCCGGACGACACCGTCCAGCTCACCGACGGCGTGTACACCGAAGGTTACTTCTGGACCCAGGCTTCCACGGTGGGCTGGTCGCGCCGCAATCCCATCGTCGTGGTGGATCTCGGCGCCGATCGTCCCGTTCGGGGTGTCTCCTACAACACCGCCGCGGGTGTGGCCGGGGTCGAATGGCCCAAGGCCGTCTACCTATTCGTGGCCGGAGCCGATCAGGTGTTTCACCAGGCGGGAGACCTGGTGGCGCTCCACCACCGTCACGAGATTCCCCCGGCAGATGGTTATGCGATCCATCGCTACTGGACCGACGAGCTTCACACCCACGGGCGGTACCTGGCGCTGGCCATCGTGGCGTCTCCTTACCTCTTCGTGGACGAAATCGAGGTCTTCGAAGGGGAACAAGCATGGCTTGCCGAACCGATCGCGGGTGAAGCGGTCGAGGATCTGGGCGGAGCGGTGTCGGCCAACCAGGTTCGCGCGCAAATGGTCGAGCGCTTTTATTCCGACATGGCAACGTTGCTGCAAAAAGCCGACGACCTGGCGGTCCCCGCCGAAGTTCGCGACGAGATCCTGTGCGAATGGGATTCCGTCATGGCCATGCTCGAGAACATGATCCCCGAACCGGACTTTCGGGCCGTGCTTCCATTCGATCTGCTTCACGAACGGGTATTGGCTGTTCAGGCCCGCTTGTGGCGGTTCGGGGGATGGCCCGAACTCACTGTGTGGCAATCGGCAACCTGGGATAACTTGCCTTACCTGGCGGACCCGCCCCGGGACGCGAGCGCTTCACTTTCCGTCGATCTGATCCAACACGAGTTTCGCGCCGCGCAACTCAATCTCAGCAACGCGGGTCCGCGCCTCAAGCAGGTCCGGCTTCGGGTGGAGGGATTGCCAGGGGGCGCCAATCCTTCCCGTCTGACCGTTCATGAGGTTGCCTGGACCGACACGGCCGATGGAATACCCGTATCGGATGCCCTGCCCGATGCAATGCGGGAAGGGGATCACTACACCATTCACGTACCTTCCGGTCTCACCCGCCAGGTCTGGTTCACGTTCTTTCTCGACGGCGTCACGCCCGGCGAGCATGCCGGAACGATTGTACTCGACGACGGTTCCGGGGAACGCCAGGTTCCGCTCAGCCTGCACGTCTACCCCTTTGTCTTTCCCACCGAGCGGCACTTGCATCTCGGCGGCTGGGACTACACCAACCGGGCTTCCCACCGGGGCATCACCGAGCAAAACCGCGCTTTGGTCGTAACTCACCTGGTCGAACATTTCGTGGATCGGCCCTGGGCGACAAGCAGCGTCATGCCGCGGGGTTCCTACGATGGCGATGGTCACCTGACCACGGATCCGGACACGACCGAATTCGACGCCTGGCTGGATCTGTGGCCGGGCGCCGATGGTTACGAAGTTTTTGCCTCGGTTTCCGATTCGATGGCCGGCCATGCCGCCGCAACCCCGGAGTTTGCAACCGCCGTGGGCGAGTGGGCTCTCTTCTGGTCCGCCCACGCACAAGCCCGGGGCCTGGCTCCCGACCGGTTGGCGGTCCTGCTGGTGGACGAGCCCCACGAGGCCGGGCAGGATGCGACCATCCTGGCCTGGGCCGATGCCATCCATGCCTCGGGAGCCAATCTGCGGGTCTGGGAAGATCCCACCTATTCGGACATCCGGGACGCCGATCCCCGGATGATCGCGGCCTGCGACATCCTTTGCCCCAATCGGCAGATCTTCCTGGCCGGAGGAACGGCCTACGCCGAGTATGTCGCCGACCGGCGGGCGGCCGGGACAACGTTGGAGTTCTATTCATGCAGCGGTCCGGTCCGGCTCCTGGATCCTTACAGCTACCATCGCATGCAGGCGTGGACGGCCTGGCAACACGGGGCCAACACCATGCACTTCTGGGCGTTCAGTGACAACGGCGGGGTTTCTTCCTGGAACGAATATGCCCTGCTGAGCGCGCGGGGATATTCTCCATCCTTCATGGACGACACTTCGATCACCACCTCCAAGCACATGGAAGCGGTGCGTGAAGGGGTTCAAGACTACGAGTACTTGTATATGTTGCAGGCGGCCATCGCCGAGGCCGAAACCAACGGCGTGGATCCCGTGCTGGTGCAACAGGCCCGCGATCTCCTGGACGGTCTGCCTTCAGCGGTACTGCCGCCTCCCGATACCTCCATCTACTGGGCTGATGAACTGGACCGGACCGCAGCGGACACCGCCCGGGCGGAAATTCTCGAAATGCTGACGGCGCTGGCGCCCTGACCATTGCCAGATTATATATTCGAAGGCACGAAGCCGAAGTAGCGGCCCATCCAGTAGGGCACGAACCCGTCTCCGCCGCCGTCCTCGCGACCGGGCGTATCGTTGCCGCCGGTGTGACGGTAAGGATCGCGGTGCCACAGATAGTTGCTCGACTGCGGCCGCACATGCACCGGTAAAACCTCACAAGCCCAGTCAGGCTGACCGGGAACGGTCTCTACGTTCAGTGGATTCTCGACTGCGTAGTCATGCCGCGGTATGGCCAGCCAGTACATCATCTGAGTCAAGGCTTCGAAGATCACCTCGGGATCGCGATCACCATAGGCTGCCAGGTACTGCCAAGAGAAGTGCGGATTGAACTCCCGCCGGGCGCGGCGCAGTTCGGGCTTTTCGCAACCAGACTGCATGGGCTCGACGTCTTCCCAAAGGACCTTGCCAAACGCGTCGAGCAGGGTCTTTCGCAAACCCGGATCTTCGGCCCAACGAACCGAGTGGAAGAAGTTGGAGAAGGCCATATGCGCGTTGTACCACTTCATGTTGGCGAAATAGTCGCCCGGCGGGTAGGCCGCGTAGGCGTAGCTGTCTTCGAGAATGTCGAGATAGCTGTGCTCGAACTCGCGGCCCGGTTCCGGGTTTTCCTCATCCGAGATCAAGTCTTGCAGGCGTTCGGCAAAGGCTTGGCGCGTGTCCTCGTCGGCGGCGACCTGCGACGTCATCTGGAACCAGTTGATCAACATGATCGCGTTCATGCCGTTGGCCAGGGTCGTGCCGAATTCGTAAGGATCGAAGCCGTCGAAGCCGTACCCGGACATCATTCCAAAGTTGGTAGTCAATCCGTCGAGGTCGATCATCTTCATCTCGTTGTCCCAGATGTGTTGAGTCACGGATACAGCCCGCCCATCGAGGTGCCGCTCCAGCAGCAGGAGTCTCCGTAGTTGGAGAAGCAGCCGTTTTCCTCGGTCGCCAGGTGCAGGCCGGATGGCAGGTGTTTGTCCGCCTGTCGGGTGACGTAGGCCTCGCTCTTTTGAAGCAGCCAGCCCGGGTTTGCACTGTCGCCGACTCGAAGGGCGTATGTCTCTTGGGCTGTGTCAGTGCCGTAGGTGGCCTCGATAAGCAGCAAAAGCACCTGCTCGTCGGCTGGGGCCGTGCCGGACAATTCGCCGCTTGCCGGATCGAGAGACAGCCAGGCCGGAATATCGTCAGAAGTTAGTGGGGGCTGGTTCGGCTCGGCAGCCGCTGCAAAAAAAGTCCGCGCGCGCAGGAGGCTCCATGAGTTCGGCGTGCCTCCCACAGCCGAAAACGAGTGCGAGTACGATTGACCTAAAGCGGCCACGGGCAATTCCTCGACCAGCAAGCGCAGGCCATCCGGGTCGCTCACGGTCACCTCGCTGTCTGCAGCCCATTGACCGGACCCGGAGGAAGAGCCGGCAGTGATCGTGAAGGCGGCTTGCTGCACGGCGATGGGGACGCCATGCAAGCGCCCGTCTGGTTCCAGTTGCAGTCCGAAGGGCAAGCGCCCGGCGGTCACCGCAAACCCGACCTCCCGGTCGGTGCCCGACACTTCGAGCTGATACAGGTAAGGCGAGCGAACATGGAAAGCCGGCAAGCCGTCAAGGGTAAATGAAATTGAATTTCCCGCCCCGCATCCGCCCAAGCAAGTCGCTGACAGGATTGCGAGTAAAAATATGTGCGTATAAACGCGCATCGGTTTTCTCCGATTCTGATACTCGGTTGAATTCGACGACAATGTTATCACATAAAGAAATGGGGGCCAGGCAAACAGCGCCAAAACAAGAGTCACCAATCCCATCCGTGTGCGCGATAGACAAAACACAGTATTTCCGTATATTAATAACAATCGGAGGCAGACATGAGCAACGGTATGATAAGTTTTCTGATGGCCATTGGGGGAATTTCCATAATGGTTTTAACTTATCTGTGGGCAGCAGGGCGGGCTCGCCAATTTGGATAAATCTTTTGGCAGGCTGAAACCCTTAGGCCGAAGTTCCCTATAAAAACGAGTGCAAAACACCTTTGATTCTATCATGTTCGTGCATCATCGTACTGCGCCTTTCTGTCTACAGTGATATCTGCTTTATCAGATTATATGCCCGCTGCTGTGAGGGGCTTGGCGTT